>CADALE010000048.1:1212-2087 GCA_902788705.1 uncultured Coriobacteriaceae bacterium | reverse complement strand
AGCGGATTCCAACCCGCCCCGATGGCCGCGTAGGGGGAGCCCGGCCTGCGGGCCCCGCCGTCGCCCACCGTCCACCGCGCCAAAAAGACCGTCTGCGAGAAAAGTGGGCAGTTTGGCAAAGCCCCTTGAATTCCCTCTCGCACGTGCTTTAATTAGGTCAACCAAACAAAAAGTTTGGTTAGCAGACATATTGTTTACGCTCGGACGTACCAGGCTGCTAAGAACGTTGCTCGATGCGAGGAGGACCCAATGAAGGAACTCGACTACGACAAGATCAAGGAAGCCGCGAAGGCCTACAACGCGGACATGACCGCGTTCCTGCGCGCCATGATCTCCCACCCCAGCGAGTCCTGCGAGGAGGGCGACGTTGTGGCCTGCATCAAGGCCGAGATGGAGAAGCTCGGCTTTGACGAGGTCAAGGTCGACGGCCTCGGCAACGTGATGGGCTTCATGGGCACGGGCGACAAGATCATCGCCATCGACGGCCACATCGACACCGTGGGCATCGGCAACCGCGACAACTGGGACTTCGACCCGTACGAGGGCTTCGAGGACGACCAGCTCATCGGTGGCCGTGGCGGCTCCGACCAGGAGGGCGGCGTTGCCTCCGCCACCTACGCGGCCAAGATGATGAAGGACATGGACCTCATCCCCGAGGGCTACAAGATCATGGTCGTGGGCACCGTCCAGGAAGAGGACTGCGACGGCATGTGCTGGCAGTACATCTACAACGTCGACGGCATCAAGCCCGAGTTCGTCATCTCCACCGAGCCCACCGACGGCGGCATCTACCGTGGCCACCGCGGCCGCATGGAGATCCGCGTCGACGTGAAGGGCGTCTCCTGCCACGGCTCCGCGCCCGAGCGCGGCGACAA
>CADALE010000048.1:0-1158 GCA_902788705.1 uncultured Coriobacteriaceae bacterium | reverse complement strand
CTCGTCAAGATGCTCGACCCCAAGTACAACCCCGAGCACTACGAGGACGCCCGCTTCCTGGGCCGCGGCACCTGCACCGTCTCCCAGATCTTCTACACCAGCCCCTCCCGCTGCGCCGTGGCTGACTCCTGCGCCATCTCCATCGACCGCCGCATGACCGCCGGCGAGACCTACGAGTCCTGCCTCGAGGAGGTCCGCAACCTCCCCGCCGTCAAGAAGTACGGCGACGACGTGAAGGTCTCCATGTACATGTATGACCGTCCCAGCTGGACCGGCGAGGTCTACGAGACCGAAGCGTACTTCCCCACGTGGATCAACAAGGAGTCCGCGCCCCACGTCAAGGCCCTCGTCGACGCGCACAAGGCCCTCTTCGGCGAGAAGCGCATCGGCTGCGAGAAGTCCATGGACAAGCGTGAGGGCAGGCCTCTGTGCGACAAGTGGACCTTCTCCACGAACTGCGTGTCCATCCAGGGCCGCTACGGCATCCCCTGCGTGGGCTTTGGCCCTGGCGCCGAGTCCCAGGCGCACGCGCCCAACGAGGTCACCTACAAGCAGGACCTCTCCACCTGCGCCGCCCTCTACGTGGCTGCCGTGAACCTCTACGACCCCAGCCAGGCCACCGGTGACGCCACCGAGTTCCGCGCCACCCTCACCGGCAACGACATCAAGTAGTTAACCGCGTCCCGGTCGCGGCGGATCGTCGCGACCGGGGCCCTTGCACGTAGACCCAGCGGTCACCGGGAAGACCCAGCCACGCGTATCAAAGAAAGGGAAACGAGAATGGACGCCACGTTCCAGAACTACCTCGACCAGCTCGAGAAGCTCGACTACTCCAAGATGTACAACAGCGACTTCCTGCACACGTGGGACAAGACCACCGACGAGCTCCGCGCCCTCTACCTGGTCGCCGACGCCCTTCGCAACCTGCGCGAGCGCAACATCTCCACGCGCATCTTCGACTCGGGCCTCGCGGTCTCCAACTTCCGCGACAACTCCACGCGCACGCGCTTCTCGTTTGCCTCCGGCACCAACATGCTGGGCCTGCAGCTCCAGGACCTCGACGAGTCCAAGTCGCAGATCGCCCACGGCGAGACCGTGCGCGAGACCGCCACGATGATCAGCTTCATGGCCGACGTCATCGGCATCCGCGACGACAAG
>CADALE010000047.1 GCA_902788705.1 uncultured Coriobacteriaceae bacterium | reverse complement strand
GTAGTACTCGCCCTGGGCGTTGTCGTTGGTGACCTTGTCGATGTTGGTCGAGAGGCGCTCGCCGCAGAAGCAGTAGGCGCCGGCGTTGCACTCGAGGAGCGTGGCGCGCTGCTCGGGCGTACAGTCCTTGTCCTCGATGATGGCGCGCACGCCGCCGTCCTCGATGAGCACGCGGCCGTAGCCAGAGACGTCCGGCGGCGTCATGGTGAGCAGCGTGCAGGCGTTGTGCCCAGTGCGGGTGGCGTCTACCAGGGAAGAAATGGTCTCGGGGCGAACAAGCGGCAGGTCGCCGTTGAGAACCACCACGGGTCCGGCAAACCCGCCCAGGGCGTCGCGCACCACGCGCACGGCGTGGCCGGTGCCCAGGCGCTCGGTCTGCTCGACAAACTCCACGTCCTTCTCGTCCGCAAAGTACGAGCGGACCTCATCGGCGCCGTTGCCCACCACCAGCACGATGCGATCGACGCCGGCCTTGCGGGCAGCGTCGACAACCCACCATGCGAGCGGCTTGTCGAGGACCTTGTGCATGACCTTGGGGTGATGGGACTTCATGCGCGTTCCCTCGCCGGCGGCTAGGACAATCGCGGTGACGGGCATGGCTGCCTCCTGTGTTCGCGGTGATATGAGACTCGCGGGCCGTCCTGGCGCGTGCCAGGGGGCCTCATGTGTGGTCAATGATAGCTCAGGGATGTGCAGGGCCCGAGGGCCGCAGGGATATGCTCGGCCGCTAGCCATTGTGCTTGGCGTTTGCCCTTGCGCCGAGAAATGCCGCAAGCGCCACCACGGGCAGGCTCACCGGCGGGAAGCACAACGCAAGCACGCAGGCGCTGAGCAGCCACTTTCCCGTGCTAGCTCCCACGAGGGCACCCGTGGAGAGCGCCACCGCGAGCATGGGGTCGCCCCCGGTGATGATTGCGACGGCGTAGCCAGCGGCGACCCCGCAGAAGATGAGGGGGAAGAACTCTCCGCCAATCCAGCCGGTCTCCTCGCAAAGCTGCGTCAAGGCAAGCTTTGCCACGCAGGTGGCAAGCAGCATCCCGGCGCCCATGGCTTGCCAGCCGCTGAGAAGGTCCCACGTGCCGGACTGCCCTGAGAAGAGCACCTCGGGCAGCGCCATGGCAACAAGCCCCAGGACAACGCCGCAGAGAATGGCCTTGGAAACGGTGCCCATGCGGCGCCAGCACCCAGCCTAGGGGAAGCGCAAGGAGAACCCACAGCGCGCTTGCGTTAAGCCCCAGGTAGTCAATGCCGTCGAAGCGCGGAAAGCCCGCCCCTGGCCCAAAGAGGCGAGAGACGCCGAGTGCGCCAAACACAAAGCCCACGGCAGCTACAGCCCAGAGCAAGATGCGGGGCCCGCGCGCATAGCGCCTGCCCTCGTCGCTTGCGGCGGGGGAGAGCGCCTTCCATGCGGCTATGAGCGGGTGCGACGAGGCGTTGCGGGCCACAGCCACGCCCGAGCGGCGCATCCCGTGCACGGCCATCGTGCCCAGCGCTGCCGTGAAGCCCGAAACGCCCGCCTCGGGGCCAACGGCGCCGCCAAAGGCGATGGGAAGCGCAAAGAGCAGGAGCGCCCAGGGCCAGTTCTTCACCCGGTAGCCGCCCTCGGTGCGACAGTGGCCAACCACCACGCCCAGGGTGTCAAGCGAGAAGCCCGCGTGGTTGGTGGCCATGCCAACAAGAACGCCACCCAAGGTACAGAGAAGCACTGGTGCCACCGTGCCCAGCGGCTGGGGAAGCGCCTCGGCAAGGCCGTCCCAAACCGCCTCCTGGAGAAGGTCGACAACCTTCAAGGTGGCAAGGCAGCCGGCACCCACCACTACGCCCGTCAAGAGCGCCCAGAGCAGCAGCACGAGAGATGCGCGTAACAGAGCGACGCCGCGGGGGACCTCCTCCGCGGCGTCGATAATCCTCTCATGCGTTTTGGGCTTCTCGACCGGCATGTGCCTTAGACCTCGGAGTGGCCTGCGGCACCCTGGGAGACCGAGTTGTTGGTGTAGACGTTGTAGATGCAGGTTGCCAGCGGCTCGGCAACGCTGATCTGCTTGATCTTGGAGCCGGGCTTGTTGGCGACCTCGCAGGGGATGGCGTCGGTAACGACGCACTCGACGATGGGCGCGTTCTGCAGACGCTCGATGGCCTGGCCGGAGAAGATGCCGTGGGTGGCCGAGACGTAGATGGATCATGTCGTCGTTGATGATGCAGGTCTTGCCCACGATGTTGCCGATGACGCCCATGACCTCGGCCGCGTTGTGCTTGGGGCGGCTCTTGTGGGCGATTGCGACCTCGCAGCCCAGGTAGTCTGAGAGCTTCTTTGCCACCTTGGCGCGGCCCATGTCAGGCGAGACAACCACGGTGTTATCCCAGTCGAAGTCCTTGGTCTTGAAGTAGTCGCCAAAGTTGTAGAGGGCAGTGAGGTGCGTCACGGGGATGCCAAAGAAGCCCTGGATCTGGCCGGAGTGCAGGTCGAGCGTAATCACGCGGTCAACGCCGGCGGCCTCGAGGAGGTTGGCCACCAGGCGGGCGGTGATGGGCTCGCGGCTGGACGCCTTGCGGTCCTGGCGAGCGTAGCCGTAGTGGGGAATGACTGCGGTGAAGCTCTCCGCGCTTGCGCGGGTGGCGGCGTCGGCCACGATGAGGGTCTCCATGATGAGGTCGTTCACGTTCTTGCCGGCGATGGTCTGGATGAAGAAGACCTCGTCACCACGGACGGACTCCTCGAAACGGGCGTAAATCTCGCCGTTGGCGAACTTCGTGATCATGAGGCCGGAAAGCTCCAGGTGAAGCACGTTCGCGATGCGCTGCGCCAGCGCGGGGTTGCCGGTTCCCGTGTAGAGGCGGATGTTCTTCTCGACGTTAAGGGGCTTGCAAAGGTCCTCGTACATTGTGTGCTAGTCCTCTCTTTCCAGACGGTCCCAGTAGCGGTCTGCCCAA
>CADALE010000046.1 GCA_902788705.1 uncultured Coriobacteriaceae bacterium | reverse complement strand
CGCGACCTCCCCGGCGTCCGCTACAAGATCATCCGCGGCACGCTCGACTGCGCTGCCGTGCAGAACCGCAAGCGCGCCCGCTCCCGCTATGGCGCCAAGCGTCCCAAGTAAGCGGCATCCAACCCCGCGCCCGCGCAGCAGCGCCGGCGCATGCCAGATAAGCTCGAACACCAAGGAGAAACAACATGCCGCGTCGTGCAGCAGCAGTTCGTCGTGAGGTCATCCCTGACGCCAAGTACAACAACCGTCTCGTCACCCAGCTCATCAACAAGGTGCTCCTCGACGGCAAGAAGTCCATCGCCGAGCGCATCGTGTACACCGCCTTCGACATCGTGGCCGAGAAGAGCGGCCAGGACGCCCTGACCGTGTTCAAGAAGGCCATGGACAACGTGCGCCCCACCCTCGAGGTCAAGCCCAAGCGCGTCGGTGGCGCCACCTACCAGGTGCCCATGGAGGTCAACTCCCGTCGTGCCACCACGCTCGCCATCCGCTGGATGGTCAACTTCTCGCGTGCTCGCAAGGAGAAGACCATGGCCGAGCGCCTCGCCAACGAGATCCTCGATGCCTCCAACGGCGTCGGTGCTTCCGTGAAGCGCCGCGAGGACCTCTTCAAGATGGCCGAGTCCAACCGCGCGTTCGCGCATTACCGCTACTAAGCGGTCAGCAAGGAGAATTGTTACATGGCCCAAGTTAAGTACAAGCTGGAGAACCTGCGCAACATCGGCATCATGGCCCACATCGATGCCGGCAAGACCACTACCACCGAGCGCATTCTCTACTACACCGGCAAGACCCACAAGATCGGCGAGGTCCACGACGGTGCCGCGACGATGGACTGGATGGTTCAGGAGCAGGAGCGCGGCGTGACCATCACCTCCGCCGCCACCACGTGCTTCTGGAAGGACGCCGTCATCCAGATCATCGACACCCCCGGCCACGTCGACTTCACGGCCGAGGTCGAGCGCTGCCTGCGCGTCCTTGACGGCGCGGTGGCCGTGTTCGACGCCGTCGCCGGCGTGCAGCCCCAGTCCGAGACCGTGTGGCGCCAGGCCGCCAACTACAACGTGCCGCGCATCGCCTTCATCAACAAGTACGACCGCATCGGCGCCGACTTCTTCCACGCCATCGAGACCATGAAGGAGCGCCTTGGCGCCAACGCCGTGGCCGCCCAGGTGCCGATGGGCTCCGAGGCCCAGTTCTGGGGCCTCGTCGACCTCGTCACCATGGAGGCGTGGGACTTCAAGGAGGACGCCAAGGGAATGATCTATCCCGAGAAGATGGATGCCATTCCCGAGGAGTACGCCGAGGTTGCCGCCGAGCGCCGCGAGATGCTGCTGGATGCCGTCTCCAACTATGACGACGAGCTCATGGAGCTTGTCCTCATGGAGGAGGACGTGCCGGTGGACATGGTCAAGAAGGCCCTGCGCAAGGGCGTTCTGGCTGGCGACATCAACCCCGTGTTCGTGGGCTCCGCCTACAAGAACAAGGGCATCCAGGAGCTGCTGGACGCCGTCGTCGACTACCTGCCCAGCCCGCTTGACGTGGCTGAGATTGAGGGCACCGACCTCAAGGGCAACGACGTGATTCGCCACGCCGACCCCAAGGAGCCCTTCAGCGCCCTGGCCTTCAAGATTATGACCGACCCGTACGTGGGCAAGCTCACCTACATCCGCGTGTACTCCGGCCACGCCGAGTCGGGCAGCTACGTGTACAACTCCGTCAAGGACAACCGCGAGCGTCTGGGCCGCATCCTCGAGATGAACGCCAACGAGCGCGTTGACCGCGACGGCTGCTCCGCCGGCGACATCGTCGCCTGCGTGGGCCTCAAGAACACCACCACCGGTGACACCCTGTGCGACGAGAAGCACCCGGTCATCCTTGAGAGCATCGAGTTTGCCGCGCCGGTCATCGACGTTGCCGTCGAGCCCAAGAGCAAGGCCGAGCAGGAGAAGATGAGCGTGGGCCTGGCCAAGCTGGCCGAGGAGGACCCCACCTTCCAGGTGCGCACCGACCACGAGACCGGCCAGACCATCATCGCCGGCATGGGCGAGCTGCACCTCGAGATCATCGTCGACCGCCTGCGTCGCGAGTTCAAGGTCGAGTGCAACGTGGGCAAGCCCCAGGTTGCCTACCGCGAGACGGCTGGCCACGAGGTCAAGCACGTGCAGGGCAAGTTCGTGCGCCAGTCCGGTGGCCGCGGTCAGTACGGCGACGCCATCATCGACCTCACCCCGCTCGAGCCGGGCTCTGGCTACCAGTTCGTGGACGCCACCGTGGGCGGCTCCATCCCCAAGGAGTACATCCCCTCGGTTGACAAGGGCATTCAGGAGGCGCTGGAGACTGGCGTCATCGCTGGCTACCCGGTGCAGGACGTGAAGGTTACCCTGGTTGACGGCTCCTACCACGAGGTCGACTCCTCCGAGGCTGCCTTCAAGATCGCTGGCTCGATGGCCATCAAGGAGGCCCTGCGCCGCAGCGACCCCGTCCTGCTCGAGCCCATCGAGTACGTCGAGGTCGAGATGCCCGAGCAGTATCTTGGCGACGTCATGGGCAACCTGTCCGGCCGCCGCGGCAAGATCGAGGGCATGGAGCCCCGCAGCACCACCACGGTGCTCAAGGCGAAGGTGCCTCTGGGCGAGATGTTCGGGTATGCCACCGACCTGCGCTCTCAGACGCAGGGTCGTGCTACCTATACCATGCAGTTCGACTCGTACGAGCCGGTGCCCAAGAGCATCCGCGACGAGATCATCGGTAAGAATGGCGGAAACGCCTCATAAGGATACGTAGCCAGCGGGGGCGTCGCGCCGCGCGCCCCCCGCGAAGATGGAGGTACCAAAAGTGTCAAGCCAGAAGATCAGGATTCGCCTCAAGGGCTACGATCACGAGGTCGTCGATCAGTCCGCGAAGCTCATCGTTGACACCGCCCAGAAGACCGGCGCGCGTGTCTCCGGCCCCATCCCCCTGCCCACCGAGCGCAACCTGTACACGGTCATCCGCTCGCCCCACAAGGACAAGGACTCCCGCGAGGAGTTCGAGATGCGCACGCACAAGCGCCTCATCGACATCCTCGACCCCTCGTCCAGCACCGTCGACTCGCTCATGCGTCTCGACCTGCCCGCGGGCGTTGACATCGAGATCAAGCTCTAGGCTCCTAGACAGTCTTTGATGCGGCAAGCGGCCGGCATCCTACGGGATGTCGGCCGCTTTTGCGTGCGGTTGCGTCCCAACCGTCCGGCCCGGCAGACGGATGGGACAATAACCACCCCGAACCGTCCCAACCGTCCGGCCCGGCAGACGGATGGGACACAAGCAAACGGGGGTGCGGACAAAATGTTGGACCATCCTGGTCCGGATTGGAGTCCGCATGAGAGACGTCGAGCTCGAGGCACGGGTCGTCGCGTACGTCCGGGAG
>CADALE010000045.1 GCA_902788705.1 uncultured Coriobacteriaceae bacterium | reverse complement strand
TCGACGCCCAGCTCGCGGATCACGTCGATCTCGGCGTCGATCACGTCCTTGGGCAGCTTGTAGGTGGGGATGCCGTAGGTCATCATGCCGCCGGGCTTGTCGTTCTTCTCGAAGACGACGGGGGTGAAGCCCATCACGGCCAGGTAGTAGGCCGCGGAGAGGCCCGCGGGGCCCGCGCCGATGATCGCGATCTTCTCGTCGAAATGGCCGTGCATGCTGGCCACGACCTTCTGGGGTACGAAGCGGTGCTCGGCCTCCAGGTCCTTGTCGGCCACGAAGCGTTTGACGGCGTCGATGGACACGGGGAAGTCCACGTCGCCGCGGGTGCACTCGGCCTCGCAGCGCTTGTTGCACACGCGGCCGCACACCGCAGGGAAGGGGTTCTCCTTCTTGATGAGCTCGAGGGCCTCGGTGTACTTGCCCTCGTGCGCCTTGCGCAGGTAGGCCTGGACGGGCACATGGGCGGGGCAGGCTGCCTTGCAGGGGGCCGAGCCCGTGGGCCAGGTGTTGTGCATGCGGGGCGTGTCGCGGTAGTTCTCGTCCCAGGCGTACTTGCCCCAGCGGATGGCGTCGGGCAGGATTGCCGTGGGGTACTCCTGGGCGGAGCCGTCGGCCCGGCAGAGCTTCTGGCCCAGCTTGACCGCGCCCGCGGGGCAGGACTCCACGCAGTAGCCGCAGGCCACGCACTTGGTGGGGTCCACCTTGGCGGTATAGGAGCTGCGCGACATGTTGGGCGTGTTGAAGAGCATGCTGGTGCGCAGGGCGTTGCAGATCTTCACGTCGCAGTTGCAAATGTCGAAGATGTGGTCGGAGCCGTCGATGTTGGTAATCTGGTGGACGAAGCCGTTGTCCTCGGCCTTCTGCAGGATCTCCAGGGCCTCCTCGGTCGTGATGTAGTGGGCGCGGCCGGTCTCGACCGTATAGTCGGCCATGTCGCCCACCTGGATGCACCAGTCGGCCGGGTCGTCGATGCAGCCCTCGCCCAGCTTGGCGCGGGAGTAGCGGCAGGAGCAGATGCCGGCGGACAGATGCCCCTCGTACTTCTTGAGCCAGTGGGAGATGTGCTCCAGGTCGACGGACATGTTTTCCGTCTCGATGGCCTTCTCCACGGGGATCACGTGCATGCCGATGCCGTCGCCGCCGGGTGGGACCATGTGGGTGATGGGGGCCAGCGGCTCGAAGGTCATGCGCTCAAACATGTTGGCCACGGGTGGGTTCTTGTCGATACGGTCGATGGAGGAGTTGAAGAGCTCGGCCGAGCCCGGCACGAAATAGGGGATGCGCCAGCGCTTGATGCGCGGCTCGTCCGTAGGGCCGTTGTCGTCGTAGCGGTCGGAGTAGTCGTACTCCAGGATGCCCGCCACGCTCATGCGCTGCAGGAGGTCCTCCAGGTCCTCCTTACCCATACCAGGCTCGAACTTCTGGATCTCCTCGAAGGTGTAGAAGTGGCGGAGCTTCATCTTGTTGGCCAACTCCACCATGTCGTCAGTCAGGACCTCGCGCAGGCCCCAGTACTCGGGGTCGGTGGATTTGACGCCGCGGATCTTGTGCGTGACGGTATCGGTAATCTTGCGCGCCAGCTTGGCGTAGTCCTTGCGAATCGGCTCGCCCTCGTACTGGGAATGATGGGCCTGATACTGCTCGGGCATGACTCTCTCTTTCTATCTGCGTGTTACGCGAAGAAGCGACGGACCAGGTCGCGCGAATACTCCACCGTCTCCTCCATGTCGCCAAAGGCCATGACCTCGCCGGCATAGAAGGTGTTGCGCTCGCCCTGCATGGCCTCCAGCTTGTCGTACCAGCCGTCGGCATAGTCCTTGGAGCTCACGTGCGGGAAGTAGTACCAGTCGTCGATGCGCTCGGTCTTCTCCACGGGCAGGCCCGAGATAGCCATGTCGTCGAGGGTGGTCTGCTTGGCCTTGTCGAAGGGGACATCCTCGGCGCCCTCGTGATTGCGCAGGGTGAAGGTCACGAGCGGCTGGGGGCCGCAGTCAGGCCAGCGGTGATAGAAGACCATCAGGTGGCCGCGGGTCTCGGGCGTCATGTTGGAAAAGTAGTAGTAGGAGATGTCGGGGCTCTTGTCCTCGGCCGTGCGCACGGCCATGGTGAAGTACTCCTTGTGCTGGATCTTGGAGAAGAGCTCGCACTCCTCGGGCGTGGCGTCGCCGTAGTTCATGAAGAGCTCGAGCGGGGTGCAGAGGATGATCTTGTCGAATTCCTCGACGCGCTCGCGGGCGGCGTCGCGCACCGTCACCTTGACCTTGTCACCCGTGCGGTCCACCGCGGTGACCTCGGTCTTGAGGAGAGCGGGGTGGCGCAGGTGGGAGTTGACGCCGGTCCAGATGGACTGGGTACCGGTGCGCCAGGTCCAGAGCTTGCCCGTGGAGAGGAACTGCTTGACGGTAAAGGCGTCCAGGTACTTGAGGACGTAGGCCGCCGGGATCTCGTCGAAGTAGCCGTAGCCGAAGGAGGTGAAGGGGCCCTTCCAGACCATCTCGGCGTCCTCGCAGTCGTTGAGCTTGAGGAACTCGGAGAAGGGCAGGCAGAGGTCCTTGAGGTTGGGGTTGTCGCCCTCGATGTGGGCGAGCTTGAGCTCGGGCGAGGGGCAGGGGCCCTCGTAGCGGCCCTGGGCCACGCCGCGGTGGCCGTTGACGTCGTAGCCCTTGTACTTGGTGGCCAGCAGGCGGGAGAGCTTCCGCATTTTCATGATCTTCTTGAGCAGCTCGAGCTTGCCCTGCTTGAGTGGCGTGCCGTCGGTGTTGCGGAAGGAGCGGCCCATGGCGGGGCCGTCGGCATGCGTGGTGCCGCCGAACTCCTCGCACTCATGCACGGCGAAATAGGTGTCGCAGCCCATGACCGCACCCATCTCGATGGTGCGATCCTCCCACTGACCCTTCTTGTTCTTGACCTGCATGTAGGGCGAGAAGGCCTTACCGCCCACATGGTCGGACTTCTCGTAGATCACGTAGTTGAAATAGCCCGCCTTCTCGAGGTACATGGCCGCCGAGATGCCGGCCGGGCCGCCGCCGACTATGCAGATGCGCTGATTCCTGTCCTGGTCCGCCATATCCGTTCCCCTATTCGAAATCACAAACACATGGTGAACACATCGTGGAAAATCATACATGCAAGGAGCATTGTGTGAGGTTTCCCTCGGCGGAAAAGAGGGATGGCTGTAACAAAAAAAGCCAGCCAATCGCCTTGGCTGGCCTGTGAATTTCATGGTGGAGACGATGGGGATCGAACCCACGACCTCAGGCTTGCAAAGCCCGCGCTCTCCCAGCTGAGCTACGTCCCCGCGGATGCGGCGCGTCGGCCACTCTTATTAATAACCGCCCCAACGGCGACTCGGCTAACGTTGGGGCGGCTATTGCCAAAAAGAGTGGTGGGCCTGACAAGGTTCGAACTTGTGACCTCCCGGTTATCAGCCGGACGCTCTGACCAACTGAGCTACAGGCCCAACGCAAGGAATGACTTTACT
>CADALE010000044.1 GCA_902788705.1 uncultured Coriobacteriaceae bacterium | reverse complement strand
GCGCAAGCTGATGCTCGCGCTTGGCATGCTGGACAAGCCGGCGCTCATCGTGATGGACGAGCCCACGAACCACCTGGACCTGCACTCCACGCAGGCGCTGCAGGAGCTGCTCGCGGGATTCCCGGGGGCGCTGCTGCTTGTGTCGCACGACGCGGCGCTGCTGGATGCGGCGACGAGCACACGCTGGGAGGTCGAGCGCGCGGGGGAGGGCGACGCCGTGCTGCACGTTAGGTAGGTGCGGTTGGTATGCGGCGGCGGACTAGGCGGCTGTTCTTCTCGCGTAATGGGGGCGAGAATGGACCGTACGCTGCTCGAGGCGCTTGTTTTCCAACGTGACCACCATATAGACGGCAATGCCTATAAAGTCTGCCAGTGCGACTTTGCCTATCACTCGAACAGGATTGAGGGTTCAACCCTGACGCACGACCAGACGGTCCAGATTTTTGACAGGGAGACGTTTTCGGGCAACGCCACGGTGGAAGACATCGTGGAGGCCCGAAATCACTTTCGGGCGTTCGACCATGTTCTCGGTTCTGGACACCTGGGATAGGTCGCTGAGCCCAGACTATCTGTGTGCGACCTCATCGATTCCTACGAGAGCAAGTCCATGCGGCGGTTTGAGGACATCGTACGCTTCCACTGGGAGTTGGAACGAATCCACCCGTTTCTGACGGAAACGGCCGCGTGGGAAGACTTTTGATGTTCAAGGAATGCCTGAGGTCGGGCATTACACCTTTCATCATTACCGAGAACATTCGACTGTATTACATTCGCGGTCTGAGGGAGTATGCAAATGTCACAGGCTATCTTGAGGATACCTGCGGCTTTGCCCAAGACCGCTTTGAGGCCACGTATATGCCGATGGCGCAAGAGTTCATGCGTGTGCTGCGCGACACTCGCAGCTCGTGACCGTTGGTGCACGCGCTGCGGCGCCTTTCGCGATGGTGGCGAGCTGACCGAGCGGCCACCCCAGTTGGCTCGAGTGCGAAAAGCCCTTTGGAACAAGTGTAGCAAAAGGTATGATAAGGGGGTCACTTTATCATTTTGTCAGACTTTGCTACCCTTAAACGCCAATTAACGCGTTGGAGAGGAGGACTGGCCCAATGGCAAAGCGCTATCGGAGGGAGCGGTACCTTAAAAAGATCAGGCCGTTTGTAGATGACACAGGGCTCATCAAGGTGGTAACGGGCATCCGACGTTGTGGAAAGTCGTGCCTCATGGAGACAGTGGCCGAGGAGCTTCGTGAGCGCGGCGTCGCTGAGGACCATATCGTGTACCTTGACCTCGAGAAGCGTGGGTTCAGGTCAGTCCGCACGCCTGACCAGTTGGAGGCCGTTATTGAGTCGGCCCTTCCGGAGGATGCGGACAGCATCACCTACCTGTTTATTGACGAAGTACAGCGTGTCGAGGGCTATGAGGAGGTCGTGAACGCGTACCGTGCAGACGGCTCATTCTCGGTGTTTATCACGGGGTCGAACTCGTACCTGCTCTCTGGCGAGCTCATGACCAACCTCACCGGGCGCTACGTGGAGGTCGAGCTCTTTACGCTCTCGTTCGAGGAATACCTTGGTATGCGAGAGTTCTTGGGCAAGCCTCCGGAGCCGGTCGCTCAGAGCTTTCGATCGTGGCTGCGCTTCGGAGGGTTTCCAAAGGCAGTCGAGTACGACGACGAGGCAGCTAAGGCACGATACATACAAGACGTCGTCGAGCAAATTATCCAGAAGGACATACGTTCACGAAGGCGGATTCGCAACCGCAACACATTCGAGCGCGTGATGACCTACGTTATCAACAACTTCGGGGCACCGACCAACCTTACGGGAATAGCCGACTACTTACGCAACGCGCAAGGTCTTGCCATCAAGCGGGAGACGCTTGCAAGCTATATCGACCTTCTGGTTGCCGCAAAGGTGCTCTACAGGTGTCCACGCTTCGATTTAAAGTCAAGGAGATCGCTTCAGGGAGGGGAGAAGTACTACCTCGCCGACGCGGGAATCTACTATGCGCGCAACGTGGACGCGACACTCAACTATGGGCCGCTCCTCGAGAACGTTACGTACACGTATATGCGCTCGCTTGACTACGATGTGAGCGTCGGGACGGTTGGCAAACTCGAACTCGACTTCATCGCCCGACGCCCCGGAGACTCCTATGCGTATGTGCAGGTGTCGATGTCTGTGGCGGACCCTGCCGTGGAAGAGCGGGAGTACCGTCCGTTCAGGAGCGTGCGCGACAGCTGGCCTTGCTACCTGCTCACTCTCGACCCGCTCCCTGAGGGGAGGGACGGCGTAAGGCACATCAACCTCATGGAGATGATGGCACGGGGTGATGATTTGGGGTAAAGCGCATGATAAGTAGGAAGCATGGCGAAGAGTCGCGCGCGCGTCTGCGGCGGAGGGGGATGAGTGCTACCATAGCTACACGACAGGGGAGCTGGCGCACGCCGGCTGAGAATGGGCCCCACGCGGCCCTGACCCAATAACCTGATCCGGGTAATGCCGGCGTAGGGACCAGAGCACCGCATGTTCGGGCACCTACGGAAACGTGGGTGCCTTTTTGGTGCCCGGAAGGGAGGGCGCATGAACTGTTCCGTCGCGATTCAGTTTCTGCCCATGGATGCCACGACCGACGACGAGGTCTGCCGCGTGGTCGACGCGGTAATCGCCTACATCGACTCCACGGGCGTGGACTACTTTGTGGGGCCGTTCGAGACCGCCATCGAGGCCGACTACGACACCTGCATGGAGATCGTAAAGAACTGCCAGCTCGTTGGTGCAAAGGCGGGCTGCAAGAAGATGGCCACGTACGTGAAGATCGACTATCGCCCCGACGGCGACGTTATGTCCACGGACCACAAGATCGGCAAGTACCATCCCACCGACAGCGAGTTCTCTCACGCGAAGTCCGAGGTGGCATAGGTGGATCCCCACTCCAGCGAGCCCAAGGCAAGGCCCACCGCAAAGCCCACCGCCAAGCCCAAGACGTCTGCAACCCAGGCTGGGGAAGAGCCCACGGCAACGCCGGCGGGCGAGAAGGACGGCGCTTCTCGGCAGGAAGACGCGGCGGGAGGCGAGCGCGCCCGTGCCCGCGAGCGCCGTGAGCGGCGCACGCGAAGGCGCCGGGTGGCGGTGCCCACGCTGACGGTGGCGTGCATCCTTGCGGTGTGGCAGGTGGTGGTGGCGTTTGGCATCGTGCCAAACTTCCTGCTGCCCAGCCCCGTGCAGGTGGTGTACGCGCTGGTGGCAGACGCGTCGCTTCTGGCGATGCACTCCGCGGCGACGCTGACGGAGGCCGCGCTTGGCCTGGTCATCGGCACGGGCGTGGGGTTTGTGGTTGCGGTCTTGATGGACCGTTTCCAAACCGTGAGCCTGGCGCTCGACCCCATCGTCACGGTGAGCCAGACCATCCCGACCGTGGCCATCGCTCCGCTTCTGGTGCTGTGGTTTGGCTACGGCCTTGCGCCGAAGGTGGTGCTGGTGGTCATCTCCACGTTCTTTCCCATCACGGTGAGCCTGGTGGGGGGATTTCGC
>CADALE010000043.1 GCA_902788705.1 uncultured Coriobacteriaceae bacterium | reverse complement strand
TCCCCAACATCTTCAACATCAACGAGCCGGTCATCTTCGGCGTGCCTGTGATGCTCAACCCGGTCTTCTTCATCCCCATGGTGCTCTCCGCCATCGTCCCCGGTCTCGTCGGCCTTGCCCTGTGCACCATCCTGCCCATCCCCTACAACCCCACCATCCAGCTGCCCTGGGCCATGCCCATGTTCATCTCCGCGCTGCTGACCGGCGGCCCGCTCTACATGGCCGTCGTGCTCATCTGCATGGCCGTGAGCTGCGTCCTGTACTACCCGTTCTTCAAGATTGCCGACAACCAGGCGTACGCCGAGGAGCAGGCCCTCGCGAGCAGGCGCAGGAGTAAGCGCAGCGACGACGCGCGATACGACCCTTTCCCTTCCCGGCGGGGCCAAGGCCGAGGTGCCTTGGCCCCGCTCCTTCCATCAAGAGACAACCGGTAAGGAGCTCCCATGACTCTTGCGATCGACATCGGAGGCACGTTCATCAAGTGGGCGGTTTCGGATGGCCTCACGCTGACGGGCGTTCGTGGCAAGGTGCCGACGCCTCAGGACTCGTTTGATTCCCTGATAGAGGCCATTGCGAGCATTGCTGAGGCGCTGCCCCAATGCGTCGAGGGTATCGCCGTAAGCCTGCCGGGAACCGTCGACGCGAATACTGGCCTCATCGTCCAAGGTGGCGCCCTGCAGTATGCCAACGGCCGCAATCTGGTCGACGCACTCCGTGACCGACTGGGCCTTCCCGCGTCCATCCAGAACGATGCTCGCTGTGCCGCGCTTGCCGAGATTGAGCTGGGAGAGCTCAAGGGCATGACGGACGGCGTGATGGTGGTCATCGGTACGGGTGTTGGGGGAGCGATTCTTAGCGGCGGCCGCCTGGTTACGGGCGCGACGGGTGCCGCAGGCGAGCTCTCCATGCTTGCCGCGCGTCCACTTCGGTGCGAGGGCATGGGAGGTCTTCTGGGCAATCGCGCAGGAATGCGCAGCCTTCTGGCCAAGGCGCAGGAGGACCTTGGACGCGAGAGCCTGACGGGCGAGGAGCTCATGACCCTCGTGGAGGACGGGGATGAGATTGCGACGTCCGCGCTTGATGAGGCGCTGGCAGATCTGAGTGACGCGATGCTCTCGCTGCAGTTCCTGCTTGACCCACAGCGTTACGTGATCGGCGGCGGCATCTCCGCCAGCGCAACGTACATGGCTCATCTGATCCAAGCCTACGAGAACGCCTTTGCCACGCTGCCCTTCCAGGCGCCGCATGCCGAGGTCGTGCCCGCACGCTTCAGGAACGACGCAAACCTGCTGGGCGCCGTGGTCCATTACGGATCTGCGGCCCGATAGAGAAACCACGTCGCGCCGGGAGGCGCAGAAGAGGAGCCACATCATGTCAGAGCTTACTGACGACATCCGCAGGGTCTTCAAGGAAGGTGACGACGTGCGCGATGCAGGTCTCACGACGCCCGCAGGAGTCGTGCGCCACGACGACATCGCCTATGGTCCAGACGCCGCATGGCAGGTCATGGACCTCTACCTGCCGGAGGGTGCCGAGGGGCCGCTGCCCGTGATCGTCTCGTTCCATGGCGGCGCGTGGGTCTACGGCGACAAAGAGCGCTACCAGTGGTACTGCATGGACCTGGCGCTCCGCGGCTTTGCGGTGGTCAACTTCACCTATCGCCTTGCGCCCGAGTTCAAGTTCCCCTCCAGTCTCGAGGACGCGTGCCTCGTGTTCTCGTGGGTGCTCGAGCATGCGCAGGAGTACGGTCTCGACACCGACCACGTCTTTGCCGTGGGCGACTCTGCGGGCGCGCACCTGCTGGGCCTGTTCTCCAACCTGTGCACCAATCCCGCCTATGCGGACATGCTGCCCGTGAAGGCGCCTGCAGGCTTTGCCCCCAAAGCCATCGCGCTCAACTGCGGCCAGTACCACACCGAGCTGGATGATCCAGAGGAGCTGACGGCAAAGCTCATGGCGGAGTACCTGCCCGAGCATGGCACCGACGCGGAGCTCGACCTCATTGAGGTTGTGGGCTATGCCACGGAGGCATTCCCGCCAGCATACGTCATGACTTGCGAGGCCGACTTCCTGCATGACCAGGCCGCGCCCCTCGCGAAGCGCCTGCGCGAGCTTGAGGTGTCCCACGAGCTGCATATCTACTGCGGCGTGGCAGAGAAGCTGGGCCACGTGTTTCACCTCAACATGAAGAGCTCGGACGCCCGTCGCTGCAACGACGACGAGTGCTTCTTCTTCAGGCGCTTCTTATAGCATCTGATGCAGACCTGCGTGGACGAAAGGGTCGTAGCAATGGCTTACGGATTTGCGAAGGACTTCATCTGGGGCGCCTCGACGGCTGCCAACCAGTACGAGGGGGGCTACGACGAGGGAGGCAAGGGCCTCTCCGTCCAGGACGTGCTGGCCACCACTCCCGGCGGGCACCGCGCCGAGACCAAGGAGATAGAGCCTGGCCGCTACTACCCCAGCCATGTGGGGTCCGACGGATACCACCACATGGAGGAGGACGTCGAACTGTTGGCTGGACTGGGCATCAACGGCTACCGCATGTCGCTCGCCTGGACGCGCATCTTTCCCAACGGTGACGATGCAGAGCCCAACGAGGAGGGGCTGGCCTTCTACGACCGCCTCTTTGACCTGCTGCTTGAGCGTGGAATCGAGCCCATTGTGACCATGAGCCACTACGAGCCGCCCCTCAAGCTGGCGTATGCGGGAGGCTGGTCCAACCCGCTCACCTCAGCGTGCTTCGTGCGCTACGCCGAGACCATCATACGCCGTTACTTGGGCAAGGTTCGTCGTTGGATCACCTTCAACGAGATCAACTGCACGCAGGTGCCCTTTGGCATCATGACCGGTGCGGGCGTGCTCATGGGCATCTTCGACGAGGCCAACACCGAGCAGCTTCGCTATACCTGCCTGCACAACCAGTTTGTGGCCTCTGCGCGCGTGGTCGCCCTGGCGCATGAGATTGACTCAGAGCTCCAGGTGGGCTGCATGATTGCGAGCATGCACAACTATCCTCTGACCTGCAGCCCGACGGACGTGCGTGTGGCCCAGGCGCAGAACCAAATGACGTATCTCTTTGCAGGCGACGTCATGGTGCGCGGGAGCTACCCGGGGTACGCAAAGCGCTACTTTGCGGAGCATGGAATCGAGCTTGACGTGACGCCTGAGGACGAGGAGACGCTGGCGGCGGGTACCGTGGACTTCTACAGCTTCAGCTACTACCAGACCAACTGCGCCGGAATCGATCCCAACGCAGAGAAGACCGCGGGCAACCTAGTGTCAGGCATCAAGAACCCCTACCTTGCAGCGAGCGAGTACGGCTGGCAGATTGATCCCGTTGGCCTGCGCACCCTGCTGAACGACCTTTGGGACCGCTACCAGGTGCCGCTCATGATTGTGGAGAACGGGCTGGGCTGCCACGACGACCTGGTGGTGGACCCAGACGGCACCCGCCACGTGGACGACGATTACCGCATCGACTACCTCTCGCGACACATCGATGCCCTGCGCGAGGCCGTGGTCGACGGCGTGAATGTGGTGGGCTATCTGCCATGGAGCGCCTTTGATCTGGTGGCGCTTTCGACAGGATCCATGGCGAAGCGCTATGGCCTGGTGTACGTGGACCTAGATGACGAGGGCAACGGCACGCTGCAGCGTACGCCCAAGAAGAGCTATGGATGGTACCGAGACCTGATTTCCCGCGAGCGGAGCTAGGACCATCAGCAACACTGCGCGTGCGGTTTGGGGATAGCCCCTGGCCGCACGACAACAGAGCGACGAGATGGCCCGCGAGGCCATGACGAAAGGAGCATGACATGGGTTTTGACAAGGACTTTCTTTGGGGCGGCGCGACTGCGGCAAACCAGTACGAGGGTGGCGTCTTCGAGGGTGGAGCGGGCCTTTCCACGGCCGACGTCATGACCAACGGTGCGCACAAGGTGCCGCGTCAGGTCACCTTCCGCATGCCGGATGGCAGCTGGGGCAAGCTTCCCCTGTGCTTTGGCAGCCCCGTGAAGCATCTGCCCGAAGGCGCCGTGGCCTGCACCGTTGATGACCCGGACATCTACTATCCCACGCACATTGCGAGCGATTTCTACCACCACTACAAGGAGGACATCCGTCTCTGCGCCGAGGAGGGCTTCAAGTGTCTGCGCCTCTCCATCAAGTGGAGCCGCATCTTCCCCAACGGCGATGACGAGGAGCCCAACGAAGCAGGCTTGGCCTTCTACGAGGACGTGTTCCGAGAACCCGCTCTCTCTGGCCAACCGCTTCAACGGTTGGGACAGTCGCTACTTGGTGGACATCTTTGTGAAGTATGCAAGGACCTGCTTTGCGCGCTTCCACGGTTTGGTGAAGTACTACCTTACCTTCAACGAGATCAACTGCATCGAGGTCGCCCCGTACGTGACTGCCGGCTTGATTCATGCGGATCCGCAGAACATCGCCAATGCGGCGTACCACCAGTTCCTGGCGAGCGCCAAGACGGTCATCGCGGCGCATGAGGAGTGGCCGGAGCTTAGGATTGGCATGATGCTGGCTTATGGCCCCATGTATGCCATGACCTGCGACCCCGAGGATCAGCTCCTCGTCATGCAGGCCGACAACGATGGCCTCTTCTTTGCCGACGTGCAGATGCTGGGCGAGTATCCGCAGTACAAGCTCAATCAGTACAAGCGTGAGGGCATCACACTGCCTGTGCAGGAGGGTGACCTCGATGCGCTCAAGGCTGGTACCTGCGACTTCCTGAGCTTCTCGCTGTACGGTAGCCATACCGTGACGGTCCACAAGGAGGGCTTGGAGAAGGGCGAGGGCAACGGTGCCTTTGACTTTGTGGTTGCCAACCCCTACCTCAAGACCAACGCCTGGGGTTGGGCGACCGACCCCAACTGCCAGCGCATCACGCTCAACACGCTGTACCATCGCTACCGCTGCCCGCTGTGGTGCGTCGAGAGCGGCATCGGCTGGAACGACGAGTTCGTGGACGGCACCGTGCACGACGACTACCGCATCGACTACATGCGCGCCAACATCAAGAGCATGAAGGACGCGGTTGAGCTCGACGGCATCCCCCTGATGGGCTACCTGTACTGGGGCTGCGTGGACATGGTCTCCAATGGCGAGGGCGAGATGGCCAAGCGCTACGGCCAGATCTACGTCGACGCCGACAACTATGGCCAGGGCACGATGAAGCGCTACCTCAAGGACAGCTACTTCTGGTACAAGAAGTGCATCGAGAGCAACGGTGAGGACCTCGACTAGTGGGGGCCAGTGACGCCATGACGTCGCCCGGCTCGAAGTGAGGAGACGTCACGGGTGCCAAAACGGTGCCCGTGACGTCGCTTTGACGTCCACAGGGAGGATAGACAGGACCACAACGAATAACGTGGACATGAGAAGGTGCCCCGAGCTACCGTGAGCCACCACAGCCACTCCACCCTGATTGAGTGGGAGTAACTACATCCTTAAAAATGTAGATACAAGCTATAATACGTCCGTATTATTGCTGAGTTTAGCTATAATACGGACGTAAATCTATATGAAGGGGGATGTATGCAGAGAGCCCTCATGGACCGGCTCGTTGCTTGGAAGAATGACGCTCGTCGCAAGCCCCTGATCCTCAATGGGGCAAGGCAGGTGGGGAAGACCTGGCTCCTCAAGGAGTTCGGCAGGCTCCACTTCGAGAACGTCGCCTACGTGAGCCTCGACAACGATGCCCTCGCGCGCAGCTACTTCGACTCCGACTTCGACATCTCGAGAATCATCGCTTCCCTCTCGCTCGAGCTCGACATGGACATCGAGCCAGAAAGGACCCTCATCGTCCTCGATGAGGTGCAGGCGTGCCCCAAGGCCATCACGTCGCTCAAGTACTTCTGCGAGAACGCGCCGGAGTACGCCGTCGCCGCAGCGGGGTCGCTTCTGGGATTATCAGCGACCGAAGGGACCGGCTTTCCCGTCGGCAAGGTCAACATGCTCGACCTGCACCCGCTCTCTTTCGACGAGTTCCTCGACGCCACGGGAAACGGGAGGTTTGCCAAGCTCGTCGCCTCAGGCGACACGACAATGATCAACAGCTTCTCCGATAGACTAACCGAGCTTCTCAAGCAGTACTACGTCGTGGGAGGGATGCCCGAGGCGGTGAACGCCTTCGTCTCCGAGCAGGACGTCCGTGCCGCACGCGCCGTTCAGCGGGAGATCCTGGACGGATACGTGAACGACTTCGCCAAGCACATACCGCCACGCCTGCTCGCGCGTACCATGCTTGCCTGGGAGTCCATCCCGAGGCACCTTTCCCAGGAGAACAAGAAGTTCGTGTATGGGAAGGTGCGCAAGGGCTCCCGTGCAGCGGACTTCGAAGAGAGCCTCGCATGGCTGGAGCAGGCGGGCCTCATCCACAAGGTGCGCCGCGCGAGTAAGCCGGGAATCCCGCTTTCGGCCTACTGCGAGTCGGGGGCCTTCAAGGTGTTCATGGTCGACGTGGGATTTCTCGGGGCAATGAGCGACCTCCCGCCTGATGCCGTCATCGCCGGAAGCAAGGTTTTCACGGAGTTCAAAGGTGCGCTCACCGAGCAGTACGTCTGCCAGCAGCTCGTCGCGGAATGCGGCTTGACGCCGTACTACTGGTCGGCGGAGAACTCGCTGGGAGAGATTGACTTCCTGGTCCAGGACGGCGGCGTGTTCGCCATCGAGGTGAAGGCCGAGGAGAACCTGCGGGCGAAGAGTCTTCGCGCGTTCAAGGGCGCCCATCCCGAGGTATCAGCCGTGCGCTTCAGCCTCTCGGGCTACCGCGAACAGGAGTGGATGCACAACGTGCCGCTCTATGCGGTCTCTTGCAGGGACCTCTGGGCGTAGGGGTAGACTGCCGCCCAATCTCGAGAGCAACGTGCCAAGCTGAAATCGCAACCTGCGATTATCGAACCCGCATGGCACATGAATTGCCCGCTGCAATTAGTGTGGGTATAATCGACAAAGTCGAATTAGCCGGGGCCTTTGGCAAGCACCGGCAAGAGAAGGGACCAGGTGCATGAAGAACTAGCGATGCTCACAACCACCCGTTGATCAAGCGCTACCGCTGGCGGCCATGCCCAAACGGGTGCAGCATCGCGTGTCCATTCACGACCTTAGCCCCAATATCCTGAACCAAACGGACTATGCCCTGCTGCCCCGCATGGCCTCTCGCAGAACCGGAGGCACCATGCAGCTGAACCTCTCGAACATCGAGTACACATACCCAACGGCGGCAGAGCCCGCCCTGTGCGGGGTGTCGGCAACCTTCCCCCAAGGATGGACCGGAATCGTCGGCGACAACGGCGGCGGAAAGACGACCCTCACACTCGTGGCGTGCGGGATCCTGCGGCCAGACTCGGGCTCCGTCTCGCCGACCCTCCTGTCCCTGTACTGTCCCCAGGACGCGACCGAACCGCCGCAGAACCTTGAGGACTTCGCGCTCTCATATGACGGCCATGCGACGCGCCTCCGCCGGGACCTCGGCATCGAGGACGACTGGCCTTGGCGCTACGGCACGCTCTCGGGCGGCCAGCAGAAGCGACTCCAGGTGGCCTGCGCCATCTGGGCCGACCCCGACGTGCTCGCCGTGGACGAGCCGACGAACCACGTGGACGCAAGCACGCGGCATGCCATATCGTCGGCGCTCGCGTGCTTCGGCGGCATAGGGCTCCTCGTCTCCCACGATCGCGAGCTGTTGGATGCGCTCTGCACACAGTGCCTGTTCGTGATGGGCGGCATCGCAACCATGCGGCCGGGCGGCTATACCCAGGCGGAAGGTCAGGCATCGCTCGAGCGTGCGAGCGCCGTCCATGCGCACGGGGTCGCCCGCAAGGAGTCGCCGCCGCGAGGAGGCGTCCCGCTCGGCGGGAAAGCGCAGCCTCAAGGGCGTGGGCAAGCACGACGGCGACGCTCGCTACAAGAAGCGCATCGCCGTGGTCTCCGGCCAGGACGGCAAAGCGGGTAAGCTGTCGTCGAGGATGGAGGCCAGGCTTGCGACGGCCGAGGCAAGCCTTGCGGCAACGCATGTGGAGAAGCGCTACGACGCCGACGTGTGGCTCGACGCCGCGCCTAGCAGGCGAAGGGTTCTCCTGCGCATGGAGCCGCAGGTGTTGACCCTGGGCGACGCCACCCTGAGAGTGCCCGCGCTGAACATCGGCAACGACGACCACATCGGACTCGTCGGCGACAACGGCACCGGCAAGACGACGCTCATCAAGCAGGTCGTCGGCCGCCTTCCAGACGGAACGAGGACGCTCTACATCCCCCAGGAACCCAGCGAGGCGGACAAGCGCGCCGCCCTCGCCACTTTGCGGGACCTTCCGGATTCCCGTCGAGGTCGCGTTCTCTCGATCGTGGCACAGCTCAACTCGGAGCCCGAACGCATCCTGGAGGGTGACGTCGTGAGTCCCGGTGAGATGCGCAAGCTCATGCTCGCCCTGGGCATCCTTGGCGGACCTGAGCTCATCGTGATGGACGAACCCACGAACCACCTCGACCTCGGCTCGACCGTTGCCCTGGAACGTATGCTCGTCGCGTACCCCGCCGCGCTCCTGCTCGTGTCGCACGACGCCAAGCTGGTGGCGGCCGCGACGAGAATCACGTGGCACATTTCCGGAGCCGGCGATGAGTTTTGCCTCCTAGTTCGGTAAACAGCCGGTCATGCCGCCGTCAGGTACCCCGTCTGTCCAGCCCGGTCGATCCTCATGTACGTGTACCCGACGTTCGAGCTCGCCCACACGGTGCCGTTTCCACCGATGAGCGACGTGGAGCAGTTGTAGAAGCACTGCATGCCGCTGATACCGCTCGTGGGCAGCGCCCAGGTCGAGTCCGCGAGGATAATCGTGGGCTCGCCGCACCCAGAGAAGCAGTAGAACAGGTCTGCCAGGTGCGACGGGTCGAAGCCGCGCAGGTCGAGCGTCGAGAAGGCGCAGGAGCTGAACGTGTAGCGCATGGATTGCACGTTGCCCAGGTTGCCCATACCGGTGACGCTCGCCAGGTTCGTGCAGCTGGAGAACATCTGGTTCGCGCTCGTCATGCCGGGCAGGTTCTCGAAGCCACGCACCTCGGTGCGGTTCGAGAACGCGTTGAACCAGTTTCGGCGTGATATGATGCTTGCAATGCGCGGGGCATGGGGCCTCGCGCCAACGGCCATCCAAGGGGATGTCTTTTTGGTCATTGTTCTGTAGGGAACGCTAGAACCTAACGATTCGAGAGAGGCACGCAGCTGCCCTGGGTTCGCTGCGTTCCGAATCCATCCTCAGGTAACGGATACTCACAGAACAGGAACAAGACCATGAGCTTCCCGAAGGCAGACACCTTCCCTCAATCCATCATGCGCGAACGCAGCATGGGACCCAACCCGCTCAAGCTCTGCGAGGAGCTCCTAGGCTACGCCGACATCCCCGCAGGCTCCGTCGTGCTCGACCTCGGCAGCGGCGCCGGGCTCACGAGCGCCCTCATGGCGCGCGAGTGCGGCTATGTCGTCTACGCCGCCGACCTCTGGAGCGACCCGTCAGACAACATGCGCTTCTTCGAGGAATGCGGCCTGTCGAACCGCCAGGTCGTGCCGCTCAAGGCCGACGCGACCGCGCTTCCCTTCGCGCACGGGTTCTTCGACGCGGTGGTGAGCGTCGACTCGTACAACTACTTCGGCCGGGACCCGAGCTACCTCGGCGAGCACCTGCTGCCGCTCGTCAGGCGCGGCGGCGAGCTGCTCTTCGCCATACCCGGCATGGCGCGCGACCGCCACGACGACCTGCCCGCGTGCCTGCTCGCGTCCTGGACGCCCGAGCAGCTCGACTACATGCACGACATGTCT
>CADALE010000042.1 GCA_902788705.1 uncultured Coriobacteriaceae bacterium | reverse complement strand
TCGACGACGGCGAGGGGAAGTACTACGATACGATCGACGGCAGGCGAAGGAGGCTTGGGCTGGCCGCATAGCCGGTCCAAGAAATCGTCCGCACCCCCCTCCGAACCCGTGTCCCACGCATCTACTGGGCGAGCTTCTGCTGCAGCCTGGCCTCGGCGCGCTTGGAGCGCCTGTACAGCTCGGGATGCGCGAGCTCGTCCTTGCCGCGCTTCACGATGAGGCGGATGGCGTTGGCGATGAGCGCCAGGCCCACGGCCGTGATGGCCCAGATGAGATGGTCACGGGTGGGTCGGGCGTTGGATAGAGCTCGAGCAGGAGACGGTGACGCAGGAGCCCGACTTCTCGCTTGCGCAGATGTTTGGCGGGGCGCCGCTCGCACGCGTGCAGACACGGCTCCCGCCGGCATCCTGGTGGCGCGAGGACGATGCGATCGTGGTGGACTTTGGCCAGGTGATTGCCGGTCGCGTTGCCCTTGAGTGGTGTTTCCTGGGAAACGGACAGGAGCTTGTGCTGCGGCATGCCGAGGCGCTCGATGCCGACGGGCGCTTCTTCGAAAACATCGTGGGCCGCAACAAGGATCAGCGCGACGTGTTCGTGGGACGTGGCGACAGCGAGCTCCTTGAACCGGCATTCACCTTCCACGGCTTCCGCTACGTGCGCATCGAGGGGTGGGACGAGGCCACCCAGGGCCCCTTTGGCGCTTCGAGCATCGAAGCCCACGCCATCTGGGCAGACATGGCGCGCACCGGCCATGTGGTGACGAGCGACGCACGCCTCAACCGCCTGCTGGAAAATGCGCTGTGGTCCGCGCGGGGCAACCTGATCAACGTGCCCACCGACTGCCCACAGCGCGAGCGCATGGGCTGGGTGGGCGATGCGCTCATCTTCGCACCGACAGCCAGCTTCTTCTACGACGTGGACTCGCTCATGCGTCAGTGGCTGTCATCGGTGCGTGCCGATCAGCTGGCCGACGGCCAAGTGCTGGACTACTCACCTGCCCCGCGCGCCATCATGGGCAGCGCCGAGTTTCTTGGCGCACTTTCCTCGGCCGGATGGGGTGACGCCATTGTCGAGGTGCCCTTCGAGCTGATGATGCGCTACGGCAACCTTGACGTGCTGCGCGACAACTACCAAGCCATGTGTGCCTGGCACGACTTCTGCGTGGCGAGTGTCGCGGGCGAGGTGCCGGCGGTGCCGGGCGGCGAGGCTCCCGGGGCAAAGACGGGAGACGACCGTTACGTCTGGGACACCAAGTTCCACTACGGTGACTGGATGTTCCCCAGCTACATGATGGGGCCGGACGCGCCGGGGCCTGTAGCTACGGCGAAGGCAACCGCAGACCTCTGCGCCACCGCCTACCTTGCGCACACGTCCGACAGGCTGGCAAGGGTTGCCCTCCTGCTTGATGACGACGCACGCGTGCGGGAGTACAGCACGTACGCGGACAACGTACGGCGTGCGTTCCAGGCGAGGTTCGTGCGCGGGCACGGACTGCTGGACCGCGAGTTTCAGGGCTGCTACGTGCTTGCCCTGGCCTTCGACCTGTTCCCGGAGGACCAGCGCCAAGCCACCGCCGACCACCTCGCCCAGATGATCCGCGACAACGGCATGAGACTTGACGTGGGATTCCTTGGCATGCCACACCTCATGAGCGTACTCTGCCGATGGGGCCATGCCGACGTGGCCGAGGCGCTGCTCTTCCAGGACGAATGCCCCAGCTGGCTTTACGAGGTGGACCACGGCGCCACCACCATCTGGGAGAGCTGGGCCAACATCGCACCGGACGGCACGGTGGGCACCTATTCCTTCAACCACTACAGCTTTGGCTGCGTGGCCGACTGGTTTGTAAAATACGTAGCCGGCCTGGCGCCGTTCTCCATCGGCTATAGGGAGTTCTCCGTCCAGCCCAAGCCCCTGAGCAACCTGAGCTTCTGCCGCACAAGCCTGGAGAGCCCGTTTGGCCGGATTCGCATTGACTGGGAGCGCCTGGAGGACGGCCGCCTGCGCGTGGAGGCCGAGGTGCCAAACGGTACCCTTGCCCACGCCAAGCTGCCAAGCTGGGAGACGGTTCGTTTGCTGGAACCCGGCACGTACGTGCTCTTTGGATAGCGTCCGCGCTAAACGCCGCTCGGCAGGTGCCGGCTTGGCGCCCAAGCCTGCCGAGCGGCTGCAGCGTTATTCCACTTGTGCTCGGGCCACGATCCGCCGTGGCGCCGAGCGTCCGTGAGTGCCCGCCTACTCCTCGGGCATGACCTCGTCGACGATGGCAAGGGCATTCAGCGTGCGCGGATAGCCAATGAAGGGCAGGTTGCTGCTGACCACGGCGATCATGAACGCGCGCGAGCGTCCGCAGTTCTTGTTGCCATTGGTGTGGCTGCGCAGCTGGCTCTCGCAGCCACCCTGGGCCGCGATGAAGCAGAAGGTGATGAGCTCGCGCTCGGCCATCGTGAGGCCCGTGCGGGTGTAGAAGTCACCGAAGCAGTTCTTGACCAGCCAATGGTTGATATGCTCGCGACCATGGGCGCCCGCATCGTAGAAGTTGCGCATGCCCTCGCCAAAGGCCGCGCACTGGGCCTCGGTGCCACCAGCCCTACGCGACTCGTCGGTGGGATCGGTCGTGGCCTGCTCGGGAAGCGGCAGCTCGATGCCTGCGGCCTCGAAGCACTCGTTCATGGCCTTGATGAAGGGGAACACGCGACCGATGCCCAGGTAGTCCACCGCCTGGTACACGATCTCGCGCAGCGCGACGGGCTCAAGCCCCATGCGCAGCGCCGCGGGGGCCATGCAGCGGAACTCGTCGATGCCCTGGCAGCCAAGGAGCGTGGCCATCCAGCACATGAAGCGCGTGCGGTCGTCAAGCTCGGGCGTGTCGGCGATGACCTCGCCAAAGGCGAAGTTGTCAAAGCGCTCGATGAACTCGGGGTCGGTGCGGAGGAAGTCGGACTGGTAGCCGGGGAACATCTGCTCGTGATAGGCGCGGGCGGCATCTGTCAGCTGTGCGGTATAGGCCATGGTGGGCTCCTTTCGATTGGTTATGTGACTAGCATAGCGACAAACGGCCGCTTCTGGCAATTCCTGGAGCTGAAGAGAGCCAGAAGCGGTGCTTATGCATTGCCGCAGGATTGCCCATGCCCTACGGGCGGGATTTCGAGCGGAGCTTCCTTGGCGAGGCGGGCCACGAGGCCTAAGCCGCGCCACGGCGGAGGCCAAGCAGGAGGCCGCCGAGCTAGACGGCAACGGCTTCGAGTCGGACGGCTACCTCATCCGTCCCGCCGCCACCGTGCGCGAGATCCTCGACGAGGCCAACGCCCAGCACAACTGCATGGCCGGGTTCATCGACAAGTACGCCAGCGGCCAGACCGACCTCTGGCTCATGCGCAAGGCCAGCGACCCCGACAGGCCGCTCGTAACCGTCGAGGTGAGAGGTGGCGCGATACGTCAGGCGTTCCAGAGCCACAACAGGCGGGTGACCAGGCGCAGCGCAGGCTCCTCGCCGACTGGTGCGAGGCCGTGGGATACCGCATGCACGAGGGGAGGATGAGGGCGCTGGCGCGTAGGGACGCTGCCCATGCATATAGGGGCAAGGGAGGGGCGAGCATCCCTTCCAAAGTGCAATTATCGTGGAGATGCCCCTGTCGGGGCGGCGCCCAGGCCATGCCCCTAGGCGCGACGCCGCCGCATGGCTCGTGGGGTGCTCGCCATGGGCGCGGCGGCGGGAATATGCGTCCGGATCTGCCGCTAGAATGATGTCCAAGGAGGTGGGAACAATGGTGTACTGGTGCTCATTCGTGGCTCTCGTCACCCTCCTGTACGTGTGGTGCGGGGACCTCGCCTTCTCGATCCTCCTGGCCCCCTTCCTGTTCACCTTCCTCCTGTGGCCAGTGGTGTTCCTGCTGGACCTGCTCGTCGGGCTCATCAAGACGCTCTTCAAGAAGTGAGGCGAACGATGGCATTCCGGGGCAAGGACCTTGCAGGGGCCTGCGGCATACCGCTCCACGAGGAGCGCACCTACGTCGAGGTCGAGATGGGCGGTGACGGGTCGGGCGGCCAGATTGTGAGGCCGGTCAGGCTCATGTGGCCCGACGGACGAAGCTGGCGCCTCGAGTCGGCGCGCCCCGTCGCAGAGTTCGACCGCGAGGTCTTCGGCAACCTCGTCACGCGCTGGGAGGTGACGATTGGCCGCGGCACGAAGGTGCTCTGGCACGACCGAGACGGATGGTTCGTCAAGGCCAAGGGACGCTAGGCGCCGCAATCCTCTTCTTCCTGAATCCGTCTTGGTCTCCGTTCTCGCCTATCTTTAGCCTCCTCATTCAGTGTGTACAGAAGCATAAGGAATTGAAGCGCTTCGACCGCGATGTTCGAAATCGGAACATGCCAGCGGCAAGCCGCGCGGCCCGCAGGCTGGCCGGGCAACCTGGGCTTCCGACACCCCGGCTGCGCCGGGGATTGTCGGAGAATCCCCTATCCTCGCCGCGCCGTCGAAAACCCGCAGGCACGAGCCGCGAGGACGACGCCTGGCCCTCGGACCGGGGCATCATGGCACAGGCTCCTCTGAGGCGGCAGGCACCCCTAGCGCCGCCTCCCGTCGCCTGGCGCGCCATCCCCTGCGCGCGCCGCGCCCCGCCCGCAAACGGGCGCGCTCCGGGGATGCCGCTTGCCTTGTCGCCCCCGTCCGAGGGAAGGAAAGGCCGACCCTCACGAGCCCGAAGGGGGCACACCATGAGCCAGACCGCAACCATCGTCCCGACCGCCGC
>CADALE010000041.1 GCA_902788705.1 uncultured Coriobacteriaceae bacterium | reverse complement strand
GCCTGGATGTACTTGTCGGTGTGGTCGCCGATGATCTTGATGGAGTTCTTGTTGGCGCCCACGGTGCCGTCGCCGCCGAGGCCCCAGAACTTGCACTCGATGGTGGAGGGGTCGGCCGTGTTGGGAACGTCCTCCATCTCCTCGAGGGAGAGGTTGGTGACGTCGTCGACGATGCCGATGGTGAACTCGCGCTTGGGGTTGGACTTCTTGAGCTCGTCGTACACGGCGAATGCGGACGCGGGAGGCGTGTCCTTGGAGCCGAGGCCGTAGCGGCCGCCGATGACCTTGAGGCCAGTGATGCCAGCCTCGAAGAGGGCGGTGATGACGTCCTGGTAGAGGGGCTCGCCGATGGAGCCGGGCTCCTTGGTGCGGTCGAGAACGGCGATGGACTCGACCTTCTTGGGCAGGGCGGCGATGAAGTGCTTGATGGACCACGGACGGTACAGGCGAACCTTGATCAGGCCGACCTTCTCGCCATGGGCGTTGAGGTAGTCGACGACCTCCTCGAGGGTCTCGCAGAAGGAGCCCATGCAGACGACGACGCGGGTTGCGTCGGGATCGCCGTAGTAGTCGAACAGGTGATAGTTGGTGCCCAGCTTGGCGTTGACCTGGTTCATGTAGTCTTCGACCACGTCAGGCAGCGCGTTGTAGGCCGAGTTGCAGGCCTCGCGGTGCTGGAAGAAGATGTCGCCGTTCTCGTGAGAGCCGCGCGCGTGCGGGTGCTCGGGGTTGAGGGCGTGGTCGCGGAACGCCTGGACGGCGTCCATGTCGCACATGTCCTTGAGGTCCTCGTAATCCCACACGGCGACCTTCTGGATCTCGTGCGAGGTGCGGAAGCCGTCAAAGAAGTTGATGAACGGCACGCGGCCCTTGATGGCGGACAGGTGCGCGACGGCCGAGAGGTCCATGACCTCCTGGACGCTGTTCTCGGCGAGCATGGCAAAGCCGGTCTGGCGGCAGGCCATGACGTCGGAGTGGTCGCCGAAGATGTTCAGCGCGTGGCTGGCCACGGTACGGGCCGACACGTGGAAGACCGACGGCAGGCCCTCGCCCGCGATCTTGTACATGTTGGGAATCATGAGCAGCAGGCCCTGCGACGCGGTGTACGTCGTGGTAAGGGCGCCGGCGCCAAGCGAGCCGTGCACGGCACCTGCGGCACCCGCCTCGGACTCCATCTCGACAACCTTGACGGTGGTGCCGAAGATGTTCTTCTGGCCAGCCGCTGCCCACTGGTCGACGTAGTCGGCCATCGGGCTGGACGGGGTGATCGGGTAGATGCCGGCCACCTCGGTAAACGCATAGCTGACCCACGCAGCCGCGTTGTTACCGTCCATGGACTTGAACTTTCTCGCCATATCCTCTCCTTCTCGTAAACTTACCGGACCCCCGGCCCGGACCATTACCAGGCATGACGGAATGCACCGCCACCCATGGGCATGCGGAACGAAGCGTCCACATGACACCACCTATCTATCATAAGGAATCGCGACGCACAAATGCAGCGCGTTGGGAATGAATACCGCAAATCCACCCCCCGGGGCGGGCAATGGTTCCCAGCTAAATACCCCTGTTTTGTAGGTATTTACGCCTCGGCTGCGACGCGCGTCAGTCTTGCCGCGGATGCCTCGTACGCTCAGTGGCAAGCAGCCGCTCGTATGCCCCGGCAAAGCGGGCCACCTTGGCGCCCTCGTGGCCGGCAACGCCCACCACGCCATGCTCGTCAGACACCAGGAAGGCCTCGTCGTAGGCAACCAGGCCCAGCCGCACCTCCTCCGGAAGCATCTCCCTGCGCACCGTGGGAATGCCCAAGGTGTGGGCGAGGTCCTCGATGAGCGAGCACGCGGCGCTGGCCTGGCGGCCGGCGGCCCCGCTGTGCACGATGCTTCCGCCCTGCACCAGCCAAAGCGTCTCGGGCGCCACGCCCGTCACCGCGGCCTCGTCCTTCGCGTCGGCAACGCGCCGCAGGATCGCGGGCAGCGAGGTGTCGGCCAGAGGCTCGTAGGGCCCAACGGTCATGGCTGCCTGGCCGGCCTCGTCCACGATGAGCATGAGGACGCCGTCGGGATGCTCGCGGCTTCCCTTCGCGAGCGTCCACTCGATGTGCTGCTTTGCCCAGGCAACGAGGCCCTGACCCACGCGCTCGCCATTCACGGTGCGGGCGGCCAGCGCCCTGAGGTGGCGGTTCTCCATGGGCAGGTTGCCCGCGGCCATGCGCCAGCGGCACACCAGCGACGGCCTTCCCAGCATGAAGCCACCCGTATCCAAGCCCGTGGAAACCATGGTCCCCCTTTCTTGCGGCACAGGACTCTACGATAGCACGAGCTGCCCGGCGCGTCGCATGCAAGGCCGGCGCCGGCGCGCTACCATACGCACCATGGATGCCAAGACACAGAGCCTTGCGTGCGCGACGGACGCACCGACACGAGCAGTGGTGGGCCGCTTTGCCCCCACGCCGTCTGGCCGCATGCACCTTGGCAACGCCTTCTCGTGCCTCATGGCCTGGCTTGCCGCGCGCTCGGCAGGCGGGCGCATGGTGATGCGTGTGGAGGACCTTGACCCGCGTGCGCAAGACCGCGACGTGGCACGGCAGCTCATGGACGACCTTCGCTGGCTTGGCCTGGACTGGGACGAGGGCCCCTACTACCAGAGCGACCGGGGCGAGCTGTACGAGGCGGCCATCCGCAGCCTCGAGGACCGCGGGCTTACCTACCCGTGCTTCTGCACGCGCGCCGAGCTTCACGCCGCCACGGCCCCGCATGCCTCAGACGGCACCTACCTCTACCAGGGCACCTGCCGGGGCCTGGGGCCGCAGGAGGTTGCGCGGCGCAGCGCGCTGCGGCCGCCGGCCACGCGCATCATGGTGCCCGAAGCCGATGACCCCGCAGGCATGGTTGCCTTCCGCGACCTTGGGTATGGCGCGCAGCGCGAGGTTCTGGCGCAGGGCTGCGGAGACTTCCTGCTGCGGCGAAGCGACGGCGTGGTGGCCTACCAGCTGGCCGTTGTGGTGGACGACGGCGAGATGGGCGTGACGCAGGTGGTGCGCGGACGCGACCTGCTGGGGTCGGCGGCGCGACAGGCTTGGCTGGCGCGGACGCTTGGCTACGAGCCCCCGGAGTTTGGGCACGTGCCGCTGCTGGTGGCGCCGGACGGCAGGAGGCTTTCGAAGCGCGACCGCGACCTCGACCTTGGCGTCCTGCGCGAGCAGCTGGGGGACGCGCGGCGCGTGGTAAGCATGCTTGCGAGCCACGTTGGCCTGTGCCAGCAGGGCGAATTGCTGCATGCCGACCAACTGGTCGAACGCTTCTCCTGGGACGCGGTCGCCGCACATCGGGCCGACATCGTGATGGGCTAGCCGCGGGCCTTCGCGCAGCCTGGCCCACCCCAGCCTACACTATGGTGGGGGACAGAAGTTTCACAACTTCCATCTGTGATTTTGGGCTAAGGTGCGCTATCATATCGTTTCACCTACGGAGAGCTGACCGAGAGGCCGAAGGTGCTCGCCTGCTAAGCGAGTATAGGACTCAATCCTATCTGGGGTTCGAATCCCCAGCTCTCCGCCAGAACCTGAGGGCGCCCCAGCGATGGGGCGCTTTTTTGTTTGCGCGGATACGCTGCGGCGCGCGGTTGTCCCGGGCCCAGTTCGCGCCAAGCGGCCGCTTTTGCAACATGGAGTTCGCAACATGAAAAAGGCCCCTCGTGGGGGCCGTAGAGTTTAAGTGGTGCGGCGTGAGGGATTCGAACCCCCGACGTTCTGATTCGTAGTCAGACCCTCTATCCAGCTGAGGTAACGCCGCGTGCACAGATTAGAATACCCCACCGACAAACAAAGTCAAGCGACATTTGAAGAAATTGTTGTGCGTCCACAGCACGCCTACCCGGCTTAGCCCAACGAGCTGCGAAACACCGCGTCGTTTCCGACCTCGGCGGCAAACTGGTAGGCAACGCCATGTGCGTCCAGCGCGTCCATCACGTCAGACAGGCGCCCGCCCTGCTTGTTGAACAGCGCCGATAGCATCTCTTTGGCGCCCTCCCCTTGGGCACCCATGGCACGCAGCACCGGCAGCAGCTGATCGAGCGGAACCGACAGCCTTCGAACGCACCCCATAGACCCATACGACGCCTGGGTTAGCAGGCCGTCGCTGCACTCCTCGATCGCAAGGTTGCCCTGCCCGTCGTCAATAAGATAGACAACGCGCATCTCATCCCCGTCATACGAATTCAGCAGCTCAAAACGCTTCGTATCGCCCATGATGACCCTTCCTGATAGAACAACTGTTTGTTTCTAAACCCACTATAGCACAAACAAAAACATTTGTTCTATCGTTTGGCGACTTTCTTCTCCTGCACGCCGCCCCACAGGCACCGTCCCTACCACCTAAAAAGGGGCAGCCCCGAGAGGCCGCCCCTTCCGCAAATGCGAAGCTTGCGCCGCAGCCTACCCCTCCGGGCGAATCACCTCGACGCCGCCCATGTAGGGCACGAGGGCCTCGGGCACGGTGATGGTGCCATCGGCGTTCTGGTAGTTCTCGATGATGGCGGCCATCGTGCGGCCCACTGCCAGGCCCGAGCCGTTCAGGGTGTGCACGAGGCGCGTGCCCTTGAAGTTGGCAGGGTCGCGGTACTTGATGTTGGCGCGGCGCGCCTGGAAGTCCCAGCAGTTGGAGCAGCTGGAGATCTCCTTGTAGGCGTTGTAGCTGGGCAGCCACACCTCGACATCGTAGGTCTTGCAGGCGCTGAAGCCGATGTCGCCGGTGCACAGCGTAACCACGCGGTACGGCAGCCCTAGCACCTTCAGCACCTCCTCGGCCTCGGCCGTCATGCTCTCAAGCTGGTTCATCGAGTCCTCGGGGGTGGCGAACTTCACCATTTCCACCTTGTCGAACTCGTGCACGCGGATGATGCCGCGCGTGTCGCGGCCGGCGCTGCCGGCCTCCTCGCGGAAGCACGGCGTGAAGGCCGTGTACCACAGGGGCAGCTGGCTGGCGTCAAGCACCTCGTCGCGGTGCAGGTTGGTAAGCATGACCTCGGCCGTGGGAATGAGGTACAGGTCGGGGTTGACGTGGTACAGGTCCTCCTCGAACTTGGGCAGCTGGCCCGTGCCAAACAGCGTGGCCTGGTTGGTGATGACGGGCAGCCACCACTCCTTGAAGCCAATCTTGGTGTGCAGGTCGATCATGAAGCTGATGAGGGCGCGCTCAAGGCGTGCGCCCATGCCGCCCAGCACGTAGAAGCGGCTTCCGGCAATCTTCACGCCGCGATCGAAGTCAATGATGCCCAGCTCGGGGCCAAGGTCCCAGTGGGCCTTCGCGTCGAAGTCAAACTCGCGCGGAGTGCCCCAGCGGCGAACCTCGGGGTTGTCGGAGTCGTCAGCGCCATAGGGCACGCTCGCGTCGGGAATGTTGGGGATGCCGGCCACCAGGTCAAACAGCTCCTTCTCCACGGCGTCGCGGCGCTCGTCAAGCTGGGTGATGCGGTCCTTGTTGGCGGCAACGGCAGCCTTGGCGGCCTCGGCCTCGTCGCGCTTGCCCTCGCGCATCAGCTGGCCAATCTGCTTGGACACGACATTGCGCTCCGCCTGCAGTCCCTCCACCTCAACGATGATCTGGCGGCGCTCGGAATCAAGCTCGAAGAAGCGCTCGCGATCCCAATGGGCGTTCTGGCGGGACGCGCACGCCGCGTCGACGGCGTCGGGGTTCTCGCGTACAAACTTGATGTCGAGCATGGGAAAGTCCTTTCGTTGGTGACAGGGCCGCACATTGTGCGGCCAGAAGGCGCAAGCGCCTTCGCAAGCCCATCAAGTATATACTTGTGGGACAGAAGTGCGCACGTCTTTGCGGGAGGGTGACACATGGCGGCAATCGGAACGTTTTTCGGCTGGCTCTTTGGCACGCGCCAAGGCGTCATCACGCTGGTGGTTGGTGGCCTCGTGCTGTTCCTAATCATCGCGTTCGTGCTTGAGCGCCGCACCCGTGCCATGTACAAGAACCATGCAAAGAGCGAGGACGACTGGGACCTCTTCGACGACGAGGACGGCTGGTCCGAGTTCGAGGGCGACAACAACTAGGGCTGACCTGCCATGGCACAAAACGAAGCCAGCGAGCCCTCGTCGGACAAGACGCTCTTTGACTATCTGGTCGACCGCCAAGCCTCGTTTGCCGACGAGCCGCTGGGTGATGTGGACGCCACCATCCTCTCCTACGCCTCGTACCTCTACTTTGACCAAGGCACGCTGGGCCGCATGCAGCCTGACGAGCGCATCCCGCTGCCCGTGGCGCTGTGCGGCGTGACGCGCGCCAATCTGTTTGGGCCCAGCACGCTCATGCGCATCGACGGCGAGACCTTCCTCACGGCGTTTTTGCAGTCGTCGCGCTTCATGCAGCTTGAGGTGGGGCACTACGTGGACGACCTGGCGCCCGAGCAGGAGAAGCAGTTTGCGGCCGTCACGTTCTACCTGCCCGACGGGTCGGCCTTCGTGAGCTTCCGCGGCAGCGACAACTCGCTTGCCGGCTGGAAGGAGAACTTCAACCTGTCCTTCATGGACGCCGTGCCAAGCCAGCTGAGCGCACGCGCCTATCTGGAGGCTGCGGCGCGCATGCATGCGGGCAAACTGTACGTAGGCGGGCACAGCAAGGGCGGCAACCTTGCCGAGTACGCAGCCCTGACCTGCGACGACTCTGTCTACCAGCGCATCGTGGGCATCTACAGCCTTGACGGCCCCGGCTTTGCCAATCAGCCCAGCAAGCGCATCGGCGACGAAGGATACGTCGCGCGGCTGCACAAGGTGGTGCCCGAGGGCAGCGTGTTTGGCATGATGATGGAGTATCGGCCCGCCGGGACGCTGCGCATCGTGAGGTCGTCAGGCGTGCTGTTTGCGCAGCATGTACCTTCAAAGTGGCTGGTGGAGGAGAACGACTTCGTAACCACCGACCGGCTTACCCCCGACGCCGACATCATTGCGGGCACGGTCAACACATGGGCGGCAACCTATGGCCCCGAGCAGCGCGAGCTGTTCTTCAACGTCATCTTTGACGTGCTTCGGCAGGGTAACGGCGTGTACTGGAGCGACCGCGACGGCCTGGACAGCATGCTGGACATTGCCGAGGCAACCGCGCAGGTGCCACACGAGATGCGGCGCACCGTGGTGGAGATGCTGCTGGGGGTGGCCAGCGCCTTTGGGGGACAAACCGTGCGCCGGACGCTTGACGGCATATCGGGGTCTGACGGCACGAGCGAGGACTGAGCCAGTCACCGGCACAGATAGGGTTATAGGACAAAAAGTGTGCGGTCAGTCCCAGTCCCTCCTCCACGGGATCGACCTGTGCAGCTCCTCCCACACCAGGCCATCTCCCCACTTCCG
>CADALE010000040.1 GCA_902788705.1 uncultured Coriobacteriaceae bacterium | reverse complement strand
GCCTTGAGCTGCGGGGCGATCTCGTCCTGGAAGTACGGCCAAGCGCGGGCGATGGAGTCCTTCAGGCACTCGGTGTAGGGAAGCTGGTCCTTCATGGCCACGTCGCGGTACATCTCCTGGGTCTGGGCGCAGCGCTCGTCGCCCGGCTCGAGGGCCTTGGCGGGGGTGTCGAAGGAGCGACGCCAGATCTTGACCCTTGTTCATGCCCTGCAGGGCGCCGTAGTGACGCTCGTTGAGCTTCCAGCTCTTGATGACGGGCAGCCACTCGCGGTCCATCTCCTCGAGGATGTGGTTGAGGGTGTGGATGGCACGCTTGAGGTAGCTGGTGTAGCAGATGTCGAAGTCGTAGCCAGCCTCCAGGAGGGCACGGCCGCCGGCCTTGGCCTCCTCGACGCCCGCCTCGGACAGGTCGACGTCGGTCCAACCGGTAAACAGGTTCTCCTTGTTCCACACGGACTCGCCGTGACGCACGATAACGAGGTGCATAAGCTGATCGTCTGCCATAAGACATTCCCTTCTCGTAGGGGCTTGCCGCGTCGGACCGTCCGGCGCGCGCACATTCCTGTTGACATCCTATAGCAAAGCCCCTTGGTTTGTCCCAATTGTTTGGGCTGCGGCGCATCGGGTCGGCAGAAGGAGCAGCCCGCTGGAATCGAACGCCAAGCCTTCCCGTGTCCGGGCTGCTCGGTCCTTCGCGCTCCCGTAAGCCATACCAATTTGTTAGACGTCGTTGACTTTTCAGTACACCTCGTCTAACTTATGAGTGTTAGATTGAGTAAACACTTATGTAAGGGGGCCAGGGATGTCGATGCCTCTGACGCTTCTCAGGTCAGGAGAGGGCAGCATCATCACCCGCGTGGGCGGCAAGCCGGAAACGCGTCAGTTTCTTGAGGGACTGGGTTTTGTGGTGGGCACGCCCATCACGGTGGTGAGCGAGATCGATGGCAACATGATCTGCTCCATCAAGGACACGCGCGTCGCCGTGAGCAAGGAGATGGCCAGCAAGATCTTCGTGTAGCCCTCCGTCACTTTGCGGGCAGCCTGCGGGCTGTCGTCCCAAAGCTTCGGTTTTATAAGCACGGCGCGCATGGGCGCCGCGTATGGAAGGAGTCAGCAATGACACTGAGAGAGGCCCAAGTTGGGCAGACGGTCAAGGTGGTGAAGCTTCACGGGGCCGGCCCGGTGAAGCGTCGCATCATGGATATGGGCATCACCAAGGGACAGCTCGTGAAGGTGATTCGCGTGGCGCCGCTGGGCGACCCCATCGAGGTCACGGTGCGCGGATACGAGCTGTCCGTCCGCAAGGCCGACTGCGAGATGATCGAAGTCGAGCTCGTCGAGGAGGCATAGCATGGCCAACATTACCATCGCCCTCGCGGGCAACCCCAACTGCGGCAAGACCACGCTCTTCAACGCCCTCACGGGCTCCAACCAGTACGTGGGCAACTGGCCTGGCGTCACGGTCGAGGAGAAGCACGGCAAGCTGAAGGGCCACTCCGACGTGACCATCGCCGACCTGCCCGGTATCTACTCGCTGTCCCCCTACACCCTGGAGGAGGTCGTCGCGCGCGACTACCTTACCGACCAGCGTCCCGACGCCATCCTCAACATCGTGGACGGCACCAACCTCGAGCGCAACCTCTACCTCACCACGCAGCTCGTCGAACTGGGCATCCCCGTGCTCGTGGCCGTCAACATGATGGATGTCATCGAGAAGAACGGCGACGTGGTCGACCTCGCGGCGCTCTCGCGCGCGCTTGACTGCAAGGTGGTGGCCATCTCGGCCCTCAAGGGCACCGGCGTCACCGAGGCCGCCGAGGAGGCCGTGGCGCTTGCCAGAAGCGGTGTCAAGCCCATCCCGCAGCACCGCTTCGCCGGCAGCGTGGAGCACGCGCTTGCCCACATCGAGGAGGTCACGGTCCACAACCTGCCCGAGGAGCAGCAGCGCTGGTACGCCATCAAGCTCTTCGAGCGCGACGAGAAGGTGCAGTCCAAGCTTGGCCTCTCCGCCGACACGATTGCGCACATCGAGCAGGACATCGTCGCCTGCGAGACCGAGCTTGACGACGACGCCGAGTCCATCATCACCTCGCAGCGCTACGACTACATCACCTCGATCATCGGCAGCTGCCTGCGTCGCGCCGAGCGTGGCGAGCTGACCACCTCGGACAAGATCGACCGCGTGGTCACCAACCGCATCTTTGCCCTGCCCATCTTTGTGGTCATCATGTACTGCGTGTACTGGATTGCCATGGGCCCGTTTGGCACCTTCCTGACGGACTGGACCAACGACGTCCTGGGCGGCGAGTGGCTGACCGAGGGCTCGCGCGCCATCTTTGAGGGCATGGGCCTCTCCGACTGGCTGGTGGGCCTGCTGTCCGACGGCATCTTTGCCGGCGTCGGCGCCGTCCTGGGCTTCGTGCCGCAGATGCTCGTGCTGTTCCTGCTGCTGGCCATCCTTGAGGACTGCGGCTACATGGCCCGCATCGCCTTCATCATGGACCGCATCTTCCGCCGCTTTGGCCTGTCGGGCAAGAGCTTCATCCCCATGCTCATCGGCACCGGCTGCGGCGTGCCCGCCGTCATGGCGTCGCGCACCATCGAGAACGAGCGCGACCGCCGCATGACCATCATGACCACCTGCTTCATTCCCTGCGGCGCAAAGATGCCCATCATCGGCCTCATTGCCGGCGCCCTGTTTGGTGGCGCGGCATGGGTCTCCACCAGCGCCTACTTCATTGGCGTGGCCGCCATCATCATCTCGGGCATCATGCTGAAGAAGACCTCGCTGTTTGCCGGCGACCCCGCCCCGTTTGTCATGGAGCTGCCCGCGTACCACGTGCCCAGCGTGGGCAACGTGCTGCGCAGCACGTGGGAGCGCGGCTGGTCCTTCATCAAGAAGGCCGGCACCATCATCCTGCTGAGCTCCATCATCATCTGGGGCCTCTCCAGCTTTGGCACCGTCAACGGCACCTTTGGCATGGTTGACGACCTGTACGAGGACGAGACCGTTGCCACCCCCGAGTACATCGAGACCGTCGCTTCCCGCATGGGCATCCCCGCGGACGAGGTCTCGCCCATGGATGACTCCATCCTGGCTGGCGTGGGCAACACCTTTGCCCCCATCTTCAAGCCGCTGGGCTTTGGCTCGTGGAAGCCGGCCGTGGCAACCGTCACCGGCCTGGTGGCCAAGGAGGAGGTCGTCAGCACCTTCGCCGTCCTGTACAACGTTGACACCGAGGCCGACGACTGGGATGACGAGGGTTCGCCCATCTGGCCCAACGTCCAGGCTGACTTCGAGTCGTTCTCTGGTGGTCATGGCCAGCTTGCCGCCTTTGCCTTCATGATCTTCAACCTGCTGTGCGCACCGTGCTTCGCGGCCATGGGCGCCATCAAGCGCGAGATGAACAACGGCAAGTGGACCTGCATCGCCATCGGCTACATGTGCGTCTTCGCCTACGGCGCGGCGCTCGTGGTGTACCAGCTTGGCCTTGCCGGCTCGGGCGCCATGAACCCGGTGGGCATGATCTGCGCGTTGGCCATCCTCGGCTTCGTTGGGTATATGCTCTTTGTCAAGAAGTACCAGGAGGCTGACCGCCTGCTGGTGAAGTAAGGCGCATGTCTTCGGGGCCGCCGCACCATCTGGCCGGCGGCCCTTTTTCTCAGGAAAGGAAGGCGCATGAACGTCGCAGACGTGGTCGTCCTCTCCATCATCGTCGTCATCTGTGCGGTCATCGTGCGCGGCATGCTGCGCGGAACCATTCGGACGTGCGACGAAGGAAGCTGCGGGGGCGACTGCGGAGCCTGTGGGCACGTCTGCTCGGCGCCACGGATACGGCTGAGCGACGCCCAGCTCGAGCAGCTGAGGGCCCTCGACGAGAAGGGACGTGCGGCATGATCGAGACCATCATCGGCATCGACGGCATGATGTGCGACATGTGTGAGGCGCACATCAACGACGCCATCCGCCGCAACTTCTCCGTGCGCAGCGCGAAGGCCAACCATCGAAAGAAGCAGTGCGTCGTGGTCTCCGAGGAGCCGCTCGACGAGGCCGAGGTACGCCGCGTGATTGGCGAGACCGGCTACGACCTGCTGTCAGTCTCTTCCCAGCCCTACCAAAAGAAGGGCTTCTTGGGCCTGTTCTAGGCGTTCTTCGCGCGAGCCAGCTCCATCTAGAGCACTTCAAAGGCGCTGTCCACCGTGGTGTGGATGGCGCCTTTGTCGTCTATGAGGAGGCCGTCAAGGCCGCGCTCCTCCAGGAAGGCCAGCGCACCCTCAAGCCCCAGCATGAAGAGGGGCTTGGTGTAGCCGTCGCCGTCAAGCGAGCGCGGCGCGTAGATGGAGGCCGAGACAAGGTCAGACTCGGCGGGATAGCCCGTGCGCGGGTCAAGTATGTGCCAGTAGTCCCGGCCGCCCTGCTCGAAGCGTCGCTCGTAGAGACCGCTGGTCACCACCGAGCCGCCCTGCGTGCGCACCACGGCCACGCTGCGCTCCCCCGTCTCGTCCTGTGGGTCGCGCACGCCCACGCCCCAGGGGCTTCCGTCGGCCTTGGGGCCCAACACGCCCACGTTGCCGCCCAAGTTTACGAACGCGCTTTCTACGCCGGCTGCAGCAAGCTCCGCAAGCACCACGTCGGTCACGTAGCCCTTGGCGATGCCGCCCAGGTCAAGGCGAGCGTCCGGGTCGTCGAGGGCGATGGTTGAGGCGGCCAGGTCCACCCGAACCCGCTCCCAACCCACGTGTGGCAGGGCCCGGGCGATGGCCTCCTGGCTGGGCACCACGCCCTCGTGGAAGTCCCAGAGCTCGCTCACCGCGCCGATGGTGATGTCAAAGAGGCCGCCCGACTCCTCGCAGTAGCGCAGGGCCTCGGACACGAGCTCGGCCGTCTCGGGCTGCACCGCCACGGCTGCGCCGCCTGCCGCGTTCACGCGCCCGACGTCGCTGGTGGCCAGGGTGCGCGAGAGCGTGCGTTCGAACCCTTGGCAGCGGGAGACGGCCTGGTCAAGGACCTCGCGGCTCATGGTGCCGCCGATGACGCACATCGTGTCGAAGCAGAAGAAGCTTGACTGCAGCGTCTCCCGTTGGTCCTCGCCGTCCGGGCCACCCAAGGCTTGGCAGGCGGCCAGGCCGGTCGCAGCGGTGGCAGAGGCAAGGCACGCCCGCACGAACTGCCTACGACTGAGCATCCCCGCCTCCCTTCGGCTCCACGCTGACCCCACCTATGCTAGCCTAAGCCACGGGCACGACCGGCGAGGCGACAAGGAGGCCCATGGCATATCCCAAGGCCATACGTGACAACCTGGCGACGGTGATCGCCGGCGTGCTGGTGGCCATCGTGCTTGCGCTGGCCTGGCTCCTGCTGTTGCCTCGCGCAACGGCCGACGCACCGCTTGTGGCACGCGTGCATGACGCAGACGGCGTTGCCCACGAGCTGCCGCTTGACCAGGACGGGCAGCTTGTGGTGCAGACCTCGCTCGGGCGCAACGTGCTGGTGGTGGAGAAAGGTGCCTGCCGGATGCTGGAGGCTGACTGCCCCAATGGCAACTGCCTGCACCAGCATGCCATCGACGCGCCTGGCCAGCAGCTCATCTGCCTCCCCCATCGCCTGTGGGTAGAGGTGGTGGCGCAGGGGGCACCTGACGGGCAGATGGACGCGTCGCTGGTGGCCTCCGACGAGGCTGGCGACGCCGGCGTCGACCTGGTAAGCAGGTAGCCATGGGAACGGGAGGCACGGGCGGCCTTGGCCCGCAGGAGCGGCTTCGCTGGGTTCGTATCGGCGCGCTTGGCGCCGTGGCCATGCTGCTTGGCTACCTCGAGACCTTTCTGCCCATCCCCATTCCCGGCGTGAAGCTGGGGCTTGCCAACATCGCCGTCCTCGTGCTGCTTGCGCGGGGCGACGCTGCCGGAGCATGCTGGGTGGCCCTCATCAAGGTGCTGGCGTCAGGCCTTCTGTTTGGCTCGCCCATCACGATGGCCTACTCGGCGGTGGGCACGCTGCTCTCGCTGCTGGCGATGGTTCCGCTCTCGCGCCTGCGCACCATGCGCCTGTGGATGACCTCGACGGTGGGCGCCCTTGCCCACGAGGCAGGGCAGCTGCTGGTGGCACAGACGCTGCTGGGCACGCCGCTCGTGTGGTACGGCGCTCCCCCACTGCTGGTGGCGGGGTGCGCGACCGGCGTGCTCTGCGGCATGGTTGCCCAGCGGGCCGCGCGGCTGCTTGACGAGGGAGCGCAGGACGCTGCCGACCCCATGACGCAGGACGCTACGGAAGCTGCGGGCAGGATTCCCGCAACGGGCACGCCGCGCGGCAAGGCCTACGTCGACCCTCGGGTCGCCCTGGTCGTCCTCATCACCTTTGCCCTGTTCACGCTGCACCTGCATGCGCTGGCACCGCTGGCGGTGGCCCTCGCTGTGGCTGCGGCCGCCTGCGCCTGGGCACAGGTCACGTCTCGCGAGGTTCTGGCCGCGCTCGCACCGACAGCCTTCATCTGTGGCGTCACGTTCGTGGCGCAGGTACTCACGTTGCACGACGGAACCGCGGCCTTCCAGGTGGTCGGACTCGTCGTGACCTACGACGCCCTGAGGGCCACCGGCATGGCAGCGCTTCGGCTGGTTGCCCTGGTCTGCGCCAGCGTGGCCTACACGCGCCTGCAGGGGGCCGACCAGATGACTGGCGCACTGCGGTGGTTTCTGGCGCCTCTGGAGTCGTTCGGCCTTCGCCTTGAGGGACCGCTGCTTGCGCTTGACGTCGCGCTGGGCATCCTGCCCCTGCTTGCGGGCGAGTCTGGCAACCTGCGCAGCCAGCTGCGCGAGGCGGGAGGCATCTCGGTGGCGCTGGACGCGCTGCCCCAACTGGTGGTGCATGTCTACCGGATGGGCGAACGCCTTGCGCTATCCAGCAACGCCACGGCTGGCCAACGCAACGAATAGCTGCGAGTCCCCTACTCGTCCATGCCTGGGCGACGCCTCGACTCCTTGAGGTCTGACCTGCGGCCCTTTGCCTTGAGCCGACGCTCCACCGACCCCTTCGTGGGCTTGGTGGCCACGCGCTTCTTGGGCGGCACCGAACGCGTGCGCAGGATGGCGTGCAGCTTGCGCAGGCAGGCCTCGCGGTTCTGCAGCTGGCTGCGGTGCTCGCGACTCACCACCACGATGCCCGAGGGCTCGTGCCGCATCCGCACGGCCGAGTCGGAGGTGTTCACCCCCTGCCCGCCGGGGCCGGAGGCATGGAACGCCTCGAAGGTGCAGTCGCGGGCCAGGTCATCGTCACTCATCCGGGCCAGACGGGCGTACTCGCGATATGTCAGGTGTTGCTCGGCCATGATCTGGCACCTCCTCGGCACCAGTATAGTCTGCGCGTTCGTTAGGGTACGTCTCCAGCCGTACCCTAACGCAAGGAGCCGAGGCTACTCGAAGCACCTCCGCCACGCAGGAGGCCCGCCATCGCGCGGCTGCGTGCCGTACGGTGGCGGGCCATGAGGTTGTTCAGGACCCCGCGGAAGGTCGAGGCTGCGAAGTTGCTATGCGAGGTCCTCGCCGTTGCTCGCGATGACCTTCTTGTAGTACTCGAACGAGTCCTTCTTGAAGCGGCTCAAGTCGCCCGTACCATCGTCGTACTTGTCCACGTAGATGAAGCCATAGCGCTTGCGCATCTCGCCGGTTCCATGGCTCACGAGGTCAATCGGGCCCCACCAGGTGTAGCCCATGAGGTCGACGCCGTCCCTCACGGCCTCCTTCATGGCCTCGAGGTGGGTGCGCAGGTAGTCGATGCGGTAGTCGTCGTGGACGCGACGCACGCCGTCCTCCACCACGACCTCGTCGAGCGCGCCAAGGCCGTTCTCCACGATCATCACCGGAATCTGGTAGCGGTCGTACATCTCGTTCAGGGCGAAGCGCAGGCCGTCAGGGTCTACCTGCCAGCCCCACTCGCTGGCCTTCAGGTACGGGTTGACGCCGCCGCCTACGATGTTGCCCTCGGTCTCCACAAGGTCGTCGTGCGTGCCGATGAGGTTGGTCATGTAGTAGGAGAAGCTGAGGAAGTCCACCTTGCCCTCGCGCAGGATCTCCTCGTCGCCGGGCGCCCACTCCAGGTGCACGTCGTTCTCTTCCCAGAAGCGCTTGCACCAGCAGCCGTAGTAGCCG
>CADALE010000039.1 GCA_902788705.1 uncultured Coriobacteriaceae bacterium | reverse complement strand
TCTTCCCGCTCTCTGGCGTACTTCACGGAAATCACCCCCCAAAATAGAAGTTGGACTGGAAACTTGAGTTTCCAGTCCAACTATCGGGGTTCAGTTCACCCGCTGGGGCGCTCCTTACTTGGTTTCGTCGCATAATCAGAGGCGTTTCCAGTTACGAAGGAGAGGCGACTTCATGACAGACAGTGAGCTTCCGTTCGCCCTGCAGTAGAGGAGAAACCTATGGCGCGAGTTGCCTACAACCCATATCTGCCCAGTTGGGAGTATGTGCCCGACGGAGAGCCGCACGTGTTTGGCGAGCGTCTCTACGTGTATGGCTCCCATGACGTGGCTGACGGAAGGAGCTATTGCCCGGGTGACTACGTGTGCTGGTCCGTCCCGGTGGATGACCTCGCGGACTGGCGCTATGAGGGCGTGATCTTCCGCAAGACGGACGACCCGTCGAACGCCGACGGGTCTGCGCCGCTCTTTGCGCCGGACGTGGCGCAGGGCGCCGACGGCCGCTACTATCTGTACTACGCCCTCGCCTCCATGATGCAGGGCAAGCCGAGCCACATCGGTGTGGCGGTCTGCGACGAGCCGGCGGGGCACTATCGCTTTCTGGGCAACGTCGCGTTGCCGTCTGGTGCTGAGCTGGACAGCGACTCTGGCTACGGCATGGTCTTCGACCCCGCCGTGTATGTGGAGGACGGTCAGGCATGGGTCTACTGGGGCTTTGGCATGCCCAAGGCAAGCCCGCGCATGCCTGTGGCGTCAACCGAGGGCAGCTGGGTGGCGCGACTCTCGTCCGACATGGTGACGATGGCGGAGGAGCCGCATCGTCTTGCCCCGGCAAAGCTTCAGGCAGGAGGCACCTCGTTTGAGGCACATCCCTTCTTCGAGGCGTCGAGCTTTAGGCGCATTCGCGGCAGGTACTACTTCATCTACTCCAGCCTGCAGGGCCACGAGCTCTGCTGGGCGCATGCCGAGAGCCCCGAGGGGCCCCTGACGTATGGCGGTGTCCTCCACTCCAACGGCGACGTGGGCATGCCCGGCAAGCCCACTGAGGCCGAAGCCACCTATTACCTGGGCAACAACCACGGCTCGCTTGTGGAGCTGCCCGACGGGCGCGTGTTCGTGTTTGGGCATCGTCATACGCACGGGCACCAGAACTCTCGCCAGGGTGTGGCCGAGCCGGTCACCATCCGCGAGGACGGCTTCGTTGAGCAGGCCGAGATGACGAGCTGCGGCCTTAACGGCGGACCCCTTTCCGCGCAACGTGAGACGCCTGCGTACTGCTGCTGCCATCTGCGCAGCTCCGAGGGCATACTGCACTACAGCAGCTCGGTCACATGGAACGAGGCGCATCCCCACGTAGCACAAGATGCAGATGCCGGTGCCGCGACCTCAGCCTTTGCCTACGTGCATAACCTGCGCGACGGCGCCGAGGCGGGCTACAAGTACCTGGCCTTCACTGGTGAGGAGCGCTGCGTGTGCCTTGAGATGCGGGGCGACCTCTCTGGAGCGGTGTCCGTCAGGCTGGACTCGCCGGACGGGCCCGAGGTTGCCTGGGTGCCGGTGGAATGCGGCGAGGCATGGGCGTGGACAGGGGACCCGCTACTCGCCCCCGTGGAAGGAGCCCATGCAGTTTATCTGATAACGCAAGGGGAGGGCGCCTGCGACCTGCGCGCCTTCGCGTTCGCCAAGGAGTGAGCGGGTCTTACGCCTGCGTTCTAAAGCAGATTTTTCAGGCGGGACGTCTGCAATGGCGCAGGCGCCCCGCCTCGTGTTTGTGGTTCAAGTTTTGAACGCTTTGCTCCCAAGCGCGCCAGCGCTATGTTAAAGGGTGCATGATGTCATTGAAGGGGTTTCATCATGCGAGAGGAGCGCACATGCTGTCCATTCCCAAGTATCAGTTCTGGTTCTGCACTGGTTCGCAAGACCTCTACGGAGACGAGTGCCTGGCGCACGTGGCCGAGCATTCCGCAGCCATCGTGACGGCGCTCAACGCAAGCGGCGAGCTCCCATACGAGGTGGTGCTGAAGCCCACGCTTATCACCAACGAGCTCATTCGCAAGACCTTCAACGATGCCAACACTGACCCGCTTTGCGCGGGCGTCATCACGTGGATGCACACCTTCTCGCCTGCGAAGTCGTGGATCTTGGGCCTGCGCGAGTACCGCAAGCCGCTCTGCCACCTCGCTACACAGTTCAACGAGGAGATCCCCTACGACACCATCGACATGGACTTCATGAACGAGAACCAGTCGGCTCATGGTGACCGCGAGTTTGGCCACGTGTTCACCCGTGTGGACAAGAACCGCAAGGTCATCTTCGGGCACTGGGCCAACCCAACGGTTCGCGCCGAGCTTGCAGGCTGGATGCGCACAGCCGTGGGTGCCGTGGTGAGCCAGCACACGCGCGTCTGCCGTTTTGCCGACAACATGCGCAACGTGGCCGTGACCGAGGGTGACAAGGTGGAGGCGCAGGTCAAGTTTGGCTGGGAGGTTGACGCCTGGCCGGTGAACGAGCTGGTGCCCTATGTCGACGCCGTCACCGCTGCCGAGGCTGCGGCCCTCACCGACGAGTACTACGACCTCTATGACCTGGTACTTGATGGCCGCGATCCATCTGAGTTCCGCCGTCATGTCGAGGTGCAGGCCGCCCAGGAGATCGGCATCCGTCGCTTCCTTGAGGAGCACAACTACCAGGCCATCGTTACGCACTTCGGCGACCTGGGTGGCCTGAAGCAACTACCGAGCCTCTCCATTCAGCGCCTGATGGCAGAAGGCTACGGCTTTGGCGCCGAGGGTGATTGGAAGACCGCTGCCATGGACCGCGTGATGAAGGTCATGGCGGCGGGCATCCCGGGTGCCAAGGGCACCTGCTTCATGGAGGACTACACCTACAACCTGGTGCCCGGTGCCGAGGGCATCCTTGAGAGCCACATGAGCGAGGTCGACCCCTCCGTGGCCGCAGGCAAGCCCGCCATCCGTGTGACGCCGCTTTCCATGGGCGACCGCGAAGACCCGGCGCGCCTCATCTTCACGAGCCATGCGGGAGCGGGCATCGCCACCTCACTCGTCGACCTGGGCGAGCGCTTCCGCCTCATCATCGCCGAGGTCGATTGCAAGAAGGTGAGCCACGCGATGCCCAACCTGCCCACCGGCACCGTGTTCTGGGAGCCCCGACCCAACCTCAAGGTGGGTGTGGAGGCCTGGATCTATGCGGGTGGCGCGCACCACACGGCATTCTCCTTTGACCTCACGAGCGAGCAGATGGCCGACTGGGCCGACGAGATGGGCATCGAGGCCGTGGTCATCGACAACAACACCACCGTCCGCGGCCTGAGGCGCGACCTCATGCTCGGCGCCGTGGCATATCGATAGGGGGTGCCCACATGATGGCGGCGGAGACGATCCAGCAGGGCAGGGCGGTGCTGGGCATCGAGCTTGGCTCTACGCGCATCAAGGCGGTGCTGGTAGACGAGGTAAATGCGGTGCTGGCCACAGGTTCGCACGAGTGGGAGAACCGCTACGAGGGCGGGCACTGGACCTATCACGAGGACGAGATCTGGTCAGGGCTTGCTGCATGTTACGCAGACCTCAAGGCCGACGTGCTCGCACGATATGGCGTGACGCTCGCGCAGCTGGGCGCCTTGGGCGTCTCTGCCATGATGCATGGCTATCTGGCATTGGATGCCGATGGCAAGCTGCTCGTGCCCTTCCGCACCTGGCGTGACACCACCACGACGGTGGCCGCGCAGGAGCTCTCGGCGCTCTTCGAGTTCCATGTGCCCGAGCGGTGGAGCGTAAGCCACGTGTACCAAGCCATTCTTGATGGCGAGGAGCACGTGCCCAGCATCTCGCGCCTCACGACGCTGGCAGGGCTCGTGCATCTGCGTCTCACTGGCGAGCATGTGCTCTCGGTGGGCGATGCGAGCGGCATGTTCCCCATCGACAGCGCGACCCGTGGCTATGACGACATGATGCTCCGCAAGTTCGACGGCATCTCCGCCACGCACGGCGTGCCCTGGACGCTTGCAGAGCTGCTTCCGCGCATTGCGCTGGCGGGGGAGGAGGCAGGGCGCCTGACGCCGGAAGGCGCGATCCTGCTCGACCCGAGCGGTGACCTTCAGGCGGGATGCCCCCTCTGTCCGCCCGAGGGAGACGCGGGAACCGGCATGATAGCCACCAACTCCGTGGCGCCCGGCACGGGCAACGTGAGCGCCGGCACCTCGGTCTTCTCGATGGTGGTGCTTGAGCGGCCCCTGGCTGACCGGACCGCGCCGGAGATCGACCTGGTCACGACCCCCTGCGGTGACGAGGTGGCCATGGTGCACTGCAACAACTGCACGAGCGACATCAATGCCTACGTAGGGCTTCTGTGCGAGTTTGCGGAGGTCATGAGTGTTCCCGTCGACCGCGGCGAGGCGTTCACCAAGCTCTTCAACCTTGCGCTGAGCGCAGAGCCTGATGCAGGCGGCGTGACCGCGATGCCCTTCGTCTCGGGTGAGACGATCATGGGCGTCAGCGAGGGGAGACCGCTCCTCATGCGCGAGCCGGGGGTTGCGCTTACGCTTCCGCGCCTCATGCGGGCAAGCGTGATGGGAGCCTTCGCGGCTCTCGCCGCGGGCAACGAGGCCATTCGCGAGCAGGGCGTACGCATCGGCCGCATCACTGGTCACGGCGGTATCTTCAAGACGCCGCTGGTTGCTCAGCGTCTGCTTGCCGCGGCGCTTGACGCGCCGGTAGTCGTGATGGAGACGGCAGGCGAGGGCGGCGCTTGGGGGCAGGCCGTCGCGGCAAACTACCTGTTGCATGGTCGGGGTCGCAGCCTTTCTACGTACCTCTCCGAGGAGGTCTTCAGCGACATGCGCCAGCAGTTGGTCGAACCCAGCCCAGCCGATGTGGAGGGCTTCGCGTCTTACCTCGCGTGCTATCGTCGTGGTTGTGTGGCCTGCAAGGCTTTGGAGGTGCGCTGATGCTCGAAGAGCTCAAGGAGCGCGTGTATCGCGCGAACATGGATCTGCCCAAACATGGCCTTGTTACCTTTACCTGGGGCAACGCGAGTGAGGTGGACCGCGAGCGGGGCGTCTTCGCCATCAAGCCCTCGGGTGTGCCGTACGAAGACCTGACGCCCGCGAGCATGGTCATCTGCGACCTGGACGGCAACGTGGTGGAGGGCACCCTCAACCCCTCCTCCGACATGCCCACGCACGCCGAGCTCTATCGCTCGTTTGCCCAGGTGGGCGGCATCGTGCATACGCATTCGCCCTGGGCCGTTTCCTGGGCGCAGGCTGGCCGCTCCATCCCGTGCTATGGCACCACGCACGCCGACTACTTCTACGGAGAGGTGCCCTGCGTGCGCGGCCTTACCAAGCAGGAGGTGGATGGTGCCTACGAGTTCAATACCGGCCGTGTGATCGTGGAGGGCTTCGCAGGGATCGATCCCGTGGCGGTGCCTGGCGTGCTCGTGCGCAACCACGGGCCCTTCACGTGGGGCAAGGACGCCGCGCAGGCGGTGTACCATGCGGTCGTGCTTGAGGAGGTGGCCAAGATGGCCGCCCGTACCGAGTGGCTCGCTCCGCAGGTCGGTCCTGCCCCGCAGTATCTGGCAGACCGCCACTACCTGCGCAAGCATGGCCCAGATGCCTATTACGGGCAAAGGGGGTAGCATCATGCAAAGCGAGTCGCCGTTCAGGCGGAAGAACTACAGCCTCGGAGCGCGTCTCCTGCACGTGCTCAACGAGAACGACATCGACAGCACCTCATATGCCATCGCACGCTACCTTCTCAGCAACTACGATCGCATCGGTGAGGTGGGCATCGAAGAGATCATGCAGGCCTGCTTTGTCTCTCGCTCGGGTGTGAGGCGGTTCTATCGCTCCATCGGTTTCGAGAACCTCTCGAATGCCCGCGGCTATGCCGATGAGTATGCTCGTATGAGGCGGCTCTACTGTGGTTATGCGGCTGACACCGGATATGGGTATGGCCTCGCGGAGCTTGTCGCACAGGTCTTGGCGAACGTGGACCAATTGCTTTACGACGGTAAGATCGACGAGCTTGCGCAGCTCATACATGACGCGCGCGAGGTGGTGATCATTGCCTCAGGAATGTCGGGGAGTGGGCTTGCAGACTTGCAGGTAGTGCTTGGGGTTTTGGGAAAGATGCCCCTTGTGGTCACGGACTCAACAAACCCCGAAGAGGTCATTGACCGCATGGAAGAGGGCGACCTCCTGCTGGTCATATCCATCACCGGCTTCTTCGCAGCGCATTACGGTGTGCATATCCGTGAGTGCAAAGCGACGACGGCTATCGCAACCACATCTGAGGAGCCAACGCTTCTTAATGCCTTCGACTACGTTTATCACTTGGGACCGTATGTGGGCATGAGGCATCGATCGCCCTACTCAAGCTATGGGATCTCGTTCTTTTCTGAGCTTATCTACATGCGTTATTCGGCGCTCTTCGCTCCTTGGGAAGATGGCGCGCCTGCAGACGAACCTGCAGTGTCCAACAGTTGAACCACGGAGGAGCCACCCCTTGCCGGGTGGCCCCAATCGGTATCGTAGGGTATGAAGAATAAGCACCGTCGAAAGGGCAGACCATGACCGAGAACAACAGCTTTCCGCACATCGAGACCATTGACGGTGACGCGACCCTTATGGTGGGCGGCAAGCCCTTCCTGATGCGCGCCGGCGAGACGCACAACTCCACCGGCTCGAGCCTTGCCTGGATGGCGCGCGCGTGGGACAAGGCCGACGAGCTGGGCATGAACACGCTGCTTGTGGCCGTGACGTGGGAGCTGGTGGAGCCCGTCAAGGGCACCTTCGACTTCACCGGTGTGGACGCACTCATCGACCAGGCGCACGAGCGCGGTGGTCACCTCGGCCTCCTCTGGTTTGGTGCCTGGAAGAACGGCCAGTGCATGTACGCGCCCGAGTGGGTGCGCTCGGACCCCGACCGCTTCTGGCGCGCCGAGGCCGTGAAGGGAGAGCGCAAGACCACGCTCACCAACTTCTACAACATGCCGTACAGCACGCTCTCGGCCTTCTGCGAGGAGACGCTGACGGCCGACTCGGGTGCCTTCGCGCGCCTGATGGCCCACCTGCGCGAGTATGACGGCGCGACGGGCACCGTGGTACTGGTGCAGGTGGAGAACGAGTGCGGCCTGATGGGCGCTGCGCGTGACCACTGCGACGAGGCGGACCGCCTGTTTGCCGAGCAGGTGTCGGCGGGGCTCGTTGCCTTCATGCGCGAGCATGCGGATGGGCTGGCGGCGGACGTGGCCGCCGCGCTGGCGGCAGGGGCTGCGGAGGGCACGTGGGAGGAGGTCTTCGGCCCCGTAGCCGAGGAGATGTTCCAGACGTACTACACGGCTGCCTATGTGGACGCCGTCGCCTCGGCTGGCAAGGAGGAGTACCCCATCCCCATGGCCGTCAACTGCTGGTTGGACAAGGGCCACGAGCCTGGCCGCTTCCCCACCGGCGGCCCCAACGCACGCGTGCTCGAGATCTGGAAGTGGGCGGCGCCTTCGCTTGACGCCTGCGGCCCTGACATCTACGTGCGCACCTTCTGCGACGACTGCGACAACTACCGCAAGCTGGACAACCCGCTGTTCATCCCCGAGACCGCCACGCACGCCTACGCCGCGCCGCGCGCCATCTGGGCCACGGGCCATCACCATGCCCTGTGCTTCTCGCCCTTTGGCTTCGAGGAGATGGGCGAGCCCTTTGACGACAGCGTGGGCGTCCTCTTTGGCATGGACACCTCCGACCCGGCGCTGCGCATCCCGCAGGACCCCGCCGCGTACAAGGCTGCCATGGAGGGACTCGCGGGGCTCTTCTCGTATGCGGGCGGCTACGGCAACATGGAGGCCGTCATCAGCGAGCGCGGCAAGAAGCAGCAGCTTGAGCTGGGCAACTGGGCACTTGACGTGTCGTTTGGCGATCTGCCGGGCTCTGTGCTGGCGCTTCCCGTCTCCGATGACGAGGCCTTCGTGCTGGGCATGGGCGCCAACTTCTTCTGGCGCTCCGTGAACGCCGACAAGCCCCACTGCGATCTGCTGGTCTGCGAGGATGGGCACTTCGTGGACGGCGTGTGGGTGCGTGACCGTCGCCTGAACGGTGACGAGACCACCATGCCTGCCTTCGAGGGGCCGACGCTCCTGCGCCTGAAGACCTTCTGCTACGCATAGGCACGTACCGGGTGGCTCAGTCTGTTATCCCTGGGTGCGATACTCCTGGGGCGTGCAGCCCGCATACTCGCGGAAGCGCTGGTAAAAGCTCGTGAGGTTGGCCAGGCCCACCTCCTCGGCAATCTCATAGATGGGGCGCGCCGTGCCGCGCAGCAGAAGCGCGGCACGTCGCATGCGTTCGACGTTGACCAGCTGCTTGAAGGTCGACCCGGTGCTTTGTCGCACGAACTTTGACAGGTAGGTGCGCTCGTAGCCCAGGTCGGCGGCCATGCGCTGCAGGTTTCCCTCTTGGTAGTGCTGCGAGATGTATTGCCGGATGGTACCTGTCAGCTCGGCTCGCTCCCACGCCGCATCGGCAAGCTCGCCCTTTGGCTCGTATGTGCGCAAAAGGTGCGTGAGCAGGGCGGCAAGGAAGAAGTCAACCAGGTAGGGGCTGGTCATGTCGGGCTCCAGGCGCTCGCACAGGATGCGCTCGATGCAGGTGCGGACAAACTCGTCGTCGACAGTGTGGTAGACGCGCCAGTGTTCGTGGTTCGCCCCCATGGTCATGAGCTCGGTCGCAAAGGGCGAGGCGAGGTCCGCCATGCCGTCGAGCAGGTGCCCTTCGAAGAATTCTTCGGCAAGGATGAGGTTGACGTTGATGTCGTCGGGGCCAGTGGGTTCAACGCTGTGGGGCACGTGGCGGTCCATGACGATGC
>CADALE010000038.1 GCA_902788705.1 uncultured Coriobacteriaceae bacterium | reverse complement strand
CACTAGAACCTGTCTTGTGGTGATTCAGATTCTAGGCAATGGCCGTTTCTCCTACCTAGGAGCCAGTCCCGGGCTTACACCAACATTCCCGACGCGATCAGTCGGCATAGCCCTTGTTCATGAAAGGCAGTTCTGAGCAGTCCAGTTTGCAGCAATTGTCAATAGCACGCAGGGCGCCATCGGGTTTAACCTGATTACGTGCGATTGTGTTCTAGTGCGTTCTGGTTTATATGCACCAACCGTAGCTACCATCACCGCATTCTCGCGGCCACACGTTTTTCAATAAACGAAGCTACCTCGCGACTCTCTATCCTCCAGCAGGCAATTCCTTTCGCTGGCGTATTCCCCTTAATTTGGCCGCCCATGAGCGGAGGCCCATACCAAACGATTCGTTCATCAAGCACGCAAAGTGGATGGAACGCATATGGCGTCTCTTCCGACTCCTCAAGAACACCTATTGACAAACCATCGAAGAGCTTTAGATCTCCTCTGGCAACAATCTTTATCCCTCTTCCAATAGCTTTCAGCAACGCATTACGCAGCTCAGTCACATGCGCGCGACCTCCAGCGCGCATGCAAGGAACGTTCAATAGGATGCTCTTCCTGGCTGAGGCAATATCCTCTTGCAGCTTACCCATAGACCGGCTGTTATCCAAGCACTCTATGCCTACAGCCTTCTTAAGGATGGTCCCATCGACGCTAGTCCCGCTCACCCTTGCGGGGATCTTAGTGAGAAGCGTTTTGAGCAGCAAATCGTCTCTTTCCCTCAGGCTTCTACTCATGCTTTCGAGGTTTGCAAGCACAACCACCTTACCCCTCGCTCGCGTCAGCGCAACGTTGACAAGACGATCTGCCTTCCGATGTTCAACGCTAGAAAGTGGCATGCCTATCTTGAACCTCTTTTCAAAGGCATCGACGGTATCGAACACCACGACCTGCGCCGAAGAACCCTGGAATCCGTGCACAGTTGAACAGCGGATACCCGATGCTTCTCCCTTGATACTTCGCAGAATACCTCGTATCAGCCGCGCCTGCGCTGCATACGGCGTTATGATGGCGACACTATCCTCATCGTCATCGCGATCGACGCAACCACGCCTCGCCAACATGGCGATATGGACGGAGAGAAAGGCATGGAAGATGTTGTGATGCGAATAAGATCCGGTTTCCCTAGGCTCAGGGAGAGACCTCGTCGGGTAGCCCGTTGTGTCGACAAGAACCATGGGGCAACCGGGAAGGGGCTCCGCTAGCGAAATGGTACGATTCCTCGGAATCGAGCTTTCCGCCGTACGAAGCCTTCCCGCATAGAGATGATTCCCCACAAAGTCTGCAATGGCGGGATGGGAACGATGCTGCGTTTCCATCGAGACGAGCAGCCTGTGCCCCATACCGCGATCCACCGCATCCGTAATTCCGACCCACTCGTAAACGTCCGTGGCAAGCTTCGGAGCAACGGCATCCTTCACAATTGGCGGCAGCTGACGAAAGTCACCAAAGCATACGAACCGATTCCTTGCAAGGCAGGCAGCAAATGCCACCTGTGGTATCAATGCCATACCAGCCTCATCGAAGAGCACCGTATCGAAGCTGTTGCCGTAAATGATATTCTCCATGCTAGCCTTAGCGATTGTTGTGGCAACAAAGTCCGCCTTGGAGACTATGGACCGCTCCAAGGAGCGTACCTCATTGCGAAGATTGCCGAGCTCCTCATTGATGAGTCTTCGCTGGACAGGATTTGCTCGCTTGCGCTCATCGAGAAGCGCATCGCGTCTCTCGCGCAAGTCATGCTTTTGTGCGAGAGCCATCTCGTACGAGGAAAGCCTGTCATTTCCTACGATCCTCTTATCCTTGGGAACGCCGAATCGAGAGACCACCTTCCCGCTGCCATCGATCCCCTTGGCCAGCTCAATCACGGCCTGATCGACAGCAACGTTTGTATTGGAGATCATGAGCACGCGTCTTCCGGCCAGTACGAGCCTGCGCGCCACCTCCGCGAGAGTATAGGTTTTGCCCGTGCCCGGAGGACCCCAGACAAACACGAGATGCCTCTTGAGTATCTCGGAGGCATAATCAGCCGGTTCTTCTGGCCATGCCACAGCACTCTTCGCGTGGCTTAGCCGTGCTTCCATCAACTCAAGGGCAAGCGGGCTCGGGTTACCCCTACGCTCCTGCAGCCTCGTTGATAGGATGTCGAGGAAGTCCGGAACGCCTGCGTAAACCTCCACGTTGGATAGGTCCCCGCCAATCTCGGAGTCGAACCAGATCTCGATGTAGTCGCCGTTCCGAAAAACAACGGCTCCTTGCACCCTCCTGTCGTCGCCGTACCAAGTAACGTCAACGCCATCAGGGAGAAAGAGTTCTGGCTCGACATAAAAGGAGTACTCGACGCCGCTCATTCGTGCAAGGTCAAGGACCTTTCCGTCCTGAAGCGCTACGCGTCTTGATTTTCCTTGGCTCGCCGAGAGCCGTGCTAGTTCTACTGCCGCGTCATCGACGAAGGCATCAAACGATGATCCGGCAAGCTCCTCTGACATGCAAACTCCTCAAACGTTCAAAAGTATCTATCTCACGATAACGCTTGAGAGAGGAATCCGAACGGCTGTCTCAGTCAACGTGGTGTCCGCAACGGTGCAATGGACAGCCATACCACTGGACCTTCGGGGAAGGTACCGATGAACCTGAGCATGGAGAGCGAGTACGCCGAGCACAAATGAGCATGTCTGAGCTGCGCGAGGGTATGATGTCAGTAGCTTCCATCCTCAACATGCGCGGACGCGGCACACTCTACTGCGGCGTGAGGCTCTCTGACTGCAAGGTGATTGGCTAGGACGTCTCCGAGAAGACCCGCGCAACATCTCCCAAGTGTTCTCCAACCACATCGAGCCGCGTGTCTACCCGACGATAGAGCCACTCGCGACTGATGACATGGCACGACGAGAGCGGCTTCCACGTCCGGGACCACGTCAACGCGACCCACGCCTTCTACCGAGAGGTTGCCAGGCTTGCGGAGGCGGGTGCCTTCCGGCTCTGTGCCCGCTGCGGTTGGCCGTTCCTTGCGGATCGCTCGCGTGGCAACGGGGCATGTACTGCTCTGGCAGCTGCAACACAAAGGCATCCGCTGCCCGCAGCGAGTTCGCCTACGCGCTCGCTGCGGGCAGCACTCCCCTCGATGACGCTGTCGACCGCATCGGGAAAGCATACCGCTGCAGCGTAGAGCGCTGGTACGAAGAGTCGAAGGCGCTCCTCGGCTAGATCAGTCGCCATAGCGACCAACCGCGTCCTCCTACGGGGCGCGTTGGCAATAAGCAAGGGCCAAGCACACGACGTCCGCCAAACAAGGAGGTGAATGCAATGGCAAAGGGAGACGGAAGCGTCAAAGAGATAAGAAAGAAGGACGGCTCCAGCTACCGGCCGCGAAGGTGTAAGGCCGCATCGACTGCGGCACCAACCCTCTGACGAAGAAGCGAACGGTCATATCGCGCACCATCCACGGCGCCAAGTCAGACGCATGCAAGGAGAGCGACCGCATTAAGTCGGAGCTCGAGAGCGGGCTGTCGGCAGACGGCGAGTGCATGACCTTCGGGGAGTTCGCCCTGCAGTGGCAGGAGGACCGCGGGTCTGCCGGATAGGTCAGCCGCACCAGGCTGCACCGAGAGCGCACGTTGGTCGAGAGCCTCGTAAGATACATCGGAGCCATGTGGCTGCGCGACGACACACTGGTCTGCTGCTCCGACAAGGCCGAGTACCTCAGGATCATCAACTCCAGCCGCTGATGGTGCACCTTCTGTGCCGACAACGGGTTCAGCGGCCTCAAGTTCCACGAGCTGCGCGACACCAAGGCCACTCAGTTCATCGTCAACGACGTGGACATCAAGACCATGTAGAACCGCTTGGGGCATGCGAGCCCCACGCTCACCATGAGCCTCTACGCTCATGTGCTGCCCGAGAACGACCAGAGGGTTGCGGCGCTCATTGGAAACCTGTTCTCCGAATCTACACAGGCGGACGGCAGGGAAGACAAGCCGCTCAGGGCGGCCTCGTAACGGAGCACGTTAGAGAACGCGCGCATGTTACGGGCGTCCCAAGCGAGTTTGTGTCGCCGTTGTGTCCCAGTAATGCCCAGAGGAGGCGGAGAAGGTGTCGGCATATACGAAAACAGGCCCCGAAGGGGGCCTGCGAAGAGTTGGTAGCCCGTGCCGGATTCGAACCGGCGATCTCCGCCTTGAGAGGGCGATGTCCTAAACCGCTAGACGAACGGGCCTTGTGTGGGATTAGTCTAATGGATGGCACCGGTCGATGCAAGCCCCTTTTTCACGCATCCCATGCCTCGGGGCCCACGTCAATGAGCACCTTCATGACCTGCTCACGGCCTGCATCAATCTGGTTGGCCGCGGGACTGCCCTAGACCTCCACGCGCGCGTAGCACCCGAGGTACGCGAGCTGACCTATGCCCTCCAAGCGCGCAAGCTCCTCGTCCGTGAAGCCATCCGCGCGCTCGAGCTCGATCACGTAGCGATAGGTGCCGAGCGCCGAGCCCTCGGGCCGGTCGTGCACGCACGCAAGCTCCGTACCGCCCGTGCAGACCTCCTCCAGAACCCCGGGCAGCTCCCCCGCAGCGATGTCCGCCACGTAGACGGCGCAGCCATATCCTTCCAGCTCGTTTGCCTCGCGAGCCACCACGTAGAAGCGCGTCTGGTTGGCCTCGCACTGGGACACGTTGGCCTGTAGCACCTCAAGGCCGTAGAGGTCGGCCGCGCCGGGGGCTGCTATGGCCACCGTGGTGGGGTCTGCGCCGTCAGCCACCTCCAGCGCCGCAGCCGCAGTGCTTGCCGCCTCGATGCGCTGGGCGTCGGGAAGGTTCTCGTCCAGCCACGCCGCGCTCTGGGCCAGGCCCTGCTTGTGCGAGAGGACGCGGGTTACCTGCGAAAGGTCCGTGCCTGGCAGACCCATGAGCGTCTGGCGGATGGGGAGCACCACCTCGCCCACCACAGCCACGCCGTCGGTCGCGAGCAGCGCGTCGATGTAGTCCGTCACGGGTCCGCCCAGCGTGTTCTCCTGCGGCACCACGGCGTAGGTGGCCGTGCCGTTGGCCACCAGCGCGAGGGCATCCGCGACCGTCGCCTGCGGTAGCAGCTGGTCGTCATTGCCAAAGAAGGCCTTGGTCGCCTCCTCGGTGTAGGTTCCCTCAGGGCCGAGGTAGGCGACGGTCGTCACGTCCTCGATTTCGGCCGTAGCGGCTGGCGCCTCGATGGTCGTGGTGCCGTCGGCGGCTGGTGCCTCTTGCTGCGCGCCACAGCCGACAAGTGGCGTCGTGAGAATGGCTGCGAGCGTAATCGCAATGATCTTGGTCTTCATAGTGAGTCCTTCGTCGTGCGCCTACAGCCACTAGAAGGTACCACAGCGGGCCGCGCAACGAGGACGCGCGTCGGCCATGCAGTCCCTTTCCTTCCGCCCCGCACCGAGCGAAGCCGCAAGTGGCGTACCATGGAGCAGGATACGCGGCCTGCGGAAGAATAGCACCACGTCTCCCCCAGCAATCGATTGACTGGAACCTGGCAGGAACGCATGGCACGCACGACTGACAAGAAGCGCATGACCCTTTCGGAGCACCTCGCCCAGCGAGCGCAGGCTGCCGAGGACGCGAAGCGCCAGGAGGAGGTGCGCCTGCACACCTTGCAGAGGCTAAAGGAGCTGGACGCGCAGGTGACGTGCAACTGCCCGGCCTGCGTCAGGCTGCGCCAGATGGGCGGCGAATCCCAGTCGTGACGGTACCGTCGGTTTGCGAAAAACGCCAATTAAGGCCCGCTCCCGCTACTCCTCCAAGGGCAGCACGGCCTCCACATAGCGATGGTACCGACCGTCTTCGTCGTACGTCCGCGTAAGGAGATAGCCACAAAGCATGCCCAGTGGCTTCCTTCCCAACCGCTCCGCTTCTGCGACCAGCCCGTCAAAGAGATGGCGACCAAAGCCCCAGCGCTCGCCCGCGTCAACGCAAGTCAAGAGTGCTGATCCCGCTGGAATGGACACGCTTCCCTCCTCAGGACCTCCCATATGGTCGTACCACTCCTCGAGCATTGCGAAGCCCCAATAGTAGAGCTCACCGTCCATGCTGGGAAAATGCGCACAGGGGATGCTTAGGGCGAGATTTGCGTTCGCGAAGGCACCAGAGGCAGCAAGGCTGTCACTGAGCATCAGCTCGTGCACCTCGCACCTGGGGACAAAGCGGAGCGCAGGCATCTCCTCAGTCACGTACCTGTCCAGGCGCTCCTCTATCGAGTTCAGCCGCATGCTGTACGAGCTGATCAAGGAGATGCGTCTCTCCAGGTACACCTGCTCCTCACGCAAACGGTCGAGGCGACCGCTGACGCGTGCCTGCACGTCCGAGAGCGAGTCACCGTGAAGGATGTCGTGCACCTCAGCCAAGCTGAATCCCATGGACTGATAGCGCTTTGCGTCCCAGAGCAGATTGATCTGCCAATCGTCGTAATAGCGATACCCGTTGCTTGAGTCGACCTCGGGCTCGATGATTCCAAGCCTCTCGTAGTGACGGAGCGTATCTCTCTTTATGTCGAACGCACGACAGATGTCCTTCTGGGTGTAACGCATGGCACTCCCTCCACACCTTCTCAAGTGTAGCGCCTTGACCTGGGGGCAACCCCCACCTTTATGTTGGAAATGTCGGTTCAAGCGCGTCGGAGAGGATGAGAAATGAAGCTTGACACACTGTTTTCGCCCATGAAGATCGGCACCTGCGAGATCCCCAACCGCTTGGTGGTTCCCGCCATGGTCATGAACTACTGCACCTACGACGGCATGATCACCGACCAGTACGTGGCGTACATGGAGGAGAAGGCCAAGGGCGGCTGGGGTCTCCTCATCACCGAAGACTACTGCGTGCAGCCCGCCGGCAAGGGCTACAGCCGCATCCCCGGCTTCTGGAAGGAGGAGCACGTTGCCAGCAGCCGTCGTGTGACAGAGGCCGTGCATAAGTACGGCTCCAAGATCTTTGCCCAGATGTACCATCCCGGCCGTCAGACCACGCCCGCGGCCAACGGCGGCGAGACGCCCGTGGCGCCCAGCCCCACCAAGGACCCGATGTGCGCCTTCCAGGCACGCGAGATGACCGTGGAGGAGATCCATCAGCTGGTGGAGGACTTTGGCACCGCTGCCCGCCGTGCCAAGGACGCTGGCTACGACGGCGTCGAGCTCCACTGCGCACACGGCTACCTGCTTGCCGAGTTCCTCTCCCCCGCTGTCAACCGCCGCGTGGACGAGTACGGCGGCTGCTTCGACAACCGCGTGCGCATCGTGGACGAGATCCTGGTTGCCATGCGCGCGCAGGTGGGCCCGGACTTCCCCATCCAGGTGCGCCTCTCGTCCATGGACTTCGTGACTGGCGGCCGCACCGAGGCCGAGACCTACGAGCTCTGCCGCCACTTCGAGGAGATCGGCTTCGACGCGCTGCACATCTCCAACGGCATGTACGCCAGCCACCCCACCGAGCAGATCATCGCCCCCATGTTCACCGACCACGCCCTCAACATGGAGCGTGCCGCGCAGGTCAAGGCCCTGGTGAGCATCCCCGTTATCCTGGCCAACCGCATAAACGACCCCAAGATGGCAGACACCCTGCTCAAGATGGGCAAAGCCGACTTCATCGGCATGGCGCGCGGGTCGCTCGCCGACCCCTACCTGCCCGCCAAGGCCAAGGCCGGCCGCTTCGAGGCCATCCGCTACTGCATCGGCTGCCTGCAGGGCTGCGAGATGCCCCTGTTCATGGACGACCAGGCGGGCTGCCTCGTCAACCCGCGCTGCGGTCGCGAGTTTGAGAACGACCTTGCCAAGGCAGAGGAACCCAAGCGCGTGATGGTCATCGGCGGCGGCCCTGCCGGCCTCATCGCTGCCGAGACCCTCGCCCTGCGTGGCCACAAGCCCGAGGTCTTCGAGGCGCGCAAGCATCTGGGCGGCCAGTTCCGCTCTGCCGCCTTCCCGGTGGGCAAGGGCGAGCTGTCGACGTTCGTGAGCAGCCTGCGCAGGAGCCTCGAGGAGCTGGAGGTGCCCGTGCACCTGGGCATCGAGGTGGACGAGGCCGCCATCGCCGCGTTCGCGCCGGACGCCATCATCATCGCCACCGGCGCCAAGCCGCTGGTGCCGCCCGTGCCTGGCATCGACGGCGAGAACGTGGTCACCGCCGAGGACGTGCTGCTGGGCAAGGTCGAGGTCAAGGACGCGCCCATCGTGGTCTGCGGCGGCGGCGAGGTGGGCTGCGAGACGGCCGACTACATCGCCGAGGTGCTGCTCCCGCACGTGCCGGTCACGGTGCTGGAGATGCAGGACGACATCCTCAAGGACATGATGCCCATGACCAAGGTCTGCCTCATCGAGATGATGGCCAAGGCGGGCGTGCAGTGGAAGACCGGCGCCAAGGTGAAAGCCATCGAGGCGGACGGCGTGGTCTACGAGGATGCCGAGGGCGAGCACAAGCTACCGGCAGGGCTCGTCGTGAGCGGCTTTGGCTACCGCGCGTACAACCCGCTGGAGGAGGCCGCACGCAAGGCCTGCGACAACGTGCAGGTAATTGGCAGCGCCATCAAGGCAGGCAATGCGCTGGTGGCCGGCAAGGAGGCCTACGCCGCAGGCCTCGCGGTGTAAAGGCGCAGCCAGGCGCGCAAAGGCACGATTGGGGGCGGGTCTCCTCGCGCGAGGCGGCCCGCCCCCCTTTGCGCCGAGGCCACTGAGGCGCGGATGGCGGCTTTGCTCCGAGCGCTTCCACCACGAGCCCAGTCGCTACAGATGAAGGCAGGCCCCGAAAGGGGCCTGCCTTGGTTTGGTTGCTCGTGCTGGTTGCCTAAATGGATCGCTCGTACTTCCTGATTGCCAGACCCACGCCAAGGATTGCAGTCGCGACGAGGCCCGTCATGCCGATCAAAGCCATGCTCATCGGGTCGTCAGTCTTGGGGAGTACGGGCGTGGCGCCCTTCTTTGGGGTGTGCGTGTTGGTGATGGTCGCCACGTTGCCCTCGACCGCGACCGACGCGGCGTAGCCTTCCGGCACCTTGGCCTCCTGGACCGTGTAGGCGACGGC
>CADALE010000037.1 GCA_902788705.1 uncultured Coriobacteriaceae bacterium | reverse complement strand
CGCCCCATCTCGACGTTGTCCAACCCGAATCCGACCATTTCTTCCTCCCAGCGTGAGTTTTGCTGCTGAACCGACCTTAGCAGGTGGACAGGACACAAATACATCCGTTGGAAGCGTTGAGAATACTGTGGATTGGTGCCATCACCTGCACCCCTGCAAAACCGTGACGTCCACCCACTCTCCGTGACGTCGTTTTGACGTCATCAAAAACGGCTTCCCCGCATGCAACTCAGTGCCAATCGTGCCGACGTTCGCAAAGTGTTGCCACGTTCTCGTACGTCCAACCTGTCCGCACATAACTGTTCGATTATCGGCGGCAGCCAGCATTCGAGAGCAAGAATGTGCTGGTCAAAGACCCCGTGTATCTGCCTTACCCAACCGCTGGCAACTGCAGCTCACGTTAGGCTTACGCGCACACGAGTCCTCAAGAAGCATCAAAAAGGCGCTCCGGAGCCACGTCCGGAGCGCCTGAAGAATCGCACAATAATGTAGCGGTCCTATTCCCACTCGACCGTCGCGATGGGCTTGGGGCTCAGCTCGTAGGCAACGCGGCAGATGCCGGGGACCTCGGCTAGGATGCGGTTGCACATCTTCTGCAGGAGCGCCCAGTCAAGCTCGGGAACCGTTGCGGTCATGACGTCGACCGTGTTGATGCAGCGAATGATGCAGGGCCACTCAAAGGCACGCTTGCCATCGCGCACGCCCGTGGCGCGGTAGTCGGGCACCACGCAGAAGTACTGCCAGGGGCGCTCGATGGCGCCGGCGGCGGCAGCCGCGTCGATCTCCTCGCGCACGATGGCGTCAGCCTCGCGCAGCGCATTCAGACGGTCGCGGGTGATGGCGCCGGTGCAGCGCACGCCCAGGCCAGGGCCGGGGAACGGCTGACGCTCGACCATGCTCTCGGGCAGGCCCAGCTCCTTGCCCACCACGCGGACCTCGTCCTTGAAGAGCAGCTTCACGGGCTCGACGAGCTCCCAGTTGAGCTCGGCGGGCAGGCCGCCCACGTTGTGGTGCGCCTTCACGCCGGCCTCGGACTCAAGAATGTCGGGATAGATGGTGCCCTGACCAAGGAAGCCGATGCCCTCGAGCTTGGCGGCCTCCTCGTCGAAGACCTTGATGAACTCCTCGCCGATGATGTGGCGCTTGGCCTCGGGGTCGGCCACGCCGGCCAGCAGGTCGAGGAAGCGGTCGGTGGCGTCCACATAGATGAGCTCGGCGCCCAGCTGGTTCTGGAACACATCGATGACCTGCTCGGACTCGCCCTTGCGCATGAGGCCGTGGTTCACGTGCACGCACACGAGCTGCTTTCCCAGCGCCTTGATCAGCAGCGCCGCCACCACGGAGGAGTCGACGCCGCCGGAGAGGGCCAGCAGGACCTTGCCGTCGCCCACCTGCTCGCGCGTGTACGCGACGGCCTCGTCGATGAAGGCCTGAGCGAGCTCGGGGGTGTTGATGCGGGCCATGTCGTCGGGACGGTGATTAGAGGTGAAGTCCATGAGGCCTCCTTTAGGCGTCGAAAACGTATGGGCTGAGTATAGGCGAGCGGTCGTTTCTGTAAGGTGAACGGAGCCCATCACCACGAGAAGGAAACACAAGCCCCTAGCGGCGGCCGCTCTCAAAAGATACGCCAAAACCGGCGAAGCCACAGGAGCCCGAATTTGGCCACAAAACGACACACTTGGACTCTAGGACGCGGGTCTTGGACCCTCATGGCGTGTAGTGACGACACTTCGGCGCAATTTCGTCGTACATCTGTGACGTTTCCTGCAGAAAGCCGCAGGATTTGAAACACGAAACGTCACAGATGTACGACCGGATTCGGGCAAAACACGCCCACCGCTCGTCGCAAGGCCTCCGGAAGCTCACATCCGGCAACGCCAAACGCCTCACAGCGCGCTGAGACGCCTTAGAAGCCGCCCCCTCGGCCGCCACCGCCCGAGAAGCCGCCGCCACCGCCCAACGAGAACCCGCCACCGCTGCCACTCGACGAGCTGTCGCTCGAACTTGCGGTGTCGTACGTCGACACCTCGTGATACAGCTTGTCCGAGGTGGTACCCAACCCCCTCTGCACGGAGCGCTCGAAGGCCTCGGCGGGATCGTTGAGGTCGCCCACCGCGCCACCACACCACGCGCCAAAGGCAGAGTTGGCCAGCACCTGCGGCGCGGCAACCTTCAGCTGCGCAACCACCTGGTCTGCCACATCCAGCTCGGTGGCCATCACCAGCAGGCGGTTCCACAGCACCACGTCGGTGGGAACGGCCTCCTCAAGGCGCGTAAAGTCAATGAGCCATCGCCTCAGGGCTTCTAGCTGGGCCTTTATCTCCACAGCCTCCTGCGAGAAGATGACTAGGGGCGCATCGTTGTCAAGCATGATGATGGCCACGCCCGCGCCAAACAGCACCACAAACGCAAGGCACCCCCACAGGTTTGGAACCCCAAGCACCATGCCCACGATGGCTAGCACGACGGCAAGCGCAAAGTCAGCCAGGCCCAAGACACCCGGCATCAGGCTGTCGCTCGTGTCATGCGACACGAAGCCGCGCTTGTCATACGCCGCACGCACCGCATCCGACCAGGCGTTATAGCCTTGCGAATACGCCTCTGGCCACGTCTCGGCAACCTCGCCGAAGAACGACATCAGCACGTAGGGCTCGCCCGAAGGCCCCAGCAGTGACTGGTCGATGACGTGCTTGTGCTTGTCGGCAATGACGTCGTGCAGGAAGTCGAAGGCCTTGTCGTCGATCTTCTTGCCACCGGCGCGCGTGTCGCTTCGGCCGGCAACCTGGTCAAACAGCAGCAGGCGCCACTCATGCCGCTGCTTCGTGCCCCCGCGCTTGGTCTTCGCGGCGTGCCAAACATCATCAAGCGAGATACGCCTCTGGTCGGTTAGGCGCATCAACGTGGCCGAGAAGTCCTTCCCCTGCAGCTTGCCCTCGCGATACAGCATCCCTAGCACGGCTGGGTGGTCGTTGGTGGGCACGTCACGGTAGTAGGTGTCGCTAAACTGCGCCTTGGGCTGCTTCCTGCGCTGATGGGCCTTGTACCATTGCATGGCCACGAGGCTGCCCACGCCCAGAGTCGCCATCGAGCCCGGGATGCCGTACACGATTAGCCGCGCATTGCGACGCTTGGCGTTTGCCTCCTTGGCCCACTGGTCCTCCTCGGCAAGGATGCCCTCAAGCCGCGCCTCGTCAGACGCCGCGGCGTCCCCCAGCCATTCGGCCGGGAAGGTGACGCGCGCCTCCAGGAACTCGTTGCTTCCCACGCCCGGCGAGAAGTACCGCACCTCGTCGTTCGCGAAGCTCACCTCGCCATCGATGGGACCATGCCCCCATGCGCGCACGTTCTCTCCGGGAGTCACGGCAACCCCGTCGGGCACCGGCAGCCGGACCGCGCACGAAACGTTAAGCCACTCCCCCTCAGAGCCTGGGTCGGCCTTCACGTACTGCCAGTACAGCTCGCCCACGTCGGCCCAGCGCGAGGCCAGGTTGGACAGCTCGTAGGACACCTGCAGCGTGACGGTCTCGTCCTCCATGGGCCAAAACACCTTGAGCCGCAGGTGGTCGTCATTGTCGGTAAGCTGGTAGGTTCCCGGGGCCTCGGTCGTGGCCTCCTCAAGAAGTACCTGCTTGCCGCCCCCGATGGCGCTAACCCACACAACGGTTGCGCGGACCTCCCTGCCTTCGTAGGAGCCCTGGGGCACGTCCCAGTACACGCCGCTGTAGCTACCGGTTGCGTTGTAGGTGCGCTGCTCCACGACGGTCACCGACCCGTCGCTCTGGACGGTTGCCACGATGTCCACCGCACCAACCTCGAGGCTCCGTGCCAACGCAACTCGCGGCGTCGCCACCAGTGTCACAAGCAGGGCAACCACGCTCAGCACCCTGCAGGCTCGCAGCCAACCAACCACCCTCGCGCGCGTCATGCGAACCTCCCCCAAGTAAAGGAACGGACCGCTCGTGTGCATCAGTGTAGCAAACGCGGGACACCCCGAAGGCTGCCCCGCGTCCCAACCAAGCCATTGTCAGCAGGCCCTTTGGCCTCACCTCCCGTTGCGTGCGCGAGAGGTCTGGATCATGCGGTTGATGGCGTTCACGTAGGCCTTCGCCGCCGACACGATGATGTCGTTGTCGGAGCCACGCCCCACGTACACCATGCCGTCATCGGCCGTCACGCGCACGACCACCTCGCCGATGGCGTCGATGCCGCGGGTGATGGCCTTCACCGCAAACTCGGTGAGGTCGCCGTGCACCGCCACCACGCGGTCGATGGCCTTGTACGAGGCGTCCACCGGGCCCGTGCCCGTGGCGCTTACCACGTGCTTCACACCCACCTCGTCGGTGATGGTGGCAACGGCCGTGGGCACCAGCGGGTCACCGCACTGAATCTGCAGGGCGTTGAGCGTGTACACGGCCGTCACGTCGCGCTCGCGCTCCTGGATGATGGACTCGAGGTCCTCGTCGTACACTTCCTTCTTCTGGTCCGCCATCTCAAGGAACAGCTGGTACACGTCCTCGAACTCGGCGTCCTCGAACTCGTAGCCAAGGTCGCTGAGGCGGCTGCTTAGCGCGGCGCGGCCCGAGCGCGCCGACAGGATGACCTCGGAGCCTACGGCACCCACCTCGGCGGGATCCATGATCTCGTAGATCTCGGGGGCCTTGAGCACGCCGTCCTGGTGGACGCCCGGCGAGTGCGCGAAGGCGTTGGTGCCCACCACGGCCTTGTTGGACTGCACGCTCATGCCCGTGATGCGGCTGACCAGGCGCGACGCGCGCATCAGCTCGGTGGTCTTGATGTCGGTATGGGCGTCCAGTAGCTCGCCATGCACGGCGATGGCCATCACGACCTCCTCGAGCGCCGCATTGCCGGCACGCTCGCCCAGGCCGTTGATGGTGCACTCCACCTGCGTGGCGCCCGCACGCACGCCCGCGATGGTGTTGGCCGTCGCCATGCCAAGGTCGTTGTGCGCATGCACCGACAGCGTCACGTTCTCGATGCCGCGCACGCCCTCCACGACGGCCCTCATGGCGGCAGCCCACTCGTCGGGCAGGCAGTAGCCCGTCGTGTCGGCAAGGTCGATGACCGTGGCGCCCGCGTCCACGGCGGCCTGAACGGCACGCACCAGGAAGTCGCGGTTGGCGCGTCCGGCGTCCTCGGCATAGAACTGCACGTCGGGCACGAGGCCCTTGGCGTAGGCCACCATCTCGGAGATGCACGCCAGGCACTCGTCCTCGCTCATGCCCAGTTTCTGCGTGAGGTGCACCTGCGACACGCCGATGCCCAGGTTGATGCGCGGGCGCTTGGCCGTCTTCAGGGCCTCGGCCGCGGCGTCGATGTCCTGCTTGGTGGTGCGGGCCATGGCGCACACCACGCAGCTGTCGCCTGCCAGCTGACCTATCTCCTGCACGGCACGGAACTCGCCCGGGCTGAACACGGGAAAGCCCGCCTCGATCACGTCGACGCCCAAGCGGATGAGCTGGCGAGCGATGACAAGCTTCTCCTCGGCGTTCATGGATGCGCCCGGCGACTGCTCGCCGTCGCGAAGGGTGGTGTCAAAGATGGCGATCCTGCGACTCATGGCTATGTCCTCTCGCTCTGCTCAGCCGCTGCGACGAACGCGGCTTGTGGTGCATGACACTATCGCACAAGCCCCCACGTACCGCCGGAAGGGTTGCGAGAACGAAACAATGACCACGTTATCTGCTAGTCTTGTGCAGGGTTCGTCTATTGGGAGGTTGCGCTATGAAGATGACTGACATCCTCATCTGGTTGGCCATTCTGCCTTCGGCCGTGCTCATCGGTCGCGTGCTCAGGCTCGACAAGGTCGAGGGTGAGCCCATCGGGCTGCTGGTAAGGACGTTCCTGCTAGGTTGCCTCACGTGCTTCCCGGCCTCCATCCTCGAGTCGATAGGCGACAACCTGCTGATGGGCCTCGTGTCCACGAGGCTTGGCTACTCGCTGGGCATGTACCTGGTGGTGGTGCCGCTTGCCGAGGAAGGCCTCAAGTACCTGGCCATGCGCAACGTGCGCAAGAACCCCGCGTTCAACTACACCTTCGACGGCATCGTGTATGGCGTCATGGCCAGCCTGGGCTTCGCAACCCTAGAGAACCTGTTCTACGTGCTTGGCCTGTTTGACGTCGGCGTGGCCGTGGCAAGGGCGTTCCTGTCGGTGCCCCTGCACTGCGTGTGTGGCGTGTTCATGGGCTACTACTACGGGATAGCCCATCGCCACAAGGCCCTGGGCAACCAGTCGCAGGCGCGCGCCAACAGCGTGCTTGCCCTTCTGGTCCCCATGATCATCCACGGGCTCTACGACTTCAGCCTCGACACCGAGGACTCACTCATCACGCTTGCCGGCTTCGCCTTCACGGTGGTCATGTTCCTGCTGGCCATCAACCGTGTGCGCACCTCGTCGCGCAATGACGAGGCCTTCTGGGGAGGCTATCAGCCTGTGGTGGCCCCCATGATGTCGCCAACGGCTGCTCCCGTGGCGCCTTCCGTAGCCGCCTCCGTGTCGCCCACCGCAGTCCAGCAACCCCAGCAGGAGTGGCAGCCGGTGCCCGACGAGTGGCAGTCGCAGCAGCCGGCGGCCCCCATCGACGACCAGAGCAGGAGCTTCAACAACAAGTGGTAGGAATCGCGCCGTAGGCATCCGCAACGTGCCTACGCGCCCTCCACGAAGCCTGCGCGCAAACGCTCCAGCGTCTCGCGAGAAACTCCGCACGCCATCAGGTAGTCGTCCACCGAGCCATAGGCATCCAGCAGCGTAGCGTACACCGTGCCCATCGTTGACAGGCGCGCCTGCAGGCTCAGCCACGGGCTGTTGCCGTCAAAGTCGGGGTCGTCAAGCGCCTGGTTCACCTCGTCCACCGAGCCAAACGAGTACACGTAGTCGGCGGCTATCTGCCGCCTGCCCACGCCAGCCACCGCAAGCAGCAGCATGGCCGTGACGCCCGTCCGGTCCATGCCCGCCGCGCAGTGGAACAGCGCGCACTCGTCAGGCGGCACGTCGGCCAGAAACTCGATCACCTGCCGTACCGCATCGTGGTTGGAGAGCATCGTGAGGTAGCTCTCCACCAGGTAGTCCTCGTTCCCGTCGGGCGGGACAAACCGAGGGTCGTGCAGGTCGAAGTCGTACAGGGGCACGTTCAGCCACGTAAAGCCCTTCTCGCGGGCAAAGGCACAGGTGCCCCGCGGCTGCTCGAAGCTGCCGCGCAGGTCAAGCACATGGGTCACGCCGTAGGCGCGCAGCCGCGCGATGTCCCTAGAGTCCATGCGGTCAGTAGAGCCCGAGCGCAGGTAGCGATGCCAGCGGGTAAGGCCGCCCAGCGCACGGTACCCTCCCAGCTCGCGCACGTTGTCGCCCGAAGGCACGCTCAGGATGCGCTCGCTTTGCAGCGACCCGACGGGCAGGACGGCCCCAAGCGATGCGGGCAGCACGCCCCTCAGCTCATCCAGCCAGCTCATGCACACTCCTTCCCGCGTCGCCATCGCCTCGCACCTACCTCACCGCCATCAGGCTGCGGCCACTGGGCCACCATGCCCTTTTGCGTGAGCGCCGTACCCTGCCGCCTCAACAGGCAGCAGGGCCTGCCCCGGCTCGAGGCAGGCCCTGCAAACTTGCGTCTTTCCTTGACCTGAGCGCTTACTTGCTAGAGAGGAACAGGCTGGCCAGGCCGATGACGTCCTTGACGTCGATGCCGTCAGAGAGGTCGATGAGGCCGGCGCCGGTCTTGGGCTTGCTGGAGGTGGTGCCGCCCATCAGGGCACCGGCAAGGTTGACCAGCGTGCCAAGGTCGAGGCCGGAGGACTGCGGCGTGGCGGCAGCCTGCTGCTGGGCCTGCGCGGAGGTGCCAAAGAGCGCGTTGGTCAGCGCGTGCACGCTGCCACCGTTCTGCGAGAGCAGGGTGGCGGCCACGCTGGCAAGGTTGGAGAAGTCCACCTGGCTGCCCGTGGACATGGCCGCGGCAGCCGTCACGACCTCGCTCATGTCGGTCTGCGAAAGCTGGACCGGCGAGCCCGTGGCCTGCTGGGTGGTGGAGTACGGGTGATCAAGGAACTGGGTGATGAGCTCGGGGTTGTTGGCAAGGTAGCTGACGAGCGTGCTGGCAATGTCGACGTTGGCCATGGTTGTCTCCCTCTATCGAGCGCCCGCGGGCGCTTGTACCTAATGTTTAGATTCTAATCAATTGCGCTGGCCGTCTGCACACGATGCGCTTACGGTTTGGCAGACGGCACCAACGTCGGCCAGCGGGCCCGCCTTTGGGTGACGGCAGTCGCCCCTCGATGGCCCGCTACCCCCTTAGATGCGCACGCACGGCCTCGATCTCCTCGTAGGAGAGCCCGCACGAGCGCAGGTACGCCACGATGCCACCGGCCTCCTGCACCATGTCCCACGCATGCTCCATCGCGTGTGCCGGCGAGTCGTTGAGCGGCGCGGCGGGGTCGCCATCGTCCCAGTACGCCGCAAACCACTCGTGGCGCATCAGGTTGACGCGCGTAGGCACGTAGTTGGCAACGCAGTCCCACTTGTCGCAGCCGGCAAGGGCCATCAGCAGCATCGCCAGCACGCCGGTGCGGTCCTTGCCCACGGCGCAGTGGAACAGCACGCAGACGTCCTGCGGGGCCTCCGCAACCAGACGCATGCAGCGGCCGATGCCCTCGTGGTTGTCCAGGATCATCCCGTAGAAAAACTCGTAGGTGGGCTGCTCGACGGCAAAGCGCTTCGCCAGCTCCTCCTTGCGCGAGATGTCAAAGGCCAAAAGCGGCACGTTCTGGATGCGCACGTCGTCGCCAAGGGGTACGTCGGGCTGGGCAACCACCTCGTCGGGGTCGCGAAGGTCAAGCACGAGGCGCACGCCGTAGCCGCGAAGAAACTCCACGTCGGCCTCGGTCAGTGACGAGAGCGCGTCCGAGCGCAGAAACCGGTGATAGGCAACGCTGCCACCGTCCGTCGTGGGATATCCTCCCAGCTCGCGCACGTTGTATGCCGCCTCAAGCGGCAGTCGGTTCCAGCACTGCTCCCAAGGCCTCGCCATGCCCTCTCCCCTCTTTCAATGCACCGTCGTCTCAGCACATTGTATCCTCCACTCGCCCGATTGCCTTCCGCGGCGTGGCACTTGCGCCTTAACACATGGAGTAGACTTAACCAAGTTATGGGGAATCGTTCCCATATAGGTTTTGTTGGGAAACCGCAGCCTCAATGGCTGTGCAAGGCTGCGCTGGGCCAAGGGCGGCCCCGCGCACTGAGTTTTGGAGAGGAGCAATACATGCAGTACTCAGCAGACGTCGAGCGTATGTGCCCCGTGACCAAGGGTGCATACCACGGGCCTGCGCCCATCCCCGAGGAGGGACAGTGGGTCCAGGCCAAGCAGCTTGAGGACATCTCCGGCTACACCCATGGTATCGGCTGGTGTGCACCTCAGCAGGGTGGCTGCAAGCTGAGCCTCAACGTCAAGAAGGGCATCATCGAGGAGGCCCTCGTCGAGACCATCGGCTGCTCGGGCATGACCCACTCCGCCGCCATGGCCGCCGAGATCCTTCCCAAGAAGACCATTCTTGAGGCTCTCAACACCGACCTCGTGTGCGACGCCATCAACGTTGCCATGCGCGAGCTGTTCCTGCAGATCGTCTATGGCCGCACCCAGACTGCCTTCTCCGAGGACGGCCTGCCCATCGGCGCTGGCCTCGACGACCTCGGCAAGGGCCTGCGCTCCATGGTGGGCACCACCTACGGCACCGCCGCCAAGGGCGCCCGTTACCTCGAGCTCGCCCAGGGCTACATCACCAAGCTGGCCCTCAACGAGAACAACGAGATCATCGGCTTCGAGTTCATCAACCTCGGCAAGTTCATGGATGACGTCAAGAAGGGCACCGACGCCAACAAGGCGCTCGAGGCCGCCACGGGCCGCTATGGCCAGTGGGACGCTCCTGCCAAGACCATCGA
>CADALE010000036.1 GCA_902788705.1 uncultured Coriobacteriaceae bacterium | reverse complement strand
GTTTTTCTGCATGAAGAATTTACTTTTAAGTCAGTGATAGGGTGTATCCTGATTGGAGCCGGAACATTGCTGATGGTTCTGTGATACAAATTCCAGTTTCATAGACAGACCAAGGCTCCTCACTACCGGCAAATGCGTCGGAGGCGAGGAGCCTTTGTTGAACGAGGGTCGGAAAAGTGACCTTCGTTCAACTGACATCAAAACGCCGCATAGCAAGAAGAGAATTGGCAAGAACCTGACACTAGCAGCTACTCAATGTCACCAGCGGGGACAAGCTGAAGGCCTTGCCGTGCTCAGTCCTTTGAATCTTGGCGCCGATGGAATAAAGGTGTATGGACGAACGGCGAACAGTTGGGTCAAGCATGGAAGGCTCGCGTCCATATACGTGATTAGAACAGATTCGACTATCGAGTTGATTACATGAAATAGCAGCCTACGACCCGGCTTCCAATTCGCCCGGCGTTCAGCTGCTAATTGGATCATACCACAACGAGGCCCCGAAAGGGATCTCTCGCATATGTTGAACGAGGGTCGGAAAAGTGACCTTCGTTCAACGGCCCTCAACCCACTACCTGCGCATGTGCTGGCACGGAGAGGAAGGCCGTGGCGGCACCGGTCGCTGGCTCCGCTTACCTGCGACCGGCCGTCACGTCCTCGTTGACGAATACGGCCCCTCTCGGGGCCGCGGGTGGGTTGGGTTTAGATTGTGATCGCTGCTATGCTCCGGGAAGGCCGCGCCTACGCGCTTCCTCGTTCATCTCAGAAAGTATCTGTGGGTCGATGCCCTTGTACGGATCTTCAGGGTCGAAGTCCTCCATGCACCTGTCATCGACGCCCCATGCGAAGGGGGAGGCGTCTAGCTCTTCGAGTTCTTCGGCGGTAAGTATGTAATCTCGAACCATCTCTCCTCCTCGTTCGCGTCGATCAGCTTTCCTGAGGCGTACGCTTCTAACTGTTTCCTTGATAGACCCTTCATGCGTCCCAGCTCGCAGTATTCATTAGTTGAACGAGGGTCGGAAAAGTGACCTTCGTTCAACGGGTGGGTCTGTTAGGGAATATCTCAAGCGGGTACAATATACGACAAGGTCTTATGGGCTGACCACCCCTTGCGACAACTACATCTTCCGCATGGATGACGCGGAGATCAACCCGAGGGTGGTCGATCAGGTGCTGGAGGCAGCGCAATGAGCAAGGAGCTTGAGGAAGCGACAAGGCTGATTGACGAACTCGTCGGCCTCGAGCACTTCAAGGTAGTCCCGTTGCCCAGCAAGGACCGTGGGGTCCGCCTGTACGGGGCGCGAGCGAATCACCCTATGACCATCGGATATCCCCCTATAGTGATTGCCGACAAGAAAGGCGTTCGTTACCTCGAGCATAGGGAGCTGGCTGACGCGTGGATATACGCTGTAGAGCACCGCGAGGAACCATCGTAGCGGAACCAAGCCCAGCATCGCACTCACAGCCCAACCCAACCGCGGCCCCGAGAGGGGCCGTATCCGTCAACGGTTGAACGAGGGTCGGAAAAGTGACCTTCGTTCAACGCTGAACTTGGCGAGCCTGCCGTCCATGGCGAGCACGCGGGCTCGCTGCGCCTTCTCGGTCGCGTCGAACTCGGCGGTGAACAGCAGGCCGTGGTCGTCCTCGTCGATGCTCGTCACCTTGCCGATGAAGCTGTCGAGCGACTGGTCGTGGTTGTAGAGCATCGGCACGGTGGTGCCGTGCTCGTGGATGCGGTTCAGCCAGTCGGCGAACGCGCCCTTGGCCACCACGTCGCCCGCCCAGTCGGGCGTGCGGGTGAAGGTCGAGGCATAGCCCGTGATGCGGCCGTTGCCGTCCACGTCGGCCTTGACGGTCACGCTCTCGGTGTTGCGCTGCATTGCTGCCTCCAATCGGCATGAAAAAGGCCCCTCGCGGGGCCTGTGGTGGGCTGGGTTGTGGTATGATGTATTCGAAGCCGGGTCACCCAGGGATTGGGAGTCTCGGCTTCCTTAGTCTAAGTAGAAGGTTGAACGAGGGTCGGAAAAGTGACCTTCGTTCAACAATGAAGTGGCCGCATTGATTGTTGGGGAGGTGCTCGGCCTATGACAGGCAACAAGGAATCGTTATTTTGGAAGACTGATAAGACCTGGTGGTACATAGGCGACGACAACAAGTTCCACCTCACCGAGAAGGCGCCGGATCGTGCCGTGAGAAGCTTCGAGCTCTTCAACAGCCACTACGATCACAAGACTGGCAAGTGTTCTGAGCGAGTTGAACGAGGGTCGGAAAAGTGACCTTCGTTCAACGTCTTGCCAACTGGACAAATGCGCCTAACGGAAAGACCGATAACGCAAGAATTACATTGCCATGCTCATTGTACGCTCTCTACCAGACATTAATCTCTCGTAGGGAGGAGCCATGGCATACCGAATCGTGTCCATCGAAAACCCGGCAGAGGTACATGTGCGTGACGGCCAGCTCGTGGTCATTCAAGATAAGGGTACGGCGTCAATTCCCGTCCGTGACATTCTGGACCTGGTGGTTAGCGGTCCCAACATCCGCATGTCTACCATGGCACAGACCCTGCTGGCAAAGTCCAAGGTGGTGATGCTCTTCCTTGGGCGTAACCACCATCCCGCCGCCATGATGCTCCCCGAAGTGGGTTACGCGCGACAAGCCCGAGTGATGCAGGCGCAGGCGGCCATCACCCCTGTCCTGCGTGACGAGCTGTGGCGCAAGATCATCGTCAGGAAGATCGAGAACCAAGCACGCGCCCTTGCGATTCTCGGCCTGGAGGGGGCCGAGCTTCTGTGGGGCTGCTCGCAGGACGTGCTGCCTGGCGATGTAAGCAACCGAGAGGGCTTCGCCGCCCAACAGTACTTTCAGTTTCTCCAGCCGGGACTCAACAGGCGCGTGCATCACCAGCTGCCCCTCCCGCCATCGTTTGCCATAGAATGGGCTTGCGTACGAAGCATCCTGTGCCAAGGAGGGCGCCCGTGGCCAGCGGCCAGCAGCTAACCAGAGACGACGTGGCGGGCATCGCCGCGTATGCGCGCATTGCGCTGGACGACGCCGAGCTCGTCGAGATGACGGCCTACCTCAACGACGCCATCGCCCTGCTGCAGCCAATCCTTGAGTACGACCTTGAGGACATTGAGCCAACATTCCATCCCATCGGCGACATGGCCAACGTGATGCGCGAGGACGTCCCGGTGCCGGGGCTCTCGCTAGAAGAGGCGCTGGCCAACGCCGGCAGCCGCGAGGGGCGGGCGTTTCGCGTGCCGGCGATCCTGGACGACGGTGGAGGTGCGTGATGCCGGCCACTCTCGACCAGCTGTCGGCACGCCAGATTGCGGCGGGCGTCGCAAGCGGAGCCTTCTCTGCTGTGGAGGTGGCTCAGGCGGCACTTGACGCCATCGCTGAGCGCGATGCCGACACGCAGGCGTTTCTGCAGGTGAGCGAGGACCTTGCGCTTGCCGCCGCAGCCAGAGTCGATGCCTTGCGCGCGGCAGGGCGGGCCCTGCCGCCACTTGCGGGTGTGCCCGTCGCCTTCAAGGACAACATGAACCTGCTGGGTACCCGTACCACCTGCGCCAGCCACATGCTGGAGCGCTACGAAAGCCCCTTCACGGCCACGTGCGTGCAGCGCCTGCTGGACGCCGGGGCAACCCCGCTGGGCAAGCTGAACATGGATGAGTTTGCCTTCGGGTCCACCACCGACTCGTCAGCCTTCCACCCCACCAACAACCCTTGGGGCCTTGCGCTGGTACCCGGGGGCTCGTCGGGAGGCAGCGCCGCGGCGGTTGCGGCAGGCGAGGTGACGCTCGCGCTGGGCTCTGACACGGGCGGCTCCATCCGCCAGCCGGCGTCGTTGTGTGGCGTGGTTGGAATGAAGCCCACGTATGGGGTGGTGTCGCGCTATGGCGTGGTGGCCTTTGGCAGCTCGCTTGACCAAGTGGGGCCGCTGGGGCGTCGGGTGGAGGACGTGGCGCTTGCGCTGAATGCGCTTGTGGCTGGTGGCCGCGACCCCCGCGACTCGACAAGCCAGGCCTGTGAGCAGGACTTCATTGCCCATTTGGACGACCCTATCGAGGGCCGCCACGTGGGCATCATCCCGTCGCTGCTGGAGGCGCCGGGCCTCTCGGCCGAGGTGCGTGTGGCGATGCGCCTGGCGGCCGAGCGGCTTGAGGCCCAAGGCGCCCACATCGTGGAGGTGAGCCTGCCCAACATGGCGTCGGCCATCGCCGCTTACTATGTGATTGCCCCGTGCGAGGCCTTCTCTAACCTGGCGCGCTTCGACGGTGTGCGCTACGGCTACCAGGAGCCAGGTTGCGCCACGCTGGCCAAGCAGACGTCGCTCTCCCGGGCACGCGGCTTTGACCAAGAGGCCAAGCGTCGCCAGATGCTAGGCGCCTACCTGCTGTCGAGTGGCGTGTACGAGCAGTACTACCTGCCGGCACAGAAGGTGCGCACCCTCATCACGGCCGACTACCAGCGTGCCTTTGAGCGCGTGGACGCCATCCTGATGCCTACGAGCCCCACCGTGGCGTGGGAGCACGGTGCCATCAGCGACCCAGCGGCCCTCTACCTTGCCGATGTCTTCACCATCTCCAGTAACATCGCGGGCAACTGCGCCATCAGCGTGCCCGTGTGCCTGGGGAGCGAGTCGGGTCTCCCCATCGGCGCACAGCTGCAGGGGCCGTCCTTTGCCGACGCACGGCTGCTTACCTTCGCGCGTGCGCTAGAGCGTTCGTGCAGCATGGAGGGCCTGGTGGCACCGGGCTTTGCCGGCAGGGGAGGCGAGCTGGCATGAGGGCGCTACGGCAGGTGCTCAAAGACTGGGAGGCCGTAATCGGCCTCGAGATACACACCGAGCTCACGGCATGTGACACCAAGATGTTCTGCGGTTGCCGCATCAGCCACGACGATGCCCCCAACACCAACGTGTGCCCGGTGTGCCTGGGCATGCCCGGCGCGCTGCCCGTCCCCAATGTGGAGGCCATCCGCTGCATCGTGATGGCTGGGCTGGCTACCAACTGCACGATCCAGCGGCGCAGCATGTTCTACCGCAAGCACTACTTCTATCCCGACATGGCCAAGAACTACCAGACCACGCAGGGCCCCGTGGCCTTCTGCATGCATGGGCACCTTGACTTGCGGGTGGCGGGCGAGGCTGCCCTCGAGCGTCCCGACGACACGGCGCAGAAGGCCGACGACGGCAGCTACCTGGCCCGCATTGGTATCCTGCGCATCCACATGGAGGAGGACGCCGCTAAGATGGTGCATGTGGGCGGCGCCGAAGGGCGTATCGGCGGCGCCACCGAGAGCCTCATCGACTACAACCGATGCGGCACGCCGCTGATCGAGCTGGTCACCCAGCCCGACCTGCGCACGCCCGAGGAGGCGCGCCTCTTCATGGAGGGGCTGCGCCAAACATGGCTTGCGCTGGGCATCTCCGACTGCTCGCTCGAGCAAGGGTCAATGCGCTGTGACGGCAACGTGAGCCTGCGCAGGCGTGGCGAGGTGTGCATGGGCGCCAAGACCGAGCTGAAGAACCTCAACTCCTTCAAGGCGCTGCACGACGCGCTGGCATACGAGATCTGCCGGCAGGCCGAGGTGCTGGAGTCGGGAGGCACCGTGCGGCAGGAGACGCGCCACTGGGAGCCCACGAGGCGCCGCACCACGGTGATGCGCGTGAAGGAGACCAACGACGACTACCGGTTCTTTCCCGACCCCGACCTGGCGCCCTTTGACCTCTCCGACGAGTTTGTGGAGGAGTGTCGTGCGCGCATTCCCGAGCTGCCCGACGCCAAGCGCGAGCGCTACCAGCGGCAGTGGTCGGTGCCTACCTACGACGCGGACCGCATCGCGGGCGACCCGGCGCTCGCGCGGCTCTTCGAGGCGGCGGTGGCGCGCGCCGGCGTCGCGGCGGCGCCGATGGTTGCCAATGTGGTGATAAACCTCGTGCCCGGCCACGAGCGCTTGAACGAGGCGCAGGTAGCGAGCATCGCGCAGCTGCTTGCGCAGGATGCCGTTACCTTCGCTCAGGCGCGTGAGGTACTGGACGTGGTGGACGGCACCGACGACGACCCCGAGCGCGTGGTGGACGAGCGGGGCATGCGGCAGAGCACCGATGCGGATGCGCTTGATGCCATCGTGCGTGAGGTGCTCGCGCGCAGCGAGGACCAGGTACGGCAGTACTGCGAGGGCAACAGGAAGGTGTTGGGCTATCTGGTGGGCCAGTGCATGAGGGCTGCCGGTGGCTCGGGCAACCCCAAGGCGTTCAACCGGCTGTTGTCCGAGCGGCTGGAGACCCTGCAATGAGGGGAGGGGGTGGCATAGATGAACGTCCGAATGGCTAGGCTCCTGCACGCCACATGGGGGCTGCCCCAGACCATCGCCGGCGCCGGCGTGCTCCTGGCGGCTGGCCGCCATCGCAAGCGCTACCCCTTCCGCAGCGCCATCGTGACGGAATGGAAGCTTAGCCGGGGGCTTTCGCTGGGGCCCTTCATCTTCGTGCCGCGCCACTGCCCGCGCAGGCTTCTTGTCCACGAGTACGGGCATACGGTGCAGGCTCTTATCCTTGGCCCCCTCTACCTGCCCCTTATTGTGATTCCGTCGCTGGTGTGGGCAGGAACGCCGGCCCTTGAGCGCAGGCGCCGGAGGCGGGGCATGTCATACTACGCGTTCTATACCGAGCGATGGGCCAACCACTTGGCCGAGCGCGTGTGCCACGAGCGCTCGATGCGCTAGGGTCGGCTGCGGGGATGTCGCGGAGGCTGAGCGAATCCCTAGGTGGCCCGCCGCGGCGCAAGGCCTGCTAGCGCACGCCCTTCACCAGGATGACCAGCACCTCGCGGCACCACTGCTGCAGGCGGCTCCGGAAGGGCACCGGTGCCGGGATGCCCAGCGCCTCGATGCCCTCATTGCGTGCAAGGGCAAGCGCGCGATACAGGTGGTAGTCGCTGGACACCACGCAGATCTGCCTGCCCGTCAGCCCCTTCTGGTCGATGAGCTGCCGCGCGTTGCGCAGGTTCTGCTGGGTGTTGATGGCGTTGGGCTCAAGCAGGAGCGCCTCCTGCGGCACGCCCTCCTCAAGCTTGAGGCACGACGCCATGACCTGCGCCTCGGTGGAGGTTCCGTCGGGCGTGGGGCCTCCGGTAAGCAGCAACAGGCGTTTGGGCGACTCGCGCCACAGCTCGGCGGCAACGCGCAGGCGTTCGCGCACGGTGGGAACCGGCTGGCCGTTCCGCACAAGTCCCCCCAGCACGATGATGACGGCATCGCCCTCCACGTCGGACGTCTTGCTGGCGGCCCGCATAAGGCGGATAGCCCACAGCAGAAAGACGGCGCACACGACAAGGCAGGGAACGGCAAGCAGCAGGAAGGCCCACCACGCAAGGCTGCCCGGCTCGCTCGCAAGCATGGCCGAGAGCGCCGCGGGCCCCAGGGCCATCGCCGCGACGGGCATCTCGCCGATGGCGGGGCCGTTCGTGACCAAACAGATGATGTTGGAGCTGGTGAGCAGCACGCTGGGAAGCCCAAGAAGCGTCCAGGGAACCAAGGGAAGCACGTGGTCGGACAGCGACATCATCCAGAATGCCAAGCAATGGCATGCGACAACCACCACAAGGGCCGCTGGCTTCCAGCGGCCCTCGGTCTCATAAAGCGTGTCGGTGTCTTGCTTGCTCATGCAGACAAGTATAGCGTTATACGTCGTCCCGTGGGTAACTATCAGGTTTCGCCGAGGGCCGTCTCGCCGCAGCATGGCAGACGTGGTATGACGCTTGGCCGAAAGCAGGGCATTTCATCTTTCATCATGGTATATGTTGAGTTCGTACGGCACTGCCCGACAGCTTCCGAGGTGAGAGAATCGAGGAAGTTCAGGCAACCAGACATCCCGCAGAAAGGGGAGCACCATGGCAATCTTCAGCAGGCTCGCAGACATCCTCAAGGCCAACATCAACGACATGATTGACCGCGCCGAGGACCCGGTAAAGATGGTCAAGCAGCTCATCATCGAGATGGAGCAGCAGGTTGACGAGGCCACCCAGGCCCTGGGCCAGGCCATGGGCTCCCAGAAGGTGGCCGCCAAGGAGCTGGCCGACGCCAAGGCCAAGCTGGCCGACTGGGACGACAAGGCCAAGCTGGCCCTCATGCACGCAGACGAGGACCTTGCCCGCAAGGCCATCGAGGTAAAGGTGAGCCTGCAGCCTCAGGTTGACGCCCTCCAGGCCCAGTACGACAACATTACCGAGCAGGTCAACAAGCTGCGCGACCAGGTGCAGACCCTGCGCATGAAGCTGGACGAGGCCCGCGCCCGCCAGAACGTGCTGATTGCCCGCTCCAAGATGGCCGAGGCCACCCAGGGCGTCACCACCGCCATCAGCGCTACCTCCACCGACTCGGCCTTCGCGAAGCTTGACGCCCTCGAGCGCAGGATCACCGAGCAGGAGGCCGTTGCCGAGGCATACGTCGACATGAACAGCGAGGAGGTCTCGGTGGAGCGCGAGTTCGAGGTCATGGCGCACAACGCCGCCGTCGACTCCGAGCTGGCCCGCCTCAAGGCTGAGCTGGGCATCTAGGACGCTGCCCCATCCAAAGCCATAGGTTAGGAGGCAGGTCAGGCCGGCGGCTTGGCCTGTCTCCACCCGTATGTACCTGACCTATCAGGAGACGCCTCATGGACCTCTACTTCTTCTTCCTCTTCCTGTGCATCGCCACCGTCGTGTTCATCTTCATCGGCATGAGGCAGGGGAGCGGCTCTAGCCCGCAGACGCAGGCGACGTCTGCCACGTCGGCGGCCAACCAGCAGATGGCTGACGACATCCGCATGACCAAGACGTCGCGCGTGGTGGACGAGGTGGCCATCCTGGACGAGCTGTCGCAGGACATGCCCACCTTCAGGCAGTACTGCGAGCTGGTGGGAACCTCCCAGAAGACGGGCGGCGTCGTGGCGCCCTACAGCCGCCGCGAGGTTGCCTACTACGAGATTCGCTGCTATCGCATCGAGAACCACGGTGCCGGCGACGTGGAGACGCTGGTGGCGCACGAGCGCTCGTTTGACCCGTTCTACTTCACGGACGACTCGTGCGACACGCCCGTGTACGTTAACCTCGAGTCGTTTGGCGACAACGTGATGCTGGTCAACTCCACCAACCATATCGAGGGGCCCAACTCCGACTTTGCCAAGGCCGTCGGCAACGCGTCGGCCACCTCGGCGTCGACGGGCACCTCGGGGGTGACGGCCATCGTGGGCAGGCTGGCCTCCGGTGTGGTCCACGGGTTCGACCGGGTTCGCGAGGTGGTACGCCAAGCCCTTCCCGGCCTCGTGGCGCAGCCAGCGCTTGCCGGGGCCGCAGCCTCGGGACAGACGATGCCCATGCGCGGCATCTCGTTTGCCGAGGGCGGTCGGTCGGCGGGCTCGTCCTCTGCGCGCAAGGCCATGAAGTCCAACATGGCAGGCCGCAGCAGCCAGGCGCGTGGAGGCAGCGCCGGTGGCCGCAGCGGCGGCAGCGCGGCGGGGTTCTCGTCCGGTCACGGCAGCAACCGGCCGTCATCGAGCCGTCCCTCGACCCCCGGCTCACAGCAGCGGCAGACCACCGTTACCTTCAACTTCGGCATGCCCAACGGTCTGGGAACCTTCCTGGGCTCCGGACGTCCCGTAGGCGGCTACAGCAGCGTGCCGCGACCCATGCCGCGTCCGTATCATCAGCCCTACCCCACGCACACGTATCGGCGCACGAACGCCGGCGACGTGATCAGCGACATGATCACGGGCATGGTGCTTAGCTCGGTGCTTGATTCGATGGCCAATTCCACCACCACTACCACCACGACGCGTCCGCAGTCCACCTTCCGGGGATATCGCCTGGTAGAGGACGTCGTGCCGCTGGGCAGTCCTGTGTACTGCATCGGCGAGCTGTACCATCACGGCACCGACGTGTACATGGGCAGGTCGCTAGCCACGGACTATCCCACGTCGTACTTCGCGACCAAGCCCGAGGTGGAGGTGCTTGCCACGCTGGGCAAGTAGGCTCCCGCCAACGGCACGGCCGGCCTTGGCCGGCACGTCGCATTGCTGACGAGCCCCGACCAACCCGCGCGATGGCGGGGAGGCCGGGGCTCGTTTTTTTGTGGCAGTAGCGTTGCGGCCCTTGTCGCAGGCCAATTTGTGGCTGGCCATACCCCTTGCGTCGCTCTCGTGCTAGGATTGTGCGGTTAGCAATGAAGGACCGCCACCATCCCCAAGGCAGGCGGACTCACGAGGGAGGCGTCCTGTGGAACGCATCAGAATCGCGACGCTCTTCGCAGACCAAGAGCAGCTTGGTGGGCAGGAGCTTACCGTTGCCGGATGGGTCAAGTCCATCCGAGACATGAAGAACTTCGGCTTCGTGATGCTCAACGACGGCAGCTGCTTCAAGGACCTGCAGGTGGTGCTGAACCGCGACCAGCTGTCCAGCTACGACAACGTGGTGTCCCAGAACGTTGGCGCAGCCCTCATCGTGCGCGGCGTGCTGGTGCTTACGCCCGACCGCCCGCAGCCCTTCGAGCTGCAGGCCGTCGAGGTGACCGTCGAAGGCCCCTCCACGCCCGACTACCCGCTGCAGAAGAAGCGCACCACGCGCGAGTTCCTGCGCACCATCCAGCACCTGCGCCCGCGCACCAACCTCTTCCGCGCGGTCTTCCGCGTGCGCAGCGTGGCCGCCTTTGCCATCCACGAGTTCTTCCAGAGCAGGGGCTTCGTGTACGTGAACACGCCCATCATCACCGCATCCGACGCCGAGGGTGCTGGCGAGATGTTCCGCGTGACCACCATCGACCCCGCAAACCCGCCCCTCACCGAGTCGGGCGAGGTTGACTGGAGCCAGGACTTCTTTGGCAGCGCCACCAACCTCACGGTGTCGGGCCAGCTGCAGGGCGAGAACTTTGCCATGGCCTTTGGTGACATCTACACCTTTGGCCCCACCTTCCGTGCCGAGAACTCCAACACGCGTCGTCATGCGGCCGAGTTCTGGATGATCGAGCCCGAGATTGCCTTCGCCGACCTTACCGACGACATGAACCTCGCGGAGGACATGCTGAAGTACGTGCTGCGCGCCGTCATGGAGCGCTGTCCCGACGAGCTGGCGATGTTCAACAAGTTTGTGGACAAGGGCCTGCTTGAGCGCCTCGAGCACGTGGCAAGCTCCGACTTTGCGCGCGTCACCTACACCGAGGCCATCCAGATCATGGAGAAGGCGCAGGAGGCCGGCGTGACGTTTGACTACCCGGTGTACTGGGGCTGCGACCTCCAGACCGAGCACGAGCGCTACCTCACCGAGCAGCACTTCAAACGGCCGACCTTCGTTACCGACTATCCTGCCGAGATCAAGGCCTTCTACATGCGCCTGAACGATGACGGCAAGACCGTCGCCGCGGCCGACTGCCTGGTGCCCGGCATCGGCGAGATCATCGGTGGCAGCCAGCGCGAGGAGCGCCTGGACGTGCTCGAGCGGCGCATCCGCGACCTTGGGATGGACCCCGACCAGTACAAGTACTACTGCGACCTGCGCCGCTATGGCGGATGCCGCCACGCGGGCTTTGGCCTTGGCTTCGAGCGCCTTGTCATGTACCTCACGGGCGTGGACAACATCCGCGACGTCATCCCGCACCCGCGCACGGTGGGCAGCGCCGACTTCTGATTCCGCCTACCGCCAAGCAAGCCGAGCTCGGACAAAGTGCTACGTCCCCCCTGTCCTGTTGCGGCCCCCGTCCGACAATCCGCCGGCGGGGGCCGCGTGCCGCTTCTGTTGGTATCGGCGAATGGCAGGAATATGATGGCCGGTGAGGGGCATAATCACCTCGGCTCGTTTAGGTACAAGCAAGAGAGGAAGCATCATGGCAAATCGTTTCGTCCTCAATAACATCAGCTACCACGGCAAGGGCGCCATCAAGGAGGTGCCGGGCGAGATTCAGCGTCGTGGCTTCAAGAAGGTCTTCGTGGCCTCCGACCCCGACCTCGTGAAGTTTGGCGTGACCGCCAAGGTGACCGACCTGCTTGACGAGGCCGGCATCGCGTGGGAGCTCTTCTCCGAGATCAAGCCCAACCCCACCATCCAGAACGTGAAGGACGGCGTGGCCGCCTTCAAGGCCTCTGGCGCCGACTGCATCGTGGCCGTTGGCGGCGGCTCGGCCATGGACACCTCCAAGGCCATCGGCATCATCGCCACTAACCCCGAGTTCGAGGACGTCGTCTCGCTCGAGGGCGTTGCCGACACCAAGAACCACGCCGTGTTCACCATCGCCGTGGCCACCACCTCCGGCACCGCCGCTGAGGTCACGATCAACTACGTGATCACCGACGTCGAGAAGGAGCGCAAGTTCGTGTGCGTCGACGTCAACGACATTCCCGACGTTGCCGTCGTCGACCCCGACATGATGGCCTCCATGCCCGCCGGCCTCACCGCCGCCACCGGCATGGACGCGCTGACCCACGCCATCGAGGGCTACACCACCCGTGGCGCCTGGGAGCTCTCCGACATGTTCCACTTCAAGGCCATC
>CADALE010000035.1 GCA_902788705.1 uncultured Coriobacteriaceae bacterium | reverse complement strand
TGCCCGAGGACGAGGTCTTCAACACCACCTTCGTCGGCAACGCCATCAACCACCTGCCCGGCAAGGTTGGCTTCGCCATCTTCGACGCCAACATGCTCAAGCGCTGGAAGAAGTTTGGTCCGGACATCGTGTCCCACGTGCACCCGCACGACCTCTACGAGGGCTTCGAGGCCCAGTGGAACGCTGACCTCGACACCTACAAGGACGACGAGGGCAACCCCTACATCGCCCAGGCCGACACCCTCGAGGAGCTTGCCGAGAAGCTCGGCATCGACGTCGACGGCTTCGTGGCCGCGGTCGAGGAGTACAACGAGATGTGCGCCGACGGCTATGACGCGCTGTTCGAGAAGGACCGCCAGTACATGATCCCGCTGGCCGAGGCCCCCTTCTATGGCTGCAAGCAGTTCATGGGCGCCTATGGCACCCTGGGTGGCGTGCTGGTCAACCACAAGCTTGAGGTCATGACCGACGACTACGAGACCATCCCCGGCCTCTACTGCGTGGGCACCGACGCCTGCACCATCTACGGCGACTCCTACAACTTCTGCATCCCGGGCAACACCATGGGCTTCTGCCTCAACTCCGGCCGCATCGCCGGCGAGAACGCCGCCATGCTGGCCTTCGAGGACGCGGATGACGAAGAGTGGGACTAGTTCCTAGCGATTGACGCGTGAGTCGCGGGGCCCTCTAGCGGGGGCCCCGCTTTCCGCGTTTCTTGGATGAGGTCCAGGGGGCCTCATCCAGCGTTCGACCAAGAGAAAGGAGAGGAAGCACATGAAGCTGACGATTGACGGCCGCGAGGTCGAGGCACGCGAGGGCGTATCGGTCCTCAACGCCGCGCTCGAGGCCGGCATCTTCGTTCCGCACCTGTGCGGCCACCCCGACCTAGAGCCCATTGGGGGATGCGGACTCTGCATGGTCGAGGTAGAGGGCATGGGCGAGCCCGTCCGCGCCTGCATGACGAAGGCCGAGGAGGGGATGATTGTCAACACCAAGGCAGACGCCGCCGACAAGCTGCGCCGCCTTGCCATGGAGCTCATCCTGGCTACCCACCCCGCCGACTGCACCGGCTGCCCCAAGTACGGCGTCTGCGAGCTGCAGTCCATGTACCAGTACATGGGCGTCTCGCCCGCGCGCTGGCGCGTCAAGGGCCGCACCGTGCCCACCGACGACTCCAACCCGCTGATCACCCACATGTTCACCCGCTGCATCCGCTGCGGCCGCTGTGTGCGTGCCTGCGAGGGCCTGCGCGGCGTGGGCGCCATCGGCTTCCATCGCACCGCTGATGGCACCATGCGCGTGGCCATCAACGGCAACTCGCTGCAGGAAGCCGGCTGCCGCTTCTGCGGCGCCTGCGTCGAGGTGTGCCCCACGGGCTCCATCATCGACGTCGTGGGCCTCATGAAGGAAGGCCGCAGCCGCCAGGACAACATCGTGCCCTGCCGCAGCGGCTGCCCCGCACACATCGACATCCCGCGCTACCTGCGCTACGTCAAGGCTGGCGAGTGGGAGAAGGCCACGGCCGTCGTGCGCGAGAAGGTGCCGTTCCCCGAGACGCTGGGCAACATCTGCACGCACAACTGCCAGGGCGAGTGCAAGCGCAACTACCTGCAGGAGCCCCTCTCCATCTGCCGCCTCAAGCGTGCCGCCGCGGTGCGCGACACGGGCGAGTGGAAGAGCCGCGTGCGTCACGAGCCGCTCTCGGGCAAGAAGGTCGCCATCGTCGGTGCCGGCCCCGGTGGCCTCACCGCAGCGCTCTTCCTTGCCGAGAAGGGCCACAAGGTTACCGTCTTCGAGGCCAACGCCAAGGTCGGCGGCCAGATGCGCTATGGCATCCCGGCCTATCGCCTGCCTGACGAGATCGTCGACCGCGAGGTCGCGACCATCCTCGAGATCAGCCAGGGCGACGACGCCGAGCCTCGCATCGAGCTGGTCTGCAACACCCGCGTCAAGGATGTCAAGGCGCTGCTTACCCAGGGCTATGACGCCGTGCTGGTTACCGTGGGCACATTCAAGGGCAACGTCCTTCCCATGAAGGGCCACGACCTTCAGAATGTCTACGTTAACACCGAGTTCCTCAAGGCCGCGCGCGAGGGCAACCCGCAGCCGGTCGAGGGCGGTCGCGTGGTGGTGCTGGGCGGCGGCAACGTTGCCTACGACTGCGCACGCACCGCGGTGCGCCTTGGCGCCGCCAGCGTCGACGTGGCCTGCCTCGAGGCCGAGGCCGTCATGACCTCTACCCCCGAAGAGCGCGAGGAGGCCGCGGAGGAGGGCATCGTCCTGCACGACGCCTACGCCTTCACCTCCATCAACGATGATGGCACCGGCAAGGTCGGCTCGATGACCATCCACAAGATCGCAAGGTTCTACTTCGACGAGAACCACCGCGCCGTTACCGAGCTGGTGGAGGGTGGCGAGCTCACGCTGCCTGCCGACTACGTGATCTTTGGCGTTGGCCAGAAGCCCGAGGACACCATGGGCATGGGCCTCGAGCTCACCCACGGCCCGTACATCGTGGCAGATGGTAACCACATGTCCAGCGAACCCGGCATCTTTGCCGCGGGCGACGTGGTCACCGGCACCAAGAGCGTCATCGGCGCCATTGCCGAGGGCCGCGATGCGGCGAGCGCCATCGACGTGTACCTGGGCGGCGACGGCGACATATCGGCCAGCCTCCTGGACGACGAGCCTGCCGAGCAGACCCTGGGCAAGGCTCCTGCCGAGTTCTATACCGCTGCCGTGCAGCCGCACTTCACGCCTGCCGCAGAGCGCAAGGGCAACTTCGAGCCCTTCGAGTGCCCCTACACCGAGGACGAGGCCAAGTGCGAGGCCTCGCGCTGCCTGCAGTGCGACCTGCGCCTGACCATCACCCGTCCGCGCCTGTGGAACGAATACTAAGGGAGGGGGAACCATGGACTACGCAATCACTACCGCCGAGACCTTGACCGTCTCCGACCTGCTGGCCAAGCTGGGCGTTGACGCTGCTGGCCTCAAGGCCGTCTGGGTCTCCTATCCCACCGCGACCTTCTTCGTGCCCGCGAGCTTTGGCGAGAGTGTCGAGGTTGCCGAAGGTGCCACGCTTCGGGCCTTCGGTCAGAAGGACTGCATGGCCGACGGCCTGCTCACCATCATCAACGAGTTGCGCAACGCCACCGAGTGCACCTGCACCTTTGGTCACGAGGGTGGCTACCAGCTTGCCACCATCATGGGCGACATCTGCTCCAAGAAGGGCAAGCCCGGCGATATGGCCCTCATGCGCGACCTCGCGCCTGTCATGGCCTCGCAGGCCATCTGTGGCGAGGGTCGTGCCATCGGCCGCGCGGTGTCTCAGGCGCTTGATCTCTTTGGTGACGAGATCGAGCAGCACATCACCAAGAAGACCTGCCCGGCCGGCGCGTGCCGCGCCTTCCAGACGTACCACATCCTGGTGAGCAAGTGCACCGGCTGTGGCGCCTGCCTGAAGGCCTGCGAGGACGACGCCATCCTTGGCAAGCCAAAGTTCGTGCACGTCATCGTGCAGAAGAACTGCGTCCAGTGCAACAAGTGCCTGGAGGCCTGCCCCGAGGGCGCCATCGTCACTGCCGGTGCCGACAAGCCCAAGACGCCGCCCAAGCCCATTCCGGTGAAGCGCAAGAAGTAGCGGCATCCCTATCTGCCAAGTGGGAGGGCGCGCCCGTCACGGGTGCGCCCTCCCTTCATGTGCGTGCTTGTCGCACCTGTTATTGCGTGCGACGACCCGATTTGTGGTCGCACGATGTCTGCGTATCGTTGCGGGCTCTTCGCCGATAGGAATCGCTACGCACGAAACATGATGTGCAGCTTGCGGTAGCATTAGCCTATCTGCCAAGTGAGAGGAGATATTGTCATGTTTGATGTGGTCATCATCGGGGCGGGGGTCTCGGGATGCTCCATCGCACGTGAGCTTTCCCGCTACGACGCGCGCATATGCGTGGTCGAGCGCGAGGAGGACGTGTGTTGCGGCACCTCGAAGGCCAACTCGGCCATCGTCCACGCTGGCTTTGACGCGCAGCCGGGCACCCTAATGGCGAAGCTCAACGTTGAGGGCAACCGCCTGATGTACGAGTGGGCGCACGATCTCAACTTCGCCGTGCTGCCAATTGGGTCGCTTGTCGTCTGCATGAGCGAGGATGACCGCCCCGGCCTTCGCAACCTCTATGAGCGCGGCATCGCGAATGGCGTGCCTGACCTACGCATCATTGAGAGGGATGAGCTCGTGGAGATGGAGCCAAACATCTCCGACGAGGCTGTGGCAGCCCTCTGGGCCCCCACCGGCGGCATCGTCGACCCCTTTGGCCTCACGGTGGCCCTGGCCGAGAACGCCGCCAAGAACGGCGTGGAGTTCCTGTTCAACTCGCCGGTAACGGACGTCCATCGCGACGGTGACGCATGGGTGGTGCGCGCGAGCGACAAGGAGCTGCGCACTAAGGCCGTCGTCAACGCTGCCGGCGTCTACGCCGACGAGATTCACAACCTGGTGTCGGCAGATGCCGACAAGCTTTCCATCGTCCCGCGCAAGGGCGAGTACTACCTGTTGGACACCACCGCCGGCCAGCACGTGCGCCATACCGTGTTCATGTTGCCCACCGCCATGGGCAAGGGCGTGCTCGTTTCGCCGACGGTGCACGGAAACCTCATCGTGGGCCCCACTGCCGCCGACATTGACGACAAGGAGGCCACCGACACCACGGCAGAGGGCCTAGCCGAGGTCGCTGCGAAGTGCTCGCTCACCGTGAAGAACGTTCCGCTGCGCGAGGTCATCACCACCTTCGCAGGCCTGCGTGCGCACCAGGCTGCGCACGACTTCGTGATTGGCGAAGTGCCAGGCGCCGAGCGGTTCTTTGACTGCGCCGCCATCGAGAGCCCGGGCCTCACGAGCGCTCCCGCCATCGGCGTGATGGTGTCGGGCATCGTGGCCGACGCGCTTGGCCTCGCGAAGAAGCCCGAGGGTGCCTTCGACCCCACGAGGCCCGGTGTGCAGAACCTCGTGATCATGAGCTTTGACGAGTGGGACGAGCTTTGCCAGAAGGACCCCGCCTACGGCAACATCATCTGCCGCTGCTGCCGCGTGAGCGAGGCGCAGATCGTGGACGTCATTCATCGCGTGCCCGCGGCGCGCTCGCTCGACGCCATCAAGCGTCGCACCGGCGCCACCATGGGCCGCTGCCAGGGCGGCTTCTGCACGCCCAAGATCATGGAGATCCTTGAGCGCGAGACGGGCATGGCTCCCGGAGAGATCACCAAGCGCGGTCCGGGCTCCGAGCTTGTCGTAGGAACGATCAAGGACCGCATTGCCACGCCCGCTGGGCGTGCGGAAGGAGGCGAGGCATAGATGCCGAGGGAAGTGGAGCATCGTTCCGTCGTCGTCGTTGGAGGTGGCCCCGCCGGCCTCGCCGCGGCAATCGCGGCCTACGAGGCGGGGGAGACCGACGTGCTCATCCTTGAGCGCGACACGCAGCTGGGCGGAATCCTCAACCAGTGCATTCACAACGGCTTTGGCCTGCACACCTTCAAGGAGGAGCTGACCGGCCCTGAGTACGCCGCGCGCTTCGTGGCCCGTGCCGACGAGCTAGGCATCGAGCGTCGCCTTGGCACCATGGTGGTGGACATCTCCAATGACCGCGTGGTAACCACGGTGTCGCCCGACCGCGGCATCTCCCACATCAAGGCTGGTGCCGTCGTGCTTGCCATGGGCTGCCGCGAGCGTCCCCGCGGTGCCTTGGCCACACCCGGCTACCGTCCCGCTGGCATCTACTCGGCAGGCACCGCGCAGCGGCTCGTGAACATCGAGGGCCAGATGCCCGGTCGCGAGGTGGTCATACTGGGATCGGGAGACATCGGCCTCATCATGGCGCGCCGCATGACCTTCGAGGGAGCGCACGTGCAGTGCGTGGCCGAGATCATGCCCTACTCGGGCGGCCTCAAGCGCAATATCGTGCAGTGCCTCGACGACTTTGGCATCCCGCTGCTGCTGAGCCACACCGTCACGCGCATCGAGGGCAAGCAGCGCGTCGAGGCCGTGTGGATCGCCGAGGTTGACGAGCACATGAAGCCCGTGCCCGGAACCGAGGTGCGCTACCCTTGCGACACCCTGCTGCTGTCTGTGGGCCTGCTGCCCGAAAACGAGCTGTCGCGCGCCGCTGGCGTGCAGATAAACCCGGTGACGCGCGGCCCCGTGGTCAACGAGAGCCTCGAGACCAGCATTCCTGGGGTGTTTGCCTGCGGGAACGTGCTGCATGTACACGACCTCGTCGACTACGTGAGCGAGGAGGCCGCATCGGCTGGCACGGCGGCCGCTCGTTATGCGCAGGGCCTCTCGGGCGAGGCGAGCACCAGCGTCACGCTCGTCGCCAAGGATGGCGTGCGCTACACCGTTCCCTCCACGATCGATCCGCAGCGTATGGGCGAGCAGCTTACCGTGCGGTTCCGCGTGGGCAACGTGTATCGCGACCACTACGTGTCCGTGTACTTCGATGACGAACGCGTGCAGCACCGCAAGAAGCGCGTGATGGCCCCCGGCGAGATGGAGCAGGTCACGCTCAAGCGGGCCGATCTGCTTGCACGTCCCGAACTCTCCACCATCACCATCAAGCTTGAGGAGGAGTAGCCATGGCAACCGAGACCCGAGAGCTCACCTGCATCAACTGCCCCCTGGGCTGCCAGCTCACGGTGACCATCGTCGATGGCGAGGTAACCAACGTGGCCGGCAACACCTGCAAGCGTGGCGACGTGTATGGGCGCAAGGAGGTCACCAACCCCACGCGCATCGTTACCACCACGGTGCCGGTCATAGGCTCTGACCACGAGCACATGATCAGCGTTAAGACGGCAAGCGACGTGCCGAAGGGCAGCATGTTCGACGTGGTGGCGGCCCTTGCCGGGGTGACCGCCCAGGCACCCGTCGCCATCGGAGACGTCATCCTAGCCAATGTGGCCGGCACGGGAGTCGACGTGATCGCCACCAAGAGCGCGTAGCCAAGGCATCTTTGATTGACCCATCATCAGAAAGGGAAAGGGAAGGCATGGGATTTAGCAAGGACTTCTTCTGGGGCGGCGCCACGGCGTCCAACCAGTACGAGGGTGGCGTCTTCGAGGGCGGGGCAGGCCTCTCGACGGCCGACGTCATGACCAACGGCAGCCACACGGTGCGCCGCCGCGTCACGTGGAAGCTTCCTGACGGCACGTGGGGCACCACGCCGCTGTGCTTCGGCAGCCCCGAGCGCCACCTTCCCGAAGGCGCCGTGGCCTGCCTGGTTGACGACCCCGACATCTACTATCCCAGCCACATCGCGTCCGACTTCTACCATCACTACAAGGAGGACATCCGCCTGTGCGCCGAGGAGGGTTTCAACTGCCTTCGCTTCTCGCTCAAGTGGAGCCGCATATTCCCCAACGGCGACGACGCCCAGCCCAGCGTCGAGGGCATCGCGTACTACAAGGACATCTTCCAGACCTGCAAAGACTTTGGCATCGAGCCGCTGGTTACCCTCGAGCACTACGAGAACCCGCTCTCCCTTGCCAACCGCTTCAATGGCTGGGACAGCCGCTATCTGGTGGACTGCTTCGTGAAGTATGCCACCACGTGCTTCGAGGCCTTTGACGGGCTCGTGAAGTACTACCTCACCTTCAACGAGATCAACTGCATCGAGGCTGCCCCATACGTGACGGCCGGTTTGATCCACGCCGACCCACAGAACATCGCCAATGCGACCTTCCACCAGTTCCTGGCCAGCGCCAAGACGGTCATTGCCGCCCATAACTACTGGCCCGACCTGCGCATCGGCATGATGCTGGCCTACGGGCCCACCTATGGCCTCACGGCCGACCCCGCCGACCAGCTTTTGGCCCGCCAGATGGAGGACTCCACCCTCTTCTACAGCGACGTGCAGATGCTGGGCTTCTATCCCGACTACAAGCTTGCCCAGTACGAGCGCGAGGGCATCACCATCCCCGCCCTTCCCGGTGACTGGGACACCATCGCCGATGGCACCTGCGACTTCCTAAGCTTCTCGCTGTACGGCAGCAAGGCAGTCACCATCCACAACGAGGACGGCAGCATCAAGAAGGGCGAGGGCAATGGTGGCTGGGACAACATTGTCGCCAACCCCTACCTCAAGACCAACGCCTGGGGCTGGGCAACCGACCCCGACTGCCAGCGCATCACCCTCAACACGCTGTACAACCGCTACCGCTGCGACCTGTGGTGCGTCGAGAGCGGCATCGGCTGGAACGACGAGTTCGTGGACGGCACGGTGCACGACGACTACCGCATCGACTACATGCGCGCCAACATCAGGAGCATGCGCGATGCCGTCGAGCTGGACGGCATCCCCCTGATGGGCTACCTGTACTGGGGCTGCGTGGACATGGTGTCCAATGGCGAGGGCGAGATGGCCAAGCGCTACGGCCAGATTTACGTCGATGCCGACAACTATGGCCAAGGCACGATGAAGCGCTCGCTGAAGGACTCCTACTTCTGGTACCAGAAGTGCATCAAGTCCAACGGTGAGGACCTGGACTAGCGTCAATGGCGCCAGGGAATGCTCCCTGGCGCCGTCGGATACGACGACAAGAGAGGAGCACACATGGACTTCAAGCAGCTCAAGCCATTCCCCGAGAGCTTCCTTTGGGGTGCCTCGTCCAGCGCCTACCAGTGTGAGGGCGCTTACCTCGAGGATGGCCGCACGCTCTGCGTGAGCGACACTGCACCCGTCCCGGAGGGCTACACCGACTTCAACGACGGCGTGGACCACTACCACCGCTTCCGCGAGGACATCGCCCTCATGGCCGAGATGGGCTTCACCGAGTTCCGCTTCTCCATCTCCTGGCCCCGCATCCTCCCGCAGGGCAAGGGCGAGCCCAACCCGCTGGGCATCCAGCACTACCACGATGTCATCGACGAGTGCCACGCCCACGGCATCGAGCCGGTCGTGACGTTGTACCACTTTGATCTGCCGCAATGCCTGCAGGACCTGTACGGTGGCTGGGCCTCGCGCGAGTGCATCGACGACTTCGTGGAGTACTGCCGCATCTGCTTCAGGGAGTACGGCCCCAAGGTAAAGTACTTCCTTACCATCAACGAGCAGAACATGATGGCCCTCTTCCAGGGCGCGCAGTACGGTGGCCCCAAGGGCCAGTGGCAGGCCAACCACCACATGCTGGTGGCCCAGGCCAAGGCCATGGTGCTCTGCCACGAGATGTGCCCCGACGTGTGGATTGCCCCGGCGCCCAACATCACCGCCATCTATCCGGCCAGCTCCAGCCCTGAGGACAACCTGGCTGCCATGGACTGGGACCAGCTGCGCAATCGCCTGTTCCTGGACACCGCGGTATTTGGCGAGTATCCCGAGGCCCTTTGGAACTGGTGGGTCGACCAGGGCATCGAGCCCGAGGTGCTGGACGAGGACTGGGTTGCCCTCAAGGAGGCCAAGCCCGACTTCATCGCCTTCAACTACTACGGTGCCGGCTGCGCCAGGTACGTTGACGTCGAGGAGGGGGAGCGCGTTGTGGCCGAGGCCAAGGCCGCAGGTGGTCGCATCGCCTTCATGACGGGCCTCATGACCTACCCCGGCCTCGCTGCCAACGTGAGCAACCCGCTGCAGAAGACCACCAGCTACGGCATGGGTATCGACCCGGTGGGCCTGCGCGTGACGCTGCGCCAGCTGTGGGAGCGCTACCAGCTGCCGCTGCTCATCACCGAGAACGGCTGCGGCGTGCGCGACGAGCTGGTGTGGGAGGACGGCCAGCCCCGCATCCACGATGACTACCGCATCGACTACCTGCGCCAGCACATCATTGCCTGCCAGCAGGCCATCACCGACGGCGTCGACCTCATGGGCTACAGCCCCTGGAGCGCTTTCGACCTCATCTCCACGCACGAGGGCATCACCAAGCGCTACGGCCTCATCTACGTGGACCGCGATGAGTTTGACCTCAAGGAGATGGCTCGCTACCGCAAGGACAGCTTCTACTGGTACCAGCGCGTTTGCAAGAGCAATGGGGCCGACCTCGGATAGGCCTCGGCACCTTCCAATTGTGCTTTCGACATGAGGAGGGCGGGCTGACGTGGTGTCGGCCCGCCCTCGCCTTCTTAGTTCTGGTTGCTCGTGCGTTAGGTCACTGATGGATGTAGAGGCGCACGATGCCAGGCTCCAGCATCTCCCAGTGGTCGCAATACGACTCGACGATGGCCTTCGAGAGCACGTCCCAGTCCCCTTGGTCGGGAGACGAGCCATCCCTCATGACGCCTCGGTAATCGACGGTCATCACCATGTCCACTCCGCCCTCGCCGGCCGTGAACGTGACGTGCGTGGCGGGATTCGCGATGCCCCGGCTGCGCGCGACGTTGAGGAGCTGGTTGCTTATGATCTCGTCGACCATCAGCTCGCAGGCGTTGGCGGCACGCCTGCCCATGAACTGCCGCTGGCAGTACGCCTCCATGGCAAGCAGGTCGGGGGTCAGCGAGTCGATGTCCCATTCCCAGCTGCGGACGCGGAAGATGAAGTCGTGCGTCTCCTGGCGCTGTGGGTGCTCGAAGATGCCAGCCTCCACGGCAGCCACGCACTCGGCAAGCGAGGGATAGAACTCCTCGGTGGTTCCCTCCAGGCGCTTCCGCACGTTCAGGTTGTACACGCTGCCGTTCACGTAGGCAAATCTCATGCCAGCAAGCTCTTCGAGCGTCTGGTAGACGGGAACTGGCTGAGACGTCTCGCCATGGGCCATCGCCGGCAGAAGCGCTAGCACCAGTGAGGCAATCAGCCAACCCAGCAGAAGTCCCCTCGTCAGACTCCCCATGTCGTAATGGGACGTTCTTGTCGTTCGTTATTATGTCTTGCGACGTCATACGCCATGTCGCACTCGCCTTCTTCCGCGCACGGGTCCAATGCGGCCTTGCTGCTTCAATTTGATATTGCGAAAGTGTGTACCAAACAACAGTGCGCTGGTAGGCCGCGGTGTCAAGTGTTTCCAACCCATTCCCACGCGCAGGTCTTTGTGGGCCATTGGCATCGAATGGGCTAGCCTTGTGCAAGCGAAGCATCGGAAGGGGAGGACTGGGATGTTCATCGAACGCGCACGGGCGTACCTGGCAAGGATTGGGCTTGCCGACCGCATCATGGAGTTTGAGGAGTCAAGCGCCACGGTGGAGCTTGCGGCCGTAGCCGTGGGATGCGAGCCCGCCAGAATTGCGAAGACGCTGTCGTTTCGCGTGGGGGAGCGCGTGGCACTGGTGCTCTTTGCCGGCGACGCCCGCGTGAGCAACCAGAAGTTCAAGGCGCAGTTCCACACCAAGCCACGCATGCTTGCGGCTGCCGATGCCGAGGAGCTTGTCGGGCATGCAGTGGGCGGCGTGTGCCCCTTCGGCGTGAATGATGGGTGCGACGTATATCTGGATCGTTCGCTCCGGCGCTTCGACGAGGTGTATCCCGCGGCAGGCAACTCCGCTAGTGCGGTGCGCCTCACCTGCGACGAGCTTGAGCGCGCTTGCACGCCCTGCGAGTGGGTGGACGTGTCCAAGCTGCCGGGGGAGTGAGCATCTTCTTGCGTGTTTGTGACGCGAAATTGATGATGAGGAAAGAATCTTCTTGCCTGTGCTCCCAAAGGGTGCTAATGTATCAACTCGCAGCGGGTGGTGGCGCAGTTTGGTAGCGCACTTGACTGGGGGTCAAGGGGTCGCTGGTTCGAATCCAGTCCACCCGACCAGAAATCGCAGGTCAGAGGCTATGTCCTCTGACCTTTTTCTTTCTTGCACCAAGGAGAGGCCCGTTTTGCACCAAGCGTGCACCAAATTTGGGCTCGTTCTTGCACCAAAACGCGAATCGGCAAGCGGTAGCTGGTTTGGTGGAGTTGCATAAATCTACTTACGACTAACCGCTGATGAGATGTACATCATCTGGCTGGGGTTGATTTCACACACGCTGTATCAAATCGATTTGTTGTCGTCTCCGCTGCGTAGAATGACATTGAACGAAAAACCCGTATGCTGTCGGGTCTATCAACACGCTTGGTTCCACACTTATGAAGCACGTCGAATGGTTCAAGGGGTGACAATAACATTGCGGTGGCAGCATTACATCGCATGGGACATCGGCGGTATGGACGTTGACCTGTCTAGCTACTCGATCGAAGAACTCTACGAGATGGAAAGGCAGATCGATGAAACGCTGATGCAACTACGCCAGGAGGAGCCAGCTGCAAAGTGGAAGTATGAGAGTGACCATCAGGCGTGGTTCGCCATGTGTCAACACTTGCTTTCTGAGTTGAGGGATGTCCGTGACGCCATCGTGGCGAAGAAAAACGACGGTGATGTTGCGTGATGGCCAGAGCCAAGGACAACGAGTCTTTGTGAATGATCGCCTTCGGTTATGTAAAGATCTCCCTGTAGTGGGTTCACGTAATTCCAACGATGTTCTGACTGAGGAATCACCTGTGGTAACCAAGCTCACTTGTGTGCACCAAATTGGTATTCGCTTCTTGGTCTCGTGCAGGCAAGCATTCTTATAAAAGGTTCTTGTTATGGTTCTTCTAAGGATGACATCCCTGTCATGGGCTGCATGACAAATCTGTCCGTTGACTGACGGCATTGTCTTCGTGACCGTTGTCTCTTGATGACGAGTTTGTCCCCGCTCTGACGCTCCTCTGACATGGTGCTATGGGAGTGTCGTTCTGTCAGGCCAACGTGTGACAGAGACGTCACACGATGAGGGTCGTCCGATCCGTCCACAGAGGGACGAAAGCGGCTCAATGTATGACAATCCTGTCATTCGATGGGGCACTTTGGGTTGCAAATGGCTTCGTATGACAAACACGTCATACGTTGTCGTTACCCCCGGGGCTGTATCAAAAGCCCCCATGATTAGATAGACCCCAAATAATCCCCGAATCCAACCACTTGCTTACGGAAATCGTTGTTCAGGAGGCAATCCACTCACGGGCTGTAGGACAAAAGCGCGGGATTACGGATGCCTTTGAAGGCTTCTTGGACGATGTTGGACCTATGCACGAATTTTCGGCGACACCTCGAGTATCCGAGCTATAAAACCGCAGGTCGCGCGAGTCCGATACTCGATGGTTTCGTGAAAAAGCGTGCATAGGTCCAACATCGTCCACGAACCCCTCGTCTATTCGTGTTTTACCAGCCAAAGTCACGCAAGCAGAGGTCAACGTCCTCCTCAAAAGTGCCAAGTTCGATACCCGCTTGGCGTGCCTTGCTCGCATCAAGGCGATAATCGCGGAAACGCTCGGCATAGCGCTCGCGGTCGGGAAGGATCAGTTGCTCAACTTCGGTGTTCGAGGCGCCGAGCTTATGTGCGACCAGACAGGCGCTCTCGTAGGTCGTGAGATCGTTTGCGCTGGCAAAGTGATAGAGGCCGCTTGGTAGCTCACACAGGGAGGCAAACTGGTCGGCAAGGCGCTGCGCGTAGGTCATGCACCGACGCTCGTTTGCGGTGAACTTGGTAGGCGTATGCGTACGCAGCGCCTTAAGCACGTTGCCCACGATGCCAGGCGATGGTTTGACGTGGGGAAGTGCCATACCAAACATCCAGGAGAGGCGAATGGTCACATAGTCGTCCATCTCGCGTGCCATCCAGGCGTCAACGTCTGCCTTGTGCAAGCCGTACTTCGTGACGCAGCAGGGTTCGACATGCTCGTCAAAGGGACCGGGTACCGAGAGTCCGTTGAAGACCTGCTCGGTCGAGATGAACATCATGCGCTTGCCCTTGGCCGCACAAGCGCGTGCGACTGCTATGGCTGAGTCACGATTGACAAGCCCAGTTCCCGCGGGATCGTTTTCACAGTCGGCGGTCGCTGCGTTGGCTGCGGTGTGAAACAGCAGGTCAAAGTCAAGGTCGAGGAAGAATCTCTCGACCTCGTCGGGACGGGTGTAGTTGACGTCTCTGCGACTGACGGGCACAAACTCGTAGCGGTCACGGTTGTAGAGCTGTATGAGACTTGCCAAGTAACCTGTTGCTCCCGTTATTGCGATGCGTTGCATGCGACCTCCTCATGGTTGTTGGGCGGATGCAGTCCGTGGGGATATCCCTTTCGTGTACAGGCGTCAGCCCTATGGACACCGAACCGAACGAAGTACGCGGCAGGGACCGATGATGGTGTATGAGCCAGCTGATGCGGGGATAAGGCAGGACTCGGTCGGCCCGAGGTCGACGCAGCCGTCAGCCGTTTCGATGCGCGCGAAGCCTTCCACGCAGGTCAGCACAGCATAGCGATGGTCACAGGTGAACGTTTGGCTGTCGCGCGTGTCGACGACGTAGCTCCGAAAAAACCCCGCGTTGACACCCAAGCGCTCACGATTAACTTGTCCGGGATCATATGCGCCGAGATGCGTCACGACAGGCTTGCTGGCAGTATCAAGCACGTCAAAGGCCTTGTCCACATGGAGTTCGCGACCACGTCCCCAGTCACAGATGCGATAGGTGGTGTTGCCGAGGCTGGACACCTCGACCGCAAAGATTCCGGCACCAAGGGCGTGCATGGTTCCAGGGGGAATGAGGATGAAGTCGCCCTCGTGCATCTCGATGCGCTGCCCATACCGATCACCGATGGAGTCGTCTGCTGCGGCTACGCGCAGCGCCTCGGTGTCGTTGGTCGTGCAGCCGGCAATGAGCGTCGCATCTGGCTCGGCATCCAGCACATACCAGGCCTCGACCTTGCCATGGTCCCCCTCAGCCGCCTGCGCGTACTCCTCGCTAGGATGCACTTGGACCGAAAGGGTCTCGACAGGGTCCATGAAGGTAACCTGCAGAGGTGCGTCGTCAGGAACGTCTCCTAGAATCTCTTGGTGGTAGGATGCGATAGCATCGGCTAGCGTCATGCCGTCGCATGGCCCGTTGCGGACGACGCCCATCGTGGTGGGGTGGGCAGAGACGTCAAACGCCTCGCCATGGCGGTCATCGTCCGACCAGTCGATGCCGCGCGTGCGGGCTATGCGCGACCCTCCCCATATGGGGGAGAGGTAGAACGAGGTAAGCAGCAAGGGGCCCATGCCTGTCTCCCGTGTCCTAGATCTCGATCGTGTCCACGCCCTCGGCCTCCATGCGCGAGCGGATTTCCTCGATGATTGGAATGCTTGCCGAGCAGCCGATGCGACGGGCGCCAGCACGGACCATGGCGAGGAACGTGTCAGCGTCTCGAATGCCGCCTGCCGCCTTGACCTGCACCTCGTCGCCCACGTTGTCAAACATGAGAGCAACATCGGCTACGGTCGCCCCTCCCGTTCCAAATCCCGTCGAGGTTTTCACGAACGTCGGCTTGATCTCGCGGGCAATCTCGCACAGACGGAGCTTCTCGTCGTCGTCAAGGTAGCAGTTCTCGAAGATGACCTTCGAGGGGACTCCAGCCTCGTTGCACACGGCGACGATCTGGCGCATCTCGTCGGCGACGTAGTCCCAATCGTGCATTTTGACACGCGTGACGTTGACCACGTAGTCAATCTCGTTGGCACCGTTGGCCAGGGCGTCTCTGGTCTCGAACACCTTGGCGGCAATGGAGGTCTGCCCCAAGGGGAAGGCGATGGCGGCTCCCGTGTCGATGTCGGTGCCAGCCAGCTGCTGCGAGCAGAAGCGTGACTGGACTTGGTTGATGGCGACCATCCTAAAGTGATAGTGCTTGGCCTCGTCGCAGAGCTTTGCCATGTCGGCTTCGGTGGCGTCTGCGTGCAGGTTGGTGTGGTCGATCAGACGGGCAAGGTCGTCAAGGGTCCATGCGCTCATGAGTGCTCCTCTCATGGAGTTGCCAGTTATGAAAACTATGACTCAGAATCGCTTCCATTTGGCCCATGCGACGCCAGCTAGCCTAAACTTCGGATGAGAATATGACATATAAAGCAATAAGTCATATAAGGGAGCATCCAATGCATCGTTATCAGACCGTCTACCGTGACCTTCTGGGCCAGATCACATCGGGGTCCCTTGTGCCCGGGACGGTCCTGCCTACCGAGCTGCAGCTGGCGAAGGCCTTTGGGGTGAGCCGCCCAACCATCCGCCATGCCCTGCAGATGCTTGAGTCCGAGGGGCTGGTCGACCGTCGAAAGCATCGGGGAACGATGGTCCTGGAGTCCAAGATCGAGCAGGGGTTCGCCACGAGTATTCGGTCGTTCCACGATGAGATGCGCTCGCATAACCGCGTGGCGCTGACCGATGTCCTTGCGTGCTCGGTCGGTCCTGCAGATTCGCATGTGGCAACTCAGCTGGGATTAGGAGAGGGTGACCCGGTCATGCGCCTCGTGCGCGTGAGACATGCCGACCGGCTGCCAAACGTGCTGGTAAAGACATACGTACCGCACGCTCTGTACCCCGGGATCGAGACGACCGACTTCAGAACAACCTCACTCTATGCCACGATGCGATCAATGGGCGCACCCGTAGTGCGGGCGCATCGAAAGCTCGATGTCGCCCTCGCAGACCGAGAGGTCGCGACTGCGCTTGGCATCGAAGTCGCCTCGCCCGTGTTCGTGTTCCACACGGTTGCCCAAAACGCCGACGGTAGGCACGCAGAGTACTCCATCGCCACCTATCGTGGCGACACGAATTCCTTCGAGTTCGATACAAGGTTGGAGTAAGGCAAAGCTACGACCCTCCAACAACGGGGCTGTATCAAAAGCCCCTGAGTAGAACGGGTGGGTTCCGCGAGGGACCCACCCGTTCTCGTGCTCCGGGATGCCGCCTCACTGCCTCGCACATTGCCAGACTACCTAATCTACCTGCGGTTTTGCTGTCAAGCCAGATATAATGGGAGGAGAGCGAGAGGAGATGGGGATGCCGGAGCCCAGGTTCAAACCCTGCATGCAGGACCAGCCGATGCTGCTGCCGCCGGACATAGGCGACCTGGTGCCGGAGGGCTCGATGCCGCGCGTCGTGGACATGGTGGTGCGCTCCATCGACAGGTCGACGCTGACGGCCCTCTATCCCGGCGGCGGCGCGCCCGCCCACGACCCGCAGATGATGCTCAAGGTGGTGCTGCTCGCCTACGCCTCCGGGATCTACTCCAGCCGCGCGATCGCGCGGGCCACCCGCGAGAACGTCGGGTTCCTGTGGATATGCGGCATGCGGCCGCTCGACCACTGACATGGGCCTGGTGACGCTCGACACCTACTTCCTGGACGGCACCAAGATCGAGGCCAACGCCAACAGGTTCACGTTCGTGTGGGCGAAGTCGACCAGGAGGTACAAGGAGCAGCTCCGGGCCAGGGTGCGCGCCCACCTCGCGGCCATCGACGAGATGGACGACGAGGAGGAGGCGCTGGCCCCCGACGACCCGTCCGAGATCGACTCCGAGGCCATCGCCGAGGCCGCGCGCAGGATCAACGAGCGCATCGGCCGCAAGGGCGTGGGCAAGCGCCCGAAGGACGAGGAGTGCAGGGCCCTGAGGAGGGCCAGCCGCATGCTCGAGGGTGAGTGGGCCGAGCGCATGGCCCGCTACGAGGAGCAGGAGAGGACCCTCGCGGGCCGCGGCAGCTACTCCAAGACCGACCGCGACGCGACCTTCATGCGCATGAAGGAGGACTCCCTCACCAACCAGACCAAGCCCGG
>CADALE010000034.1 GCA_902788705.1 uncultured Coriobacteriaceae bacterium | reverse complement strand
ATGGCCGCTCTCGTCCTGCACCACAACGCGGTACTGCACGTCGTCACCGGGCTGCAGCGCCGGCATGTCGTCCACGGGTACCTTGGACAGGTCGATGTTCAGTACGTCCTCGTCCATTCCCTCGGGAATGGTGACCGTATACGTGACGATGTTGACGTAGTGAGCACCTGGCTCCTCGACTGTTTCCGTTGACGTCTCGATCTTGATACCCTCAGTGGTGCCCTGCCAGTTAACCGGCGTCGCATCGTCGATGATGGGGTCACCATAGTCGTACTTGTTATCGGGCAGCGTGGGCTTCACCCTGGTCCAGACCACGATCAGGCTGGCGCTGCGGCCATAGCCCTTCAGCGTATTAAGAAGCTCTTCCGAGGGCACCTCACCGTACAGCACGCCACCCTGATCGCGCACGAAATCTGCGGCCGTCTCCTCGTCCTCGAAGCAGTAATCATTTAAATAAACGTTCTTTATCCAGTCGCCATAGGATGGGTCGCCCTGCGAGGGAACGAATCCTATGCAGGTCCAGGTGTAGAAGTTCCTGTCGGTTTTGACCGTGTGCCCCACCTTCACGTAGTCGCCCTGCTGATCGTAAAGGCTTGCGAACCACTGGCCCTCGTCGAAACCGACCGGCGCCGTGCTGTCGATGGTCACTTGCGTGCCGCCGCCGTAAACCGACGGGCTGACCGAAGTATTGTAGTAGCCAGCCACCTTGTAGAACAGGAGGTAGACACTCATGCCGGCATCGTTGGCCGGAGCGCCAGCGTCGTTGGGCGTAGCAAGCATCAGTCCGACCTTGGCAGCCTGCCCGTCTGGCTCGGTCGCCTCGTCGGTGGCGTCGTCGCCGTCCTGCTCGTCCGACTCGGCTACCTCGTCGGTGGCATCGTCGTCGATGGCGTCTTTGTCGGCTGCGTCGTCGTCGGTAGGATCTTCGGACTGCTGCGTGTCGGATGCCAGATCGTCAGGCAACGGTTGTTGGTCGTCGTCAGCCTCCCCCTCGGGAACAACGCCCTCCTCAGGCTCGGCCTCCGCGGGCTCGGGATCTGATTCCTCGGTCCCCGTCGCATCCGGTTCGTCGACCCCCTCGGGAGCTACGGCCTCCTGACCTGCCTCGCCCGGCAGACCCTCCTCGGAAGCTGCCTCCTCTGGCAGCGCCTCCTCGACCGCCGCGTCATCCCCCAGCGCTTCGTCGACCGCGAACGCGATAGACTGCACGGGGACCAGCGCCATCACGAGGCAAAGCACCAGGAAGAGTGACAGGCCCCTCCTATGCTTCCTCATGAACTGCATTGCCCCCATGAACCCTCTGCTTGGCATTGTCCGCTCCAATCGCACTCTATCGCACAGTCACACGAAAACAGGAGGCGTGCAGCCTGCTGCACGTCCCTCCTGATGAAACCACCTATAGATATCTGCCTTGTGCAAATAACCCATCACGACGGTCCTAACTGCTGCATTCTAATTTCGATTAGCCGTCAAACGCATACGATATCGTTTTCAGTGGTGGTTGGCAACCTTAAATTCGTTAAAGGAATTCATATTCCCGAGATCCACGGCCAGGGCTACTTCGGCAAGAAGAGGGGCCTGTGATGCAGGCCCCTCTCGGTTACTTAGTCATGGTTCGCGGTTGAACGGTTGCGACATTAGTCCTTGTGGCGCCTTCTGGTCAGCCGCAGGCTCAGGCCAGCGAGCAGGACCGCGGCGCCTGTAGCGGCCAGAACCTCGGCGGTGGCAGCGGGCAGGGAGTCATCGCCGGTCTGCGGCAGCACCGGCTTGGGCTCGGGCTTGGGCTCGGGCTTGGGCTCGGGCTTCGGCTCGGGCTTGGGCTCGGGCCTGGAAGGCTCGTGGGTGTTGGTGACCACGTAGCCCTGTCCTCGGCCACCGTGTAGGCGATGTCCTTGCCGGCCTCGCGCTGGGGCAGCCCCTCGAAGGCGCCCTTCCAGCCGTTGTCCTTGGAGAGCTCGATCGCAAGGCCCGTGTCCACGCCGTCGGCCAGCAGGCGCACCGTCACGCTTGAGGGGCGCACGCCGTCCTGGTCGGCCGCGTCGTCCCACGCCTTCTGGACGGGCACGCTCGTGGTGGCGGGCTCGTGGGTGTTGGTCACCACGTAGCCCTTCACCTGGTCGCCGGAGACGGACGCCACATAGCCTGCCACGGCATCCTCGGCCACCGTGTAGGCGATGCCGGCGCCAGCCTTGCGCAGCGGCAGGCCCGTGAAGCTGCCCACCCAGCCGTTGTCGGCGGAGAGCACCACCTTCTGGCCCGTGTCCACGCCGCGCGTCGTCCCAAACCTTGGTGACCGTCAGGCTGGTCTGGCCCGGCGTGTGGGTGTTGGTGACGACGAAGGTGGTCACGCCGTCCACGACCTCGGTCGCATACGAGGTGCTGTAGCCGTCGACCGCGTCCTCGACCACCGCATAGGAGATGTCCTGGCCGCCCTTGCGCAGGTCGAGGCCCTCGAAGGTCGCCTCCCAGCCGTTGACGCCAGAGAGCTCCGCCACCTGGCCCGTGTCGACGCCGTCGGCCAGCAGGCGCACCGTCACGGTGGCGGGACGAGCGCCGTCCTGGTCGTCCGCGTCGTCCCAAACCTTGGTGACCGTCAGGCTGGTCTGGCCCGGCGTGTGGGTGTTGGTGACGACGAACGTGGTCACGCCGTCCACGACCTCGGTCGCGTACGAGGTGCTGTAGCCGTCGACCGCGTCCTCGGCGACGGTATAGGCGATGTCCTTGCCGGCCTTGTGCTGGGGCAGCCCCTCGAAGACGCCTTGCCAGCCGTTGTCCTCGGAGAGCGTGAGCGCGAGGCCCGTGTCCACGCCGTCGGCCAGCAGGCGCACCGTCACGCTGGCGGGGCGCACGCCGTCCTGGTCGTCAGCGTCGTCCCACGCCTTCTGGACGGGCACGCTCGTGGTGGCCGGCTCGTGCGTGTTGGTCACCACGTAGCCCTCGGCAGCGCTGCCGGAGACGGACGCCTCGTAGCCCTCCACGGCGTCCTCGACGACCGTGTAGACAATCTCCTCGCCGTCATCGTTGTACTTAAGCAGCCCCTCGAACGTTCCGCTCCAGCTGTCGGCCTCAAGCTCGAGGGTCTCGCCCGTATCCTTCCCATCGGCGAGCAGCCTCACAGTCACCGAGTCGGGGCGGATACCGTCCTGGTCGCCCGCGTCGTCCCACGTCTTGGAGACCGTGATGTCGATGGTCTCGGGAGCCTTGATCTCGTATTCCACGACGGGGCTTTCGATGGTCACGGGTTCGCCAGGGTTGCCAGCAGAGTCGATGGGATTGATGGTCGTCTCGTTGTTCGTAAGCAGGTTCTGATACGTGCCCGGGTCCTCCTGAGGATTCGTCAGGCGCACCTTGTACGTGAGGCTCAGGCGCTCGAAGTTGGTGATGTCGACGTTGATCTCGAGGTCGTAGGCGTCCTCGGCGGCGTTGTAGCGCAGGATGTACGGATAGGTGGAGCCGTCCTTGCTGCCGCCCTCCTCGCCGAACGCGAACTCGCCGTTGCCCAGGTCGGTGGGATTGCCATAGTTGGTCTCGCCGACCTTCAGCGTGATGGTGGATGCGTCGTCGACGAACGCGAAGTCGTACTCGTTGCCCTCGCTGTCGGTGCCGCTGCCCATGACGTCATGCAGCACCGAGCCCGCGCTCATGAGGTACAGGATGTCGTTCTTGATCTTGGTCAGGTCGGGCGATTCGCCGCCCTCGATGCTGCCCAGATACTGCATGAAGCTCATGCCGTAGTAGTCCGCATAGGGCTCGAGGCCGATGGCGTAGCAGTGGTACTGGTCAGCGAGCTCCTGGTACACAGCGCGCGCCTTATGCATTGCCACTTCCTGGCTGTTCGCATACTCGCCGGTCCTCTCCTCGGCCTCGGTGAGAGGGTTCTGGATGTTATTGCGGTCGTACGGAGTGGCATGCTCTGCCTCGCTCTTGGCAATAGCGTCTGCACGGCCATCCAGGTAGGCACCCCAACCCTCTTCCGGCGTCCAACGGGGATAGGAGTGATACCCGCCCCATGTCTCGACGCTTGCGTAGTGCGCCTTGCCGCCGCTTGTGAACGAGACACCCGTCTGCACGCCGCCCTCATCCCACGTGTAGATGTTGCCGTCGCTGATGAGGATCAGGTACTGGCGGCTCGCAGGCGTGGAGCTGTTCGCAAGCATCTCCTGAGCGGCGAGCAGGCCGGCGTGCATGTTGGAGCCCTTCTCGCTGGGTCTCGTACTAGAGAACTCCCTCAGCTGATCGGCAACATCGTCATCGAGTGTGGTGAGCGGGAATTGCTTCTCGGTGCCGTTGCCGCGATACATGACGGCACCCACCTGCACGGCGGCGCCCGAAGCGGACACCTGATCATTCAGCTCCTGGAGCATACGGAGGCACTCGTCGACGCGGGGCTTGTGCGCGTCGGAGTCATCCACGACGAACACCACGTCGGTGACCAGCTGCACCTCCTCGGAGGGGAAGGTGACGGTGATCTCGGTCTCGTAGCTGTCGTCGAGCGTCGTGGGGGACGCGGTCTTGCTGACCGCGGGGTCGGCGGCATCATCCGCATAAGCAGGCGTTACGCCAATCCACACGGCAAGTCCGCTGAGAGCTACCAAGACCACGGTACAGATGAGCAATACATACCGCTTGATGATAGAAACACGCTTCATGTGACCCCCCAGAGAGCCAATCTATCGACTGCTGCAAAAGCCGATGATACATTCTAATTCATAATATTGCGAGAGTTAATTGCGAGTTTTCGCGAGTTAGGTGATGAATTCTCTCCACTCGCGCAAGTACGCATCAATTGGCAGGGCTAGATGACGGACCGCACTCTCCGTGATAGGTAGAGTGCGGTCCGTAGCGAATACCCTGGCGACGGCGCGGCAGCGTCAGTACACGTACACGCGAGCCTCCCAGGGCCGCAGCTGCAGGAAGCCGTCAGGCCGCGTGCCGGGCGCGTCATCGTAGTTGGCCAGGCGCAGCTCGCCCTGCGACGGGTCGTAGCCCATGGGCGGCCTCAGCAGCGTGTCATGCCCGGAGAAGTTGCACATCACCAGCAGGCGCTGGCCCTCCATCTCGCGTGCGTACAGGTACAGCGTGTGACTCACGCGCTTGAACTCGCGATACGATCCCTCGCGCACCACGGGCAGCTCGCGACGCAGCGCGATGGCGCGGCGGTAGAAGTTAAGCACCGAGTTCTCGTCGGCCTCGGCCGCCTGTACGTTGATGCCTCGGTAGTTTGGGTTCACCGCGATCCACGGCTGCACGCCCTCCGGGCAGAAGCCGCCGTTTGCCTCGCCGGACCACTGCACGGGCGTGCGGGCATGGTCACGCGCCGCGCGGTTGATCAGCTCCATCACGTCCGCCTCCTTGGCGCCGGACGCCATGCGGTTGCGGTACTGGTTTTGCGCGGACACGTCGGGCACCTCGTCGATGGTGGCGAAATGCGTGTTGGTCATGCCTATCTCCTGACCCTGGTACACGAAGGGCGTGCCCTTCTGGAACAGGTAGCAGCAGGCTAGCAGCTTGGCGCTTTCCACGCGGTGAGCCTCGCTGCCATAGCGGCTCACGATGCGGGGATGGTCGTGATTCTCGATGTACAGGGCGTTCCAGGCACGCCCGTCAAGCGCCTTCTGCCACTTGCCGAACGCCTCCTTGAGCTTGCGCAGGCTGAACGGCATGGGTACGTAGTCGGTGAACAGGCAGTCGGCACACATGTGCTCGAAGGTGAACATCATGTCCAGCGTCTGGTTTGGCCCCTCCTCGATGAAGGGCAGCGCCTTCTCGGGCGTGATCATGGGGGCCTCGCCCACCGTCATGCAGTCGTAGTGCGCCAGCACGTTGTCGCGGAACTGGGCCAGGTACTCGTGCACGTGTGGACCGTTCTCGTAGAAGCGCAGACCGCGAGCGCCGGGCACCATCAGGTAATCGCTGGGCAGGCCCTCCACCTTGCTGGTGAAGGTGATCACGTCCTCGCGGAAGCCGTCCACGCCTAGGTCCAGCCAGAAGCGCAGGATTTCCTCCACCTCCTTGCGCACGGCGGGGTTGTCCATGTTTAGGTCGGGCTGGCCCTTGGCAAACACGTGCAGGTACCACTGGTCGATCGCGGGCTCGTACTCCCAGGCGCGGCCCTCGAAGAGGCTGTCCCAGTTGTTTGGCGGGGTGGGGCTGCCCTGATGGTCGCGGCCCCCATCGCGCCAGATGTAGTAGTCGTGGTAGGGGTTGTGCCTGCTTGAGCGGCTGGCCTTGAACCAGGGATGCTCGCTTGAGGTGTGGTTTACCACCAGGTCCATGATCACGCGCAGGCCACGCTGGTGCGCGCCGTCCAGCACCTGCTTGAACACCTCGAGGTCGCCGTACTCGGGGTTGATGGAGCGGTAGTCGGCGATGTCGTAGCCAAAGTCGGCGTTGGGCGACGGGTACAGCGGGCTGAACCAGATGCCCGTCACGTTGAGGCTGGCAATGTAGTCAAGCTTGTCCAGCACGCCCCACAGGTCGCCGATGCCGTCGCCGTTTCCGTCAGCAAAGCTCCGGGGCCAGATCTGGTAGAACACCGCATCCTTGTACCAACGACTGCGCTCCATGGCACGTCCCTTCCGCTCGGGCTTCCGATGCCCCCATTGTGGCACTCCCGCGCTAGACTCGTCTCAAGGAGAGCGAGGGGAGCGGCATATGGAGACGCGCGTGGCCGTCATCGGCATCATCGTGGAGGACGTTGAGTCTACCGGCAAGCTTAACGAGATACTGCACGAGTATGGCTGGTGCATCATCGGGCGCATGGGGGTGCCGTACCGCACGCGCGGCATCAACGTGATCAGCGTCGCGGTAGACGCTCCGATGAACGACATCTCGGCCCTGGCGGGAAGGATTGGCGCGCTACCCGGCGTGAGCGTCAAGACCGCCTACTCCAACGTAACCTTCAAGTCGTAGAGGACCGGCTCGAGGTGGGCGGCGCGGCGGCGAAGGGGCTGCACCATTTCGGCGCAGGCCAAAGGCAAACGGAACCTGGACGGTTTGCACGTTAACCCTACCCCTGTGCGCCAATTTGTCGACCAAGGCCACCTATTCGGGGTCCTGCTGTACAAAAAACCGAGCCAATGTAGCCCCTTGCATTCGCCAACGATACTGCCTCGTCGAATTACCTGCTGTTTTGTGTGCTGGCCAACTTGCTCCTCAGGCATCTTCTGGGTGCTGTGGGGCAATGGCACCCATCGCGTCAGAGGGCCTCTGACAAAACTGCAGGTAGACGATACATCAATTATTCATTTACTTTATTTATTGTGCATTGGCTCGGCTTTTTGTACAGCCGGTCCAAAGGCATTCCCAAATGGCGCGCTCCAAAGGGGATACACCCTTTTGAAACCGTACCGAAAGGGGGCATCTCCTTTGGAACGGTGGCTTAGCGCGCCACACTGAGGCTCTGCGCATCCAGCAGCCGGACGTCCTCCGGCGCGTGCGAGGCCACGAGCATCGTGCGCCCACCAAGGTGGCGCAGCACGAACGCCGCAGAAAGCCGATGGCTCTCCTCGTCAAGCGACGAGAACGGTTCGTCCATCAGCACGGCTGACGACGGGTGCGCCATCGCACGCACAATCTCGACGCGGCGGCGCTGGCCACCCGAAAGCTCGCTCACCGGATGCGTGAGGGCGTCCTCGCCCAGCAGCTCGAGAAGCATGGAGCGCACCTCGCCGGGCGTTGCCGCGGTACCAACCAGCAGCACGTTGTCGCACGGCGTGAGCCGCTCCACCAGCCGCGGCTCCTGAAACACCATCGAGAGTGCTCGCGGGGCCTCTATGGTGCCCCCAAGCGTGGGCAGAAGACCCGCCAGCGAATGGAGCAGCGTGGTCTTGCCTGCGCCGGACACGTCGCCCAGCACGCCGCGCTCCCCCGCCGCAAGACGCACCTGCACGTCGTGCAGCACCGGCTGGCCATCGTAGCCCAGCACGCCGTGCTCCACCAGCAAGGCACCGGGCTCGGGCGCGGCGTGTGTCCGGCTGGCCCGCCGCGGCACCGCAAGCCGCAAGGATACCGGACCCGTACGCTGCAACAGCCACAGGAAGGCACGCTCGCACAGGTACGAGACGGCCACCACCACGAAGGTCCAGGCAAAGAGGTCAGCCGTCTCCAGCAAGATCTTGGCTTGGTAGATGCGCTCGCCCACCGAGCCCACCGGCGTGCCGATGAGCTCGGCCGCCACCCCGGCCTTCCATGCCATGCCGCAGGCGTTGCGGCTCGTAGCCACCAGGTACGGCAGCACGCTGGGCCACACGTGCGCTAGGAAGCACCGGGATCCGTTCACGCCAAAGGCGGCCAGCATTTCGCCCACCTTGGGGTCCACCTGCGCCAGGCCCTCTATCGTGGCCAGATAGAGGGCGGGAAACGCCATCAGGAACACGCAGATGCCCGACACCTCGCGCGACCCCACCCAGATAAGCAGCAGCACCGTAATGCAAGCCACCGGGATGCTTTTGAACGCCAGCACCACAGGCTCAAGCAGCGTGCGCACCAAGGCAAGCCGATGCGCCGCGAAGCCAAGGCCCACGCCCAGCGCGAAGGCGACCAAAAAGCCTGACGCCACGCGCGAGAACGAGAACCACAGTGCGGGCAGGAAGGCGGCGGAGCCCACCACCCGCACCAGGCTCAGGCACGTGTCGACGGGCCCGGGCAGCAGCAGCTTGCTGCCCAACATGAGACTTGCGGCCTGCCACACCGCAATCCACAGTGCGCAGGCCGCAAGCAGTCTCAGTCCACCCTTGTTGCGAGCGGAGCCCATCGAGGGCTTAGCCCAGGTAGTAGAAGTCGTCAGCAGGAACGGCGCCACCCACGGAGGTGGGGTCGGCGTCAAAGAGGGTCTGCAGGTAGCCAGCCAGGGTCTGCTGCATGTCGGCGCCGGTGATGCACACCAGGTGGCAGTTGGGGATGGCCTTGGTGGCAACCGGGGCGGCCTCGATGATGCCCAGGTCAACGACGTACTGCGCATAGGCGGCGGCGTCAGCGTTGGCCTCGGTCACCGACGCGTCCTGCTGGGCGATGAACTCGGCGACAGCCTCGGGGTGCTCGGCAAGGAAGTCGTTGCGCACCACGGTGACGCCCGTGACCAGCTGCGAGCCGTCATCAACGGAGTCGTTCCACACGTCAGTGAGGTCGACGACCACCTTCAGGGCCTCGTTCTTAACGGTGGCGGCGGTGGCAAACGGCTGGGGCAGCACGCCCACGGCCGTGGGATCCTCGCCAAGGGCGGCCACGACCTCGGTGGGCTCGCTCTTGAACTCGAGCGTCACCTGGTCGGCGATGCCGGCCTTGTTAAGCAGGAAGTTCATGGCGTACTCGGGGGTGGCGCCCTTGCCGGTCATGTACACGGTCTTGCCCGCAAGGTCGGCGAAGGAGGCGATGGACTCGTCACCGGTCACCACGTTCAGCACGCCCAGCGTGTTGATGTCGATAACGGAGACGCCGCCCTCGGTCTTGTTGTACAGAACGGCGGCAGCGTTCGCAGGGATGAGCGCGATGTCGATGTCGCCCTTGATGACGCCGGGCAGGATCTCGTCAGCCGCGGTGGCGATGGTGAAGTCGTAGCTGTTGGCCAGCACGAGGTTGTCGACGTTGGCGATGAACGACGCGATGCCGATGGAGGTGGGGCCCTTCAGCGATGCGACGCGCACCGTGACCGACTCGGTCGCCTGCGGCTCGTCCTCGGGAGCGGCCTCGGACTCGTCCGTGGCCTGTTCCTCGGGCTGGGCCTCCTGCTCCTCGGGGGTTGCCTCGGCGTCAGAGCCATCGGTGGCCGCCTGGCTACCGCAAGCAGCCAGAACGAAGGCCAGCACGAGCGTCATCATGACGACAAGGCCGCTGCGCCATAGGTATGTTAGGGACTTCTTCATGGAGTTCACCTTCCTGTCATGTGCCAGGCAACATTTGCCCAGCACCTTCCGTATCGGGTGCCAATAGGTGCGCCGGCGGCCCAGTGCCGCACGGCCCACATAGCTTACCATGTTCCCGCGGGGACGCAGCGCCACGTTTGAAGGCCCACGTAGCCTGCAGAAGCGGGCGGCGCGCCGTGCGACGTCCAAGCCCGTGAGCCTACACGGGCAGGCCCTCGGACAGCTCGACCTGCCGGTATGACACGCCGCAGCGGTCCAGCACCGAGCGCGAGATGATGGCGTCCTGCGTGTCGTGGTACTTGTCGCCCAGGTACACCACCTCGCCGATGCCCGCCTGCACCAGCATCTTAGCGCACTCCTTGCAGGGGAACAGCGTCACGTACACCGTTGCCCCCGCGAGCTCCTTGAGCGAACCGCGGAAGTTGAGGATGGCGTTGGCCTCGGCGTGGATGACGTAGTTGTGCTTGTCGGTAAGGGGATCGTCGGTGGTCTCCCAGGGAAAGTCCTCGTCGTCCAGGCCGGTGGGCGTGCCGTTGTACCCCACCGAGAGGATGCGGTGGTCCATTCCGGCGATGCAGGCCCCCACCTGCGTGTTCGGGTCCTTGCTGCGCATGGCTGCCGCCACGGCTACCCGCATGAAGAACTCATCCCAGCTGATGACGTCGGCGCGCTTGCCTGGCATGGTGGCTCCTTCCTTGGCCGCTTTGCACGATTGTAGTGCATCGCAGCAGCACACGGGGCGGTTGTAGCGGTTGTGCTGGGAGTTTGTCCGCCACGCCGTCCGCCACCGCCCGCCGCGCCGGGAGCGCCGGGACAGGCCTACAGCACCAGGATGCCCAGATGCTCCAGCAGAACCTTGGTGCCGATGAGGATGAGGATGATCCCGCCCGCAATCTGGGCGGGGTGCTGGTAGCGCATGCCAAACTGGTTGCCAATGAGCACGCCAGCGATGCTGAAGGCAAACGTGGTCACCCCGATGAGCGCCACGCTGGCCCAGATGTTCACCGAAAGCGACGCGAACGCAATGCCCACCGTAAGCGCGTCGATGGAGGTGGCAATGGCCAGCATGAGTAGCTCGGGAAGGTCGACGTGGTCAACCGGGCCACCGTCGTCCTCCTCCTCGCCAGACAGCGCTTCGCGAATCATGTTGCCGCCGATGAAGGCCAGCAGAAAGAAGGCGATCCAGTGGTCAACCGGCTCGATGAGCCACAGGAACTGGCTGCCCAGCGCCCAGCCGATGACGGGCATGCCCGCCTGGAAGCCGCCAAAGGCCACGGCTAGGGCCAGCGCCACGTTCCAGTTGACCTTGCGCATACCCAGCCCCTTGCAGACGGACACCGAGAACGCGTCCATCGATAGGCCCACGGCCAGCAAGAGCAGCTCGACAAAGCCCATGGTGACCCTCCCCTCCTTTACCGACGGCAACGCCGCCTCCCATAAGGCGTTGAAATGCTACCACAGGCTTTGGCGCAGCAAAAGAGTGGTGCCGACGGCTGTTGGGGGGAGAACCGTCGGCACCATGAGGTCCGCTATCGCGACGGGGAGAGGGACCGTCACTTCACGGAAGGGTTAAGCAAGCGCAGTGCTAGCAGCGCGTGGAAACTCGCTGCCGGGCACCTTCGAGGAAGCTGGCCTTGACGAAGCGGGAAAGGGCGACCGCTCCAAGGGAGAACGCGAAGGCTCCTGCAAGCTCCATCTCTGCCTCCTTCCTCTTTGCTCTAAGTTAACTATATCTAACTTTTATCGTACGTCAAGCACCTTTTTGAAGAATGTAGATACTTGTGTGGTTCGGGTCGAGCCCGTGGAGGGCGGGACAACGCACCCCGCGGGGGTGACATGTTGCAGGTTTTGCGGCTGGGGCGGGACAACGCACCCCGCGGGGGTGACATGTTGCAGGTTTTGCGGCCGGGGCGGGACAACGCACCCCGCCGGGGTGACATGTTGCAGGTTTTGCGGCCGTGGCGGGACAACGCACCCCGTCGGGGTGAGATGCTGCAGGTTCCGCGCCTGCGGCGGGACAACGCACCCCGCGGGGGTGACATGTTGCAGGTTTTGCGGCCGGGGCGGGACAACGCACCCTGTAGGGGTGACATGCTGCAGGTTCCGCTCCTGTGGCGGGACAACGCGCCACGCCGGGGTGAGTTGCTGCGCCCGAGCTGCCAAAACCCTAGCTCACGCGACCGGAATCCATCGAGAAGGTCACGTCGGCGATGGACATCGTGGAGGGTCGGTGGCTTACCAAAAGCACCGTCCTGCGCCCGCGCTGCTGCTCCAGGCTCCGCAGGATCGTGCCCTCGTTGAGCGAGTCAAGGTTGCTCGTGGGTTCGTCCAGCAGCAGGAACGGCGCGTCGTGCAGGAAGGCGCGCGCAAGGCCCAAGCGCTGGCGCTCCCCACCCGAGATGGTGTCGCCCAGCTCGCCCACCATGGTGTCGTAGCCCTTGGGCAGGCTCATCACGAAGTCGTGCACGCTGGCCGCCCGACACGCCTCCTCCAGCTGCTCCTGCGTGGCGTCGGGCCTTGCGATCAGCAGGTTATCGCGGATGGAGTCGTGGAAGAGGTGCGTCTCCTGCTCAACGAATGCCTCCGCCGCACGCAGCGAGCTGGTGCGCACCTGATGGATGGGCACGCCGGAAAGGCGAATCTGGCCCGTGTCCACGTCCCAGAAGCGCATGAGCAGCCGACACAGCGTGGATTTGCCCGAGCCGCTCTTGCCCGTGATGCCCACCACCTGGCCTGGCCGCACGGCAAGCGACACGTCGTGAAGCACCTGCTCGGCACCATACGAGAAGGAGACGCCCTCCACGGTGGCGCCGGTGAAGCCCACCTCGGTACCAGTCTCGTTCTCTTGCACCTGGGGCCTCTCGTCGAGGATGTCCAGCACGCGGTTGGCCGAGGCAAGCGTGGCCTGCAGCGTGGATCCCAGGTTGGCTAGGGCCGTGACCGGGCCAAACGACGAGATGAGCGCGACGACGGCAATCACCGCGTCGGCCCCCGCGATGGTACCCGAGGAAACGAGCGAGGCGGCCACAGCCAGCTGGACCGTCGAGAACGCGAGGATGAGGGCTGTCGTCGCGGCCATCGAGTTGGACGCCACCGCACGCAGGTCGCGCTGCACGCCCACCAGGTCCTCGGAACGGCGGTCAAGCTCGGCCAGGCGCCGCGGGCCCGCCGAGAACTGGAGGATCTGCGAAAGGCCGCGCAGACCGTCCAGCACGAAGCTTGCCAGCTCGCCGGCCTTGTCGCGTCCCTTGCGCCCGACGTCGCCCGAGATATAGTTAACACTTCTTGAAAGTACACCATTTCTAACTTTTTGAGAAGGGGCAATGCATGAACGTTGGATTTGGGTTACTGGCGCCACCCCGATGACGGATGCAGCTCTATCTCGGGATGATGCTCGCGCATCCAAGCCACCATGTTCGGCGTCCGCTCGTCGCTAAGCCACAGGCTCAGCACAACAGTGTAGTCATCGGGGTTCGTGTTGAGGTGTACGGGCTCGAGCACATACACCGACACGTCGTAGTCCTCCGTGCTCATGCCCATGTCGCCGTCAAACACGTCGCCCGCAGGCTCATCCATGAGGTCGGGCCGCAGCGCATGCTGCACGAAGTCGTCTCGCTCGGCCAGCGGAAGCTCGATGCTGGCGTACGAGCCATCGCCCAAGGCATACTCTACCTGCAGCTTCCAGGAGGTATAGTCCGCGCCGAATACGGCGTCAAAACGCGAGGCCCTCCCCTCCTGGCTGTTTGCGATCACGGCCAGCGCATCGATGAGCCATGCGCCTTCGTCAGCGGGACGCTCCCCCGCACGGTAGGCGTAATAGTCGCTCAGCACCGGATACGACCTTACGAGCGTTCTGCCGTTCTTGAGCTGGTAGGTAAGGCGAATCTCGTAGTTGGGCAGGTTGCGGTTGCCGGCCGCCCCATAGGCAACAAGGTCGCTGTGCAGCTGACACGCGGCAGCCACGCCCTCGGGAGACGACACGACAAGATCACGGCAGCGGTAGTCGCAGTCAAGCTGCACCGACGCGACTTCCGAGGCCTGGGGCACGTGGCGCGCGATGCCCAAAGCATCAAAGTGGCAGGTTGCCACCAACGCCACGGCCGCACATCCCAGCACCAGCCCACTGCGCCACGCCTTTCCCAGCACATGGGTGCTTCGGCTCATGATCATCTCGGCAAAGAGGGTTCCCAGGAAGGCACCCACCACCATCATGATGGCCAGCACCGCCACCTCGCCCCGTTGCATAGGTAGGCTGTCCAGCATGTCGATGTGGCTGATCAGGCGATACAACGAACCGAACAGCAGCGACATCGAGATGCCTGCCAGGTACTTAAGCACGGGACGGATCTGCTCGAAGGCCACGCTGTCGCCCGCGGTCTCGAGGTTGCGCCGCCCATACAGCACGTATGACCCGGCCACGACCGCCAGAGCAACCAACAGATAGGGAGCCAGCATCATAGGTGACGACAGGCCAGGGTGGCCAATCCATCCGGTGGCCGCCTGGACCAGCCAAACCGCAGGCGACAGACAGTCGAACACCATACCTTCCGCATCGATGCCGTACATGAGCGCCGACACCAGCATCCGCATGGCCCACTCCAGGCACACGGCAAGCAGGTTCATGACCCCGTAAAGCAGCAGCGCGACAGCGCGCGAGCCCGACAGGTGGCAGGCAAGCAGTGCGAAGGCGTAGAGCACGCAGGCGACGGCAGCCATGACCGCAAGCCAACGCGCCACGGCAGCAAAGCCGAGCGCCGACCCAGGGATGGCGCCAAGCGGGAGCATCAGCAGCGCAGCTGCCGCCGGAAGCCCCACCAGCACCACCGTTCCCGCCGCCAGCACCGACCCGAACACGGTGCCACGACGCACAGGCAGCGACCCAATGAAGGTTGCCGAGCACGCGTCAAACAGGTGGTCGTTCAGCACGATGGCCACCACGATGGCGCCAACAAAGGCGTACAGCCATCCCAAAAGGCCCATGACGGCCCAGAGCTCGTCCATCATGGAGGCCTGTGCCGCTGGGCTGCCGGCAAGCTGGCACGCCTGCGACGCTACGGCGTACACCGGCAGGTCGATCATCAGGAACAGGACCACGAAGCCCGCAAGCCACAGCGGCCAGAAGCGACGCAGGCTGCTCTTGAACAAGCCTGGACTCAGGAAGCTGGCGTCACTCATGATGGGCACCCCCCACCTCATAGATGAATATCTCCTCAAGCGAGAGCGGCAGCACGTTGACAAACACGGCACCCTCCCGTTGCAGCAAGGCCTCCACTTGGCTGGCACCGCCTCGTACCACCAACGTGTGCAGACGACCCTGCGTCTCTGCGTGCAGCACGTCCAGCTGGGGCATAACGCGGGCAACGCCCTGGCCCTCGTCCTCGGCGAAGGCAACCTGCACCTTAACGAAGCCGCCCTGCAGGTCCTCGAGGTCGCGCTCGAGGCGCATGCGACCGGTGTCCATGATGCCCACGTGGTCGCAGATATCGGTAAGCTCACGCAGGTTGTGCGAGCTGACCAGCACCGTCATCCGGCGCTTGGCCACCTCGTCCATCACCTGGCCCAGCACCGCATGGCGCGCCGCAGGATCAAGCCCGTCCAGCGGCTCGTCCAGCAACAGCACGTCGGGACGGGCTGCCAGCGCCAGGCAAAAGGCCAGCTGCTTCTGCATGCCCTTTGAGAGCGTGCGCACCGTGCGTTGCGCGTCGAAGCCATACGTCTGAGCCAGCTGCTCAAAACGCTGCACGTCAAAGCGCGGGAACACCGAGGCATGCAGCAAGCACAGGTCGCGCACCCGAGCCTGGCGGAAGAAGTAGAAGTCGCTGGGCACGTAGGAGATGGCCTCCTTTACCTGCGGGTTTTCCCACACGGCAGCACCTCCCACGCACACTGTGCCCGCATCGGGACGCATGACGCCTGCCACGTGCTGCAGCAGCGTGGTCTTGCCGGCGCCGTTGGGCCCGACAAGCCCGTAGATGGAACCCTCCTCCACGTGCATGTTCACGCCGTCAAGCGCCCGCACGGCGCCGAATGCCTTCGAGAGACCGCGAACCTCGATCATCGAGCACCACCCTCCTCCAGCCGCGCGACCAGCTGCTCACGCGAGCACCCGGCCGACTCGAGCTCGATCACCAGCGCATCGAAGCGCTCCAGCAGCTCCTGCCGATGCAGCTTGCCCGTCTCGTCCGCAGCCGCCACGAAGCTGCCCCGGCCCGCTGCCGAATACACGTATCCCAGCGACTCGAGCTCGCGATAGGCCCGCTGGATGGTGTTGGGATTGATGGCCAGCTGCGTGGCAAGGCTGCGCACCGACGGCAGCCTGTCGTCCGGACGCAGGGCCCCCGACACGATGAGGCGGCGGAAGCCATCCACCACCTGCTCGTATAAGGGCCGTGGGTCGCGGCTGTCGATGCTGATCATGCGCTCACCCCTTGCACTAACTGTACTAGTTCACTTAGTACAGTATGCGGTACAGGCAAGCTTGTCAAGCGGCTTCAGCCACCATCCAGAAATGGATGGGATGCCGACGCCGCCCTCAGGTGCGCCCACGGCAGAGCCCGGACGGCAGGCTCCGACCTATGCAAACAGCTCGGCGGTGTGCTCCATGCGCTCGATGACGCCCACGCCAAACGGGCAGCGCTCCTCGCAGCCTCCGCAGGCGATGCACTCGTCGGCATGGTGCTCCAGCGCCAGATAGTGGTCACGCACGAGGGGCGGAACCTCGCCACCCTTGTCTACCTGGGCCTGTGCGAGGTCGGCGAACTTGTTGACCTGCGCCACGTTGATGCCCATGGGGCACGGCGCGCAATGGCCGCAGTAGGTGCACAGGCCGCTGGCGTTGTTTCGCGGCGCGTTGGCCAGCACGCTGGCGTAGTCACGCTCCTCCTCGGAGGCGTCGCAATACGCCACGTCGGACTCGAGGTCGGCTACGCTGCCAAAGCCCGCCATCACGCTGGCCACCGCCGGACGCGTGAGCGCATAGTGGATGCACATCGCGGGGGTGAGCGCCACACCAAAGGGGCTGCTATCGGCGGAAAGCAGGCGGCCGCCCGCAAACGCCTTCATCACGGTAAGGCCTACGTCGGCGCGCTCGCAGGCGCGATAGAACTCAAGGCGGTCCGCATCGAAGCCCGAAAACTCGGCGTCGGCGGCGCTGGTCAGGGTATTGATGTCGTACGAACCTGGCTGCATGTCGTAGGCGGGGTTGATGGAGAACAGCATCATCTCGACGGCGCCCTGGGCCACGGCGTAGCTACCGCACACGGCGCTATGCGTGGACATGCCGATGTGACGGATGACGCCCTCGGCCTTGAGCTGCTCGACGTAGTCGCGGTACGGACCCTCGAGGCAGCGCTTGAGCTCGTCGAGGTCGTCGATGTAGTGCATCATGCCCAGCGCGACGTGGTCGGTGTGGAATCGCGTAAGCAGGTCATCGAAGGCCACCTTGCAGGCCTCCACGTCACGCGTGCGCACGTACTGGCCGTTCTGCCAGGTGCTGCCGATGTGGCCCTGCACGATCCAGTGGCCGGGGTTTGCCGCGCAGGCGTCGCCCAGACGGCGCCGCACCTCGGGGTCGCTCATCCAGCAGTCCACGATGTTCACGCCCAGTTGGGCGGCACGCAGCGTGATGGACCGAGCCTCGTCGGCACTCATGCGATCGAGCCACTCCCCGCCAAAGCCAACCTCGCTCACCATGAGCCCAGTCTTGCCCAGCCTGCGATAGTTCATGCGTCCTCCCCCATCCGACGTGACGCCCGCAACGCTGCGGGCCCTCTCCCGCAGCTGCGTAGGGTTTCATTGTGAAACAACCGGGTGCTGTGAGCAAATGCCCAGATGGGCGTGGCGGGTCTGGTGTCGGAAGCGCCGCGTGCGCGCTGCGTTACCGACATCCTGGGCCCGTCTGGTGTCGGAAGCGTGGCGTGCATGCGACGCTTCCGACATTTTCCGGCCCCCGGGTGTCGGAAGTGCGGCATGCTGAAAGCGGTTCCGACATTCTGGGCCTGCCTGGTGTCGGAAGTGCGGCATGCTGACAGCGGTTCCGACATTCTGGGCCTGCCTGGTGTCGGAAGTGCGGCATGCTGACAGCGGTTCCGACATTCTGGGCCTGCCTGGTGTCGGAAGTGTGGCATGCGTGCTGCGCTCCCGACACTTATGTCGCGCCGGGTGTCGGAAGCGTGGCGCGCGTGCAGCGGTTGCGACATCCCGGGTCTGTCTGGCGTCGGAAGTGTGGCGCGCGGGCCCGTTGGGACACGCCCAAGCCGCGGGCGAGCTGGCCCCGATGTTGTATCGTGGATGCCACAGGCGCAAAACGAGAGTTTGGAGGCCCCATGGACACGCTGCGCATCGCAACCGTCGGTACCGGCATCATCGTTGACTGGTTCCTTGAGGCGGTGGCTGCCGTCGAGGGCATCGAGTTCGTGGGGGCCTACTCGCGCACGCTGGACAAGGCACGTTCCTGGGGAGAGCCGCGTGGGGCACGCCTTTTCTTTGACGACCTGACGAGGCTGGCCGAATGCGACGAGGTGGACGCCGTGTACGTGGCCTCGCCCAATGCGATGCACATGCCGCAAGCCCAGGTATTCCTGGCTGCCGACAAGCACGTTCTGGCCGAGAAACCGCTGGCCAGCAATGCCCGCGAGGCCCGTGAAGCCTTCGAGGTGGCCAGGCAGCACGACGTCGTGCTCATGGAGGGGCTGCGCACCATCCACACGCCTGGCTTTGCGGGCGTGCGCGCGGCCATGGCGGAGATTGGCGACGTCTGCTCGGCCACCTTCCGCTTCTCGAAGGTGTCGTCTCGCGTGCCCGCACTGCGCGCCGGCACGCTCACCAACACCTTCGACCCGCGCATGGCGGGAGGGGGCCTGATGGACATCGGCGTGTACTGCGTGGCGCCAATGGTGGCCCTGTGGGGTGCGCCGCAGCGCGTGCTTGCCATGGGCACCACCTTTGACGTGCGCGGCATTGGTGGAGACGAGCGCTGGCCCTACGTCGAGCTTGCGGGCGAGGCACTCTGCGACTACGGCAGCTTCTGCGTCAACCTCAGCTGGGGCAAGGTGAGCGACAACCAGCTAGCGTCGCAGGTACAGGGCACGCAGGCAACCCTTCTGGTGGAGAACCTCGACCGGATGGACGCGCTGCAGGTGGTGCGGCCCGTGGCCAGCAGCAAGTATGGCGCCTACGGATCGGGTGAGGGTGTGGCCGAAGCGCGAAGCTTTCCCAGCATGCCCTTGCTACGCGACGAGCTGGCTGACTTTGTCGCTGCCTGCGCGGGCAACCGAGAGCTTTTCCAGCGCTTCGAGCGCATCTCCCTAGACAGCCTTGCCGTGATGGATCAGATTCGCGAGCAGCTAGGCGTGCGCTTTCCCGCAGACGAGTAGCGCGGACGGCGGGACAGTGGGGACGTAGCACTCTGTCCGCGCCAGCGCGGACGGAGTGCTACGTCCCCACTGTCCCGCGTCCCCACTGTCGGGGGTGCGGACGATTTCTTGGACCGGCTATGCGGCCAGCCCAAGCCTCCTTCGCCTGCCGTCGATCGTATCGTAGTACTTCCCCTCGCCGTCGTCGA
>CADALE010000033.1 GCA_902788705.1 uncultured Coriobacteriaceae bacterium | reverse complement strand
GAGGCAGCCCTCGGGAAGCCCGGCCGCCACCGCCGCCTGATGGATGACCTCGAAAAGCGCCTTGTTGGTGTGCAGCGTCTCGCTGCCACCTTTGAGGATGGCGCAGTTGCCGCTCTTGAGGCACAGGGTGCTGATCTGCACGAGGGCGTCGGGGCGCGCCTCGAAGATGACGCCGATCACGCCGATGGGGCAGCTCTCGCGATAGAGCGTGAGGCCCTCGTCAAGCTCGCGGGCCAGCAGCGTGCGGCCCACGGGGTCGGGCAGGCCGATGAGCTCCTCGATGCCGGCGCACACGTCGGCAAGCTTGTGCTCGTCGAAGCGCAGCCGCTTGGCCACCGGTGCGGGCACGCCCGACTCCTCGGCCGCGGCCAGGTCAAGCGCGTTTGCGGCAAACACCTCGTCGGCGTGCGCAAGCAGCGCCTCGCGGATGCCGGCAAGCGCGGCGTTGCGCACCTCCACCGGCATGGACGCCATGACGGGGCTCTCCAGCTTCATGCGTGCCGCAACCTCGGCGATCGTGCTCATGGGTTCCTCCTTGCCGTACGTGGTGCGTTCATTGTACTGCAGGCGCCATCGGCGCCCATGCCCGCGGGATCGGGGCCCGCCTGCCTAGGCCAGCTCGTCGATGAGGGTGGCCAGCGTGTCTGCCATGCGGTCTATCTGCGCCTCGGTCACCACCAGCGGCGGCAGGAAGCGCAGGATGGAGTCGCCGATGTGGTTGAGCACCAGGCCTTCCTGCAGCCCGCGCTCGACGAGCGGCGTGGCGATGGGCACGTCCAGCTGGGCGCCGCGCATCAGGCCATGCCCGCGCACCTCCGTGACGTGGGGCAGGGCCGCGAGGCGCTTGGCGAGGTGCGCGCCGACCGCGATGACGTGCTCGCCTATGCCCTCGTCCACCAGCGTCTCCACCGTCGCGCGGGCGGCAGCCGCGGCCAGCGCGTTGCCGCCGAAGGTGGAGCCGTGGTCGCCCGGAACCATGAGGTCAGCATAGTTGGCGCGGGCCGCAACCGCACCCGTCGGGAAGCCGTCGGCGATGCCCTTGGCCATGCTCACAACGTCGGGCTGGATGCCCGCAAGCTGGTAGGAGAAAGGCGCACCGCAGCGGAAGAAGCCCGTCTGCACCTCGTCCACGATCATCACGATGCCGCGCTTGTCGCACAGCTCGCGAACGAAGCGCAGGTAGTCGAAGGTGGCAGGCCACACGCCGCCCTCGCCCTGCACGCACTCCAGCATGATGGCGCACACGGGGCCCGTGGCCTCGGAGGGGTTGGTGACGGCCTCCTCAAGCGCGGCGGCGTCGTTGAGGGGCACCGAGGCAAAGCCCGTAGGCAGCGGTCCGAAGCTCTTGTGGAACACGTCCTGTCCCGTGGCCGAGAGCGTAGCCAGGGTGCGGCCATGGAAGCTCTGGCGCGCCGTGACGATGCCCGAGGCGCCACCCAGCGCCCGCTCGCCCCACCGGCGCGCCACCTTGATGGCGCCCTCGTTGGACTCGGCGCCGCTGTTCGAGAAGAACGAGCGCCAGATGGTGCCGGTGCTTCCCGTCACGTGGCCCTGCTCGTCGGTAGTGGTGGACAGCAGCTCGGAGATGGAGCGCGCCAGCTCGCCGCGGTTCTCCACGTAGTAGTAGTTGCCCACCTGCCAGACGCGGTCAAGCTGGCGCATGAGGGCCTCGGTGACCTTCGGATGGGCGTGGCCCAGGCTCACCGAGCCGATGCCCGCAAGAAAGTCCAGGTAGCGCTTGCCGTCAACGTCAACCAGCTCGGCGCCGCTGCCATAGGTGAACTCCACCGGAAGGCGCCCGTAGGTATGCATCACGTAGGTGTCGTCAAGCTTGCGCGCCGCGTCGAATGCCTGGCTCATGTGTTCCTCCTGTCATGGGCGGGCTGGCTGCCCGCCTCCTATCTGCACGGACCCTCGTTGCGGCCTTGCGCCGCCCGAGGGCACGGCCTATTCGTCCTGCTTGAACCACGTGCCGATGCCGGCGTTGGTGAACACCTCCAGCAGCAGCGAATGCGGGTACGTACCGTTAAGGAAGTGCACGTTGCCCACACCGGCCTCCAACGCGTCGGCCGACGACTTCACCTTGGGAATCATGCCACTCTCCAGCGTGCCCGAGGCAATGAGCTCGCGCGCGTCAGAAAGCGTGAGCGACGACAGCAGGCTGTCCTTGTCCGAGAAGTCGCGGTACAGGCCGTCGACGTCGCTGAGGTAGATGAGCTTGTCGGCGTGCAGCGCAATGGCGATCTCGCTGGCCGCGAGGTCGGCGTTGATGTTGTAGGCGCCGCTGGGGGCCCAGCCCACGCCCGCGATGATGGGGATGTAGCCGTCGTCGAGGATGGACTCGATGAGGCGCGTGTTGACGCGCGAGACGGCGCCCACGCGGCCCAGGTCCGGCGAGATGGGCACGGCCTCGAGCGTGCGGCCGTCGGCGCCGGTGATGCTCACGCCATAGTCGCCATAGGCGTTGACCTGCGCCACCAGCATCTGGTTGACCTCGCCGACAAGGGCCATCTGCACGGCACGCATCGCGGCGTCGTCGGTTACGCGCAGGCCGTTCTTGAAGGCCACCTCAAGCTGCAGGGCGTCCATGAGGCGCGAGATGGCCTTGCCGCCACCATGCACCAGCACCACGCGGATGCCCACCAGCTTCATCAGCACGATGTCGGCAACCACCTGCTTGCACAGGGCGGGATCTTCCATCGCCGAGCCTCCGTACTTCACCACGAAGGTCTTGCCGGCCGACTCGTTGATCCAAGGCAGGGCCTCGGCAAGCACCTCGGCGCGGCGCTGGTTGGTCTGGTCGTCAATGCGCACTCGTTGCTTGGCCATGGTGTCTCCTCTCGAAGGTCTTCGAACGCTGCGAGGGCGCCTACGTGCGGTAGTCGCCGTTGATGGTCACGTACTCGTGGCTGAGGTCGCACGTCCACACGCGGGCGGCGGCGCTCCCCTGCCCCAGACTCACCACGATGGGCACCTCGGGCCCCTCGAAGCGGCGCAGCATGTCGTCCTCGTCCACGGGAACCGGCATGCCTGCGCGCAGCACCGGCATGCCCAGGAAGTCGATGTCCACGTCATACTGGTCGAAGGCCACCCCGCACTTGCCGGCAGCCGCAGCCACGCGGCCCCAATTGGCGTCGTGACCAAAGACGGCGGTCTTGACCAGCGGTGAGTTGGCAATCGAGCGGGCCACGGTGTCGGCGTCGGCGTCGGTTGCCGCGCCTAGCACATCCACGGTCACCAGCTTGGTGGCGCCCTCGCCGTCCGCCGCGATCTTGCGGGCAAGCGTCTCGCACGCGCAGCGAAGGGCACCCGCGAAGGCGTCGAAGGCCGGCGAGCCCTCGTCGATGGTGGTCCCGCCCGCGGCACCGGTGGCCAGCAGGAAGCACGAGTCGTTGGTGGAGGTGTCGGAGTCCACCGTCACCTTGTTGAAGCTGCTGCGCACGGCGGCCAGCAGGGCGGCATGGGCCGCCGCTGCCGTGATGGGCACATCGGTGGTGACCACCGACAGCATCGTGGCCATGTTGGGCTGGATCATGCCCGCGCCTTTTACGAAGCCGCCCACGTGCACTGTCACTGGGGCACCATCGGGCCCTATGGGCAGCGTGCCCTCCAGCGACACCTCCTTGGGTACGGTGTCGGTGGTCATCACGGCGCGGGCAGCGGCATGCGCGTGGGCCTCGTCGGCACCCAGCGCCGCCACGGCCGCAGACGCACCACCCACGTACGGAGCGATGTCCTGCTGCTGGCCAATCACGCCCGTCGAGGCCACCAGCACCTGCTCGTCAGGACAGCCAAGGGCCTGGGCCAGCAGGTGCGCCGACTCCTTGGCCACGGCAAGGCCCTGCTCGCCGGTGGAGGCGTTGGCGTTGCCCGAGTTGAGCATCACGGCGCGCGCGACGCCCGTGGCCGCGCGCTGGCGCGACACCTGCACCGGCGCGGCGCAGAAGCGGTTCTGGGTGAAGGTGGCCGCGCACACGCAGGCCTCGTCGGCAGCCACCACGGCAAGGTCAAGGCGGTTGGGGTCGGCACGGAAGCCCGCGTGGGTTCCCGAGGCGCTGATGCCCTGGGCCGCGCACACCCCTCCCTCGCACGGCGCGAAGCCGTACGTGGCGGGATCAGCCGTGGGCGGAGTGAACGAGATGGGTTCGTAGCTGGTCATAACGCATCCCCAAAAACGCAAATGGACGAATAGTTGATGCCAAAACCTTAACATGCAGGCATTTCGGAGCCCAAACCTGCATAGAAGCGTTCGTGAGTGGTAACAAAGCCCCAGCCCGGACGCGGGCACCGCCTGCCACGGAGGTTGCCGCGGAGGCCAGGACCCCGGTGGCAGGCTAGAACAGGCTAGAGCATCAGGTCCTCGAAGGCGTAGCGGCCCGGCTCGCGGCCCACCAGGCGCTTCGCGGCGGCGACGGCACCGGACACGAAAATCTGCCTGCTGGCCGCGCGGTGCGTGAGGCACACCTCCTCGTCAAGCCCAAAGAAATGCACCTCGTGCGTGCCGGCCACGGTTCCGCCGCGCAGGGCGTGCATGCCCACCTCACGGGCTGGGCGGGCCCCCACCATGCCGTCGCGCCCATGTGCCACCGAGCACTGCCCGTCGGGGTCCACCGCCGAAAGCAGCAGCTTCGCGGTACCACTCGGCGCGTCGGCCTTCTGGTTGTGGTGGGTCTCGACGATCTCGATGTCAAAGCCCTGCAGGGCCTGGGCGGCCTCGGCGGCCAGGCGGCGCAGCACGGCTACGCCCAGCGAGTAGTTGGCGCTCCACATCACGGGCATGCGCTGGGACAGCTCGTCCAGCAGCGCCTGCTCGTCGGGACCCAGGCCAGTGGTGCCGCTCACCAGCGCAGCAGGGCTGTGCCGCAGGTAGGCCGTAAGGTGCGGCAGCATGGCCACGTTGGTGAAGTCGATGACGAGGTCAGCCTCGGGAAGGGCACCGGGCGTCTCGAGCGCCCGGACGTCGTCGATGCCCACCTGCCCCACCAGGCAAAGAGCCTCGTCTGCCTCAACGGCGGCGCGCACCAGCGCGCCCATGCGGCCCGTCCCGCACACCAGCGTGCGCACCGGCGACGTGCTCGTCACGCTACCCAAGCAGACCGACCTCCCTCATGGCCATCTCGAGACGGGCCTCGTTCTTCTCCTCCATCGGCCACAGCGGCTGGCGGTAGACCGGCCTGATCAGGCCCATCTTTGCCATCGCGGCCTTCACGGGGATGGGGTTGACCTCGCAGAACAGCGAGTGGATGAGCTCGAGGTTGTCAATCTGCGTCTTGAGCGCGGCCGCCGTGTTGCCGGCCAGCCAGTTGGCGCACAGGTCGTGCACCGTGCGCGGGGCGACGTTGGCCCACACGCTGATGACGCCCGAGGCGCCCAGCGACATGAGGGGCACCACGATGTCGTCGTTGCCCGAGAACATGCGGAAGTCGCTGCTGAGGTACTGGGCGCACATGGTGGCATAGGTGATGGAGCCCGACGCCTCCTTGATGGCCCAGGCGTTGGGGTGCTCGACCAGGCGGCTGAGGTTGCGCTCGCTGATGGCACAGCCCGTGCGGCCGGGGATGTTGTACAGGATGCAGGGCACGCTCACCTGGTCCATGACGCTGGTGAAGTGGCGGTAGATGCCCTCCTCGTTGGACTTGTTGTAGTACGGGGTGATAAGCAGCAGGCCGTCGATGCCGCGCTCGACCAGGCCCAGCGACTTGTTCAACGACTCGGCCGTGGAGTTGGAGCCCGAGCCGCCGATGACGGGGATGCGGCCGGCAACGTGGTCGATGACGAACTTCGCCACCTCGAAGTCCTCGCGGTCGGTCATGGTGGAGCTCTCGCCCGTGGTGCCGAGCACCAGGATGGCGTCGGTGCCGTTTTCCAGATGGAAGCTCACGAGGCGGTCAAGCGCCTCCCAGTCAACCGACTTGTCCTCCTTGAAGGGCGTGACGAGGGCGACGATCGATCCGGTGAGGTTGGTCATGTCCATGGGGTTCTCCTTCTCTGAGCAGGGGTTCGTTTGCGTGAGAGCACTAAGGGCGTCGTCGGCCGAGGGGCTTCAATCCTCGGGCGAGCGGCGTGCTGCCATCATGTGTGTGCCACGTGTGTCCCATGATCCATCCCCTCCTTCGCGCCGGTGCCGTTGGGTCGCCGACCTCCATCCCGCCTTGGGAATGAGGGGATAGCGCTCCCGCAGGCAATCCTGCAGACAGTCCTACGGGTGTTTCCCGCAGGCCCACCCCATAGCCGTGCCCGGATACGGAGTTCGGCGGATTAGGCCTCCCGCGAGGTCGCTGCCTGCCGGCTCGCTCGCGCTCTTCCTTTCCGCACCTCTATCACTGGCTTTACCATACCGCGCAGGGCAGTGGTTGGCGCAGGTAGTTACACGATTGAAGCAATCACGGACAGTGGGGACGTAGCACTTTGTCCGCGGTCAGCGGGACCGTTGAGACAAGCTACGGCTCCGCGGTGACCCAAACGTCCCGGCGCGGGACGCTTGCGACACGAAACGGTCTCCGCGTGACCGAACCGTCCCTCGGCGGGACCGTTGCGACACGAAATGGCCCCGGGATGTCGGAAGCATGGCATCCCGGCAGCACTACCGACGCCCCAAGGCCCATAATGGTCGCGGACAGTACGCATCCGACGCGTTGGAGGAGGCACCATGAGAATCCTCGCCATCAACGGCAGTCCCAAGGGAGAGCGCAGCAACACCTGGCGGCTCACGCAGGCCTTTTTGGATGGCATCGCCCAGCAGCTGGGTCCAGATGCCATGGAGCTGCGCACCGTGTGCGTGCGCGACGTGGACGTGCGCCCCTGCCTAGGCTGCTTCTCGTGCTTGAGGAACGAGAGCGGTACCTGCTGCCTGCACGACGACATGCAGGGCATCATCGCCAGCCGCGTCTGGGCCGACGTCACCATATGGAGCTTCCCGCTGTACTACTTCGGCGTACCCGGGCCGCTCAAGAACCTCATCGACCGCCAGCTTCCCATGTCGCTGCCCTTCATGGTGGAGCGCACGGACGGCGTGGGCAACGGAAGCCACCCTTCGCGTCACGACATGTCCGGCAAGCGCAACGTGATCATCTCTACCTGCGGTTTCTACACAACCGAGGGCAACTACGACGGCGTGCGCGCCCAGTTTGACCACATGTGCGGCAAGGGCGGCTATGAGGAGGTTCTCTGCGGCCAGGGCGAGCTGTTTCGCGTGCCCGAGCTAGCCGAACGCACCGACGCCTACCTGCAGATTGTTCGACACGCAGGGGCCGAGTTTGCCCAGGGAGGCATCACGGCCTCCACGAAGGAGGAGTTGGCCAAACTGCTCTTTCCGCGCAAGACCTTCGAGGCCATGGCGGACGCTAGCTGGGGCATCTCGAGGGAGACGGGCCAGGCCGAGGACGAGGCCATCTCTTTCACGCGCCAGATGGCCGCGCTGTACAACCCGGCGTCCCACGACGGCACCGACCGCATTCTCGAGATGGACTACACCGACCGTGGCGTGCGCTGCTGCATCGTGCTGGGGCCGGAAGGTGCCACCGTGGTGACCGACGGCTCCGCAACGCCCACCACGAGCGTTCACACGCCCTTTGGCGTGTGGCAGGAGATTGCCCAAGGCAAGGTGAGCGGCGTGGATGCGCTTGCCCAGCACCGCTACAGCGTTACGGGCGACTTCGACCTCATGATTCGCTGGGACGACTACTTCGGCAGCGGTGCGGACGAGGAGCCTAGCCAGCCAACGGACGGCGGCAAGGAGAAGCCACCCGTGATGCTGGCCATGCTCATCCCATGGGTGGCCTTCTGGACCGCATTCTCCATCAGCCCCACCTTGGGACCAGCCATCACGCTGGCCGCCTGCGCCATTGGCACCGTGGTGCTCGCGCGCCACGAGCGAACCGTCTACGACACCCTCTCGCTCGCAGCGGTGCTGACGCTGGTGGCCGCCTCGCTCGCAGGCGCTCCCCTACCGACCCTGCAATGCGCCTCGTTCGTGGCGTTCGGACTGATGTGGCTGGTGTCGGCCCTGTGGTTCGTGCCCCTCAGCGCGCATTACGTGAAGGGCTCCTATGGAGGCAACAAGGCCCTGCGCAACTCGATCTTCCTGAACACCAATCGCATCATCTGCCTCGTGTGGGGCGTAACCTACCTGGCCTCGGCCGTCGCGGCGCTTGTCGCGCCGCAGGCCACGGCGCTCATCAGCGAGCTGCTGCCCGTGCCGGCGGCCGTGTTCACCGTGGTGTTCCAACGCTGGTACCCGGCCCACGTGGCACGAGGGTAGGCGGCCGGGCCGGACAGTGGGGACGTAGCACTCTGTCCGGGCTCTCTCAGTGCTGGCTCTGCAAGAGCCCGGACAGAGTGCTACGTCCCCACTGTCCGCGCGTCCCCACTGTCCACGCGACTCAGTTACTTCACCAGCAGCGCTGCGCCGATGAGGCCCGCGTCGTCGCCAAACCGCGCGGGCTCGATGTGCAGCGCATCTGGCGAAGGCAGGTACCGAGCGGCCTTCTCGAGCGCCTTCTCAAGGTAGATGGGGTGGTACAGCGCGATGGAGCCTCCCACCACCACGACGTCGGGGTCGAAGTTCCAGTACACGTTGGCCAAACCGCGGGCCAGCATCTCGGTGCAGTACTCGAAGACCTCGGCCGCCGTCTCGTCGCCCGCGTAGAAGAGGTCGAACAGCTCCTTGGGGCCCATGGGCCTGCCAAAGCGCGCCGTGGCCACGCGCGTGATGCCCGTGCCCCCGGCGTTCTCGTTGAGCGAACCCGGGTTGGCGCTGCCCCGGCCGTTGGGGTCGTCGCACACGATGGAGTTCCAGTACTCGGCCGTATTGCCATGCGCGCCGTTTATGAGCTCGCCGCGGTACACGAAGGCCCCGCCAAAGCCGGTGGAAAGCCCAACGAAGATGACCGACTCGTACCCCTTGCCGCCACCCAGCAGCGCCTCGGAGAGGCCTGCCACGTTGGCGTCGTTGTTGAGGAAGGTGGGAAGGCCCGTTGCCTCCTGAAAGAACCGCACGATCTCGAAGCCGTCCCAACCCACGAGGTTAGGCGGGTTAAGCACCTTGCCGGCACGCAGGTCAAGCGGACCGGGGCTGCCAATGCCGATGCCCGCCAGCTCGAAGCCTGCCTCCTGCTTCGCGCGAATCCAATCCACGAGCGGCTGGCAGTTTGCCGTAGCGTCGTGCGTGCGGTCGTTTGCGGTCTTGTATACCTCGACGATGTGATACGCCTCGTCGACCAGTGCGATGCGAAGCTGCGTTCCACCGATGTCGATGGCGATGCGATGCATGGGAACCTCCTTGCGGTTGCTTGCCCCCAGTATCCTCCAGGCACGCGGGGGATGCGATTCGCCATCGGCCAGCGATGCCAGCGGCTTGGCCGCTACACGTTACACGCGCACCTTCACGCACGCCTTCTTGAGGTGACGGGACTCCCCTGCCGTACAGGCGGGCTTGTGGGCATCGGCCGGTGGCGTCACGCACAGCTCGCCGGGCCGCAGCAGGGCCCACGTCACGCGCGCGGGGTCAGCGAACTCGGCAAGGTCTTCGGCCGACACGAAGCCCGAGCACACCATCTCGACCTCCTCGGTGGTTGCGCGAGATATCCGGCCGCTCGATGGCCGCGTTGGACCCGTGATAAAGCAGCATGGTGCCTCCCATCCTTCGTCGTGAATCGCCGTTCATCCTTTGCGTGCGGTTATGGATATCTTTGCACGTAGGGACCGTAGGCTGCGAGACGAACCCCCCCCCCCGCTCTCGCGGCAGAATCTGGCAATGGTGGGAGAAGCCCGTGCTTCGGGAGGGTCCGGATGGTACGGAGGCGGTATGTGCAGAAGACCCTACGGGCCGTTAGGGTACGTCCGCAGCCGTACCTTAGCGACGCCGCAATATCAAGAAGGTGGCCCACTTGGCAGACCTGCCATCGGGAGTAGCCCCCATAGCAGGTGCCACGCGCGAGGCGCTAGCGGCGCGACGACAGGTCGCGCGTGGCGGTGCCGTCCCTGATGCCCCAGAGGTTGGTCCACTGCCCGCACAGGGCCAACGCGAACACGGCGCAGCCCACGAGGGCCAGCTCGATGTTGGCGCGCAGCAGCAGGAGCAGCGCAAACGCAGCGGCAGCCACCACCGCGGCAATGCTCAGGTAGCCCGACAGCAGCAGCGTGGCGGCCGCCACGGCAGCAGCCACAATGCCGTAACGCCAGCTTACGAGGAAGATGGTCGCGGAGAGCGTGGCCACACCCTTGCCGCCGCGAAATCCGCGCCACAGGGGATAGTCGTGGCCGAGGGTGGCCCCGATGCCTGCCCAGCCGGCCACCACGGCGCCGTCAACGCCCGGCAGAAGCGCCGAGCACACCAGCACCGCCAGGATCACCTTGCCCAGGTCGCCCACCAGGCACGCCACAGCGGCAGCAGGCCCGAGCGAGCGCGCCGTGTTGGCCATGCCCGGGTTGCCGTTGCCCAAATCAAAGATTGACCGATGCGCCACGACGCGGGCGACCACCTCGGCAAAGAGCACGTTTCCACAAACATAGCCCACCAACAGGCAAATCAGGCGAAACATGGCACCTCCTTGGCACGCGGCGGTCGGTCGTGAAAGGCGAGCATAGCACCGATTGGGCGACTGGGCAACGCACGGAGGGCCACGACGTGGCATTATGGAAGGGATAGCGACCGAACGCGAAAGGGGGCACCGATGTCGGACGAATCGGGCTGGAGCATGGAAGCAGACATGGCCGAGAAGGCCAAGCTGTACCCGCGAGGCGTCAAGAAGGTGGGCGAGGCCAGCGCAACGGCCACGCACATGCTGCGCCACGAAGACATCAACGGGTCGAACCGCCTCTTTGGCGGGCGCCTCATGGAGTGGGTGGACGACGTGGCGGGCATCGCGGCGCGCCTGCAGTGCGGCGGCAACGTGACCACCGCGGCCATCGACACGCTGGAGTTTCGCCATCCAGCCTACCTGAACGACATCGTGGTCATCGAGGCGTGGGTAACGCACGTGGGCAACACGTCGATGGAGGTGCGCGCCGACACCTACGTGGTGGACCCCGCCACCAATGAGCGCACCATGATCAACCACGCCTACCTCACCGAGGTGTGCGTTGACGACGAGGGCCATCCCATGCCGGTGCCCTGGGGGCTGGTGGCCACCACGCTCGAGCAGCACGAGGAATGCGATGGCGCGCGCAGGCGTGCCGAGATTCGCAAGATACGTCGCGCCGAGGGCGTGTAAGCTACGATTGGCTTACGGCAGCGAATGCAGGACATAACGAGGGTTCCAGCCCCCTGCACCCGGCATCCCAAGGAGGTGGAGGCATGGCAGCACAGCAGCGCATCGACGCATCGGCGTTCCTTCCCACCACCCGCGCCGAGATGCGGGAGCGGGGCTGGGAACAGTGCGACTTCGTGTACGTGAGCGGCGACGCCTACGTTGACCACCCCTCCTTTGGCCCCGCCATCATCAGCCGCATCCTCGAGGCCAACGGCTACCGCGTGGGCATCATCGCCCAACCCGACTGGCGTGACCCAAAGAGCGTGGCCAGGCTAGGCGAGCCGCGCCTGGGGTTTCTGGTCTCGGCCGGCAACATGGACTCGATGGTCAACCACTACACGGTGGCCAAGCGCCGGCGCTCCAAGGACTTCTACTCGCCCGGCGGCAAGATGGGCCTGCGTCCCGACCACGCCGTGGTGGTGTACGGCAACCTCATCCGTCGCACGTTCAAGCACACCCCCATCATCCTGGGCGGCATCGAGGCGTCGCTGCGCCGCCTGGCGCACTACGACTACTGGTCGGACTCGCTCAAGCGCTCGGTGCTGATAGACTCCGGAGCCGACCTTATCAGCTACGGCATGGGTGAGCACTCCATCGTGGAGATTGCCGACGCGCTGGCCTCGGGCCTGGACGTGCGCGACCTCACCTTCATCCAAGGCACCTGCTACCGGGCGCGCAGCATCGAGCAGTGCGTCGAGCCCGTGATCCTGCCCACGTGGGACGAGGTGTCGGCCAGCAAGGAGACGTTCGCCCGCAGCTTTGGCGAGCAGATCCGCAACCTGAACCCCTTCCTGTCGCACCCGCTGGTGGAGGAGTATCCCCACGGCGTGTACGTGGTGCAGAACCCGCCTCCCCTGCCGCTGAGCACCGAGGAGTTTGACCAGGTATACGACCTACCGTACGCACGCACGTGGCACCCCAGCTACGACGCGGCCGGCGGGATCCCGGCGCTTGCCGAGGTGAAGTTCTCGCTCACCGTCAACCGTGGCTGCCTGGGCGACTGCGCGTTCTGCTCGCTCAACTTCCACCAGGGTCGCATCATCCAGACGCGCTCGGACGAGTCGGTGCTAGCCGAGGCCGAGCTGATGACACACGACCCCGACTTCAAGGGCTACATCCACGACGTGGGTGGGCCCACGGCGCAGTTCCGCGTACCCGCCTGCGCGAAGCAGCTGCGCGCAGGAGCCTGCACCGACCGGCGCTGCCTCTCGCCCAAGCCCTGCAAGGCACTGCGCGTCACGCACAAGAGCTACCTCAAGCTGCTGCGTAAGCTGCGCGAGGTGCCGGGGGTGAAGAAGGTGTTCGTGCGTAGTGGCATACGCTTCGACTACGCCCTGCTGGATCCCGACCACACCTTCATACGCGAGCTGGCGAAGCACCACACCAGCGGCCAGCTGCGCCTGGCGCCCGAGCACGTGTCGCCCGAGGTGCTGAACGTGATGGGCAAGCCGGGCAACGATGTGTACCAGGAGTTCTGCCGCGAGTTTAACGCCGCCTCGAAGGCCGCGGGCAAGGAGCAGTACGTCCTGCCCTACCTGATGAGCAGCCATCCCGGCTCGACGATGCGCGTAGCCGTGGAGCTGGCGGAGTTCTGCCGCGACCTGGGCTACATGCCCGAGCAGGTAAGCGACTTCTACCCCACGCCGTCCACGGTGTCCACTTGCATCTACTACACCGGGCTTGACCCGCGCACCATGAAGCACGTGTACTGCCCCACCGACCCGCACGAGAAGGCCATGCAGCGCGCGCTGATCCAGTACCGCGACCCCAAGAACCGCGAGCTGGTGATCGAGGCACTGCACCGCGCGCATCGCGAGGACCTGATCGGCTATGGGCCCAAGTGCCTGGTGAGGCCGGATGGGCCCGACGGACGGCGCGGCCGCGACGGCGCGGGCAAGGGACGAGGTCGCAGTGGGACAGGCCAGGGTCGAGGCCAAGGACAGTCACACGGCAAGCAGGGCAGGCGGGGTGGCAAGAGGGCCTAGCTACCCTGTGACTGGCCCCAACCCAGCGCGGGCTCTGCGCTACAATGGGGCACGCACTTGCCGCCGGACCAAGAAGGCACCCATGCACGGAATGCACGCCCGCCTGCCCAAGAACTTCGTGTTGGAGGAGCGCCTCGAGCGCTACGCCGACGCCATCGAGCTTGTGCCCGCATCGCACGCGGGACACTGGGCCGATGCTTGCACGCCGCTTGTGGCGCAGGGCCGCACGCCATACCGCGAGGTGCGGCTGGACCTTGGCTGCGGCAAGGGGCACTTCACGGCAGAGTCGGCGCGCAGCCATCCTGACGTGCTGTTTATTGGAATCGACGGAGAGCCTGTGTGCATCGCCTACGCCGCGCAGAAGGCCATCGAGGGCAACCTGCGCAACATGGTGCTGGTTCCCGGGACCGGCGAGCAGGTGGCGGACATGTTTGCCCCGGGCGAGGTAAGCCGAATCCACCTGAACTTTCCCACGCCCTACCCGCGCAAGAAGGAGTGCCACAAGCGCCTGGTCATCCTCGAGCGCCTCATGGACTATCGCCGCATTCTGGGGCCGGACGGTCAGCTGGTGCTAAAGACCGATAGCCAGCCGCTGCGCGACTTTGCCCTTACCCAGTTTGACCTTGCGGGATATGTGGTGGACTGGAGCACCGACGACGCGCGCTCCCTTCTGCCTGACGACCCGGTGAGCGAGTACGAGGAACGCCTCACCGCACAGGGTGCCTGCGTGTACGCCATCGCCGCAACGCCCGGACCCATGCCAGCCCATGTGGAGCAGACGGCCCCCCTAAGCCTGGTGGACTACCTTCCCGAACGCCTCGACGGCCTGGACTACATCCCCCACGGCATGCAGGGTACCGTCATCAACCTGCGCAACCGCGACGCGAAGCGCTTTGGCCGGAAGCACGTGCAGCGGCGCAAGGGATAGGCAAGACTGGCGCAGCGGGGTTGGAGCTGCGGCCTTTGGCGCACGACGCGCCGTCTTCGCACATTCCGCGCAACACGGGTACAATGGCATACGCGCAACATCTACGAAAGGCCGTGCCATGCCCACTCTGACCCCTGGCAACAACCTCTACTTCTACCAGCTGTTCTCTGCCGAGCTGGGCGTAGGCAAGCAGACGCCCATCGCCCGCGTGGGCGAGGTGCTTGCTGAGGCTGACGTCGCGCTGGAGGACGTCGACTGCGAGAGCATCGAGCAGCTGGTGGAGGCGCTCTCCGCCTTCTTGAAGGTCACTACCTTCAAGAAGGGCCGGGTGTTCGTGACCGTGATTGCCAACGAGGAGTATGACACGCTGCTTGAGAAGGCCGAGCAGGCGACTGCCGAGAAGGGCGAGTCGGGCGCGCGGGCGTGGAAGCGGGCGCGCAGGACCAAGGTGGTGCGTCCCATGAAGCCGCGGCCGAAGCGCAAGCCGGTCGTGGAGGCGCCGGTCGAGGCTGAGGTGGCGGCTGTGGCCGCGGTCGAGGAACCCACGGTCGAGCCGGCGACGGAGGCGGAGGTTACCGCCACACCCGAGGTGGAGGCTATCGAAGCGCCCGTTGAGAACGAACCGCAGGTAGAGGTCGTGGTCGAGGCAGAGGCTACACCCGAGCCAGAGCTTGAGCCCGTCTCTGGGCCTGAGCCCGAACCCGCACTTGAGCCTGAGGCCATCTCGGAGCCTGAGCCCGAAGCCGAGCCGGAGCCGGAGCCCGAAGTTGCGTCCGCGGCAGAGCCCGAAAACTCACCGGAGGCCGAAGCCGAGCCTGAACCCGAAGCGGCACCTAAGCAAGCCGAGGTCCCAACCTCGCACCCACGCGACCCCAAGCGCGTCCACACTACGCCCAAGCTGCACCGCATCAGCCTCCCCGAGACCATCTCGGAGGACGTCTACTGCCCCAGCGACCTTCTCAGGCAGCTGTACCAGGCGCTTCCTCCAGCTGTAGGCATCATGGAGGCGCTCGATGAGGGCTGGGGCTTCGCGCGTGAGGCAGGCACCATCGAGGGAACCCGTAGCCGCCTCACCTTCCCGCTGTCGCGCACCGGCAGGCCGGGACATCCCATCGAGGTGACTATCGCCCGCGCCGCGCGCATACCCTCTGGCAAGAGTTGGCAGCTCGTTGAGGTGGACACGGACGAGTCGGAGGACGACGACCCCTCAGAAGAGGCCTAGCCGCCACCCAGCCCTCCAAATGTCGGAAGTATGGCATGCGTGCAGCGCTTCCGACATTCGCACCTCTCTACGTGTCGGAAATGTGGCTCGTGTGCAGCGCTTACGACGTGCGCGGCAATCCAGATGTCGGAAGTGTGGCTCGTGTGCAGCGATTCCGACACCCCAGGGGCCTTACGTGTCGGAAGTGTGGCTCGTGTGCAGCGCTTACGACGTGCGCGGCCATCCAGATGTCGGGAGTGTGGCATGCGTGCAGCGCTTCCGACACCCACGGCCCTCCAGATGTCGGAAGCGGTGCGCGAGTGCGGCGTATCCGACATCCAGCCGGAGCCTACCTACTCCTTGCCGGTCCAGCAGTACGTGCACACCTTCTCGCGGTCGATGCCGATGGCGTCAAGCATGCCGTCAAGCGTCTGGTAGTTCAGCGAGTCGAAGCCCATCTCCTCACAGATGGAGCGCAGCAGGCACTTGCCGCGCTCGGTGCGCCCGTCGGCATACTCGGCAATGTGCTGCTCGCCCTCGTAGCCTTCCAGCTCCAGGATCTTGCGACGCGCGATCAGCTCGTAGTCGGAGCGCCCACGCGAGAACGAGAGGTACTTGCAGCCGAACATGATGGGCGGGCACGCGGAGCGCATGTGCACCTCGAGCGCGCCGGCGTCGTACAGGAAGTCAACCGTCTCTCGTAGCTGCGTGCCACGCACGATGGAGTCGTCAACAAACAGCAGCTTCTTGCCCTTGATCAGCTCGGGCACCGGGATCTGCTTCATCTTGGCCACGCGGTTGCGCACCTCTTGGTTTGCCGGCATAAAGCTGCGCGGCCATGTGGGCGTGTACTTCACGAACGGCCGCGCGAAGGGCTTGCCGCTCTCGGTGGCATAGCCGATGCCGTGCGGAAGGCCGCTGTCGGGCACGCCGGCCACGTAGTCCACGTCGGGTAGCGTGCCTTGCTCACGTTCGTCGGCAGCCATGCGCGCGCCGTTGCGGTAGCGCATCACCTCGACGTTCATGCCCTCGTAGTTGGAGTTGGGGTAGCCGTAGTACACCCACAGAAACGCGCAGATGCGCATGTCCTCACGGGCAGGCACCAGGGTCTCGTATCCGTCGGCCGTGATGCGCACAATCTCGCCCGAGCCCAGTTCGTAGGCGTCCTCATAGCCCAGCTTGCCGTAGGCGAAGCTCTCGAAGGTGACGCAGTAGCCATCGTCGTCGTGGCCGATCAGCACAGGCAGGCGACCCATCTTGTCGCGAGCCGCCACCAAGCTGCCGTCGTCGCACATCACCAGCAGCGTGAGCGAGCCCTCGATGGTGTCCTGTGCGTAGCGGATGCCCTCCACCAGGGTTTCCTGCGTGTTGATGAGGGCTGCCACCAGCTCGGTCTGGTTGACGCTGCCATCGCTCATGGCCATGAACTGATGGCCGACGTGCGTGAAGGTGTCGATGATCTGGGCCTCGTTCTGGATGCAGCCCACCGTGGACAGCGAGAACACGCCCAGGTGGCTGCGCACCAGCAGCGGCTGCGGATCCATGTCGGAGATGCAGCCCATGCCGGAGGTACCGTGGAACGAAGGCAGGTCGCCCTCGAACTTGGTGCGGAAGGGGGTGTTCTCGATGGAGTGGATCTCGCGCTGGAAGCCGTCCTTTTGGTCGTGCATGATCATGCCCGCCCGGCGCGTGCCCAGATGGGAGTGATAGTCGACGCCGAAGAACACATCGAGTGTGACCTCACGCTTCGACGCAACTCCAAAGAACGCTCCCATGTGTGCTCCCTCCATCTCGTTTGCAAATGACTAGTCTAGTGTCCACCCGCTGGCCTGACGCGCTCCGCCCGCCACCGCTTTCAAAGCGTTAACACTGCACTGCGAAACGTCATGAGCTATGAGCATATCGTAGCGTGCAATGAGGCGCAGGCGGGTGGAGAGCTATCAGTTGTGGCTGCGCATCCATATCGAGGACATGGCAGCCATGGGAAAGGGGCTCGCAGCTGTGAGCTGCGAGCCCCTTGGCACATGGTCATGGTGCGCGGTTAGGCGCTTGCGACGCTAGTTCTCGCGACGCCTTCTGCTTAGCCGCAGGCTCAGGCCAGCGAGCAGGACCGCGGCGCCTGTAGCAGCCAGAACCTCGGCGGTGGCGGTAGGCAGGGAGTCATCGCCGGTCTGCGGCAGCACCGGCTTGGGCTCGGGCTTCGGCTCGGGCTTGGAAGGCTCGTGCGTGTTGGTGACCACGTAGCCCTCGGCAGCGCTGCCGGAGACGGACGCGGTGTAGCCCTCCACGGCGTCCTCGGCGACGGTGTAGGCGATGTCCTTGCCGGCCTTGCGCTGGGGCAGCCCCTCGAAGGCGCGTCCTCGGCCACCGTGTAGGCGATGTCCTTGCCGGCCTCGCGCTGGGGCAGCCCCTCGAAGGCGCCCTTCCAGCCGTTGTCCTTGGAGAGCTCGATCGCGAGGCCCGTATCCTCGCCGTCGGCCAGCAGGCGCACCGTCACGCTGGCGGGGCGCACGCCGTCCTGGTCACTAGCGTCGTCCCACGCCTTCTGGACGGGCACGCGCGTGGTGGCCGGCTCGTGCGTGTTGGTCACCGTCGCCGTCAGGTTGCCGTTCTCGTCCGTTTTCGAGGACATCGAGAACTCGTAGCCGTCGGGCACATCCGCCTCGTTCACCGAGTACTGCACTTCCTGGTTGTTCTCATAGCGGTTCAGGCGCGCCCATCTTCCTGCCCAGTCGGTGTCCTCGCTCAGCTCCAGCGCGTCATACGTCGACTCCTCGCCGTTCGCCAGCAGCTCCACCGTCACGCTGTCGGAACGCAGGCCGTCCTGGTTGTCGGCGTCGTCCCAAACCTTCGTCACTTCCGCGCTTACGACGGGCTTGACCAGCTTGAACTGCGCGCTGGTGAAGAAGAACGTGTCCTGCATCAGGTTGCCGTTCGCATTACCCTGGATGAAGTGCCACCAGCCAAGCTCGTGCTCGGTTGCGTCGTCGCCTGCGGCAGCCCACTGGCTTGCGAACTCGTCGGCGAAGCCGTTACCCGTAGCAAGGCTCGCGTCATAGCCCTCGGGCAGCTCGGAGGGGTCGGCCTGCACCTGCTCCTTCATGATGCTGTACACACCCGTCCTCTCGCCGTCACGCGAGGGGCTGGCCTGGTAGAAGTACTCGTAGAACCCATAGTACATGGCGTTTACGACCGAGCGGTTGTTCTCAACCTGCTTGCCCGAGAAGAACGTGCCGTTCATGATGTCCCACATGATGTTCTGGGGAGCATCCTTGAAGCTGGTGAACCAGGGGCCTTCGCCCTCCAAACCTTCGACCTTGCTGTAGCGATCGTTGACCCAGTCCAGCAGATAGTCATCGAAGCGATGCTGGGTTAGGTCGGCAAGTATCTGATTCGTGTTCTCAAGGTCTTCTTCTGTCATCATGCCGTAATAGACCGCATCATCAAACGAGTAATTCCCCCTCATTAGATATCTCAGGAACCCGCGCAAATCATCCCAAGCGTCGTCAACGTCGTCTGTGCCCGTGACGCTTTTTACCAGCTCGTCATCGTCGTGGTACTCGTAGCCCGCAAGAGCCAGCGCATAGCCGATACGCACGTCCGTCATGGATTGGCTGTTGGTCTGCATCTCCAGCGCCTGGTACAGTTCGTCGAGCGCAAAGCCATAGATGCGGTAT
>CADALE010000032.1 GCA_902788705.1 uncultured Coriobacteriaceae bacterium | reverse complement strand
CGAGAGGCCGATTCAATGGAGTCGGGTGCGGAAGACAACGACGAGGGATACGATAGCTAGTAGCACTGGATCTTGGTCCAAGTTCTCCACCGCAGTCCCGAAATAAGCGATGCGACCGCATAATTGTGGTAACGAAACAATGCGATATCTAACCGGCGCTGGATGAGCAGGGCGCCGCAGCGTCTTGTAGGGCCAGCTTCGGTACAATGGGGGCAGGTTACCTGCGATAAGGGGACGGCGACAGCCGGGACATGCGCGAGGAGCTACCCATGAAAGAGATCACGCTTGACGCGACGGCAAGCAACATCGCCGTGGTGACGGACTTCGTCAATGCCGAGCTCGAGGTTCTGGGGTGCCCCTCTAAGGCGCGGATGCAGCTGGACGTGGCCATCGACGAGGTCTTTGGCAACATCTCGCGCTATGCCTACGGGTCGGCGGTGGGCTGCGCCACCGTGAGGCTTGGGTTTGACGAGGTTGAGCGCGAGGTCACGCTTACCTTCGTGGACAGCGGTTCGGAGTTCAACCCATGTGAGGCGCCCGAGCCCGACATCACGCTCATGCTGGAGGAACGCCCCATCGGCGGCCTCGGGTTGTTTATGGTTAAGAAGATGATGGACGGCATGGCATATCGCCGCGAGGATGGGCGCAACATCCTTACCCTGCGCAAACGCATCTAGGTCTGGCAGCGGGGGCGGCGGGACAGCGGGGACGTAGCACTTTGTCCGAGCCAACCAAGCTCGCTCTTTGCGAAGCTCGGACAAAGTGCTACGTCCCCGCTGTCCCGCCGCCCCCGCTGGCTGCGTCCCCGCCGGCTGCGCCCGTCTCGTGTCAGGAGGCGCTATGCGGTTGCGTCCTCGTCAGGCTGCGCGTAGATGTCGCCCACCGGAGCGATGGCCTTCATGGCATCGATCACGCTGGCAAACAGCTCGTCAAGCTCCATGTCAAGCAGCTCGGCACCGCGACGGATGATGTCGCGGTTGCAGCCCGCGGCAAAGCCCTTGCTCTTGAACTTCTTCTTGAGCGACTTCACGTCGAAGTCCATCACGCTGCGGCTGGGGCGCATCTTCACCGAGGCCTGGATCAGGCCCGACAGCTCATCCACCGCATACAGCCACTTCTCCATGATGTGCTCGGGCTTGGGCAGCTCGGGGTTCTGGTCGCAGTTGTGCGTCTGGATGGAGTGCGCCAGCGCCGGGTTGGCGCCCGCCTCGGCCAGCAGCTCGGCGGCCTTCACGGTGTGCTGCACGGGGTCGGGCCACTTTTCCCAGTCAAGGTCGTGCAGCAGGCCCACCTGGCCCCAAAACTCCACGTTGTCGGGGTCAAGCTGGGAGGCGTAGTGCCGCATGAGGCCCTCGAGGGTCTCGCCATGCGCCACGTGGAATGGGTCCTCGTTGTAGCGAACCAGCAGGTCGTGGGCCTGCTCGCGCGTAAGGCCGGTCTGCAGCCGGCCGTCGTCGGCAGGCCTTGCCTCGCGGCGCTCGGGACGCATGTGCGGGAACAGCAGCACGTCGCGGATGGAGGCCTGGTCGCACAGCAGCATCACCATGCGGTCGATGCCGTAGCCGATGCCACCCGCAGGCGGCATGCCGTACTCAAGCGCGCGCACGAAGTCGGCGTCGTACTCCATGGCCTCGTCGTCGCCGGCGGCCTTCGCAGCCACCTGGACAGCGAAGCGCTCTTCTTGGTCAACCGGATCGTTCAGCTCGGAGTAGGCGTTGGCGTACTCATGCCCGGCAATGATCAGCTCGAAGCGGTCGGTCAGGCGCGGGTCGTCGTCCTTGCGCTTGGTAAGCGGCGACACCTCCACGGGGTAGTCGCACACGAAGGTGGGGTTGACGATGCTCTTTTCGCCCAGCGCGTCGTATAGCTCGAAAACCAGCTTGCCGGCACCCCAGTCCTCGGCCCACTCGATGCCGTTGGCCGCGCACAGCTCGCGCAGGCGCTCGACGGGGGTGTCAAGGTCGATCTGCTCGCCCACGCACTCGCTGGCGATCTGCGCCACCGTGGCCGAGCGCCAGGGGCTGCGCAGGTCAACCTGGGTACCTTGGTACTCGATGACCTCGCCCTTGCCCACGGCCGCGGCACATGCCTGGAACAGCCGCTCGGAAAGCCGCTTCATGCCCTCGAGGTCGCTATAGGCGCAATAGGCCTCCATGCTGGTGAACTCGGGGTTGTGCGTGAGGTCCATGCCCTCGTTGCGGAACTGGCGCCCCAGCTCGAACACGCGCTCCATGCCGCCCACGATGCAGCGCTTGAGGTGCAGCTCGGTGGCGATGCGCAGGTAGCACTCCTGGTCGAGCACGTTGAAGTGCGTGGTGAAGGGTCGTGCGTTGGCGCCGCCCAAGGTCTCCTGCAGGATGGGCGTCTCCACCTCCAGGTAGCCCTCGTCCTCCATGAAGCGACGGATGGCGCTGATGATGCGGCTACGGCGCACGAAGGTGTCCTTGACCTCGGGGTTCATGATGAGGTCAACGTAGCGCTGGCGGTAGCGCACCTCCTTGTCGGTGAGGCCGTGGAACTTCTCGGGCAGAGGCCGCAGCGACTTGGAGAGCAGCGTGAGCGACGTGGGCGCCAGCGAAAGCTGGCCGCGGCGGGTGCGCATGATGGTGCCAGTTGCGCCGATGATGTCGCCCAGGTCCATCTGGCCAAGCAGCGCCCAGTCGGCCTCGGAAAGGTTGTTGATGCGGCAGAACAGCTGCATCTGGCCCGTGCAGTCCTCCAGCACCACGAAGGCCACCTTGCCCTGGTTACGCAGGGCTCGGATGCGCCCGGCAAGCGAGTACACGTCGTTGGTGTCCTGCCCGGCCTCCAGCGAGGCGTAGCGCTCCTCAAGCTCGGCGGCATGGGCCGTGACCTCGCTCTTTATGGGATAGGGGTTGATGCCCGCGTCGATGAGCGCCTGCCTGCGCGCACGGCGTACGGCGCGCTCGTCGGTTGCCTGGGTCTGCTCGGCCATTGATGCTCCTCCGGGCGCGACGCGCCCTTTGCTGCCTGATGGCCCAGCGTGCGCCGGGCCTCCGTGTCCTTCATTTGCAAAGGGCCCAAAAGGGCTGCTCCCCTTTTGGCCCCTCTTCTGGAACGAGGGCCAGAAAGGGTGTCCCCCTTCTGGCCCCCAGCTCGTGCCTCTGTGCTTTGCCTTATCGGGAGATGTCGAGGATGGTGTAGGTGCGCATCTTGCCCGTGGGCGTGACGTAGGAGACGCTGTCCCCCACCACATGGCCAATCATGGCCGCGCCAGCCGGGCTCTCGTTGGAGATGCGGTGGCTGAGCGAGTCGGTCTCGGTGGTGCCCACGATGGTGAACGACGTCTTCTTGCCGCGGTCGTCCTCGACCTCGACGGTGGTGCCGATGGACACCGAAAGCTCGCGGCCCTCGCCGGCCTCGACGATGCGGGCCGTGGCAAGGATGTGGCGGATCTCGTTGATGCGGGCCTCGTTGCGGGACTGCTCCTCCTGCGCCGCGTCAAGCTCGGCGTTCTCGGAGAAGTCGCCAAAGCCGCGGGCCTCCTGCAGGGCGGCAACGATCTCCTTCTTCTTCTCGCCCTCACGCCAGGCAAGCTCGCGCTCAAGCTCGGCGCGGCCCTCGCGGGTAAGGACGGTTTCGTTGGTGGCCATGGATATGCTCCCTTTCGTGCTGCGATGGTACGGTGCGGTGGGTCTTGCGCTACTCCTCGGCGGAGAGCTTCGCGCCGCACTTTGAGCAGAACGCGGAGTCGGCGGGGTTCTTGGCACCGCACTTGGAGCAGAACACCACGGCACCCTCGGCCTCGGCGTCGGCGTCGGAGTCGGCAACGACCTCGGTGGCGGTTGCCTGGGCGGTTACCTGCTTGGGCTCGTCATCGTCGGTCTCCATGCCCTCGCGCACGTTCTTGACGGTCTGGCCAAGGCTCTTGCCCAGCTTGGGGAGGTTCTTGGGCCCGAAGATGAGGAGGGCCACAACGAGGATGACGATAAGTTCCAGAGGACCGAGGTTCATGGGGCTTCCTTCCGTTTGCTCTTGGTTGCGTTGGACAAGGCTTAGGTCCATGACGCTACAGCCTTGTGATTATACATGCTTCTTACCCAGCTTTGGCGTGGCCAAACGCGCAAACGCTTTAACCACAAAGAGTGGTGTGCCGCAGCGCACCCGCGCGGGGTGAGTTGTCCCGCAGGGAGGCCGGAACGTGCAGCATCGCACCCGCCCGGGGTGAGTTGTCCCGCGGCTTGGCCGGAACATGCAGCATCGCACCCGTCCGGGGTGAGTTGTCCCGCCGTGGGGCCGGAACGCGCAACATCGCACCCGCTAGGGGTGAGTTGTCCCGCGGCTTGGCCGGAACGTGCAGCATCGCACCCGCCAGGGGTGCGTTGTCCCGCGCGTGGGCCGCATCGTGCAACGACGCACCCGTCCGGGGTGAGTTGTCCCGCGTTTGGGCCGCAACGTGCTACATCGCACCCGCAGGGGGTGAGTTGTCCCGTGCGTGGGCCGGAACGCGCAACATCGCACCCGCCCGGGGTGCGTTGTCCCGCGCGTGGAGCCAATCCGCGCAACATCGCACCCGCCCGGCGTGAGATGTCCCGCGCGTGGGCCGCATATTGCAGCATCGCACCCGCCCGGGGTGCGTTGTCCCGCGGCTGGCGATGCCCCGGCTCCCCAGCGCAGCGCAGGGAGCCGGGGCCAGCCAACCCCCAACCAATGAGCGCCGAGGCAAGGCCTCGGCGCACCATATTCCCCACGTCCGGCGTGTCGCACGCAGCGTCGGCAGGGCGGCTCCCCTTGTTCACGCAGCGACATCCGCGAAGCGCTGAGCGAAGTGAACAAGGGGAGCCGCCCGCCCCGCCTCTCGCTACGCCAGCGAGCACGCCTCGCTACATCAGGGAGCAGACGTTCTTCGCGAAGGTAACCGGGTCGTCCACCGGCAGGCCCTCCACCAGCAGCGCCTGGTCGTACAGCAGGCTTGCGTACAGCGCGAGCTTCTCGCTGTCGCCCGCCTCCTGCACGGCCGTCAGCTTGGCAAACACCGGATGCCCGGCGTTCAGCTCAAGCACGCGACGCGCCTCGGGGGCGCGCTCGCCCTCGGGTCCCTCGGCAAGGATCCGCTCCATCTCCAGCGACACCGGGCCCTCGGTGGAGATGCACGCCGGCGCCTCTCCCGCACGGGCCGACGCACGCACGGCCACCACCTTGTCACCCAGCGCCTCGCGCACGGCGTCGAACACGCTCGCGTGCTCCTCGCCGGCCTTCTCGGCAGCCGCCTTCTCCTCCTCGGTGGCAAAGTCGAGGTCGGCGGTGGACACGTTGGTCAGCTCAAGGTCGCGCGGGTCAGTACCGGCGTGCTCGGAGTCGCCGGCCATGCCCTCGTCGTGGTAGGTGCGCATAACCTGGAACATGAACTCGTCAACGTCCTGCGTGCACAGCAGCACGTCGTAGCCATGGGCCAGGGCGCTCTTCACCACGGGCGTCTTCTCCAGGCGCTCGCGCGAGTCGCCGGCAGCGTAGTAGATGGCCTTCTGCCCCTCGGCCATCGAGCGCACGTACTCGGCCAGCGTCACCATCTTACCCTCGCGTGCCGACCAGAACAGCAGCAGCTCGGCCAAGTCGCCCGCGGCGGCGCCGTAGCTGTTGTAGATGCCAAACTTGAGCCCGCGGCCAAAGTTCTCGAAGAACTTCTCGTAGGCCTCGCGGTCGTCATCGCGCATGCTCAGCAGCTCGTCATGAATCTTGCGCTCCACGCGGCGGGCGATGGCGCGCAGCTGCGAGTTGTGCTGCAGCGTCTCGCGGCTGATGTTGAGCGTCACGTCGGGGCTGTCCACTACGCCGCGCACGAAGTTGTAATGATCGGGCACCAGCTCGGCGCACTTCTCCTGGATCAGCACGTTGCTGGAGTACAGCGCCAGACCCTTCTCGTAGTCCTTGCTGTACAGGTCGAACGGCGCGCGCGACGGGATGAACAGCAGCGCGTCGTAGCTCAGCGAGCCCTCGGCGTGGAAGCTGATGGTGCGCGCCGGGGCCTCCCAGTCGTGGAAGGTGGAGGTGTAGAACTCGTCGTAGTCGTCCTGCTCCACCTCCGAGCTGCGCTTCTTCCAGATGGGGGTCATGGAGTTGAGGGTCTCAAGCTCCTGGTAGCTCTCGTACTGCGGCACGTAGTCGTCGCCGGCGTCGTCGGGCTTGGGCAGCTCGCGGCTCTTGGTGACCATCATCTGGATGGGATGGCGCACGTAGTTGGAGTAGCGGCGCACCAGGTCGCGCAGGCCCCACTCCGACAGGTACTTGTCGGGGCCGTCCTCGTCGTCGGGGCCGGACTCGCGCAGGTACAGCGTCACGTCGGTGCCGTGGTCGTTCTCGCCGTCACGCTCGCCGGGCAGGGCCGGCGTCACGGTGTAGCCGCGCACGCCGTCGCTCTCCCAGGCAAAGGCCTGGTCGGAGCCGTAGGCGCGGCTTACCACGCGCACGCGCTGCGCCACCATGAAGCTTGAATAGAAGCCCACGCCAAACTGGCCGATGATGTCGATGTCCTCGCCCTGGTGCTCGGCGTTGGCCTCCTTGAAGGCCTCGCTGCCGCTGTGCGCGATGGTGCCCAGGTTGCGGTCCAGCTCCTCCTCGGTCATGCCGATGCCGTTGTCGCTCACCGTGATGGTGCGGGCGTCCTTGTCAAAGGCCAGGCGAATGGCCAGCTGGTCTGTGCCCAGCTGGATGGAGGGGTCGGTGAGCGCCATGAACGACAGCTTGTCGATGGCGTCGGAGGCGTTGGACACCAGCTCGCGCAGGAATATCTCGCGGTTGGTGTAGATGGAGTTGATCATGAGGTCAAGGAGCTTCTTGCTCTCGGTCTTGAATTGCTTCATGGTGACGATCCTTTCGGTGTTGGCCTGGCTGGCGCACGGCGGCGCGGGACGCGGCCGGCGCGTTTGCTTTGACGTGAGACGTTGTACCCATTATCCCGTGCGATAATTCATGCCGAGATTGATGAGGACGGGATTGGCGCGGGGCTTGGGGCTGCCGGATGACGGCTTCGAGGCTGCCTTTGGGCACGACGCGGGAAGGACACGCCATGCTGAGGGCCAACTTTCATACGCACAGCACGTTCTGCGACGGGCTGAACACCCCCGAGGAGATGGTGCGCCAGGCGCTTGGCCTCGGCTTCTTTGCGCTGGGGTTCTCGGGGCACATGGACCCCGACGTGTACATGGACTGGGATGCCTACGCCGCCGAGGTGCGCCGGCTGCAGGCGGCCTACGCCGGGCAGCTCGACATTCTGCTGGGGGCCGAGCTGGACAACGCGTGGGACCCCGCCACCTGTGCCGACGCCGAGTTCGTGATCGGGTCGACGCACTACATTCCCGTGGACGGCGAGCTGCTGTGCGTTGACAACACGGCGCATATCCTGGCCGACGGCTGCCGCGAGCACTTTGGCGGCGACTGGTACGCGCTGTCGCAGGCCTACTACGAGTTCGAGGCGCAGGTGGTGGAGCGCACGGGATGCACCTTCGTGGGGCACTTCGACCTGGTGACGCGCTTCAACGACGAGCTACGCACCCTTGACGAGGACGATCCGCGCTACCTTGGGCCGGCGGCGGAGGCCATGGAGCACCTGGCGCGGCACGGCGTGCCGTTCGAGATCAACTGCGGCGCGTTCAACCGCAGGCGCAAGGCCGAGATGTATCCGCGCAGGTCGCTGCTTCGGGTGCTGCGCGAGCTGGGCGGTCAGATCCTGATCACGTCGGACGCGCACCAGCGCGAGCTGCTGGCCGGCGGTTTTGACGAGGCGGTGCGGCGCGCAATCGAGTGCGGGTTCACGCACGTGCTGGTGCTGGGACACGGTGCGACGGGCCAGGTGGAGATGCGGGAGCTGGCGCTGGACACGCTGTAGGCGGCCCGCACAGCGAAAGGACGAACGCCCCCTAGTCGCGATGGAGCCGGCCGCTTGCGACAACCAGCGCAAGCGCAATCACCACCACGATTACCGACACGCGCACAAGCACCGACATCACGGCCGATGTCGCACCATCGTCCGCCTCAGGCACATACGGGACACGATGCGCGTGCACCAGCAGCCGATGCGTGTTCACCGCATACGGCGTACAAGTAAGCAGCGTCAGCACGTCGCGTCCCTCCACGATCTTGAGCGAATCGACCTGCGTGGGCAGCACCTCTTGGGACCCATCAACCTCGTAGGCAAGCACCTGGTCAAGAATGTGCAGGTAGATGAGGTCACCCGGCGACAGCCGGTCAAGGTCGGTGAACAGCTTGGCCGTAGGCAGCCCACGATGGCCCGAAAGGACGCAATGCGTGCCCTCGCCACCCACGGGCAGTGACGTCCCCCTCAGGTGCCCCACGCCTAGCTGCAGCGAAAGCGCATCGGTTCCGTGATAGATGTTGAGCCTCTGTCCGATGCGCGGGATGTCGATGTAGCCCATCACGCCGGTTCCCAGCGGATTGAGCAGCGAGAAGTACTCGTCGGCCAGCTGCGTCGGCGCCGCGGCGTCCTCGGCCGTAGCCTCGCCAAACGGGTCCAAAATCACGTTCTCGCGATGCGTCGCATTATAGGCGGTCGCACGGTCCCACTCGCCCTGCATGTCAACAGTGGGCTGAGTCTCGACCTGGCGCACGTACGAGCTTGTCTGCAACATGCTTCGCACCTCAAACACCAGCCGATAGACGGCCGGGTACAGCATGAGGCACACGCCCGCAAGCAGCATGAGCCGCAGCAGCATGCCCCGTAACGTGAGGCGCCCCCTCGTGGGGGGCTCCTCAACCATATGGCGTGCCGCTGCGGCCATGTCGTCCTTTCGGTGTTGCCGAGCTACGCCAGCGCTATCGCGACAGCAGGCGCCTGCGCTCGTCGCGCGCCGACGAGGCCGCCAGTGCTGCCGCGAACGCACCACCCAGCAGGAACAGGTACGAGCCGGGACCACCCGCGCTGGGCAGGGTGTACAGCCGCGCATTAGGAACCGCCAGCTGGTAAGCGCCATCGTCGTCAGGACCGGTAAGCGTAGGCAGGGTCTTCGACGTTGCCGAGTCATACGCGGGATCCAGCACAAGCGTGGGCACGCCGTCCTCGCCCACCGTGATGCCAATGGGGAAGTTCTCGTCACGCACCAGGTAGCCCTCGGGCGCGCCGGTTTCGATCAGCCAGTAGGTTCCGCTGTCGAGGCCCGTCGGCACGTCGTTGCCGCCAGCGTCCTGCACAAAGCCGCCCGCAAGCTTGACCTTGCCGTCCGCGCCCGTGGTGTGCACGGAGTCTTCCTTGGGCATGCGCTGGTTGTCGGCCGCCTTGTTGTAGACCGGGTGCTTCGCGCCCTCCTCGCCCTCGAGCACGCCGTCGTCCTTTACTAGAATGAAGGTCACGCCCTCGAGCGGGGTCTTTCCAGCCTCGTAGTCGTCGGTCGCCGGGGCGCCCGCGTCAAGCTTGAGCAGCATGATGTCGGTCTGCTTGGGCTTGTTCTTGATCACCGCGTGCGCCGTGCCGTGCGGGGTCACGCTCACGTAGTCGGTGTAGGTAGCAGGGTCAGCCGCCGAGGTGCCACCGTCCTCGTTGAGGTCGTACACCTTCTGGGTAACGGTCACGCTGCCAGGAGCGTCCTTCGTGATGGCCGTGAGGTCGGCATTGCCAGGGCGCGTCACCGTGACGGGCACGCTCACGGTCTGGCCAGCCATCGCGCGCGCCTGAGCCGCCGGCAGGGTGAGGGTCAGCACGCCCTCGGGCTGCGACAGGGCAAACCCGTCGGGAACGCTGTCCACGCTGACGTTGATGCCGTCGGCCGCCGTGATCGTCGCCACGTAGTCGAGGGCATCGGTGGGATGCTCGGGCATCTCAGCCGCATCGGGCGAGATGGTGAGCTGCACGTTGATGGTATCCGACGTAAACGCAGCCTTCTCGTAACCGGTCTGGACGCTGGCGTTCTCGTTGCCAGCCTCCTGCATGGTCTCGGTCGCGCGATCATAGGTGCGGGTCTGAACCCAGTTGGCCACATGCTCGCCGGCCTCGTTGTCGGTGCCGTTGTCAACGGACTTCCAGTAGTACGGCATCGTGGCCGTGTTGGTGCCCAAGTTGACAACCTTCGGCTGTGCGCTGGGCGTCTCCGGCGGGACGTTGACCGTGCGCGTGTAGCTCGTGCTGTCCAGCGTGTAGGTACGGCCAGCAGCAGGAAGGTCGTTCGTTGCGACGAAGGTGCCGTTTGCCATGACGCCCTCGCGCACGAAGTACCGCACGTTGTCGCCGCGCTCCTGAAGCTCGAGCCTCTGCGTCCAGGCGTTGTCATGCTTCAGGTCAAACGGTTTGCCCACAGCGATGCCGTTCTTGGGGCCCCACTCGCCGCCCTCAGACTTCACCTGCTTGTACAGCTGCGCCCACACCACATCGTCGTTGTGCTTGATGTCCCTGGTCTCGTCCTTGCCGGCCTCGTCAAGCCACTGCTTCTCGACATCGATCGTTGTGGTGGTGTTGGTCACCACGACAGGCCTCACGCTGTTGCTCACGCCCAGGAACACGGTGTCGTCGCCCGAACCCAGCGTGCCGTACTCATTGGCAGCCACGGCCTTGGGGTTGCCGTTCTTGTCGACCGTCGAGTACGAGGCGTCAAAGCCTGCCGTGGGAACCTCGCGCACGTAGTAGTCGTAGTCGCAGTAGAACTCCTGCTTCTTGCCACTTGCGCTCTTGAACTCGGTATAGCCCTCGCGCGGCAAGTTCTTCCAGTGGTACTCCCACGGTGCGTTGCCGTCAACTTCCGCGCTGGAGAGGGTCTTGGAGCTATACACGCTTGCGGCCACGGCATCATACCCGCCATGCTCCTGCGTGAACAATGATCCGTCCTCGTTGATGAGCATCTCGCGAATGGTGGCCTTCTGCACCAGCTCAACCGTGATCTCTTTGCCCTTGGGGTCATATCCCTCAGGCCATTCCTTCTTCACGTCGGCCTTCAGCTTGGTAAGCAGGTGGATGTTTGAGCTGAGCATCAGGTTGGAGTCGCAGCCACCACGCTCGAGGTAGAAGCACTGCACCCAATGGTCGGTGCCGGCCTTCCAAGTCTTGTCGCTCTTCGGTACACCAAGCGAGCCGTCCGTGCCCCACATCTGGGTGACGTCGCCAAACGTGTGAGCCGATGTGTCAACTGCGTTGCTTGCAGTCATGGTCCACATGTGGTTGTCGGTCGTGGTGTCGTTAGAGTAATTTGGGTATCCAGAGCTGATTCTGACATCGCCTGACGCGAAGTTCATCTCGCCGGCTACCGGCTGGTGAATGCCGCCCACGTCAAGCACCAGATGGCCATCCACGAACACCCACATGTCATCGTCGCCACTGAACTTGAAGTCCATGGGCGTATAGGTGCCCGTCTCACGGTTGTAGATGTAGCCGTTGTAGGGCATGGTGATTGGTGCCGTCATGGTCATGCCGAAGCTGTGGTTCACATGCGGGTTGGGGTAATTTCCATTCGCAGGGTTGATGCTAACGTTCGGATGACTGGAAGCGCTGTTATACTGATCGAAGGGGAAGAAGCCAATGGCAAGGCTATTGCCAGAGCCGCTCGCGCGATAGTAGGTGTCCTGATAGACCGTAAAGTTGCCGTCGTTGGCTCCCCCATTGTTGTAGTAGGCATAGAAGTTGTTGGAGTCATACTCCATGTTGCCGTTGCTGGGATAGAACAGCTTATTCACGTCTGCATAGACCGTCTTGCCCGTTGCCGCATCCTTCGAGAACAGGTAGCTCAGGTTGTTCTTGTCTGCGGTGCCGCTGGTATTAAGCAGGGGGAACCAGGTTGTGGGGTCGTCGGGATTGCCTTTCGCTAGCTCTGCTTGCAGAATTCCCTGCATGGCAAATTGGTCCTTGTAGTCGTTCTTCACGCCTGCATAGTGGTTGATGGTTGGAGGCGTACCCGAAGGCGCCTGCGTGCCGTGGTCGAAGAAGCGCAGGTCATCGTTGCTATGAGTTCCAGTGTTGATGCCTGTCGTACTCGGATGATTAATGTCATTGTGGCCGGTATCCTCCGCATCGTAGTCGAACAGGTTGATGATGATGCCCATTTCCTTCGTATCGATGGTGTCGGTACGGACCTTACCCGAGGGATAGCTCACCGGCGCCTTCAGGGGACCGCCAGGGGCCTTGGCCGCCTTCTTTGCGGGCTTCGCGACAACCTCAGACGTCGCAGCCAGAGACGCAGCGCCGTCAAGTGCCAGCGTGGCCTCGTTGGCCTTCTTGTCAACCGTTACGGCATCCTCGGCCAGCTCGGTGGCCTTCGCACCGTAACGTGCAGCCTCGATGGCCCCGTCAGCCGTGTCGTACTCCTTCTCGGCCTGTTCCTTGATGGACGGGACCATCTCGGGAACGACCATGGTGTTGGCCTGCGGCTCGTTCTCCTCGTCCGCTGCGGCCTCTAGCTCGAGGCCCTCTTCGTCCTCAGGCTCCTCGTCGTCCATCTCCTCGGGCAGCACGCGCTCCACGGCATACAGGCCGTCAGCCTGCAGCAGCTCGTCGTCTGCCGGAAGCGTCAGCTCAAGCTTGGCCTGGTCCTTCTCGAACAGGACCGCGTTACCCTCGGCGTCAACCACCTCAAAGACGTAGGCAGTGACCACCTCGTACGTGGTCGTGTCGTCAGGCGCGGACTTCTTGCGAGCGGTGGCAAGGGCCTTGTTCATGATGGAGAGGACCACCTGCGTGCCCGTCGTGGGGGCGTCCTGCGCCTCGACGTCGGCCTCAATGCCAGCAGCGGCCTCCGTGGCCTCGCTGTCAGCAGCAGCCTCCGCGGCCTCGCTGTCGGCGGCAGCCTCAGGCTCGGCCACAGGCTGCTCGTCGGCCTGGCCTTCGGACTCGTCGTCCGTGGCGTCATACACCACAACCTCGTCCTCGGCAGCGGTCTCGGTCTCGGCTTCGGTCTCATCCTTGGCCTCGGCTTCTTCGTCTGCGACCTCGTCAACCGGCTTCTCGACCTTGGTGATCACGAGCTGCGCACCTTCGGGCAGCTTCACCAAGCCATCAACCGTCAGCTTGGCACGGATGCCATCGAGCTTGGCCTCGAGCACTTGGGGTTCGGGCTTCTTGGACTCCTCGGTCTTTTCTTCGGCCTCCGCCTTCTTCACGTCGTCGGCTTCGGCCTCCGCCTTCTTTTCGTCCTCAGGCTCTGCCTCTTCGGACTCGCTCTTCTGCTGGTCCGCGGGCTTCTGCTCGTCCTCGTTGCCTTCCGTCGGCTCACCCTCGGTCGTGGGATCGATTACGGCGTCCTGCTCGTCCTCGGCCACGCCCTCCTGGGCATCCTCGGGCTCTCCCTCGTCCGTCTGGCCATCCTCGGGCTCGGCCACGACGCCAGCCTGGTCGTCGGCCTGGTCGTCGCCTGCGGCCTCGTCCTCGGCTTCGCCCTCCTGGGCCTCCTCAGGCTCACCCTCGCCCGCCTGGCCATCTTCGGGCTCGGCCACGTCATCAGTCAGGTCATCAGCCTGCTCGTCGTCTGCAGCCTCGTCCACTGCTTCGCCCTCGGCCTGCTCGTCACCTGCGTCCTCGCCTGCCACGGCAATGTCCTGGCCGTCGAAGGCGTCGTCCGCAGGCGGCTCCGCAACCTCGGTCACCTCGGTACCCAAGGCCTCCCCAAGCTCGTCGGCCATAGCCTCCAGCGCGCCGCTCGGTTGGGAACTAAATGCCAGCACCAGCGCAAGAGCCACGGTCAGTGCACGCCGCACGCCCGCTGTACGCCTCTGCATATGCTTGCTCATCTTGCCATCCCTCTCAGCAGATTCCTTAACCCAACCTAGCTATCGCTGCGGTCCGACCGCTTGCGCAGCATCAATCCTACAAGCACCAGCACGCCTCCGCCAACCACGCACGCCACCACTGCCTGCGGGTTCATCACGTCGCCGGTCTTTGGTGACGTGCTTGGCGTGGGTGGTGTCACCGGAGGCTCCTCAGGCTTTGGCGCGTCGCCCGGAGTAAGCTTTGGCTGCGCCACCACGTCAAACTCCACGCCGTCCTCGGTCACGCGCGGCACGCTTATGAGGAAGGGCTCGAAGTCGCGGTAGGCCTTGGCGGTGTCGATGGCGCCCGTCTGCACAGCCAGATACACGCCGTACTCCAGCGTGCCAAAGGCCGCCTTTCCGTCCTTGCCCGACGTGGCCACGGCTGCCGCCTTGTCGCCATTGCTCGCGATCGCCTGGGCCTTCTTGGCGGCCTCCTGCATCTGCGAGGCATCCAGGCCCTTGTTGAAGTCCACGCCCAGCGACTCGTACTGGTCAAGCAGGACATAGTGGTTCACCGCGTCGTCAAGACTGGCAACCTTGTACAGGGTAGCCTCAACACCATCCACCAGCTCGTCCTTGCCATCGGCCTCGTACTGCATCACCAGCGTGAGGGTGGCGTCGGCCGGAGCCTCGTCGTCTGCGGCCTGCGCGGCCTCGGTCGTCGTGGCCTGTGCCCCAGTCGTGGTGGCCGCCAGCGCCTGGCCAGGCACCAAGGTCAGCACCAGCGCTGCGCTCGCAGCCCACATTGCACCCTTTTGGAGGGAGGGCCCAAGCCCGCCCATCTGCGACCTATGCATCGTAGTCGCCCTTCTCGCTTGCGTTCCTGTGCGCGCCGCCCCGTGGTGGCGCCATGTGCCTTGCGGCTCGCGTGTGCGTCCCAGCGCCTGCGGAAGGTCGGGAATACGCAGCATGTGCGGCATGCGAGCCCGTCGTCCTCCCGGTGCTTGGCGCGCCTTGCTGCGCCCGTGCGTGCGCTCCCGCGCCTCGCACCGACGAGCCGGCATCCGAGCCCGTGCCCTTGCCGTGACGCACCACCAGGGCGCGCACGCCAACCGCAAGTCCAACTCCAAAGGCCACGCAAGCCACCTCAAGCAGCTTGTGCAGCCAGTACGTGCCGTGGCGCACCACAGGCACCTTCTCGTCCGCCTCCACGTACGGCACGCGGTGGCCGCGCACCAGCAGGCGGTCGGTGTTCACGCCATACGGCGTGCAGGTGACCAAGGTCACCAAGTCCTCGCCACGACGAATGGCCAGCGAGCGCGTCTCGGTGGGCTTCACCACCTCGATCTGGTCCACCTCGTAGGCCAGCACGCGGTCGAGCGTCTTCACGTAGAAGCGGTCGCCCTTCACCAGCTGGTCAAGGTCGGTGAACAGCTTTGCCGCCGGCAGCCCGCGATGCGCCGTGATCACCGCGTGCGTGCTTGCCCCGCCCACCGGAAGGCTGCTGCCAAAGATGTGCCCGCAGCCCTTTGCCAGCGACTCCTCGGTGGAGTAGTGGTAGATGGGCAGGCGCACGGCAATCACCGGAATCTCCACCGAACCCATCACCTGGTCGCCTCTCACGTTGAGGAACGACTCGTACTCGGGGTCGGTGGTGCCCTCGCGGATGGCGAAGACGTCGGGAACGGTCTGGCCCACCAGCACCTTGTTGTACTCCGCCGCCCGCTCGATCTCGACGTCGTAGGCATGGGGATCGCCCTCGCTCACGGCCAGCGTCAGGTCGGCCAGGCTGGCGTTCGCCCGATGCTGGTAGATCGCGTTGCTCACGAACGGATAGAGCATCACGCCCACTCCTACGAGGAAGAGGGTCACCAGGGCGACCATCTTTATCGCATGCTTGTGGGATGGGGTGAGCATGGGGACCTTTCCGTGGGTGGGCCCCGCGCCGGTTGCCCGGCGCGGGGCTAGTGCTTACGGTGCCGTTAGGCGATAGAGCGCTTGCGGTCCTTGTTGATGAGGATCGCTGCCGTGCCGGCCAGCAGGCCGCCGGCCACCAGGTAGAAGATGATGCCCGAGCCGCCAGTGGCAGGCAGGATGCCCAGCTTCTTGTTCACGATGAGCGCGGTCTGGGAGTCCTCGCCCAGGGTGATGGTGGTAGTGGTCTTAACGATGTTGGTCCGCTCGACCTCAGTCGTATTGCCGTACTCGGAGGGAGTCTTGAAGGTCTCGTTGAGGAACGAGATGGGCGTGTTTTCGCCAGCAGCATCCTTACCGGTCTGGACCGTGTAGGTGGAAGTAGTGATCTGCTTGGGATTGAGCGAAGCGCCGTTCTCCAGCTTTTCGACCTCAACGGTATAGCTAGCAAGAATCTGATTCTTGTCGCCAGTGTCGGTGGAGCTGGGGTTCTCGAGCGCGTACGTCGGGGTGATGGTGATGCGGTAGCTGATGCTGGGATCGAAGGTGTAGCCCAGCGGGGCATCGATCTCGCGCAGCACGTACACGCCGGCATCCAGGCCCTTCATGGCAATGTAGCCCTTGTCGTCAGAGGTGACGTAGTTCTTGCCGTCCGTGTCCGTGTCCTTGACCTTGATGTGGTCTGCATTGAACTTGACGAGCTGCTTGTCGGTGGGAGTGTCAACCAGAACCTGCTCCTGGACCTCGTTGACCCCGTCGTCCTTGGTGGTGTAGTACTGAATCTGCTTCAGCTCGAACTTGGCGCCCTCGAGCCAGTCATAGCCGCTCGTCTTGGGATCGCCGGGCAGCTTCTTGGTGGTCTGGGTCTCTGTAACGGAGCCGTCGGCGTTCACGACCACCTTGCGAACCTCGGAGGTGCGGGTCTCGTCGTTGGTGTTTTTGCCATCCTGGCTCTCGCCGGGGATGGTCTCGCGACCAAAGATGTCAGCATCGATGTTGAAGGTGTAGTGGCGGGTCTTGTCCTGCAGCTCGCCATGGCCCTCGGTGTCTTCAAGTGTGTTCGAGAAGTTGAGCTTGACGGTGTTGTCCATCTGGTTGATGTTGGCAGCGTCGGAGGTCACGAGGGCCTTGTAGGTGATGGTCACCTTGGGGCTACCGAGCGGCTTGTACAGGAAGCCGTCCTTGTCGCCGTTGATGTCCGGGTCGTTGTTCAGGAACTCGACCACGAACTGGTCCGTAGGGGTAACCGTGATGGTGTAGTCCTTATCGGGACGAAGGGCGTCGTAGCCATTCTCGATGGTCACCGTGATGGCAGCCTTGATCTCGTCGGCGGTGGCGTCCTTCTTGCCGTTTGCATCGGTAAGCACAAGGCCGCTGGTAATCACATCGGTGAGCTTATACTTTGCGTCAACGAAGTCCTTGGAATAGGTGGGGACGTTGGTGGTGATGGTGAAGTCGACCACATCGCCCACGGACACGTCATGCTGGGTGTCGTCGCTGGTGCCGTCCGCTTTGTACACGCCCGACTTCTTGTCGACATTGAGGTCGGAGCGCTTGAACATGGCCTTGACACCATTGGCTGGCATGTAGTCGGTCGCCTCGGCAGGCGGCGTCGCAGGGTCGCCAACGAGGGTGAGGTTGGCGGTGAGGCCGTCTGCGTCGTTGGCGTGATAGTCGGCAGACACGAAGATGGGCTTGTACACCGTGTCAACGTTGTTTGCACCTGGGGTGGCAACTACCATGTACACGCCGGACTCAGGATTGCTGACCGTCGCCACGCCATTGCTATCGGCCACGATGCCCGTGTGGTCGTCGCCGTCATACTTCACGTACTCAACGCTGCCCTTGTTGGTAGCGATGGCCGTTGCGATGGCGTTGGCCATGTCAACCGTAATGACCTTCTTCTCGTCAGCGGTCAAGTTGCTCAGAGGCTTGTCGGGCTCCTTCTCGGACTCCGGGTCCTTGGTGATGATGATCTCGTCGATGAAGAGGCCGTTTTCTGCCACGTCATCGTCCGTGCCCAGTTTTCCGTCGGGGCCGGGCCGCTTGTGGCCAAAGTTGGTGTTCTCGGTGCCGTCGACCTTGCCGTCACCGTTTTTGTCGACCAGCTTCGACCACACCCAGTTCTGCGTACCTACGTAAGTCGGGGTGCCCTCGTGTTGGGGGTCATTCTCTTCATCCCAAGTGGTGAGATCCTGCTCGACGATGCGGTAGAAGATGGCCTTATCGCCATAGTCCAGGCCGCCCACGCTAATCTGGCTGTCCAGTGGCAGGGTGGTTACGCCCAGAGCCGCAGCAGGCACCATCGACGCAGCGAGGACTGCGGCCGCAACCGCAGCGGTAAGCTTGCTCTTCCAGCTTGTACTTGTCATGTACCGGTCTCCTCTCATGGTTCGTTTCTTGGTTCGGTCCTTGATGCTTGATCGTGCGTTTGATATGTGCGCCTTGTGGCGCTAGGTACCGTAGGGTTTGCTCATCAACCACCACCCTGCGCGGCGCGCCTCGCTGCACGCGAAGGTCGGGACCTCGCCGCGGCGCGCGCGAAGGTCTGTTGGCTGCTTACGTATGCACAATCGCCGCCACGCGCCTCCGTCATGCGGATGTAGCGTGAGCGGCAAGTTGCAACAAGGGGACTCGCGGGATAAGACCGCCTCATGCCACGAGGCCGTTTTGCGAGGTCAAACGCCTGCGCAGAGGAAGAGCGAGCAACACCGCGAGCCATGGCTCGCCTGTCACCTTGCATCAGGTGTGCGTCTTTGTTGACCAACGTGAATTGCATGGTTTGGCGCCTCGCAGCTTGCTTCGTGTCAGGTGTGATTCCGCTGGCCCCACTACAATACCATTCTTGAATATGAATTTTGATGAGATATTAAAAATTTGAATGAGCGGTGGCTAACTCTTGGCGGAGGGCCTGACGTGGCGATATCGGGGGCGGAATCTCGCACCCCGGGCGGGTGCGACGCTGCACGATTTGGCCTCCTGGCGGGACACCGCACCCCCCCGCACGGGTGCGTCGCTGCACCAGACGGCCCCGCGGCGGGACATCGCACCCCTAGCGGGTGCGTCGTTGCACGATTTGGGGCCCTCGCGGGACAACTCACCCCAGGCGGGTGCGTTGCTGCACGTTCCGGCCTCCTGACGGGACATCGCACCCCTAGCGGGTGCGTCGTTGCACGATTTGGGGCCCTCGCGGGACAACTCACCCCGGGCGGGTGCATTGCTGCACGATTCGGCCTCCTGACGGGACATCGCACCCAACTGCCTCCTCCCCGCCAAAATAACAGGTACCTGTGTTTTTTGTGATGAGGCGCCTCATCAGGTAAAAGACCTCGGTCGTGCGGGAACACTTCCTCTGAGTGCACGACCGAAGGAGCAGCCATGACTGATGACCTCCAGCCCACCAGCACAACCACCCCCACCGATCCTTCCATCGAACCTGTCGAGTCCACCACCGTCACCAACCCCGCTGATTCCTCCCCCACCACCGAAGTCCTCGCGGCTGACGTCCATGCTGCAGGCACCCCCGCTGACGACCTACCCGCCGAGGACACGCCGCAGCGTTCGGCGCATCCCGAGCGTCCCCTGCTTTCGGAAAGCCAATGGGCCCGCCAGCGTGCTGCCGACGAGCAGGCGGCGCTGGACAGCCTTGACGAGACGGTGCTTCGCCCGGCGCTCGAGCCCGTCGACCTGGGTCAGACGGATCGCGAGGCCTCGTCTGCCCAGCAGGCGCGACGCACCCCGCCCAATCCCAGCGGCAGCACTGATGGCTCCGCCCAGCAGCGGCCGTTTCGCTGGAAGCTGGCCTACGCGATAGTGGCTTGCGCGCTCGTGGGTTGGCTGGTGGCGGAGCGTGCGACAGGCATGCGCAGCTCGAACGTGGGGCTTTTTGGTGTGACGCAGCAGGTGGCGCAGGAGGCTGTCGAGGCGCAGGAGGACAGTGGCGCCGACACCTGGACAGAGACCGAGTCCGAGACGGGAGCCGAGACGGAGACCTGGCAGGAGAGCGAGCCGGAGCCCGAAGCCGACCCGGAACCCGTTGCTGAGGTCGAGACCGATGCTGGCGCCGAATCCGAGATTGAGTCCGAAACAGAGGCTGACCCTTGGCAGCAGGACGACGAGCCCAGCTACACCTACCACTGGTACGACTACAACCCGACGCGCGACGATACCGACTACGACGACTCGGGCACGAGCTCCGATGGGTCGGACAGCAGCGTGACCGTCGATGACGAGGGCATCACCTACACCTTCGACGGTGGGTCGATGAGCTACCGCTACGGCGACGAGTACGTGACCTTCGAGATCGACGACTTCGACAGACTACTGGGCAGCGACGGCTATGACGACTGGGGCGGCTGGGGCTCAGGCAACTACGGCGGCCGCCCCCGCGGCTGGTAGAGAAGCCAGGCGGGGGTACCAAAAGGGGCTGCCCCCAACGCACCCCCTACAGCATCGCGGAGCCGCCGGTCACGATCCAGCACGCCAGCAGCGCCGCCAGCAACGCACCAGTCCACACGTTGCGCGTGCGGCGGTAGCAGTACGTGCACGAGATGCTGAAGAACAGCACCTGCGGCACGAACAGGATCAGGATCGACATGAACGGCCCGCCAAACGTGCTGCCCAGGTACACGTCGGCGCCCGGCCCGATGCCCATGAAGAACGGCACGTACTCCAGCGCCACCACGCCCAGGATGCCGCCGGCCATGAGCAAGAAGTTCTTGAACCACTCGACCAGCGCCCAGCCAAACCCCTGCCGGTGGCTTACTTTGGTGCGCAGCCCTGCCATGATCTTCGAGTTGTTCAGCAGGTAGAACAGGGCAAAGATGGGGATGTACACGCCAAACTGCACGGCGCGCTCGCGGTTGAACTCGCGGAAGAACGGCCAGATGAAGCGCAGGTCAAGGTCGAACAGCCGATAGAACCCAAGGTTGCACACGTACACCAGACCCGCCATGAGCACCGCCAGCACCACCGACTCAAGCACCATCAGCAGCGTGCGCCCGGTGCTGTACGGCGACACCAGCCCGGCGCCATGCCAGTCGTAGCGCAGGTCGCGCTTGTGCGCGCCGTGCACGCCGACTCCCGTGGTGATGAGCATCACCAGGATCAGCGTGAGGTACCACCCCACGAAGCCGTTGCCCACCGTCATGCGAAACACCTTCTCGGGCAGCGGCAGCAGCGCGTGGCCCAGCTGCGTCATGAACGGGAACGTGCCAAACGACACCACCACGGTGATGAGCGCGCCTAGCAGCCAGCCGCCCACACCCTTGCGCGAGGACTCCTCGGGCTCGGGCTGCTCCACCGCGGCAAACAGCGGCGTGGCCAGCAGCAGCTCCATCAGCGGGAACATGGCAAACAGGCACGCCAGCATGGCGGCCAGCACCAGCAGCTCCTTGTACAGGGCCACCTGCTGCGTAGGCTCGATGCCCTCCTTCACGCCCAGCGCCTCGTTGAACCACTCCAGCGCCGTGGCCAGGCCGTGGGCGTTGTGCGTGGTAAGGCGGTGGTTGGTGTTAAGCAGCTCCATGCGGCGGGCGCTGCCGTCGGCAAAGCTGCCGAAGGTGGTGTCCCATGCCGCCTTGCCGTTGCCCACGCCCAAGAACTCCTGGCGAAGCGGCGTGGCCAGCAGGCTGTCGTCCACGTTACGCTGGTAGTCGCGGAAGTAGCTGAACTCGTCGTACTTGGCCTGCAGCAGCAGCACGTTGTTGAAGTGCACGCTCTTGGTGTCGTACACGCTGGGCAGCTGCCGGAACAGCTCGCCGCACTGCAGCACGATGGCCTTGGGCTCGATGTTGCGGCCCGCGTCGTCGGTGGCTCCGCTGTAGGCCGCCGCCACGCTCCAGCTGCTCCACGTGCCCATCGAGTGGCCGGTCAGCGCCATGCGCGTGGGGTCCACGAAGGGCAGGCTTGCCAGGAAGGCATAGGCGTCGATGCCACCCACCGAGCTGTCCGTGATCTTGTTGCCCACGCTGTCTTCGCTGTAGTGCGCGTCAAAGAAGCTCAGGTTGGAGAAGTTGAGCAGCACGCGATAACGCACCGTGCCTCCTACCTGCACGTACGTGCCGTCGGCCTCGGAGTCGTTGCCAAAGTTGGTCTTCACGATGTGGTTCACGTAGCCGCGCTCCACAAGGCCCGCCGTGGTGGCGCCGTGGCCGTAGCAGTCGATGGACAGCGCCACGTAGCCGCGCCGCGCCAGCTCGATGGCGTAGGCCGCGTTGGTCTCGTGGTCGTTCTGGTAGCCGTGCAGCAGCAGCACGGCCGGCGCCGGGTGCTCCTTGGTGGCCGAGGTGGGCACGTACAGCTTGTAGGCGATGTCGCCCACCTCGGCATGGATGACGCCGTCCTCGATGTCCACGTTGCCGCCGTCGTGCTGCAGGTAGTTGGCCACGAACATGCACGCAGCCGAGATGGCCAGCAGCAGCACCAGCGCGATGGCCGCCCCCTTCAGGTTGTGATGGCGATTCTCGTACGTCGCAGCAGAGCCCATGTGTCCAGCCATGGCCATCCCTTCCTCGAGCCTTGCCTCACAGACTACTTGGTTGCGCGGCCAGCGCGTCTGCCGAGGCGCCAGACGCACACAAACGCACGTCATGCGGCATCTGCATTGCATGTGGTAGTCTGGGCAGAACCGCCGCGACAAGGGAGGAACCATGGCAGACACGATGAGCGGGGCTGCGCTGGACCAGTGGCTGCTCGAGCCCGACTGCCCGCAGTGCGGCAGCGACGACGTGGTGCTGGTCGAGGAGAAGCCCGATGGCTTTGGTGGCACCGTCAAGGTATGGCGCTGCAACAAGTGCGGCCACATGTGGGTAGAGAAGGACTAGCCGCCCGCGCGAGGCACAAAATGCGAGGCCAGGCCGTGTTGCGGGAGCATCCCGCAGCCACAGCCTGGCCTCGCATGTCTTGACGTGGTGGCCTGTGCGGCCGTCCGTCAGAAGTTCATCATGTTCCAGCCGAAGTTGGCCGACTCCTCGTACTTCACGTAGGTGCGCGAGGGACTGATGCCCAGCTCCTGCTCAAGCGCCTGGCAGATGACCGACGTGAGCTGCTCCCACACCGACCGGCTTACCGCGCTGCGCGAGAACACCTCAACCGTGACGTAGGCAACGGGGTCGTCGTTGCTGCCGCCAAAGTAGGCGGGCACGTTCTCGTCAAACAGGCACATCAGCCACTGCTCGCTCTTGCCGGGCACGAGGTCGATGGCCTTGCCGTAGATGGTCTTGAGGGCCTCGCGGGCCTCCTCGGGGATGGGTGCCGACGAATAGGTGTGGATGACGGGCATGGCTTCTCCTTTGGTTGGCACGTCGCTACCCGAAGCGTAGCAGAGCAGCTGGGAGCGGGCCAGCCTCGCTGCCCCGAGGAGGCGTGGCCGAGCCCTACAGCTCCAGCGAGAGGTAGCGCTCGCCGGTGTCGGGCAGGATGGCAACGATGGTCTTGCCCTCGTAGGCACCCGTGGCGTCCAGCGCAAGCGCGGCGGCCACCGCGGCACCCGCCGAGATTCCCACCAAAAGGCCAACCTCGGCGGCCAGGCGCTTCTTGGTAGCGATGGCGTCGTCGCTGGTAACGGTGCGCACCTCGTCCACCACGGAGGCGTCGTAGGTCTTGGGCACGAAGCCCGCGCCGATGCCCTGGATGCGATGCTTTCCAGGGGCGCCGCCCGACAGCACCGGCGACTCGGCAGGCTCGACCGCAACCGCCTGCACGGAGGCCTTGTGCTCCTTGAGGTAGCGCGCCGCGCCGCTCACGGTGCCGCCCGTGCCCACGCCAGCCACCAGCACGTCAACCGTGCCCTCGGTGGCGTCCCAGATCTCGGGGCCGGTGGTCTCGTAGTGCGCCTGCGGGTTGGCCGGGTTCACGAACTGCCCGGCAACGATGGAGCCGGGAATCTCGGCAGCCAGCTCGTCAGCCTTCTTCACGGCGCCGCTCATGCCCTCGGCACCCGGGGTCAGCACGATCTGCGCGCCGTACGACGCGGCAAGGCGACGGCGCTCGACGCTCATGGTGTCGGGCATGACCAGCACCATCTTGTAGCCGCGGGCGGCCGTGAGCATGGCCAGGCCAACGCCGGTGTTGCCCGAGGTGGGCTCGATGACGGTGCCGCCAGGGGCAAGGCGCCCCTCCGCCTCGGCGGCATCCAACATCGCGCGGGCGATGCGGTCCTTGACGGAGCCGCCAGGGTTGGTGGCCTCGTACTTGCCCAGGATGCGGGCGCTGCCCGTTCCCAGCGCGCTGAGGTCGACGAGCGGGGTCTTGCCGATGATTGCCTCTACCTTGGTTGCGTACTGCATGATCCTCTCCTTTTGTCCTTGCTTGCGATATGGCTTCCGAACTGGTCTTTCTTGTGGTTCTATCGCTACGCCGTGGGTTGCTGGCCAACAAAAAAAGGGGCTTTGGGCCCCTAAGGGCAACCCACCGCAGGGCTACCGTATGCCACGTGTGAAGCTACGCGCGACGCACAGGCGACAGCCATGCGTTGTGACAACACATCTGACAACACATGATGCTGGATGCCGCGCGCATGTCTGCCTCCTTCTTAATTCCTAGTAGCTAGCTTGGTTATTAGAACCATAGACCTCAAGCCGCCGACGGTCAACCCATGTCGCATCGTTTTACCGTCTTGAAACCATCGGGTATGCTGTACCACCTTTCGCGACGCCTCCCCATGCGAACGCAAGCAACCGAGGCGCAGACACACCGCTTGAAAAGATATCAATGTCTAAACTAAACAACAGGAGCCCAAATTTGGCCTGTCCCCCACCTCCAAGGGCATATATGACCTCCCTTCCCCAGGGCGGAAAGGGAGGTGAGGGCAGCTTGGGGCAAATCGAGTCGTACATCTGTGACGTTTCTCACATAGAGCCGCAGGATTCAAAACGCGAAACGTCTCAGATGTACGATGCGATTCGGAGATTTGGCCACCACGTGGTCCTCATCCACGCCTCTCGAGTCTCAACTGCGCCTTCGCTTGCGGCCAAACGGCGCACGAAGGCCGCCCGCATGACCGGGCGGCCTTCGTCTACGCCTCTTGTTGCTACCGAGTATCGCGCGACATCCTACTGCTCGGCCCCAATCGCGCGACGTAGCTCGTGCGCACGCGCCACCCGCACCTCAAGCGGTGCGGAGCGGTCGCTGGTGGGATCGTCGCCGTGGTAGATGGCGCGGCCCACCATCACGATCTCAGGCTTCAGCTTCATCACCTGGGCAATGTTGTCCATGGAGATGCCCGTGCCAAGCGCCAGCTGGGCATGGATGAGGTTGCGCCTCACGGCGGCCGCCAGCTCCAGCGGCTGCAGCTGGAAGATGGAGCCGTGGTCGCGCTTGTGCAGGTCGTACTCGTGCTCCATCATGTAGCCCGTCGAGACGTGCACGTAGCTTACGCCCAGCCCGTCCACCTCGGCCGTGCGCCTGCCGATGCGCTTGATGCCGTCCATGTCGCACATGATCTTGCCGCCGTACTCGCGGGCGTGGCGCACCATCTGCTGGATTACGGGGTTGGGCGCCCCTCCCAGCACCGTCACGATGGACGCGCCGGCCTCGAAGCAGCGCCGCGTGACGCCCGACCCGCCATGGAACACCTTCGCGTCGACGCACAGCTCCAAGTTAGGATGCGCCTCGTGAATCTCCTTCACGATGTCCAGGCCAAAGGTGATCAGCTCGGGATAGCCGATCTCGATGATGTCCACGTGGTCGGCCATCTCGTCCGCCGCACGAATGAGCTCGTGGCGCTTGCCGTGGTCAAAGACGAGCTGCAGCTTGGTCATGATGCTGCCTCCTTAGCTAAAGAGCTTCTTGTCGTTGCCGCTGGGCACGCGGAAGAAGACCACCAGCGCCAGGCACGCGGCAGAGAGCGCGAGCAGGAACATGAACATGGCGGGATACCCCGCGGCGTCAACGATGTTGCCGCCGATGTTGTTGGTGATGATGGTGCCAAAGCTTTGGCAGCTCTTCACAAGCGCAAGCGCCGTGATCTGCTGGCGCGGGTCGCAGATGGTGTCGACCACCTTCATGTTGGTCATGATGCTAAGGATCGCGGGCGGATGGCGACCGATGAAGGTGGCCACGATGATGAGCGGCAGCGGCATGTTGAGGCCGTAGACCGCCATCTCGAAGACCACCATCACGCACATGACAAACAGCAGCACCTTGTTGGAGATCTTGTCCATGAACTTGGACGAGAAGAACAGCAGCGGCACCTCGAGCAGGGCCGCCACCGACAGGATGGTCGAGGCCGTGGCGGCCTCCAGGCCCTTTGCCGTGAGGTAGGCGGCGCAGAACGAGTAGGTGGCGCCCGTCACCGCGGCAAAGATCACCATGATCACGATGTAGTACAGGAAGAGCTTGTTGGTGAGCAGGTCCTTTATGGAGACGGGCTCGGCCTCGTCGTCGGCCTCGATGCTGGCAGTTTCTGCCTCGGCGATACGGGGGTTGGTGCCCCAGAAGCCCACGATGGCGATGAGCATCACGAAGATGAAGGCCACGTAGGGGGCAACTGGCGCGATGTGGTCGTACAGCAGGCCCGTGACCTGCGTACCAGCAGAGAAGCCGAGCGACCCCCAGATGCGGATGCTGCCATAGCTGTAGGGGCTTGACGTGGCCATGCGCTCCACGGTGGGGTTGACGCCGTTCATGATGATGTTGATGAGCGCGTAGGCAATCACGATGATGGCGAAGTTCGGTGCCATCACAAACAGGGCCGCCGCGAAGCAGGACGCCGCGAACAGCACCATGTTGACGGTGCGCATGCCAAAGCGCTCGGTAAGCGAGCCGATGAAGGGCTGGGTAACCATGTTGCCCAGCGCCGCGGCGGATATGAGCAGCGACACCTGGCTCGCGGCATAGCCCTTGTCGATGAGGTAGACCGAGATCAGCGCCGAGAAGAGCGCAAAGGCAAGGTCGTAGAAGAAGAACAGTATGACGTACGCCGCGTAGCTGTTGGTATACCGTGCGAGCAACCGTTCCATAGGCACCCCTTCCCAAGCTTCCCTGCATATGATGATACAAAACAAGCGGCGCTATGGGGCGCCTGCCGCGGGATTAGTGGGCGTGGCGCCTGCCGAAGCGTCCGGAGCGTCTGGGTAGCGTTACCTCGTGCCGAAGACCACGGCCTCGAGGGGGCGCAGCGCGCCCGGCCGGACGGTGCCGTGCGTCCCGGCAAGCAGCGCCAGGCCATCCACCAGCGCGGCGTCGTAGGCGGCAGGCTGGTCGGAGAGGTTGGCCAGCACCACCGCTGCGCCGTCCTCCCCTTGGCGCCGGTAAGCGTACACCTGCTCGCTCTCGGCCATCAGCTCCTCGTACGAACCCGCGAGCAGCTCGTCGCGCGAAAGCCGCAGCGCGGCCAGCCGGCGATACCAGCACAGCACCGAATTCGGGTCGGCCTCCTGCGCAGCCACGTTCATCTGCTGGTAGTCGGGATGCACCGGCAGCCACGGTGTGCCCGTGGTGAAGCCCGCGTTGGCGCTCGCGTCCCACTGCATGGGCGTGCGCGCGTTGTCGCGGCTGAAGCGGCTGCAGGCGGCCAGGGCCTGCTCGGGCGTGAAGCCCTCGGTCAGGGCAAACTCGTACTCGCCGCGCGTCTGCACGTCGTCGAACTGCTCCGGCGAGGTCCATGTGGCGTTGCCGTAGCCCAGCTCCTCACCCTGGTACAGGAAGGGCGTGCCGCGCTGCATCAACAGCACCGTGCCCAACGCCTTGGCCTTGGCGTCGATGGGGCCGTCGCACCGGAAGAAGTTGACCGTGGAGCGCGGCTGGTCATGATTCTCGAAGAAGGCCGGGTACCAGCCATTGGTTGCCGTTGCCTCCTGCGATGCCGTCAGCACGCGCTTGAGGTCGGTCAGCCTCCACTGGGCCGGCTTGCACCAGATCTCGGCCTCGCCCATGGGCACATGCGTGTGGCTGAACTCGAACAGCAGGTCAAAGACGCCGTCCTTCCCCACCCACCGGCACAGCTCGTCGGCGCCGACGCCGTTTGCCTCGCCCACCGTGAAGATGTCGCGGCCGTCGCACACCGCGGCCTTGAACTCGTGCAGGAAGTCGAGGATGCCCTCGCCGTTGGCCGTGGCGTTGTGCACGGAGGACAGGCCGTCCTCGCCGTCCACCGGGCCGTCCGCAAAGACGGCCGGCTTCTTGATGTAAGTGATGGCGTCGATGCGGAAGCCGCCCACCCCCTTGTCGGCCCAGAAGTTGGCGATGTCGTAGAGGGCGCGGCGCACCTCGGGGCTCTCCCAGTTGAGGTCGGGCTGCTGCGGGGCAAAGGTGTGCAGGTAGTACTGCTGGCGCTCCTCGCACCACGCCCAGGCGCTGCCGCCAAAGATGCTGCGCCAGTTGGTGGGCTCGCTGCCGTCGGGCTTGGCGTCGCGCCAGACGTACCAGTCGGAGCGCGGGTTGTCGCGGCTCGAGCGCGACTCCACGAACCAGGCACACGCCTCTGAGGTGTGGTTGAACACGAGGTCCATCACCACGCGGATGCCATGCTCGCGGCCACGCGCGATGAGCTCGTCCATGTCGGCCATGGTGCCGAACGACGGGTCGATGGCGTAGTAGTCCTGCACGTCGTAGCCGTTGTCCACCATGGGGCTTCTGTAGCACGGGGTGATCCAGAGGGCGCCTACGCCCAGCTTGGCAAGGTAGTCCAGCTTGGACGTGATGCCGGCAATGGTGCCGGTGCCCGCCCCTCGCGTGTCCAGGAAGCTCTTGGGGTATGCCTCGTAGGCGATGGTGCGCTGCCACCAGGCGAGGTCGGACGTCTTCATGCGTGGCTCCTTGCGATCGATGCGTGACTCATGCACACAGCGTAGGCCCACGGGACCCAAAACGGCACGAAAAACCGGAGATGAGGCAAATCGCAGCTTGTAAGCGGCCAACAATTTGCTATCATTATCCCTTGCAACGGGACGTGGCTCAGCTTGGTAGAGCGCTCGGTTCGGGAGCTAGGGAACGTAGTTTCACTACCTAATTCCCAAAGCCGAGGAGTCGCAGGTAAACGGCTCGTTG
>CADALE010000031.1 GCA_902788705.1 uncultured Coriobacteriaceae bacterium | reverse complement strand
CCGGTGCCTGCTCACGGTGCCCGGCGTCGGCCCCAGGACCGCCGCGCAGCTCGTCCTCTCCGTGGACATCTCCGACTTCGAGGACCACGACCACCTGGCGAGCTACTGCGGGCTCGTCCCCAGGAACCGCCGGTCGGGCACCTCGCTCAACTCGGTGTCGTCCTCGAGGCAGGGCAACAAGCAGCTCAAGAACCTGCTGATATTCAGCTGCTCGTGCCTTGCGCGCGGCTCGGGCTACTACCGGGAGTACTACGAGCGCTGCCGCGACAGGGGCATGCCCTACAGGGCGGCGATGAAGGCCGTGGCGCGCAAGCGCCTCAAGGTGATATACGCGGTCATGCGGGACGTCAGGCCCTACGTCGCCTGACGCGAGCCCAATGGGCGGCGGCCAGCGGGCCCTCCCGGAGGAGGGCCCGCTTCAGCATGCCCGGGCGTCATTCAACCCGTTGCGTGCTGAGGGGTTGACAAAACTATAGGAACACCCCCCACTGTCCCGCCCCCACTGTCCCGTCCCCACTGTCCGCGCCTGCTGCCCCAAGCTGCAAGCAAACCAGCGGCGCCCCGAAGACTACCGTCTCCGAGGCGCCTGGAAGGGAGAGAGGTCTCCTCAGGAACTAGGGCCTACCCTACGTGGCCTACGCGGCCTGCTGGGCGCGCCACTTCACCATCTTCTTGTGCCTGCGGTACAGGTAGAAGACGTAGAGGGCGATGGGAAGGGCGAGGGCGCACTTCAGGCCGATCTCGACGGGATACGGGCCCTTGTAGGCGGTGTCGAGCGCCACGGAGTTGGCCGTCATGTACAGGATGTTCTTGCTGGCCTGGCGCAGCACCTGGTGGCCATAGGCGGTGCCGGTGGTGGACTCGTCGGTGGCGGGCAGGATGAGGCCGAAGGAGAGCACGAGGTCGTTGCCGGCGCGAAGGGCGCGGTCGAAGTCGCAGGTGGTCGCAGCCATCACGCAGTCGGTGATGACGCAGCCGCGGAAGCCCCACTCGTCGCGCAGGACCGTGGTGAGCAGCGCGTAGCTCTCGGCGCACGGGGTAGTGCCGATGCGGTTGAAGGCGCTCATGATGCCCAGGGTCTCGCCGTCCTTTACGCCCATCTCGAAGGGCCTGAGGTACAGCTCGCGGATGGCCTGCTCGTTTGCCCAGGTCACGAGGCCGCCGTCATCGCGGTGGGTCTCCTGGTCGTTGAGGGCGAAGTGCTTGAGGTAGGTGTAGACGCCCTTGCTCTGGATGCCGCGGATCTCGGCCGAGACGATGGCGCCGGACAGGAGGCCGTCCTCGGAGACGTACTCGTAGTTGCGGCCGGCAAAGGGGCTGCGGTGGATGTTGCAGGCGGGGGCGTACAAGCCACCCACGTGCAGGGCGTTGGCCTCGGCGCCGATGGTCTCGCCCATGCGCTGCACAAGCTCGACGTTCCAGGTGGCGCCCAGCATGAGCTGGCCGGTGAACTGCGTGCCCTTGGCGTTGCCGATGATGAGGTTGACGCCGTTGGGGCCGTCGGAATCGATCACGTAGGGCTTGTTGATCTTGTTGAGCGGCGCGGTCATCCAGCCGCCGTTGGACACGAGGGTGTTCATCTCGTTCACGGAGAGCTGCTCCATGAACTCGTCCCACTTCGGGTCGTCGTAGTCGACGCCCTTCATGTCCGCGAGCTTGATGCCGTGATTCTTCACGACGATGTCCTCTACCTCGGGGTTGTCCACGTCGGTGTTGGTGAGGGCGGCCACCTGCTCGGGCGTGGCCTCGCGCTCGGCAACGAAGCGCTCGGTGGGCATGGTGCCTGCCCAGTCGGCACGGCTCACGTAGGTGAGGCCATCGCCAAAGCTCACGTCGTCAAACAGGTTGGTGGCGGCAACAAGGTCGCTCTCGCGCTTGCCGTCCTTGGCGTCGTTGTAGATGACGTCCCTGTCCACGGTGAAGGTGCGGGTGTCAATGACGTCGTGCGAGTTGTTCTGCAGGCGCACCTCGTACTCGCCGGCTTCCAGAACGTACGCGCCGCCCTCGGCCTTGATTCCCTGGTAGTCGTAGGAGGCAACGTCCTCGCGGTCGAAGCTGATGGACAGCGTCTGGCTCTCGCCGGGCTGCAGCAGCTCGGTCTTGGCAAAGCCTGCCAGCACGACTTCAGACTTCTCGATGCCGCCCTTGGTGTAGGGGGCGTGCACGTACACCTGGGCCACGTCCTTGCCGGCAACGCTGCCGGTGTTGGTGACCTTGACGTCGACGGTCACGGTGTTGCCGGTGGCGGAGAAGCCCTCGATGGCCTTCTCGAAGGTGGTGTAGGAGAGGCCGTAGCCAAACGGGTACTGCACGGTGGCGTCATAGTCGATGTAGCCGTCGGCAGCGGCGGTCTCGTAGTAGCGGTAGCCCACGTAGATGCCCTCAAGGTAGTCCACATAGTGGTACGGCAGGCTGTCGCCCACCTCGGAGCTGCCGCCTGCTCCGGAGTTGCCATAGGTGACGTTGGTGTAGTTGAACTCGCCCACGGCGTAGTAGCTGGGAGCGCTCTCGACCGCGTATGCGTAGGTGTCGACCGTGCGGCCGGAGGGGTTCACGGTGCCAACCAGCACGTCGCCGATGGCGTTGCAGCCGGCAGAGCCCGGGGCGCCCACCCAGATGGCGGCGTCGATGCCGTCCTCCAAAAAGCCCAGCTCCATGGCGTTGGCGGAGTTGATGACCACGACCACCTTGTCGAAGCTGCCCTTCGCCATGGCGATCAGAGCCTCCTCGTCAGGCGTGAGCTCGAGGTAGTGGCGGCCGGCCTCGGAGCCCTCGTAGGCAGCCATGTCCATGGGCAGGTCGCTGCCCTCGCCGCCGCGGCGCGTGAGCACCACGATGGCGGTGTCGGAGTAGCTCTGGGCACCCGCGATGAGGTCTGCGGGATAGGCGCTCTGGGGCAGCTCGTGAAGGTTCCAGTCGGTGCCGACGATTCCCATGTCGGCGGCGGCGATGGAGTTCTCCTCGTAGAACGCGACCAGGTCGGGATTTGCCTCAAGGCCGGCGTTGGCAAGGCCCTGGAGGAAGGTCACGTTCTTGCTCTCGTCGGCAGAGCCCGAGCCGGTTCCGCCGTAGACGAACTGCTCGGAGCCCACGCCGAAGACGTTCACCTTGGCGCCGGCGCCCAGCGGCAGCGCGCCGTCGTTCTCCAGCAGGACGATTGCCTCGCTCTCAATCTCCTGCGTCATGTCGCGTGACGCCACCTGGGCTGCCTCCACCTCGGGGCCGGACGGCGTGACGGTGAGGATGTTGAGCAGTCCCATGAAGGGGCTTGCCACGGTGGACACAACCGTCAGTGCCACCAGAAACGGGATCACCAGCACGCTGAGCAGCACCAACAGGATTCTGCTCGGTCGTCTGACAGGCTTGTTGGGGTCTTTCGCCATCTCTCTTCCTTTCCTTGCGAAGCCGCACGAGCGTCGCTTGCCGATGTCGCTGCGGCATACGTTCCCTCGATGTTGATACTATGGGGAGGCTGCGATGTAATGTGGCGCGTGACCTATTTGGCGCGAAGCCATGACACGGTTGGGCGGAGAGGCCACCATGCACAGGATTCTTATCGTCGAGGACACGCCTGCGGAGGCAGACGCACTGGTCGCCTGCCTCGAGCGCTATGGGTCTGAGCGAGGCGTGTCGTTCCGTGTCGAGCGGCTTTCCTCGGCGCTGGACTTCATGGAGCGCCGGCCTTCCGCCGACCTTATCTTCATGGACATCGACATGCCGGGCGTGACCGGGATGGAGGCGGCGGAGCTCCTTCGTACCTACGATGCCGAGACGCCGCTCGTGTTCGTGACCAACCTGGCCCAGTACGCCGTGCACGGCTACGCGGTGGACGCGCTTGACTTCATCGTCAAGCCGGTGAGCTACCAGGACTTCGTCCCGCACATGGACCGGGCGATGCGGGCGATGGCCCGGACCGTTGGCCGCACGGTGGCCATCCCCACGGGCGAGGGCACGCGCGTGGTGCGCGTGAGCGACGTGCTGTACGTGGACATCCTTCGCCATGACATCTACTACCACCTGGCGGGCGAGCCCGATGCAGTGCGCGTGCGCGGCAGCATCAAGGCTGCCGAGGCTGCGCTGGGACAAGACTTCGTTCGCATCGCAGCAAGCTGCCTCGTCAACATGGGCCAGATTCGCATGGTGAGACGCGAGTCGGTAGTGATGGCCAACGGAGACGAGCTCTTCTTCAGCCGGGCCAAGAGGCGCGAGGCGCTTGAGGCCATCAACAACTATGCGGGCGGCAGCTTCTGATGGGCGGTGGCATTGGCATTTCGGCGCTCATGGTGCTTGTGCTTTCCGTGGGGCGCATCGTGCTGGGCATCTGGCTCATCTCGGCACCCCTGCCCCTTCGCGATGGGGCCCGCTGGAGGGTTCCGCTTGCCCTCGTATCGTTTGCCGCCGCCTACGGGATCCTCTCGCTGATCTTTCTCGCCCCCGTCATGAACGGTACGAACGCAGGCTTCTACACCGGCCAGTTTGTAGCGTTCTCGCTGCTGCTCATCTCGGCAGTGGGCTTCTTTCTGGTCATATACGACACGAGCGTCTGGACGGCGCTGTTCTGCTGCACGGCAGGCTATACCATCCAGAACCTCACCTCGGGGGCTACCGAGCTCTTCTGGACGCTTGCAGGAGGTGGCGCGCCGCAAAGCGCCGACTTCTTCACGCCTCTGCGCTTGGGCATCTCGGTATCGTGCGTTGTTGTCGTGTATGGCCTGTCGTTCCTGCTCATTACGCGCTACCTGCTGAGCACGGGGCTGGGACGCCTTGAGGACCGGTCGATGATTGCCATGATGGTCATCGTCATCCTGCTGATCATCGGCTTCGACCTGGTGGTCAAGTGGCTCACCGACCATGGCGTGGGCATCGTGCCCATGCTGTTTCTGCGGCTGTTCCATGGCCTGGCATGCGCCTTCACCCTCACCATGGAGTTCGAGCTTCTGGTGCGCCGCCGCGTGGAAGCCGAGCGAGACACCATGCGCCAGGTGCTTGCCGAGCGCGAGCGCCAATACGAGCAGGCGCGAGAGAGCATGGCGGCCATCAATGCGCGCGTGCACGACATCCGCCATGCGGTGGGACGCATCGCTGATGCCGATGGCGTGGGCGGCGAGGCGCTGCGCGAGCTTGTCCGCGAGGTCAAGGTGTACGACCTGCGCGTGCTGACGGGCAACGAGGCCCTGGATACGGTGCTTACCGAGCGTGGCCTGACCTTTGCGCGCGATGGCGTGACCCTCTCGTGCATTGCCGATGGCAATGCCATCTCGTTCATGGCGCCGGCGGACGTGTACGCGCTGTTTGGCAGCGTGCTGGACGCGGCTGCCACCTGCGGCGGGGCATCGGTCTCGCTGGTGGTGCGCGAGCGGCTGGGCGGCGTGTCGGTGCATGTGGAGGCCACGGGGGAGGAGCCTGACGCAGCGATGCTGCGGCCCGCGCACGGCATCGCTGCGCGCTATGGCGGAACGATCTCGACGCTTACGCGCGACGGCGCTTGGCACATCAACCTGCTATTTCCTGCGCAAGGGTAAGGTCCGCCGGGGCCGGACAGTGGGGACGTAGCACTTTGTCCGCGCTGAACAAAGAACGATTTTTTCAAGCGCGGACAAAGTGCTACGTCCCCACTGTCCGGCCCGGCAGGCCCCGTTTGGCTACCGATGCGTTTCGGGCTGCGCACGGGCGCCTGCCGTTTGCTATCCTTTGATATCCCAGCGGATTAAAGGGATTTTGGAGCATACGCTATGCAGGCATATACGCTCGAGGCGCGCATCGCCTCCATCATGAACGGGTACGAGGCCGAGGAGGCCTTCTTCACCAAGCACAAGAGCATCTTCCCGCGCAGGTCGGTGGTGTATCGGCTGGTAGAAGAGGTGCGGGCCCTCATGTTCCCCGGCTACTTTGATGACGACTCCCTTGCTGGCGAGAGCAACCCCACCATTGTGGGGGAGCGCCTCATGCGCATCGAGCGCATGCTGGCGGAGCAGGTGCGTCGTGCGCTGCTGTACGATGACGACACGCTTGGCGAGGAGGAGGCCCGCCAGAAGGCAAACCGCATCGCCAGGGAGTTCGTGCACGAGCTGCCCAAGCTGCAGAGCCTGCTGCTGAAGGATGCCGAGGCCGCCTTCGAGGGCGACCCTGCGGCCTCCAGCCGCGAGGAGGTCATCCTGTGCTATCCCGGCATGCACGCCATCCTGGTGCATCGCATCGCACACGAGCTGTACCTGCGCAAGGTGCCCCTCATCCCGCGTCTCATGAGCGAGCAGGCGCATAGCGCCACTGGCATCGACATCCATCCCGGCGCCACCATCGGCGAGTACTTCTTCATCGACCACGGCACGGGCGTGGTGATTGGCGAGACCACCGAGATTGGCACCCATGCCAAGATCTACCAGGGCGTCACGCTGGGCGCCACCTCCACGCGCAAGGGCCAGGGCCTGCGCGGCACCAAGCGCCACCCCACGCTGGGCGACTACGTGACGGTTTACTCCAACGCAAGCGTGCTGGGCGGCGACGTGGTCATAGGATCGGGGTCCGTCATCGGCGGTAGCGCCTTCGTGACGGAGTCGGTGCCCGAGAATGCGCGCGTGGGCGTGAAGGACCAGGAGATCGTCGTGCGCAAGTATGGCGAGCCCGAGCCGGCTTGGTGCTACGTGATCTAGGGCATAACCAAGGTGATCGCCCAGGCGATGAGGGCATACACGGCCGGGAAGAACACCAGCGTGCCCATCCACTTGCGTATGAGCGTCCGTCCGTAGATGTAGGGCATGAGATCCTCGGTGCCAGGGATTATCCACGTGCGGGTGCGACCGACCCACCACCAGTCGATGAAGATGCGGTCGAAGAGGCCAAAGACCAGCGAGATGGCCACCATCTGCAGGAATCCCTCGCGAAAGCCTTTGGCGCCGTTTATCCCGTATACCATGTAGGGCACCAGCACGAGCGCGGGAACGAACAGCGCGATGCTGGCAAGGGTCGTCGAGCGCGTGATGCGCTGCCTCGTGGTAAGCCCCAGCTCGATGGCCCGCTCCTGCACCTCGGGCTCGTAGAAGGTGACGAGCCCCACGGGCCCGTTGGCAATGCCCACCACACAGACGATCAGGAGCACGAAGCACATCACGATTCCCTCGAGCAAGACCAGCATGGCGTACCTCCCATTCCGGGGTCACTAAGTGTCGTAAACGTGATCCGACGCTAGGCAATCGAGAAGGCGAAGACCGTGGTCTGCGAGAAGGGCCGCTCGGGACCGTACACGGGGCTTGGCCAGTCGGGATGGTGGATGGCGTCAGGCCAGCGCTGCGCCTCGAGGGCAACGCCCGAAAACCTTCCGTAGCTTGCGCCGTCCTTGCCCTGCATGTCGTCGAGCCATCCGGCCATGTACACCTGGAGGCCCGGCGCGTCGGTGGTCACGTCCAGCGCGATGCCCGACCGATCGCCAACCATCCGCGCCGCATGGGCCACAACGCCCTCTTGCTGCAGGCAGAAGTTGTGGTCGAACCCGCGGGGCAGCGCATCCAGCACGTCTGCAAGCACGACCGGCTTCCGCACGTCAAAGACCGTCCCCTCAACAGGGGCGACCTCGCCAAGCGGGATGTTCTCCTGGTCGGTAGGCAGGTACGCCTTGGCATCCACCGCCAGCGAGTGGCCAAGAACCTTGCCTGACGCATGGCCATTCAGGTTCCAGTAGGCATGGTTGGTCATGCTGATGACCGTTTGGCACGAGGGCAGCGCCTCGTAACGCACGGTTACCCTGTTGTCTTCGCTTAAGGTGTAGGTGGCGCGCGCCTCCACCTCTCCCGGGAAGCCCTGGTCGCCATCGGGGCTTACAAGCCCAAAGGTCACGTGGTCGTCTGCGACCTCAGCCAACTCCCAAAGGCGCTGGAACCACAGGTCGGGACCGCTGTGAAGACTGTTGTGCCCCTCGTTGGCAGCAAGGTGGTACGCCTTGCCGCCAAGGTCAAACGTGGCGCGTGCGATGCGGTTGGCATGCCGGCCCACGGTTGCGCCAAACCCCATGGGATTGTGCTCGTAGCCCCTCTGCCCCTGGTGTGCAAGCACCACGTCAAGCAGGTTCCCCTCCTTGTCGGGCACCCGCACCGAGACGAGGCAGGCGCCGAAGTCGGTTGCCGCCACCGTCATGCCCTGGGCATTGGAGAGCAGGTAGAGGTGCGTGTCGTGGCCATCGGGCGTGCGTCCGTAGGGGAGGGCGAGGCAGGACATGGGGTCTCCTTCACAAAGTTAGCCATGGTTTAAGTTAACTAGCATATACTCAAACCGTCAGTGGCTCGGTTGTCGGGAACCAGTATCCATCAGGGTCTGTTTTCTGCCAACGGGCTACCCCGCGAAAGGAGAGACCATGATCAAGAATCGTATCGCCATCGCCGCAGGCTCCTTCCTGCTGGGCACCGTCGCCCCCGCCATCCTTGCCAGCGAGCCGGTGCACAAGGCGTGCGTGGCCACCGTTGCTGCGGGAATGCGCGCGAAGTCGCGCTACGAGGACATCGTTGAGGAGGCCCGTGCCCAGGTGGCCGACATCGTGCTAACCGACTCCGACCTCCAAGCGCTCGTTACCCTGAGACGCATCAGCCAGGGCCTTGACCGCCGCTTCGACAGCTCGTTTCGAACCATCCTGGGCTTCAACTCGCTGCTCCTGGCGCTGGGGATAGCCGGGGTCATCACCCCGCAGACCTCGTCGTTGCTGCACAACGGGTCCACGGTGCTGATGGGCACGGCAGCCACCAGAAGCTACGCGTAGAGCCACGCATGGGCCGAGGACGTCACGATATGCGTCGTGGCGGTTCCGTGGTGGGCAAACGACGGCTTTATAAACTTCTCACTGTGTGTAATAATTCCCAATCTGTGAAGAATTGCACAGAGTGAGAAAGGCCACTATGACCACTGTCCTGCAAAGCCAGCATGCGCCGTCGGTGCCCAACCGTCGCAGCCGACGCACGCGCCTGGCCCTGCGCGACGCCTTGGCCGCCGAGATCCACGAGACGGGAGACCTCAGCCAGGTTACCGTCACCGCAGTGACCGACCGTGCCGACGTCACGCGACGCACGTTCTACTCGCACTACCGCGACATAGCCGACCTCGTGCGATGCGTCGAGGACGAGGCCCTCGAGGAGATGCGGCCCTACGTACAGCGCATCTCGCAGACCACCCTTGACCAGCTGAAGGTGGCCATCGAGGGCTTCTCGCCCTGCCCTGGGTCGATCGAGATGCTGGACTACTTCAAGGAGAACGGCGACTTCTACTCGGCGCTTCTGGGCGACGGCGGAGACCCGTCGTTCTCGAAGCGCCTCAGCGACATGGTGCGCGAGCAGGCCCACGACCGCGTGGCCGAGGGGTTCATCGCCCCAAACGCGAACGACCTGCTTGACTACTACCTTACCTTTGTCATATCGGCCGAGGTGGGCGTGCTGGTTCGTTGGCTGAATGGCGGCATGCGCGAGCCTGTGGGCATCGTTGCGCGCATGATGACGGCCATGCTCTTCGTGCGCCCGGGCGACCTGTACGGACGTCCCATCGGCTTTGACATCCCCACGCTTGCTCCGCAGCTTGCCGCGCGGAGGAAGGAGGCCCTCAATGGCTAGGACCATCGACTCGAGCCGTGCCCAGAGCGCGGCCCATCACGCCATCGCCCTGCGTCAGGATGGCGCCGAGCTTAGCCCGGCGAAGCCCACGAACTTCCGCCACGCGGCGCTTCGCCTGGGCATCGACGTCGGCTCCACCACGGTGAAGCTTGCCGTGATCGACGCCAACAACAACCTGGTGTATGCCAACTACGAGCGCCACCACACCGACATCCGCGCCACTGCGCGCCAGCTGTTCGAGCGTGCCCAGCGCGTGCTGGGCGACGCACGCATGCGCGTGTCCATCACCGGCTCGGGCGGCATGCTGCTTGCACGCTGGCTGGACCTCGAGTTCGTGCAGGAGGTGATCGCCTCCAAGCGCGCGGTCGAGGTGCTCATCCCGCAGACCGACGTGGCCATCGAGCTGGGCGGCGAGGACGCAAAGATCATCTACTTTGACAATGGCATCGAGCAGCGCATGAACGGCACCTGCGCCGGTGGCACGGGCGCCTTCATCGACCAGATGGCCTCCCTGCTCGAAACCGACGCGACCGGCCTGAACGAGCTTGCCAAGGGCGCCACCCACATCTATCCCATCGCAAGCCGCTGCGGCGTGTTCGCGAAGTCCGATGTGCAGCCGCTGCTCAACGAGGGTGCCGCTCCTGCCGACGTGGCGTGCTCGGTGCTGCAAGCGGTTGCCAACCAGACGGTGTCGGGCCTTGCCTGCGGTCACCCCATCCGTGGGTACGTGGCCTTCTTGGGAGGCCCCCTGCAGTACCTTTCCGAGCTGCGCAAGCGCTTCTACGAGACGCTCTCGCTAGACGAGGAGCACCGCATCGTGCCCGAGAATGCCCACCTCTTTGTGGCAACGGGCGCCGCCCTTGCGGGCGAGACCGACAAGCAGGTCACATTTGCCGAGGTAATCGAGGCGCTGGCCAACCTGCGCGACACGCAGGGCAGCGAGGTGGCGCGCCTTGACCCGCTGTTTGCCACCGAGGACGACTACGTGGCCTTCAAGCGTCGCCACGACCGCGAGGTGGTGCCGCGCGGAAACCTTGCCGACTATCGCGGTCGCGTGTTCATCGGCATCGATGCCGGCTCCACCACCATGAAGGCGGCGGTCGTCGGCGAGCAGGGTCAGCTGCTATACACCTGGTACGACAACAACAACGGCGACGTGCTGGGCACCGCCCGCAAGATCATGGACGACATCTATGACCACCTGCCTGCCGGCGCCACCATCGGCCACGTCACCACCACCGGCTACGGCGAGGGCATCCTGATCGAGGCCCTGCGCGCCGACTCGGGCGAGATCGAGACCGTGGCGCACCTGCGCGGTGCCCAGGCCTTCGTGCCCGACGTCAACTTCATTCTGGACATCGGTGGCCAGGACATGAAGTGCCTGCAGGTGGACCAGGGCATCATCCAGCACATCTCGCTCAACGAGGCGTGCTCGTCGGGCTGCGGCTCGTTCATTGCCAGCTTTGCCGACTCGATGGGCATGAGCGTGCAGGCTTTTGCCAAGGCGGCGCTTGACGGACGCAACCCCGTTGACCTGGGCAGCCGCTGCACCGTGTTCATGAACTCGCGCGTGAAGCAGGCCCAGAAGGAGGGTGCCACCATTGGCGACGTGGCTGCGGGCCTGTCGTACTCCGTCATCAAGAACGCCCTGTTCAAGGTGATCAAGCTGCGCGACTACGAGCAGATTGGCCGCTACGTGGTGGTGCAGGGCGGCACCTTCATGAGCGACGCCACGCTGCGCGCCTTCGAGCTGCTTACCGGCCGCGAGGTCATCCGACCCGACATCGCGGGCACCATGGGCGCCTATGGGGCGGCCCTGCTGGCGCGCGACCGCGCCGGCGCCGACGGCGTCTCCACGCTGCTCTCGCGCGACGAGATCGACAACCTGCAGGTGCGCCACATCAAGACGCACTGCGGTCGCTGCTCCAACAACTGCCTGCTTACCATCAACGACTTTGGTGGCGGCCATCGCTTCGTGACGGGCAACCGCTGCGAGAAGGGCGCGGGCAACCGCCGGCAAAAGGTGGAGGCACCCAACCTCTTCAAGACCAAGAACGCGCTGCTGTTTGACCGGCCCTGCCTCTCGCCCGACGAGGCGCCGCGTGGCACGGTGGGCATCCCCCGTGCGCTCAACATGTACGAGAACTACCCCTTCTGGCATGCGTTCTTTACCAAGCTGGGCTTTGCGGTGGTGCTGTCCGACCAAACCAGCAAGCGCACCTACGAGGCGGGCATCGAGAGCATGCCCTCCGAGAGCGTGTGCTACCCGGCCAAGCTCAGCCACGGCCATGTGATGAACCTGCTGGCCAAGGACCCCGACTTCATCTGGATGCCCTGCGTGCGCTGGGAGCGCCAGGAGGACGACACGGCCACCAACCACTACAACTGCCCCATCGTGATGAGCTACCCGCAGGCCCTGCAGCTGAACGTGGACGAGCTTGCCGCGCCAGACGTGGAGTACCTGTGCCCGTTCCTGCCCTACGACAACAAGCGCGAGCTCAAGCGGCGCCTGTACGAGGTGGTCTCCAAGCAGCGCGAGGAGGACGCCGCCCAGGGCCATGGCCGCGTGCGCGGCGCACACATTACCCGAACCGAGATCAACGAGGCCGTGGACGCCGCATGGCAGGCCGACATCGAGTTCAAGGAGGCCGTGCGCCGTGCGGGCGACGAGGCCCTCTCCTGGATCGAGGAGCACGACGCCCACGGCATCGTGCTGGCCGGCCGTCCCTACCACAACGACCCCGAGATCAACCACGCCATTCCCGAGCTGGTGAACGGCTTTGGCTTCGCGGTGCTTACCGAGGACTCCATCGCGCACAAGATGCGGCCCGAGCGCCCCATCCGCGTGGTGGACCAGTGGATGTACCACAGCCGCCTCTACCGTGCGGCGCGCTTCGTGGCCACTCGCAACGACCTCGACCTCATTCAGCTGAACAGCTTTGGCTGCGGCCTCGACGCCCTCACCTGCGACCAGGTGCAGGAGATCCTCGAGGCCAGCGGCAAGGTGTACACCGTGCTGAAGATCGACGAGGTGTCCAACCTAGGCGCCGCGCGCATCCGCGTGCGCTCGCTGATGGCCGCGCTCAAGGAGCAGCGCGAGGAGCTGGAGCGCAGCCTGGCAGAGGAGGGCGAGGGCGCAACCGTGCCCGTCGAGCGTCCTTCCGCCTCGGCGGCCTTCGAAAAGGTGCGCTTCACCGAGGAGATGCGTGACAAGGGCTACACCATCCTGTGCCCCATGATGTCGCCCGTGCACTTCGACCTGGCCGAGGCGCTGCTGCGCAGCGAGGGATACAACCTGGTGCTGCTGCCCCCGGTTGACCACGGTGCCGTGGAGGCGGGCCTCAAGTACGTGAACAACGACATCTGCTACCCGTCCATCCTGGTGACGGGCCAGATCATGAACGCCATCGAGAGCGGCAAGTACGACCTCTCGCGCACTGCCGTCATCATCTCCCAGACCGGCGGCGGCTGCCGGGCCACCAACTACATCGCGCTCATCCGCAAGGCGCTCAAGGACTCCGGTCATCCCGAGATCCCGGTCATCTCGCTGTCGGTGGCCAGCGGCCTCGACGAGAGCAACCCCGGCTTCAGCATCAAGAACCCCGCGCTGCTCATCCACGCGCTCTACGCCATCCTGTACGGCGACCTCATCATGCAGTGCCTGTATCGCGTGAGGCCCTACGAGGCCGAGGCTGGCTCTGCCGACCGCCTGTACGACTCGTTCATGTCGCGCGCGTGCATCCAGGTGCCCAAGGCCTCCAGGCGCACCTTCTACAGGCTGTGCCAGGACACCATCGAGGCCTTCGACGCCCTGCCGGTGGTCAATGACCGCTCGAAGCCGCGCGTGGGCGTGGTGGGCGAGATCTTGGTGAAGTACCATCCCACGGCAAACAACCAGGTGGTGCGCGTCATCGAGAGCGAGGGCTGCGAGGCCAACGTGCCCGGTCTCGTTGACTTCTTCCTGTTTGGCCTGGCCAACCAGAAGAGCATGATGCACGAGCTTGGCGCCTCTGCCAAGAAGTACGCCACGCACTGGATGGGCATCTCGTTTGTGCAGGGGCTGCGCGAGCCAATCAACGAGATGCTGCGCAGGTCGTCGCGATTCGAGCCGTACGGGTCGATTTACGACCTGATGGACAAGGCGTCCGAGGTGCTGTCGCTGTGCAACACCATGGGCGAGGGCTGGCTGCTTACGGCCGAGATGCTCGAGCTGGTTGAGTCGGGCACGCCCAACATCGTGTGTTGCTCGCCGTTTGCCTGCCTGCCCAACCACGTAGTGGGCAAGTCGGTCATCAAGCGCATCCGCCAGATGCATCCCGAGAGCAACATCGTGGCGGTGGACTACGACCCGGGCGCCAGCGAGGTAAACCAGCTGAACCGCATCAAGCTGATGATCAGCGTTGCCAAGGAGAACTGGCGCGAGGGGCACGGCTTTGACTTCGAGGCTCCCGCCGACCCGCTGGACGCGCTGATTGCCTAGCACCACAAGGCGCATCGTTGCCGCGAGTGCCCCTCCCGTCATGATGTGGGAGGGGCACTTCTTGCATGGCGCCGAGGCCTGAGAGACCTTTCGCCGCCAATGTTGGCACAGTTGCATGGCTCGCGCCACGGTGGGTGCGCAGCTAATACGGTTGTGCGAATGAGTGGTACGAGATCTACTTCTCCGCCGGGCACAGACTGCCCTAGGATAGGCGGGTACTGGCCGGCATGTTGGGACGGACCCTTGCGGGGAGGCCGCTCATTGATGGGCGGCCTCCCTTGTGTGTCACGAGGTATACACTACTGTGGACAAGCTGTTCGGCCCACGACGCGAAGGAGACCCCATGGCAAACGAGCTCACCATCATGCAGGCTGTCGAAGGCATGCTCAAGATCACCGAACAGGGCCAGCCGGCAACGCTCATCGGCATCGGCCCCATGAGCCCCAACCTGCTGCAGGCCACCTTCGAGCTGGCGCGCGACTTCGACTTCCCACCCATGTTCATCGCCTCGCGCAACCAGGTTGACTCCGACGAGTTTGGCGCGGGCTACGTGAACGGCTGGGACCAGTTCCGATTTGCCGCCGACATCAAGGCCGCCGCGGACGCCGCAGGCTATACGGGCGACTACTACCTTTGCCGCGACCATGGCGGCCCCTGGCAGCGCGACGAGGAGCGCAACGCCCACCTGCCCGAGGACGAGGCCATGGACATCGCCCGCCGCAGCTACCAGGCCGACATGGAGGCAGGCTTTGACCTGCTGATGATTGATCCCACCAAGGACCCCTTTGAGATTGGCAAGGTCATCCCGCTTGACGTGGTGCTGCGCCGCACCGTCGACCTCATCCAGTGGTGCGAGGACAAGCGCAAGGAGCTGGGCCTTGCCCCCATCGGCTACGAGGTGGGCACCGAGGAGACCAACGGTGGCCTTACCACCACTGACAAGTACCAGCTGTTCATTGAGCAGCTGAAGGTTGAGCTGGGCCAGCGCGGCCTGCCCATGCCCACCTTCATCGTGGGGCAGACGGGTACCCTCGTGCGCATGACCGAGCAGGTGGGCACCTACGACTTCGAGAACGCGGTCGAGCTTGCGCAGATGGCCGCCAGCTACGGCGTGGGCCTCAAGGAGCACAACTGCGACTACCTGGACGACGAGACCATGCTCATCCACCAGGCCGCAGGCGTCACCGCAAGCAACGTGGCCCCGCAGTTTGGCACCGAGGAGACCCGCGCCTACCTGCGCCTGGCTCACCTTGAGCAGACGCTGGTGGCCAAGGGCCTCATCAAGGCCGAGGATGCCTCCAACCTGCGCGACGTGCTGCTTGACCATGCCATCCGCACCGAGCGCTGGCGCAAGTGGATGGTGGGTGACGACACCAAGCTTACCGTCGAGCAGATCTTTGCCGACGACGAGAAGGCCCTGGCCATCCTGGACATCGCGGGCCACTACACCTTCAACGAGCCCGAGGTGCGTGCCGAGGTGGCCAAGAACGCGGCCAACCTGGCGGCCTGCCACATCGACGCGCAGCGCTACGCCGTCAACTGCGTGAAGCGCTCCATCCAGCAGTTTGTCGAGGGCTACAACATGGTGGGCGTCACGAGCCGCATCAAGGCAGCCCTCGCCGAGTAGCGCCGGGTTTTCTGCCAAGCGATGACGAAGGAGGCGCCATGGCAAAGTACGCGCTGGTAAACGGGCACGTGCTGGACGGCACCTTGGACAAGGCCGGCCGCATGCAGGCGCATGATGGCTGGGTGGTGCTGGTGGACGGCCAGGACATCGCCGCGGTGGGCAACCTGCCCTCCTCCGAGCTGATGGGCTACAAGGTGCTGGATCTTGCCGGGGCGTGGGTGGTTCCGGGGCTCGTTAACCTGCACGCGCACCTTGCCGCCTCGGGCAAGCCGCCTCGGGCCAACGCGAAGCCCGTTGACTACAAGAAGCTGTTCGACACGCTGACCAAGGTGCCGCCCGTGCTTGCGGGGTATCGCGCCATGTGCGCGAACCTTGCCAAGACCGAGCTGCTCTCGGGCGTGACCACGCTTCGCACGGTGGGCGGCATCCTGGACTTCGATGGCCAGATTCGCGACCGCATTGACGCTGGCAAGGCCATTGGACCGCGCATGCTGGTGTGCAACACGGGCGTCTCGGTGCCGGGCGGCCACTTTGCGGGCTCGCTTGCCACGGAGGCCACCTCGCCCGAGGAGGCTGCCGAGCACGTGCGCCAGATTGCGGCCACCAAGCCCGACTGGATCAAGCTCATGATTACCGGCGGCGTGATGGACGCGAGCGAGGAGGGCGAGCCCGGCGTTCTGCGCATGCCGCCCGAGCTGGTGCGTGCCGCATGTGAACAGGCCCACGAACTGGGATATCGTGTCGCGGCGCATGTCGAGAGTCCGGAAGGTGTGCGCGTGGCGCTGGAGAATGGCGTGGACACCATCGAGCACGGCGCGCTTCCCAACGAGCGCATCCTCGAGCTCTTCCGCGAGCGTGGCGCGGCGGACGTGTGCACCATCAGCCCTGCCCTGCCCTATGCGTTCTTCCCGCTGGAGGAAAGCCATGCGCCCGAGGTGGCCAAGAAGAACGGCCAGATAGTCATGGACGGCATCATCGCCTGCGCGAAGGCATGCCTGGAGGCGGGCATCCCCGTGGGCTTGGGCACCGATGCCGGCTGCCCCTTCATCACGCACTACGACATGTGGCGCGAGGTGGCCTACTTTGTGAAGTTCTGCGACGTCACGCCCGACTTCGCGCTGCATACAGCCACACTGGGCAACGCGCGCATCCTGGGGCTGGGGGAGAAGACGGGCAGCCTTGAGGCCGGCAAGAGCGCCGACCTCATCGTGTGCGACGAAAACCCGCTTGAGGACCTCTCGCGCCTGCGCCGCCTGCGCTACGTGATGTGCCGCGGCCAGCTGGTCAAGAACCCGCGCCCGCGCAAGATGGCGGCGGTTGAGAAGGCGCTCGACCGGTATCTGTAGCGCCATTCAAGCGAGGCATGCGCGGGGCCGCCCGGTCTCGTTGCAGTACGGCTGCGGACGTACCGTAACGGCCCGCACCCCCCGCCCGCGGCAGGCACGTCCCCGCGGGCACGCACGGTGCTTGGGGAGACCAGAACGCCCCGCCACCCAGGATGGGTGACGGGGCGTATCTGTACCTACCCCGCGCGGCCGGCCCGTCCCCATAAGCACGCACGGTGCTTGGGGAGACCAGAACGCCCCGCCACCCAGGACGGGTGACGGGGCGTACCCGTACCTACCCCGCGCGGCAGGCTCGTACCCATAAGCACGCACGGTGCTTGGAGAAACCAGAACGCCCCGCCACCCAAGACGGGTGACGGGGCGTTGGGTCCGTCTGCACCGTCGCGTACGACGGCGAGTGACGGGGTCTTGCTACTTGAGGGCCTCCTCGACGGCGACGGCGCACGCGACGGTGCAGCCAACCATCGGGTTGTTGCCCATGCCGATGAGGCCCATCATGTCGACGTGAGCCGGCACGGAGGAGGAGCCTGCGAACTGGGCGGAGCTGTGCATACGGCCCATGGTGTCGGTCATGCCGTAGGAGGCGGGACCAGCGGCCATGTTGTCGGGATGCAGGGTACGGCCGGTGCCGCCACCAGAGGCGACGGAGAAGTACTTCTTGCCAGCCAGCGTGCGCTCCTTGAAGTAGGTGCCCGCAACGGGGTGCTGGAAGCGCGTCGGGTTGGTGGAGTTGCCGGTGATGGAGATGTCGGCGTTCTCGTGCCACATGATGGCAACGCCCTCGCGGACGTCGTCAGCGCCGTAGCAGTTGACCTTGGAGCGCGGGCCATCGCTGTACGGGATGGTCTGGACAACCTCAAGCTCGCCGGTGAAGTAGTCGAACTTGGTCTGGACATAGGTGAAGCCGTTGATGCGGGCGATGATCTGGGCGGCGTCCTTGCCGAGGCCGTTCAGGATG
>CADALE010000030.1 GCA_902788705.1 uncultured Coriobacteriaceae bacterium | reverse complement strand
ACGAGCTGGAGGCGGCGTAGGATACAGGAGGATCGACGATTCAAGGTGATGGCCGAGCACCTACGAAGGGGCCTTTACACCAACTTTTCCGACACTACCCACGAAACGGAATGCGCGTCCGGGCACCGGCGCGCCCCCGCCCGCCCGCGTCTCACAAAACCAAATATCCGTCCGAACGCCGGCGCCCTTTCGCCGCGCTCGTTCCCCCGGCCGTTTGCGCAGGTGGCGGCCCCGCCCTATGCTCCCATCCCGCGAGCGACTACGATGGCATTACGGACGGGCGCGGTAGCAAAGGGGGCACCATGTTCAAGTTCTGGGGAGACGGCTCGCAGCAGTCAAAAGACCTCGTCGACGCCATCGTGGTCAGGAGCACCGACAACTTCAACTGGACGTTCATCTTCATCCTGGCCGTCGTGTTCTACGTGTATTGGAGCGAGATCCACAAGCGCGAGTTCAAGGTGATCTTCGCCGGGCTGGCCCTCTACGGCGTGCACTGGTTCTACGAGATCTGCAACGCCATCATCGGACACGTTGCGGGGTATCCGCTGTGGTCGGTGAGCAACGAGTCCACCACCTTCATCCTGCTGATAGGCGTTTGTTGGGAGCTTTCCATGATGTTCGCGCTGGCGGGCATCATCTCGTACAAGATGCTTCCCGCCGACCCCAACGCGCGCTACTTCGCGAGGGATGGACGCGGGGGAGTGAGCGCCAAGCTTGTCGGCGCCATCAGCATGGCGCTGCTCTTTGCGCTGGTCGAGAGCTTCCTTGCTGCAACCAGCAACGGCTCGTTCCTGTGGGTGTACCGGTGGTGGGGCGTGCTGCCCGTGTTCGTTACCACCTACATCCCGTTCTTCCTTGCCAGCAACTACGTGCCCGACTGGGAGCCTGCCAGGCGCACGCGCTTCCTTGCGGGCATCTGGGGGATCGATGCCCTGCTGCTTGTGGTGCTGATACCCCTCGGCATTATCTGAGCCGCTTGGCCACCAAGCGGCTTGCGCGACTACATTGCCTCGCTGGCCTTGAACGTGGTGTAGAGGAAGGCCTCGTTCTGTGCGCGCAGGAGGTTGAGCTCCCACACCACGGGCTCTGGGACGTTGCGCGAGAGAAGCTCGTTTATTAGGCGGATGTTTGCCCGCGCGTCGCACACGGCGCCAAGGTCATCCTGGTGCGCCATCATGCCCTTCGCGATGTCCACCGCGTCGGGACCCAGTATGTGCTGGCAGAGCTCGGCCACGTAGCGGCCTCGCTTGGCGCGCTTTCGCACGTCGTGCGTTAGCTCGGCGTCGGAGAGCCTGACCACGGCAAGGTCAGCCGACACCGACTCGATCAGCGCGTCAAACCGTGTGCGGATTGCCTCTGCAGAAAGCCCGCGCTTGGCAACGCGACGGCGCCACGTGATGTGCCTGGAGAGCTCCATCGCGCGCTCGAACGACCTCGTGACCTGCTTGGATGCCAGAATCTCGCGAACCTTGGCCCGCTCGGCCGCGGCCTCCGAGCGGCAGAGCGCGAGTAGCTCGGGCGATGAGCTGGCGTTGTCGTGCACCTGCTTCTCGAAGACGTCCAGTTCCCGCAGCCGCGACGTGTGCCGCACGATGTCGCGCAGGATGACCTGCGCCTCGGCGTTCTCCGCACGGTCCTGCCACGGCTTGATGAACGCGAGGAGGCTTCGAAGCGTGCGGCTGTTGGTGCGGAAGCGGTGGATGGTCTCGATGTCGTCGGGGTCCTTGAGGAAGGCCGCGCGACGTTCCTCAATGGCTTCCGCCGTTTGGGTGATGACCTCTTGCAGCTGAATGAGCGTGGCCCAATGTGCGGCGACGGGACCCTGCACGAACCAAAGGAGGCGTGCGTCGTCCTCGACGCCATCGACCTTGCGCTCCGGCACCTCAAGGCAGGCGAGTGCGCCCGGGGAGAACGCGGGCGTGGTGCCAACAAGCCGCTCGACCGCCTCCTCGACAAATGGGATGTGCCCGACGGCGAAGACGAGCTTTGTATCGCTGGCCTGTAGCTGGGCAAGGAAGCCTTGAACGTCTTGGCGCCACAGGCTTTCGGGCGTCTGGACCTTGCCATCTACCTGCACGCCCTTGTCCTTCAGTGTGTGCTCAAGCAGCGCTGCGGTCTGACGAGCGCGCTTTGCCGGGCTGGCCCAGACCTGCGCGGTGCGGCCCTGCGCCTGCAGGAGGCGCAGCAGGTAGGGGAGGCGAGCTTCGAGCGCCATGATGCCGGCTTCGGTAAGGGTGCGGTCCTTGTCTGGCTGGCCTGAAATGGAGGGCATTGCCTGACCGTGCCGCATGACGACGAGCGTCTTCATCGCGTGGCCTCCCTAGTTCAGATGGCGGAATGCGCAGATGGCATTTGATTCATCATAACGCCAGATGCAAAGCGACGGTCGGAGCAGCTCCCCGGGTGGGTTGCTTGGGCATCACCTTGGTCGACACGACCCCGTAGAGGGTCAACCTGGCGTGGACGCACCTCGGGACCTGCTATCCTAGCTTAGGAGACGGAATCCCGTTGGCGGGACAGTGGGGGCGCAGTGGGGGCGCGGACAGTGGGGACGTAGCACTTTGTCCCAGACCCTTGCTAAGTGGGCACGGGTGGGGCCTGGGACAAAGGCTACGTCCCCACTGTCCGCGCCTCCCCTCGAGCTTGAGCGCAAACATGGGGGCACGAGATGGACGAAGCGCAGGTCGAACCACTAAGCCAAGACCCGAGGCCACTGCAGGCCTCTGACCTGCCCGAGGGCTTTGGCGCCACGGGTCGCCTTGTGCCCACGGGGGTGCGCTGGACCTACCTCGAGGTGCTGCGCAGCCGCTGCCTGCTGATATTCCTGATGTCGGTTGGCATGACCGTGCTGATGATGCTCCTTCTCCTCAGCCATGGTGGTACCAGCGTCTCGGGGCTCATCGTGTCGATCGTGACGCATTTCGTGGACTTCGCGTTCTGGGACCAGTATGAGTATGCACAGGTTGTGCTCTTCCTTGTTGCCACCTTCGCGCCTGCGATTCTGGTATTGGGCCTGATCTGCGCATTCGTGCTCAAGCTTGTCTATAACTGGCGCGAGCGGCGCACCACGCCCATCCCTCGCGCGCAGGAGGTGCACGCATACGACGCGCGCTTCAAGCGGAACGTGGTCTTTGCCGCCATCCTTGGCATCCTTTGCTTCGTTGCGCTCGACTTTGTCGTGTTCGTCCTTTACAGCGTCGCTCTCTTTGTGCTTAAGAGCCTGGGGGTGCTGGCGCAAGACTATGTGATATCGGATACGACGCGTCTGTTGGTTTCCTATGTTGCCCTGATGCTGGCGGAGTTGCCCAACCGGCGGCTTGCTGGCTCGGGGGCTCAGAATGCCTTGCTGGTGGAACGGCTAGCGCAAGGCGACTACGACGCCTGGTTGCCCGAGCGTCTGCGTGCACCTGAGGGACGGGTGCTCGTGGCGCGTCTGCTTGGTGTTGGGGCCGCTAATACCGTGCGCGGCGCCTCGATGCTTGCACGGGTCCTGGACGTGTTCGTGGCTGTGGGTGACGTGAGCGATGTGATGGGAGAGCTGGTCGAGGCGCTTGCCTCTGCGGTAACCGTTGGCGCGTTTGCGCAGGTGTTGAAGGCTGCCGAGGATGCCGAGGATGCCTATGCGGAAAACGCTGCGCGGGGCATCGGCTTTGGCGAGCCTGGCTTTGTCTGGCCGCAGACCGACCCAAGTGATCTCAGACGACGCAATCGTCGTACGCTGGTGTTTGCTGGCGCGTTGTTCGTGCTGACCATTGGTCTGGAGCTGCTGGTGAGCCTGGCAGGGTGATTCGCCACGCAGGCTCGCCGCCCAAGGCGAACCTGCTCCGAGCACCTTCGCCCATTGTGTCTCTGCAGCCGCTGGACTGCCAGGTCCGTGCCAAGTCTTTTCAGATAGCTATACTCAGCATTAGTTGTCCTCCTAAATGCTGCGCCGCCCTGCAGCCTAAGCAAGGCGACCCAAAGGTGAGGTGGTCCTCTTGTCTCAGAATCAATCTGTGCAACTTGACTCCCAAGCGACTGATGAGTCCGCCACCCAAGTGCTCCTGGACGTGACGATTGACCCCGATGCGTCTTCCGAGCTCCAGTCCCTCGAGCCCCAAGCCCCCGAGACGGACGAACCTCAGCAGTCGTTCCTGCGGCTCGTGGGCTTCTGGGTAGTTACGCTCTACCTGCTCTACCAGGCCATCCTTAACGTACCGAGCATCTCCTCTCTTGCTCTGCTGGTGGCGGCTGCCCTCGTGTGTCCTGCCGACGCGGTGCGCAACCTCGGCTTCATGCGGCGCCTGCATGACGTGCTGCCCGGCTTATCCCAAACACTCTCGGGCCAGCTGTCCCGAACGCCCGTCGCCAGCCACATAACCCCAGGTACCACACTGGGCACCATTGCCTCTACGCTGGCTGTTCTTGGCCTGCTTACCACGCCAACGGGCGGCCAGCTTGCGCTGCGTACGTACCTCGACTTCCAGGACGTCCAGGTGTCGGTGCCGGACTTCATCGAGTACTCGCAGGACCCGATCGCCCTCACCGACGTGATTACCTGCAGCAATCCCGAGGTGTCCGTCGCGTCTTCCGACGGCGTTGTCGCTTCGGCTGTGGGTGTTCAGGAAGTTCTAGTGGACCTATCGGAAGGCGCATACCACAGGAGTGAGAACCTTGCGGTAACTGTTCAGGACACGCAGCCACCCACGGTCAAGCTGCAGATGAAGCAGGTGTCGGTGGGGTGGCGGGACAAGTTTGACCCGCTGAAAAACGTCGTCTCGGTGACCGATCCGGTTGACGGCGTGCTGCAGAACGTGGATGAGCAACCCGATACCAGGGGCTCGGCCGTGGGCCTTGAGCAGTTCTACGACGAGGGCTGGTACGTCGTGAGCGGCGAGGTGGACACCGAGACGCCGGGGAAGTACACCGTGACGATCGATGCCTCCGACCAACACGGTAACGAGGTGGAGAGCTCGTATGACGTGTTGGTGCTGGACCCGCTTGCGGGCGTCGAGCTTGAGGCCACCACTTCGGTGCTCGAGTACTCCAACAAGAGCGTCGACCCGCTGACGCTCGTCACCTGCAACGATCCCGAGACCGTGATAACCTGTACGGCCCTTGACCTGCGTACGGTTGGTACGCAGACGGTAGTGTACACGCTCGAGAAGGGGCCAAGCACGCGCGACAAGATCGTCACGTTCGAAGTGCGGGACACCAAGGGGCCCGAGATTGCGCTGACGCAGAGCGAGGTGACCATAACCGAGGGCGACGCGTTCGACCCCTACGCCTGCGTGAGCTCGGTGAGCGACCCAGTTGACGGGGCCCTGGCGCGCGTGGACGCGGAGCCGACGGAGGCTGGCGACGGTTGGTACACCATCACGGGCACCTACGATGTCAACAAGGAGGGCGTGTACTTCCTGCAGGTAGTGGCCTGCGACCGCAACGGCAATCGCGAGACGACGGGTCTCAGGCTGGAGGTGAACGAGGCGCCGCTTCCCGTGCAGAGCGAGCCTACGGCCGAGTCGGTACAGACGCGGTCGGCGGACACGGCCAAGGACTACGTGCTCAACACCAACACGATGAAGTTCCACCGTCCCACCTGCCGCTATGTGGAGACGATCTACGACCACAATCGACGTGACGTGCACATGGACCGGCAGGAGGTCATCGACAGCGGCTATGCTCCATGCAAGGTGTGCAAGCCGTAACTCAAGTCGCCCCGTGCCGTGCAAGGGATCGTCCCGAGGCGCGATCCTTTGCGCTGAGGGACTAGCTCCGGTCCGGGTCCGGCACAAAGCATCGTCCTAATGCGTAACCCTTTGTGTGTTGGGGCTGCTGATTACCCCATGCAAGCGCAAAGAATCGTCCATAGGTTCGATGCTTTGCGCAGAAGTGCCAGTCTCGACCCAGTTCAAGCACAAATTATCGAACCCCACGACGATTCTTTGTGCCTCCACGTCACTCGTGCCACAAAGCATCGCGCTGCGAGGCGAACCTTTGCGCCCAGACCCTGCCATTCGCTCCGTGCAAGCTCCTCCAATTGCATACAATCTACGACGATTCAGGGATAGTCGCAGGACTGGAGGACACATGACGCACAGCACGGGAAGGCGGGGCAGGGGACTGTTGACCGCAGCGCTCGCGACACTCGCAGCGTTCTTTGTCGCGCTCGCAATGGTTGGGTGCGCAGCCGCACCCAAGTCGGTCCAGCCAACCTCCCAGCCGGCGATGCTCGACGGCACCTCGTCAGCCGACCTAGACACGGCCGTCGCGCGGATACGCGCGTTCACGAGCCCTGCCTTTAAGACGCCGGCAGAGTCGAGGCTGTACGCGAGCCTTGGTGCGGACACCGTGGGCATGAGCACCGCGACCGAGGCCGTGACCCTGCACCACATGGGCACGCGCGTGCTGGGCATCAACTGCATCACCAACCTCGCAACGCTGGATCACGATGTCGTCACCTCGCACGAGCAGGTGACGGATGCTGCGGAGCAGGCGAGCGAGGACATGATTGCGCTGGTCACGGCGGCGGTCGTGACAGTGGGCGAGGGGTGAGGCCAGCGGCCGCCCTAGCCTATGCGAGCGCCTTGTCCAGCAGCTTCTTTATCGTCCTGCCCCAAGCGGCCTCGTCGAGCGCCATGCCCTCGTACATCACGGGTTGCACGAGGTTGACAATCTGGTAGTCGATGAGCCTCGCTGTTGGCTTGCCGCCATCCGGAACCCTCAGCGCAAACAAGAGCAGTGCGTCGAAGTCCGGCCCGGTCAGCGGGTAGTCCAGCTCGAACTTTCCCAGGATGTGGACTATGTACGACCCACTGATCTTCCCGACGTAGTAGTCGTCAGAGATCTCGGAGCACTGTGTGACGGCGTAGTCCACGTCGTACGCGAAGCCCGGCTCGAAGCGGAAGAGCTCCACCGTGCCGAGGCCTTCCTGCGCCGCGGTGATGAGCAGGTTGTTGCTCGTGCGCTCGGGCCCATGGTACGTCTCGCTCTCGAAGGCGATGTCCTCACGCTCCATGAAGAAGGAGTAGCCCCCTGCCACAAGGAACGGCTTCAGGAGCGGGGCAAAGACCTCCCCAGGAAGGAAAGGCACGATGCGCCGCACCTGCCGGCTTGCGTCGTCAGTGTCGTGGGCAATCGCAAACTGCGTCGTCCCCAGCGCAAACTCCAGGCCTTCCGGCATTTCCGAGCTGTCCAGCAGCACCGGGATGACCTTCCGCTCCTTCGAGATGGCGTAGTTGATCTCCGCGCGCACGTACTTGGACGCCATGGAGCGCTCGGTGAGGAGGACCACGAAGCAAGCGCACGTCTTGATGTGCTTGGCAAGGTCATCGTTCCATGACTCTCCTGGCGTCAGACCCTCGTCGTACCACACGCGGCACATCTGCCGCTTGAGCTCGGCGACGACCTTTTCCACAATCGGCCAGTCCTCGTGTGCGTACGAGACGAAGATAAACGGGTCCTTGCCCGAGTATGCCTTCAACGGAACCTCCAATGCACCGGAAGAGCCTCTGCGTATTGCGCGACTACGAGCGTGGTGGCAGCTCGTGGGCAATTCGAGGGGAACAAGCCGCAGGTCGTAAGCCGCCCCCTTGTGCATCATACCGCTGATCGCAGCTAGTGTGCTAACCTCGAGTTGCGCCGCCTTTCCGCCAAGGCGCAACGCGTCTAGCGCGGTACGCCTGCAGGGGTTTCTTGAGGGGAGAACGATGTGCACCACAGATCGAAGCTTTGACGGGCCGGGACTGCAGAACACCATCAGGCTCCTTCGATTCTACGTACCTGACCTGCGCATCACTGCCGACGAGCTCGCGAAGCTTGCCGAAGATGGCGACGCCCCAACGCTCGAGTCGGCCGCCTTGAACCCCGACGCCCCGCAGTACCTGCTCCGGGCGCTGTCCAGGACCGGCTTTGTGGAGCTGCGCGAACGGGTGGCGGAGAATCCCTCGGCACCGGACGACGTACTAGCGAGCTTGGCCTCCGACGACGATTGGCGCGTGCGCCGAAATGTCGGCCGCAACCCGTCCTCCTCGGAAGGCGTCTTGGAGATACTTTCCAGCAGGGGTCAGCTGCTGCTCGACGAGCTTGCTGCACAGATTGGCATTTCCGCCGATGCGCTCGTCAAGTATTGCAAGGGCCTGACGTGGAGGATGCTCGATGCGCTGGCGTGGAACCCGTCCACCCCTCGCGATATGCTGCGCATCCTTGCCGAGCACGGCTTCGACCGGGGAGAAAGGCCGGCTGCGGATCATCGCCGCGAATACCTTTGGCTTCTGGAGCTTTCGGCCGGCACGGGGTATGCCGATCGAATGAGGGCCGCCTTGGACCCGTCGACTCCCGAAGACGTCCTCATGGCATTGGCTCACGACGAGGAGCCAATGGTTCGCCGGTCCGTTGCTCTCAACCCCGCCGCTCCCGAGGGCGTCTTCACGCTGCTTGCGCAGGGAGACGATGACGACAGGCAATGCGTTGTGGAGAGCCCCTTTGCCCCAGAGGGGGTCCTGCGCGGCTTGATGGAGGAGGCCATCGCTATCCGCCAGGCAGTGGAGGCGAGCCCCTATGTGACCGGAGAGCTGATCTGTCACTTCGAGTCGGACGAGAAGGACCCCGTGCTGAACGCGGTGGTCCGCAACCCGTCGGTGTCGGAGGGCATTCTGCGAAGGCTTGCGAAGGTCGACGACTGGTCGGTGCGCTATCTCATCGCCTACCAGCCTGCCACGCCAGCGGACGTCATGCAGGCCCTTGCGAATGATGTGGATCCTCGTGTGCGCGAAGGCGTAGCAGAGGCAACCGGGAACGCCGAGATGCAGGCGCAGCTCTCAGGAGACGAGTACTGCTAGGACAGAACTTCTAGGACAGATACGGATCGATCGCGCTGTCCGCGGGCCCTGCGCAGCTGATCTCCACCACGGTCGCGTTCGCGAGGGCCGCGCCGCCATCGGTGTCGTCGCTTATGGTCGCATCGAACGTCACGGTATAGTCAAAGTCGCCGTGAATCAAATCCGCGCCGGTCTGCTCGCCACCGTAGAAGAAGTAATGGTCGAAAGTGAACCCTGCGTCCAGCAGATCCTGATAGGTCTTGCCCACGTAGGCGTCAAGCTCGTCCTGGGGGATGATGCCCGCGCTGAGATCCTCCATGCTCACGAGGGGCAGCGTGTCCAGGATGGCGCCAAGCTGGGTCAGGTAGTCCATGTCGGAGATGTCCAGCGCGTCAATCTGCTCCTTGGCCTCGGGCGTGGTCTCGGCGATGGCACGCATGGAGATGTCGCCAGCCTTGCACACGAAGACGAACTGAGAACCGTCCTCGCTGAAGCCGTTCATATACATCTCGGGATCGAGGGCAAGCAGGTCGGAGAAGGTGTTGATGTCGGAGGCGCTGGTGGCCTCGGCGGCGCTGGGTTCGGCAGGGGTGTCGCTTGGCGCGCCGGACGAGCACGCTGCGAGGGGAGTGACGGCGATGGCAAGCGCGAAAGCTGCGGAAACGAGCTTCTTGGTCAGGTTGTTCACGGGTACTCCTCACTTCGTGGGTTGATGCGCATCGGTGCGGCTTATGCGCCACATTGTATATCGGAGGCGGTTCCAAAGCGGCGCGTCCCATTCGGAACCCGGCCAGAGGCGCCAAAGGGGTTACCTTTTGCGTCGTACAATTCAAGCATGGGTGGTATGCAGTGCCGTTTTGTCATGACTTTGGAGCGCTGGCCTTGGCCCCTGTACAAAAAGCCGAGGCAATGCACATAAATAAAGAAATTGAATAAATGATATATCGATTTACCTGCGCTTTTGTGAAATCACATATGTGTCGATGGGTGCCTATACGGCACGGTGCACAAAAGGCTGGCAAAGCCACTTCAAGTGAGGATGAGAAACCGCAGGTATCGGCTTCGACTGATAACGTGGGCTAAGCTGTCGGTTGCATTGGCTCGGCTTTTTGTACACCGACCCTAGAGACAAAGGCCCATCTCGCCGAATCAGCGCCCGGACGCGGAGTTAACGTGCAGGGAGCGTCTCGAAACGCAGCGCTACCGACGTCCTTTTGGCGCGTTTATGCAATTGGCTGGCCTACCGTTCGCATACACTTCGTATATGTCTGCAAGTCCCGCGCAAACGCGAACGTCTTGGAGAGGATGACCAATGTCAATGCAGCTAGCAGCGCTTACTGATACGTGTCGTGAGATGCAGGACCTCATCACGCAGATGCTGGGGCTTGCGGCCGCAGTGTCCGACACGGTGGAAGGCCTTGACGCACCTGAGGCCGAAGTGTCGTCGTGGCAGGCAGCGGTCAACGTCGTCCTGCGGGTACTCATGCGCAACAAGATTACGGTTAGGGAGCTGCTCGAGTCGATCGAGGCCAGTCGCCTGTATGGCGGGGTGGACGAGAGGACGTGGCAGTCGCTGCTGGCCCGTGCGAAGGTGTCGCTGAGGGAGATCAACGAGTGCTTCAACCGGCTGGTGGGACTGCTCGGCATTGCCAGCGAGGGGCCGGGGGCCTCGATGTCCGACTCTGCCGAGCTCTTCATGGGCACGCTGCTTGACCTGGGTAATGTTCAGGAGCGCATGGTCGACCAGATTGAGGACGCGATACGCAATGCTGACTGGGGCGATTTCGAGGACTCGGTTGGTTCCGAGGATTACGACTTGTCTGAGATGGCAAGTCCGGCCGCACCATCGCGCCCGACCTCGGCAACGACGGCTCCCGTGTCGAACTACATGGAGCCGGAACCCACCCCGAGGCGCCGGCCCCGGCAAAAGTCGGCCTTCCCTGCACCGTCCTCGGCTGACAAGATTAAGAGCTTCAAGTCGCGCGAGAGGACTTCCTGGGCCACTGTCGACCCGTTTGACATCGCCGTCCCCCAGTACGTTGCCCCCACGCCAAGGCGCGAACTTCCCCCAGTCAGTGACGTGCGGTTCTCGGCCATCGCGCCCAAGGGACTGGTTCCCGCCACGTACGCCACGGTGGACGTCGTCATGTACGAGGCCGGATGGGATGGTATCGTCGCCGAGGTTGCCGGCGAGCAGGACGGACCCGTTGGCACTACCTCGTCCGGATGGCTTGAGGTGGCCCGCCAGACCATGGTGCAGGTTCAGCTTACCAGTCCTGAGCTGGGCTTCATTGGCGACCAGATGGGCATGTGGACGGGCCGTTCGCTGCGGTTCACCTTCCCCTTCGCGGTGCCTGCAAGCCTGCGCGCGCCGCAGGTGCTGCTGGTTGCCAGCGTCTCGTTTGACGGGGTGGCAGCCACGCGCCTGAGCATGATTGCCCGCGTGGGTTCGCAGGATGCGCAGGCTATGGAGCCCGTGCGCAGGGACGTGCGCTCGGCGTTCATCTCGTACTCCAGCTCCGACCGCGCGCGGGTCGCCGCCATCGTGCAGGGCATGCAGACCATCCGACCCGACCTCGACGTGTTCTTTGACGTGGAGAGCCTGCGCACGGGGCAGCACTGGAAGCAGGCGCTGATGGACGAAATCTCCGCGCGTGACGTGCTGTACCTGTGCTGGTCGCAAAACGCCAAGATGTCGCCGTGGGTGGACTTCGAGTGGCGCTACGCGCTGGACCAGAAGGGTCTCGACTTTATCGAGCCAGTGTCGATTGACCCGCCCGAGCTGTGCGAGCCTCCGGCGGAGCTGTCCGACCTGCACTTTAACAACCGACTGCTGTACATCATCAACGCGTCGTAGCGGCGGGACGACCTTGCTGGGGAGAAGGCGGACCCAGGTGCGGAGGTGATTCGGCCGCGCTACAGCGTGCCCGACATGAGCCAGCAGTCCAGCAGCGCAAGGGCCATCACGGCCTCGGCCACGGGAACCGCGCGCGGGGCGATGCAGGGGTCATGGCGGCCGCGCACCGCAAGCGTAGCCTCGGTGCCAGCCACGAGGTCAACAGAGCGCTGCTCGCGGGCAATGGAGGGCGTGGGCTTCACGGCCATGCGGAACACCACGGGCGCGCCAGTTGAAATGCCGCCCAGGTTGCCGCCTGCGTCATTCTTGAGGGGCACCACGTTGCCAGCCTCGTCCAGGCCATAGGGGTCGTTGTTCTGGCTGCCGCGTAGGCGCGCCGCGGCAAAGCCCGCGCCAAACTCCAGGCCCTTCACGGCCGGCACGCCAAAGGCAATGCGGGCGATGGCGCTCTCTATGCCGTCGAAGAGCGGCTCGCCCAGCCCGGCAGGAAGGCCCGTGGCCACGCATTCGATGACCCCGCCCACCGAGTCGCCCTCGGCGCGCGCCTCCTCGATGGCAGCCACCATGCGCTCCTCGGCGTCGGGGCAGATGGTGGGGAAGGGACGATCGGCAAGGATGTCCATCTGGGCCGTGAGCTGGTCCGCATTGCCCTTGCGCGCGCAGAGGTGCAGGTCCTCGATGCCAGCCACCTCGTCGAGGTGCGCCGCCACGCGCACGCCATGCGAGGCAAGCACCTGCAGCGCGATGCCACCCGCCGCGCACAGCGGAGCCGTGAGCCGCCCCGAGAAGTGCCCGCCGCCCGCGACGTCCTGGGCGCCATGCCACTTGGCCTGCGCCGTGAGGTCGGCATGCCCAGGCCGGGGAATGCGCCGTAGCTCGTCGTAGTCGCCGCTACGAGTGTTGGTGTTCTCGATGAGGCAGGCGAGCGGAGCTCCGCAGGTCTGGCCGACGGGGTTGAGGCCGCTCACGATGCGCACGGCGTCGGCCTCCTTGCGCGGCGTGGACCAGCTGGCGCCACCGGGTGCGCGCCGCGCCATGAACCGGGCCAGCGCATCCTGGTCGACGGCAAGGCCCGAAGGCAGGCCCTCCACCACGCAGCCGATTGCAGCCGAGTGAGACTGGCCGAATACGCTCACGCGCAGCGCGGTGCCAAAGCTCGATCCCATGCGCCCTCCGATCCTCGCTGGCTAGCTGATGGGCCTCACGATACCACCTAGGGTCCGATAGTCCATGAAGAAGGCCGGATATGACTTGCGCACGCACTCGGCCCCCACGATGGTGGTGGGCCCCTCGGCGTATGCGGCGCAGATGGCGGCCATCATGGCGATGCGGTGGTCGTTCGCGGTGTCCACCACGCCTCCGGACAGCCGCTCAACGCCCTCGATGACCAGCTCGTCCTCAAGCGCCTCGGCCTGGCCGCCCAGCGCGCGGATGGCCGCTGCGATGGTCTCAAGGCGGTCGGACTCCTTCAGTCGCAGGCGGGCGGCGCCGGTAAGGCGCGTGGTGCCCTTGGCCACCGCGGCAACCGCGGCGATGGGGGCCGCGAGGTCGGGGATGTCGGAGATGTCCAGCTCAAGGCCCTCAAGCTGGTTGCGGCGCACCATCACCTGCAAGGCGTCTTCCCGAGGCCGCAGTACGTCAACCTGTGCGCCAAACGTGCGCAGGACGTCCACGATGGCGCGGTCTCCCTGGCGGCCGCCCGCGGGCAGGCCCTCAACCACCACCGCCTCAGACCCGATGGCGCCGGCCGCAAGCCAGAAGGCGGCGTTGGACCAGTCGCCCTCCGTATGAATGGTTCCCGGTGTCACAAGCCACGAGCCATCATCCACGCAGAATGCCGTGGCAGGCATGTCGTCCACCATACGCTGCTCCTCGCGCACGTGCACGCCGTAGCGCTCGAGCTCGTCGATGGTGAGGTCGATGTAGCCGCGCGACTCGATGGGCCACTGCACGACCACCTGGGTGGCTCCCACCATGAGCGCCGCCGCCATCAGCAGGCCGCTCACGTACTGCGATGACACGTTGCCGGGAAGGACGAACGTTCCGGACGACAGCTTGCCGGAAAGCTCGAGACGTGGCGCGCCTTCGGCGTCGGTTGACCGGCGCACCGTGGCGCCATGCTGTGCCAGTTGCTCGTCAAGGGGCGAGAGCGGCCGCTCGGCAAGGCGACCATGGCATATGAAGGTTGCCCCGCAGCCCAGCGCCGCCACGACGGGCAGCAGGAAGCGCAGCGTGGAGCCCGACTCGCCCACGTCAAGCGTCACGTGGTCGGGCAGGTAGTCGCAGTCGACGGGCATGAGGTAGGTGCCCTCGCGGTCGTGGCCAAGGCTGCAACCAAGCGCCTTGAGGCAGCGCCATGTGGCACTGGTGTCCTCGGAATCGTTTGCAAAGGTGCGCGGCACCCAGCTGGGGCCGTCACTGAACGCGGCAAGGATCTGCGCGCGATGCGCCACGCTCTTGGAGGGGATGGCGGCAGCAATACCCATCAGCGGATGAGGCGAGATAAGCAGGTCCATGGCTAGCTCCTCCGTAGCGCGCTGGCGCAGCCCAGCTCGATGACGCGCGCCAGCTCCTCGACCGATACACTGCGGATGTCCACGTCAGCGATGTCGCGCGCAACCACCAGGTTCACGTGGCTGGCCCGGCGTTTCTTGTCGCGGACAGCAAAGGAAAGGAGCATCTCGTGCGGCAGGTCGGTGTCGATGGGAAGGCCCTGTGCCTCGACGCAACGCTCGATGCGCGTGGAGAGCCCGGGCTCGCACCAGCCAAGCCCCTCGGCGGCGCGCGCCACGGCACACAGGCCGATGGCCACGCAGTGCCCGTGGCCCAGCTTGAAGTCGCTTGCCGCCTCGACGGCGTGGCCGATGGTGTGCCCCAGGTTCAGCGTCTGGCGAAGGCCCAGCTCTCGCTCGTCGGCCGCCACCACGTTGCGCTTGATCTCAACGTTTCGCGCCACGATGCGCGCCAGGTAGGCGGGGTCGCCGTCCTGCGAAAGCGGATGGGCGGCTAGCTCGTCGAAGAGGTCTGCGTCAGCCAGCACCGCGTGCTTCACCACCTCGCCGATGCCGTCCACGAACACGTCGGGATGCAAGGTTGACAAGCAGCCCACGTCGGCCAGGACCAGCGAGGGCTGGTGAAAGGCGCCCACCAGGTTCTTGCCCGCGTCGAGGTCGATCGCGGTCTTGCCGCCTACCGACGAGTCGACCATCGCAAGCAGCGAGGTGGGAACCTGCACCACGCAGACGCCGCGCATGTAGCTTGCCGCGGCAAAGCCGGCCATGTCGCCCACCACGCCGCCGCCCAGGGCCACTACCACGCTGGAGCGCGTGAGCCCCGCCTCCGCCATGGCCTCGACGATGGTGCCGAAGGTGTCCAAGCGCTTGTGCTGCTCGCCCGCAGGGATGGTGATGGACACCGTGCGGTAGCCCGCATCCGCTAGTGACTGCTCAACGCGCCGCAGGTAGAGGGGGCCAACGTTGGTGTCGGTGACCACGAAGGCAGCGTCGCCGCCCACGGCCGTGCGCACCTCCGTGCCAACCTGGTCAAGCAGGTTGCTGCCAACCAGCACGTCGTAGGGACGCTCGCGGGTAATCACCTTGATGACCTGCAGGTTGTCGGTATTCTTGCTCATCGGCCCTCCACCTCGCGCTTGATGCGGTCGCCCTCTGCCAGCAGTGCGTGCAGCCGCTCGGCGTCGCCGGCGTCGATGGCGTCCTTGTACTGCTGCAGGTTGGCAATCAGGGTGCCAATCTCGGCCGAGAGGTTATCGGCATTGTCCAGGAACAGCTCGGTCCACATGTCGGGATTGAGCCGTGCGACGCGGGTAAGGTCCTTGTAGCTGCCGGCCGAGAAGCCGTGGTGCAGCTGGGCCGTGGGACTCTTTACGTAGGCGTTGGACACCACGTGGGCCAGCTGCGAGGTGAAGGCGATTACCTCGTCGTGGAAGCTGGCCGTCGAGAGCGTGAACGAGCCGAAACCGCAGGGTGCCAGCAGCTGCTTCAGGCGCTCCAGCACCTCCACGCGGTCAAAGTCGTCCATGCGCCTGGGCGGCACCACCACCATCGGTGCGCCCTTGAACATGTTGGCCCGCGAGTGCGCGTAGCCCGAGAACTGCGTGCCAGCCATTGGGTGGCAGCCTACGAAGGTCCAGGGATGCTGGTCGGCGATGGCAAAGCAACGCTCGCACACGGCCTGCTTCACACCCACCGCGTCGATGACGATGGCGCCCGGGCTTACCAGCTGCGCGTTGTTGGACAGCCACTCCACGCTGGCGGCAGGGTAGGCCGTGAGCACGATCAGCTCGCAGGTGGGGATGGTCTCGGCGGTAAGCTCGTCGTCCACCGTCTCGATCATGGCCAGCTCAAGCGTGGAGCGGGTGCGGTTGTGGGCGTACACCTCGACCCCGCCGGCGTGCATGGCCTTGGCAAACGACCCGCCGATAAGCCCAAGGCCCACGACGCCCACGCGCCCGGGTTTGAAGGTGGGGGAGGGGGCGGCAGCCGAGGGGGTTGCGTTCGTGGCCATGGCTACGCCACCTCCGCCGTGACGGCCTCGCGGATGAGGGCGATGCGGCGCATGGCGTCGTCAAACTGGTCGGGCGTGAGCGCCTGCGCGCCGTCGGACCACGCCTCGGAGGGGCAGTTGTGCACCTCGATCTCAAGGCCGTCGGCGCCGGCTGCGGTGGCCGCGTAGGCAATGGGCCGCACGTAGCGGGTGTAGCCGGTGGCGTGGCTGGGATCGGCGATGACGGGCAGGTGCGTGAGGTAGTGCAGCACCGGGATGGCGTTCACGTCAAAGGTGTTACGCGTGCGGGTCTCGAAGGTGCGGATGCCGCGCTCGCACAGCATGACCTTCTCGTTGCCCTCGCTCATGATGTACTCGGCGGCCATGAGCAGCTCGTCGATGGTGCCCGACAGGCCGCGCTTCAGCAGCACCGGGATGTCGGTCTTGCCCACCTCCTTGAGCAGGTTGAAGTTCTGGGCGTTGCGCGCGCCGATCTGCATCACGTCGATGCCCTTGTCCACGAACAGCTGCACGTCGCGCACGTCCATGACCTCGGTGACGATGGGCATGTCAAGTTCGGTCGAGGCCTCCAGCAGAAGGTCGAGGCCGCGCTCGCCCATGCCCTGGTAGGCGTACGGGCTGGTGCGGGGCTTGTAGGCGCCGCCACGCAGCATGGTCGCGCCGGCATCCTTCACGCGGCGCGCTATCTGGATGAGGTTCATGCCCTCCACCGAGCAGGGGCCGGCCATCACCTGGAAGTTGCCGCCTCCCACCAGCACGCCGTGGCCGCAGTCCACGATGGTGTCGTCGGGATGGAACTTGCGGTTGGCCTTCTTGAAGGGCTCGGACACGCGCTGTACGCGCTCGATGATGTCCATCGACTCCAGCAGGAAGGGGTCGATTTGGGTGGTGTCGCCGATGATGCCGACGATGGTCTCGTTCTCGCCGCGGCTCACGTTGGTGGAGAAGCCGCGACCTTCGATCCAGCGAACGAAATGTTGTAGCTGGTCCTCGGTGGCGGACGACTTGACTATGGCAATCATAAGGGCTCCTTTCGGGAGGCGCACGTAGGCGTGAGTTCATAAGGTGGGATGGTAGCATCTGCGCAGCGGTGCGCGGACATGGGCACGGAGCTGTAACCGAATCGTTTTGCTGGACAGCGGGCGGGACAGTGGGGACGTAGCACTTTGTCCGCGGAGCTCTTTCGCGGACAAAGTGCTACGTCCCCACTGTCCCGCCCCTCCTCGTTATCACGACAGCCTTGGTATACTCTTGCAGAGCTTCCCCTATCACCATGCCGCATGTCTGCCGCTACGAGAGGCCCTCCCATGATCAAGCTTGCGCTCACCGACCTTGACAACACCCTCATCGACGTCAGCGGGATCGCGAGCGACCATGCCCGTCATGCGATTCACGTCGCCCTCGATGCCGGCATCCGCTTCGGACCCGTCACCGGGCGCGTGCCCGCTGCAATGCGCTGGATGCTCAGCGGGGACGAGCGCTGTTCCGCGACGGGGGCGTTCGTGAACGGGCAGATCATCTACGTTGATGGCCACAAAGTGCGCGAGCTGTCGATTGACGGGGCTCTTCTGGAGGAGGTTGCCCAGTACATCAAGCCGAGAGAAGGCGTGGCACTTGCCCTGTGCGACATCACAAGGCTCACCAAGCTTTCCGACGGAGCGATTTCGTACGTGGGCGCCACCGCCGAGGAGCTCGAGCGTCACAAGCGCTTTTTTAGGAGCGATTATCAGGTGCTCGAGCACGTGGACCGTCCGTCATACATCAAGACCAACCTTCGCTGCGACATTCCTCCCGAGGAGGTGGCCAGCCTGCAGGAGGAGCTCCGCACACGCTTTCCCGAGCTTAGCTTCGTGCTGCCCCAAAACGGTGGCCAGTTCATTGATGTGCTGCCGCGCGGCTGGGACAAGGGCAAGGCCGTGCTGTTCATAGTTGACTATCTGGGGCTTTCACTTGACGAGGTGGTCGTGTTCGGTGATTCGGACAACGACCTGGCCATGCTTGCCGCCGTCCCCAATTCGGTGACCGTGGCAAACGCGGTGCCCGAGGTCAGCGCCAAGGCGCGGTGGCATATCGGCCTGTGCTCCGACGACGCGGTGGCTGACGCTCTGCTGGACATCGTGAACGCAAACGCCCGAGGCGCGGCGCCGAGCTTCATGCAATAGGCGTTGGCCGGACAATGCGGGACAATTGGGACGTAGCACTTTGGGGGGTGCGGACGATTTCTTGGACCGGCTATGCGGCCAGCCCAAGCCTCCTTCGCCTGCCGTCGATCGTATCGTAGTACTTCCCCTCGCCGTCGTCGA
>CADALE010000029.1 GCA_902788705.1 uncultured Coriobacteriaceae bacterium | reverse complement strand
GTAGGCGGTGACCTCGATGCCGTTCACGAGGCGCACACGGGCGACCTTGCGGAGGGCGGAGTTAGGCTTCTTGGGGGTGGTGGTGAAGACGCGGGTGCACACGCCGCGCTTCTGGGGGTTGTGCTGGAGGGCAGCGTTCTTCGACTTGGAAGCGACGGTCTTGCGGCCCTGACGGACGAGCTGGTTGATGGTAGGCAAAGCTCTTCTCCTTCGTACCGTTTGCCTGTTGGGCGTTGCCCTGGGCGTATGCCTTCGGGCGCTTATCTAACGTTAAGGGCAGCGCAGCACCGCATACCCTGGATTGGCCTGAACACGACCTGCCAAGCCTTGACTAGGCAGAAACGCGCAAGGTGAAAGATTACGCCGCCTTGCCCGTGTTGTCAAAACACCACGGTGCCGGGCGTATCCACGAACAGGACAATCACCATAGGAACTGCACACAGTGGCCCCCTCCGGCGCCGCACCAAAGGGGAGCGTCCCTCTTGGAACCAAAGAAGCGCCGGAGGGGGTTGCCCCTCCGGCGCCGAGCGTGGTGCACAAGCAGGCTTGCAGTTGCTACTGCGCCAGGTCGATGCCCATCTGCAGGGCCTTGCGGTTGGGCTCGAGCAGATGCTGCTTCTTGGCGGGCACACACTTGGCCAGCGCGGCGTCAAGCACCTCGCGCGTGCAGAAGTGCGTCTCGGCCCACAGGCGGCCCAGGCAGATGATGTTGGCCAGGCCCTTGAGGCCGGCAGCCTCGGCCATCTCGGTGGCCTTGAAGGCAATCACCTTCACGTCGTCGGCAAGCTGGACGCCCGCCGCGCCGTCCATGGCAAGCGTCGTGTCGATGACGATGGTGCCGCCCGCCTGCACGGACGCGGCGAACTTCTCGACGCTGGGCTGGTTCATGGCGATGAGTGCCGTGGGGCGCGTGATGAACGGCGAGCCGATGGCGTCGTCGGACAGCGACACGCTGCAGTTGGCGGTGCCACCGCGCATCTCGGGGCCATAGCTGGGCATCCACGAGACGTGGCGGCCGTCGATGAGGCCCGTGTTGGCAAGCACCTTGCCGGCAAACAGCAGGCCCTGGCCACCAAAGCCGGAGAGCACGCAAAGCAGCTCGTGGTTGAATTCCTCGGCCATTGCCTTACGCCTCCTTTCCCTGCTGCGCGATGGGGCAGTCCTTGGCGCGCTCGAGCGCGGCCTCGGCGGCGTTGGCAAAGCCGTCGGCCACCACGTCCTTGTACACGCCCAGCGGATAGTACGGCAGCATGTTCTCGCGCAGCCACTGGAAGGCGCCCTGCGGCGTCATGCCCCAGTTGGTGGGGCAGGTGGCCACGACCTCGACCAGCGAGTAGCCGATGCCGTCGATCTGGTTCTGGAAGGCCTTCTTGATGGCCTTCTTGGCCTGAATGATGTGCTGTCGGCTGTCGCAGGTGACGCGCTCGACGTAGGCCACGCCATCCAGGGTGGACAGCAGCTCGGCGATGCGCACCGGGTAGCCCACCTTGCTCACGTCACGACCGTACGGAGAGGTCTGGGTAACCTGGTTGGGAAGCGACGTGGGGGCCATCTGGCCGCCGGTCATGCCGTAGATGGCGTTGTTGATGAAGATGACCGTAATCTTCTCGCCGCGGGTTGCGGCATGCACGGTCTCGGCGGTGCCGATGGAGGCAAGGTCGCCATCGCCCTGGTAGGCAAAGACCACGTTGTCGGGATGCACGCGCTTGACACCGGTGGCAACCGCGGGTGCGCGGCCATGTGCGGCCTCGATCATGTCGCAGTTAAAGAAGTCGTACGCCATGACCGAGCAGCCCACCGGCGCGATGCCGACGGTCTTGCCCTCGATGCCCAGCTCGTCGATGACCTCGGCAACCAGGCGGTTGACGATGCCGTGCGTGCAGCCCGGGCAGTAGTTGAAGATGGCGTCGGACAGCGCGTGCGGACGAGCCGACTTGATGGTCTCGCCCTCGGCGATCTGCGAGCCGATGCGCTCGACCTGGTAGTCGGGCAGCGTCACGGGAGTCTTGGGTGCCGCCATGCTACTCACCCCTTTCCATGTCTTCGGCAAGCTTCTCGATCTGCACGAGGACCTCCTCGGGGGTGGGCAGCACGCCACCGGTGCGGCCGTAGAAGCTTACCTCAGCGCGGCCGTTGGCGGCCAGGCGCACGTCCTCCACCATCTGGCCCATGTTGAGCTCGACGGACAGGAACCGCTTGGCGCCGTTGGCGATCACCTGGTCGATGGCCTTGGTCGGGAACGGCCACAGGGTGATCGGGCGAAGCAGGCCCACCTTGATGCCCTTGGCGCGCGCGTCGCGCACGGCGGTGCGGGCGATGCGGCTGGCGGCGCCGAAGGCCACGACCACGATCTCGGCATCGTCGCAGAACATGAGCTCCTGGCGCTGGTGCTTCTCCTTGATCTCGGCGTAGCGCTCGAAGCGCTCGAAGTTGGTCTGCTCCAACTTCTCGGGCGAGAGGTACAGCGAGTTGACCACGTTGTGGGCGCGCTCGCCCTTGTGGCCGCTCGTGGCCCATGGCTTGGCGGGAAGCGTCTTGGGGTCGCGCTCGGGCGGCAGGGTGACGGGCTCCATCATCTGGCCGATCATGCCGTCGGCAAGGATCATGGCCGGGGTGCGGTACTCGTCGGCCAGGTCAAAGGCCAGGTAGATGAGGTCGGCCATCTCCTGCACCGTGGACGGCGCGAGGACGGGCATGTAGAAGTCGCCGTGGCCGAGGGCGCGGGTGGCCTGGAAGTAGTCGGACTGCGACGGCTGGATGCCGCCCAGGCCCGGGCCGCCACGCTCCACGTTGACGATGACGCCGGGAACGTCGGCTCCGGCCATGTAGCTCACGCCCTCGCCCTTCAGGCTGACGCCGGGCGACGACGAGGAGGTCATGACGCGCGCACCGGCAGCGGCGGCGCCGTACACCATGTTGATGGCCGCGATCTCGCTCTCGGCCTGCAGGAAGGTACCGCCGATGAGCGGCAGCTTCTTGGCCATGTAGGCCGCAAGCTCGGTCTGCGGGGTGATGGGGTAGCCAAAGAAGAAGCGGCAGCCAGCGCGCATGGCCGCCTCGGCCAGCACCTCGTTGCCCTTCATCAGGACGCGCTCTTGCGCCTGGGTGTTGTCTGCCATCTACATCACCACCGTGATCGCGACGTCGGGGCAGGTGATGAAGCACGAGGAGCACCCGATGCAGTTGTCGGGGTCCACCAGCTTCGCGGGATGATAGCCCTTGGGCGTGATGCGCTCTTGGTCAAGCGCCAGCACCCCCTTCGGGCAGGCGTCCACGCACAGGCCACAGCCCTTGCAGTGGACGTCATCTACGATGATTCGTGCCATGTGGCTCCTTTCCTCTCCAGCCCTGGGCTCCCAATCGTACCAGAAGGGATGCTCCCCTTTGGTACGCTCACACGTCCCAGGGCGTTCGTACCAGTCTAGGCATCAGCAGCATCGGCTCCGGGTCTGGCTCGCCCTCTGTTAACGCCTCGATTACACGGTCGGGGTCCATCGTGCCAGCCGCAACCTGCGGAACGACGGTTGCCGCCAACGGGAGGCCGCACAAGCGCGCCACCTCGCGGGCGAAGGCGCGGCCATGGCGCACGTGGTCGAGCGTGGTCTCGTCTCCCAGGTTGGAGGTGTTGAGCACGGCGTTGGCCCGCAGGTGCGCGTGTCCCTCGATATCGGGCAGCATCGCCGCGGCGGCCTCGGGCGTCTGCGTCAGCGCGCGGAAGGCCGACACCACGTACAGCACCTGCGCATCGGCATCCGCCAGCATGCGCGACCAGCGACCGATGGTGGTGGCACCATCGTCGTCTCCGCCCACGTCCAGGATGAGGCGGGCGTCCGGGTTGTTCGCGGCCTCCCCTATCGCCGCGTCAAGCTCGCCCGTCAGGCTGGGGGTGTCCAGCGTGGTGCGCGCCATGACCGGCGCGATGAGGCGCACGCCGGCATCGCGCAGCAGCTCGGGATAGTCGCTCGAGCGAAAGTAGGGGTTAACCACGTCGAGGTCGGCCAGGGTGACGGCGTGGCCCCTCTTGGCCGCGGCCAGCGCGAGCCCCAGGGCCACGTTGGTCTTGCCCGTGCCCGCATGCCCCACCAGCACCGTTATGCGCTTCATGTCCACCTCCCCATCTCCCAAGAACCTCGGGTGCCCGCCAAGGGGGCTACCCCCGTGGCAGGGCGCCGAAAGGGAGGCCCTCCCTTGGCACCCCTGGCGTCGCTTCTACGCGATGGCCTTCTTCTCGTCCGCCTGGCGGATGGCCGCCCGGCGAATCTTGCCCGAGAAGGTCTGCGGCAGCGCGTCAACAAACTCGAACACGCGTGGGTACTTGTAGGGCGCCGTCTGCTTGCGCGTCCACGCCTGCAGCTCCTTGATGAGCTCGGGCGTGCCCTCGTAGCCCTTCTCCAGCACTACGGTGGCCTTCACGGCAAAGCCGCGCAGCTCGTCGGGCACGCCGGTCACGGCGCACTCGCGCACGGCCTCGTGCCGCAGCAAGGCGCTCTCCACCTCGAAGGGCGAGATGCGGTAGCCCGAGCTCTTGATCAGGTCGTCATTGCGGCCGCAGTAGTACAGGTAGCCGCTCTCGTCCGAATAGGCCGTGTCGCCAGTGTGGTACCAGCCGTCGGCAAACACCTCGGCCGTCTTGTCGGGCGCCTTGAAGTACTCGACGATGATGCCGGCCGGCCGCGGGTTGCAGCGAATGCAGATCTCGCCCTCCTCGCCGGGGCTGCATATCTCGCCGTCATCGCCCACCAGCTGCACGTCGGCAAAGGGAACGGGCTTGCCCATGCTGCCGGGACGGGGCTCCATGCCAAGCAGGTTTGCGCAGATGACGGGGCTTTCGCTCTGGCCGAAGCCCTCGTAGATCTTGTGGCCGGTGTGCTCCAGCCAAAACTCGAACTGGTCGGGCGGCAGCGCCTCGCCGGCCGTGGTGAAGCGCTTGATGGACGAGAGGTCGTAGGAGTCCACGTCCTCGCGGCTGAGCATGCGCCACATGGTGGGCGGGCAGCAGAACGTGGTGAGGTGGTACTTCTCGATGAGGCCCAGGATCTCGTTACCGTGGAAGCGGTCGTAGTCGTACACCAGCTGGCAGCCCTCCATGAACCACTGGCCGTAGAACTTGCCCCAGGTGCACTTGGCCCAGCCGGTGTCGGCCACCGTCATGTGGCAGCCCTCGGGGTCAACGCCGTGCCAGTACTTGGCGGTGCAGAGGTGCGCGGCGGCGTAGTCGTGGCTGTGCAGGGCCATCTTGGGCTCGCCGGAGGTTCCGCTGGTGAAGTAGATGAGGAAGGGGTCGGTGGTGCGGTTGGGGATGCGGCCCAGCTCGTCGGAGGCAAGGCGCACGCCGTCGGAGAGGTCGGTCCAGCCAGGGCGGCTGCACGGCGAGGCGAAGAGGCCCTCGGGGCCGGACAGCGCCGGGCCAAAAAGCTCGGGGTTGATGGTGGTGCGCTCGGAGCGCGCGAGGTCGGGCTGCGAGCCGTTGATCAGGAAGCGCGGCAGCTCGATGCCCAGCTGCTCCACCGCAAGGTCCACCTCGTCGGCAATGGTGCCCACCGTGGTGGTGATGACGGCCGAAAGCTCGGCGGCCTGGATGCGGTAGGCGATGTCGTGCGCCTTCAGCATGAAGGTGGCGGGCACCACCACGGCGCCGATCTTGGTAAGCGCGAGGCTGAGGATCCAGAACGAGTAGTGGCGACGCACGATGAGCATCACGCGGTCGCCGCGGCGGATGCCCTGGCTCAGGAAGAAGTTGGCAGCCTTGTTGGACCAGCGCGCGATGTCAGAGAAGCGCAGGTCGTGCTCCTCCCCCTCGGGGTTGCGCCAGATCATGGCCATGCGCTCGGGCTCGCCGCGGCCAATCTCGTCCATGACGTCATAGGCGTAGTTGAAGTGGTCGCCACACACCGTGCGGAACGACGTGAGGTTGCCCTTGGCGTCGAAGGTCTCGGTGCAGTAGCGCTGGTGGATGTTGAGCATGTGGGGCATCCCCTTTGTGCATGGGTGGCCGCGCGCGTGGCGCGGTGCGGGGTGCTAGCCCGGCGGGCGTATGGGCTGAGGGTCACGGGCGCAGCCGGTAGCAGCAGGCTGTGCCTTAACGTACCACGACGCGTACGATGATGGAGGCCTCGGTGCGCATGTGTTGGCCCCCCCTCTGCGTCCGGGCATGTGTAGAGTGTTATACCTCACCCCTGTCGCCATCACCGATATTGCAACCGAGAGGTAACAGGAGCGAGTGTTCCGGCGTCATGGGGCTGCCGGATGTGTGGCACACGCGCAGCGGTTCCGACATATTCGGGCTGCCGGATGTCGGAAGCGTGGCGCGCACGCAGCGGTTCCGACACATTCGGGCCTCCGGATGTCGGAAGCGTGGCACGCACGCAGCGGTTCCGACATGGGAGCACCTCCGGATGTCGGAAGTGTGGCTGACGCGCGGCGGTTCCGACATATTCGGGCTGACGGATGTCGGAAGCGTGGCACGCGCGCAGCGGTTCCGACGCCGCCCCACCCCTACTCCCCAATCGGCCGAGCTGCCCCACGCGGAACTCCATACAAGCAAAGCATCTCGCAGAAGCGCTCCGTATTGAGAACGTCTCGATACGTAAACCTCAGCACCTTCGCACCTTTGACAGACACCCGCGACTCGCGCATTCGTTCCGCCCGCAGAACGTCAAGCACGTCCCGACTCGCGGTCATCTCGGGCAGCACATACTTGTCCTTGCCATCCAGTTCCCCGATGACCGATCCTCGCTCCCCAAGGTTCCAGAAGTAGTCGACATAGAAGACTTTGGTTGGCTCAAGCGGGTCATGCATCTCTACCTGCAGCTGGGGAATCATGAAGCCCTGCTCTATCATCACCGCACGGGCAACTGACTCGCCACCGTTTGCCGAGAGCGGGTCCGCATAGGTGATGGCATCGCGCGCGATGCGCCAGCCAGGGCATGTCCCACGAGACTGAAGCTCGTCCATGAGGGAAGTCTTGTCAAGCCCCAGCACGCGCATGGCGGAGTCGGCGATGGCCAGTGCGCGCGGAAAGCTGAGCGCGCACAGACAATCGACCACCGTCTGCAGGGGAGGCGTTACCGCAATGTCATCCACAAGTTTGGGGGTCACGCCTTTGCCTCGATGGGACACGATGGTGCCACTCCGATTTTTGCCCGAGTGCTTTTCGGACCAACGATGAATGGGGAGGATGCTCTCGCGGCCAATCTCGAGACCATATACAGCAGCCGCAGAAAAGAGACAGAAGACCCAGTCTTCATGGCAGTCAGCAAGGGTGGCGACGATGCACCTCGCCTGCTCTGATGAGGACAGCTCCTTCCATTCCTTCGCGTCGGCATACATACCGCGCATAGGCTTAACAAGCATGCCGGATGCGGCCCTACGCTCAAAACGACGCTGCTCGGCAGGGGTGTGCGCACGCACGAGCCGCCTCGCCACACTTTCATTTGAACTCATCGCCTGCCCCTTCACTCCTTGCGGCATCCATCCCCACGCGATGGCTGCCGCGCGATCCTCACGACCATGGGCACTCGATGATAGCGGAGTCTGTGAAACACGTTTCCGCAGGTAACTGGCATATTCCTGACACTTGTCTGGCAATTAACTGGTGCTTTGGCTCTTTCCTCTGCCAGTTTATTGAATTAGGCCGAGGCACGAACTTTGAGGGCAGTGCATCGTTCTTGGCTCTCGTTTGGCCTGATTTGGAGCTACTCCGGCAGCCCTCTGACAGCCCCTCACAAAGGAAACATGAGCCGCCCGGCGGAAGTGTGGCGGGCGCGCGGCGGTTCCGACATGGGAGGGCTGCTGGGCGTCGGAAGTGTAGGTGACGTGCAGCGGTTCCGACATTCCCGGGGCTTCGGATGTCGGAAGTGCGGTTCGTGCGCAGCGGTTCCGACATTCCCGGGGCTTCGGGTGTCGGAAGTGCAGCGCGTGCGCAGCGGTTTCGACATTCTGCGGTTGCTGGGCGTCGGAAGTGTGGCGAGCGCGCGGCGGTTCCGACATGGGAGGGCTGCTGGGCGTCGGAAGTGCGGTTCGTGCGCAGCGGTTCCGACATTCTGCGGTTGCCGGGCGTCGGAAGTGTAGGTGACGTGCAGCGGTTTCGACATTCCCGGGGCTTCGGATGTCGGAAGTGCGGTTAGTGTGCAGCGGTTCCGACATTCTGCGGTTGCTGGGCGTCGGAAGTGCAGCGCGTGTGCAGCGGTTCCGACATTCCCGGGGCTTCGGGCGTCGGAAGCGTGGCGAGCATGCCGCGATTCCGACAACCGGGGCACCGGCCGCTCCCTACGCGGTCTTGATGGCGGCGGCCTCCTGCAGGCCCAGCAGCTCCACGGCCTCCTCGCGCATCTTGTACTTCTGGATCTTGCCGGCCTCGTTCATCGGGAAGCCCGTCACGAAGCGCACGTACGCGGGCACCTTGTCGCGCGAGATGCGCGCACGGCAGAACTCCAGCACCTCCTCCTCGGTGGCCGTCTCGCCATCGCGCAGGATGATCTCGGCCAGCACCACCTCGCCGTACACCTTGTCGGGCACGCCGATGACCTGCACGTCCTTGGTCTTGGGGAAGGTGTACAGGAAGTCCTCGATCTCCTTGGGGTACACGTTCTCGCCACCGCGGATGATCATGTCCTTCAGGCGGCCGGTCACGCGATAGTAGCCGTCGCTCTGCCTCAGCAGGATGTCGCCGGAGTGCAGCCAGCCGTCGGCGTCGATGGCGGCCGCCGTGGCCTCGGGCATCTTGTAGTAGCCCTTCATGGTGTTGTAGCCGCGGCTGCAGAACTCGCCCGGCTGGTTGTCGCCCAGCTCCTCGCCGGTCTCGGGGTCGATGATCTTGCACTCCACGCCATAGATGGGCAGGCCCACGGTGGCCACGCGCTGCTCCAGCGTGTCGGTGGTCTTGCTCATGGTGGTGGCGGGGCTGGCCTCGGTCTGGCCATAGGTGATGCAGATGTCGCGCATGTGCATCTTCTCCACCACCTCGCGCATCTTCTCGATGGGGCACGGGCTGCCCGCCATGATGCCGGTGCGCATATGGCTGAAGTCGGTCTCCTCGAACAGCGGGTGGGTGTTCATCATGGCGATGAACATGGTGGGCACGCCGTGGAAGCAGGTGATCTTCTCGCGCGTGATGCAGCGCAGGCCCTTGGTGGGGCTGAAGATGGGGATGGGGCTCATGGTGACGCCGTGCGTCATCGACGCCGTCATGGCCAGCACCATGCCGAAGCAGTGGAACATGGGCACCTGGATCATCATGCGCTCGCAGGTGGACAGGTCCATGCAGTCGCCGATGGCCTTGCCGTTGTTGACCACGTTGTAGTGCGTGAGCATGACGCCCTTGGGGAAGCCCGTGGTGCCCGAGGTGTACTGCATGTTGCACACGTCGTGCTTGTCGATGAGCGCGCTGCGGCGGATGACCTCGGCCTGGGGCACGCCCACGCCCAGGGCCAGCGCCTCGCCCCAGCTGTAGCAGCCCTGGTGCGGGCCATCGATGGTGACGATGTTCTTCAGGAAGGGCAGCTTGCGGCTGGCCCACTCGCCCGCGCGCGCACCGGCTATCTCGGGAATCAGCTCGTCAACGATGTCCAGGTAGCTGGTGCCCTTGTATGCGTCGATCATCACCAGCGTGTGGGTGTCGGACTGCTTCAGCAGGTACTCGAGCTCGTGGATCTTGTAGCCGGTGTTGACGGTTACCAGCACCGCGCCAACCTTCACGGCCGCCCAGAAGGTGAGGTACCACTGCGGCACGTTGCTGGCCCAGATGGCAACCTTGTCGCCGGGCTGCACGCCCATGGCCACGAGCGAGCGGGCAAACTCGTCCACGTCGTCGCGGAACTGCGGGTAGGTGCGCACGTAGTACTCGCCGCCCTCGTCGGGCTCGTGGTTGTAGTAGCTGTCCGGCTCGGTGTAGCGGAAGGCGTACTGCTGCGGATACAGCGCGCAGATGTGGTCGAGCATCTGCGGGAAGGTGAGGTCGATAAGGTGCTCCTTGGGCCAGGGATAGGTGCCATCGCCCGTCAGCGAGTGCTGCAGCGCAAAGTCCTGCGGCACGGCCTGGGCCACCTCGCGCACCTCGGCGCGCACGGGCTCCGCAACCTTGGGCTCCTCCTGCCCGGCATGCTGCAGGTAGTCGCGCATGTAGTTGATGAACTGCGGAAACACGATGCCCGCCTCGCCCACGGCAAGCTCGCGCGCCCAGCGGGTAACCCACTCAAGCGACACATAGCCGTCGTAGCCCGAGGCGCGCAGGACGTCGAACATGTGCGTGAGGGGCAGGTCGCCCTCGCCCATCATGCGGTACTCGATGTGGTCGTCCACCTGCACCGAGTCCTTCACCTGGCAGTAGCGCAGGTAGCGGCCGAGGTTGGCCACGGTGGTCTCGGGCTGCTCGCCGTAGAAGCGGTACGGATGGTGCATGTCCCAGAGGGCGCCCACGCTGTCCAGGCCCACCTCGTCAAGCACGCGGGCCAGGCGCTTGGTGTCGGCGTAGTCGGAGATGGTCTCCACCAGCAGGCACACGTCGTACACCGAGGCCACCTCGCCCAGCTGGCGCAGGATCGAGACGACGTACGCGTCGTCGGCATAGCCCTCCGGGTGGATGTTGCGGGCCAGCAGCACGCGCACGTAGGGCGTGCCCATGTCGCAGGCAAGCTCGATGTAGTGCGTCACCTCGTTGATGGTCTCCTCGCGGCTGTCCTTGTCGGCCAGCTCGCAGCTGCACGAGAAGCAGGGGATCTCCAGGCCCAGGCGCTCGAGCAGCTTGCGCGTGCGCGCACGGCGGTTGGGGTGGAAGGGCGGGGTGGCCGGCGCAAAGTCGCGGCCCTGCACGCCACGCACCTCGATGCCGTCGAAGCCAAGGTCCTTGGCCATGGGATAGACGTCGGTCCACGAGAAGGACGGGCAGCCGATGGTGGAGAAGGCAAGCTTCATGGAGGAGTCTCCTGTCATGTGTTGTGGGGAGGTGAGCGCGGAAGGCGAACGGCCAGCCAAGGCCTGCAGAGAGAGGGTTACGGGCGCGACCGCTTGCGTGCGGAGGCGCCTAGCTAAGAAGCAGGAGGGCCAGAGGGGCCGTATGTGCCATGCGTTCGTCCATGTAGAGAGTTATAGCACCGGAAAATGGCGCGCGGCGAGGCGATGGGGAGCTGTATACCAAAGGGAAACGTTGCCTGCGCGGGGCGTGATCCAAAAGGGTCACCCCCTTTTGGTACGGGCTGCGAAAGGGATACTCCTCTTTTGAGCCCTAGGGACGAAGCCGCAGCTCCCAGAAGGCCACCGCGGCCGCGGCGGCAACGTTGAGCGAGTCCACCCCGTTGGCCATGGGGATGATGACGCTTGAGTCGCAGGCGTCCAGCGCCGGCTGCGTGAGCCCCCATCCCTCGGTACCCAGGAACAGGGCCAGCCTGTCGTGCTCCTTGAGCGCTGGGTCGTCGATTGGCACCGCATCGTCGCGCAGGGCCAGCGCCGCACAGTGGAAGCCCCGTTCGTGCAGGATCCTGCTCGTGCCCAGAGGCCACATGCCAGCCAGCTCGGACGCGCGCGCCCAAGGCACCTTGAGCACGCAACCCATCGACACGCGCAGCGCCCGGCGACTGTAGGGGTCGGCGCAGTTGGGCGACAGCAGCACGGCGTCGATGCCCAAGGCCGCCGCCGAGCGAAAGATGGCGCCCATGTTGGTCACGTCCACAAGCCCCTCGAGCACCGCCACGCGACGGGCGCCCTCCAGCACGTCGGCAGGCATGCGCTCCACAGGGCGCGCGAACGACGCAAGGTAGCCGCGCGTCACCTCGAAGCCCACCACCTGCGTGATCACCTCACGGGTTGCCACGTACACCGGGGTGCGCGCAGGCAGGCTCTCCAGAACGGCCGCCATCGAGTCGAGGTGCCGCTCGTCGAGCAGCAGCGAGTTGGGCAGGTGCCCAAGCTCGAGCAGCGCCTCGATCACGAAGCGCGACTCGGCGATCATCACGCCCTCGCCGCCATGCAGGTCGTACGGCTGCCTGCGCAGCTGGTGGTTGGTGAGGCGCACGTAGCTGTCGATGCGCGGGTCCTCGAAGTCGGTGATGCGGATGATCCTCATGGATGGATGCCTACCTGTCTTGGCCTCATGCCGGGGGGTTCCAAAAGGGAGTATCCCCTTTGGAACCGTACCAAAAGGGAGTATCCCCTTTGGTATCGCCCCTCTAGATGAGGCCGTCCTTCTTGTCCTGCGCGTCGGCCTTGGCCGCGGCCAGCTCCTCGTCGCGCTTGCGGATGGCCACGCGGCGGATCTTGCCGTTCACGGTCTTGGGCAGCGCGTCCACATAGTCGATGATGCGCGGGAACTTGTACGGTGCGGTCTCCTGCTTCACGTAGCGCTGCAGCTCCTTGGTAAGCTCGGGGGTTCCCTCGTAGCCGACCTGCAGCACGATCGTGGCCTTCACGGCCTTGCCGCGCACGGGGTCGGGCACGCCGGTCACCGCGCACTCGCGCACGGCCGCATGGGTCAGCAGCACGCTCTCGATCTCAGTGGGGCCAATGCGGTAGCCCGAGCTCTTGATCACGTCGTCGTTGCGGCCCACGTACCACAGGTAGTTGTCCTCGTCGCGCCAGGCGGTGTCGCCGGTGTGGTACCAGCCGTCGTGGATGGCCTCGGCTGTCTTCTCGGGGTCGCGGTAGTACCCCACCATGATGCCCTCGGGCTTGTGCTCACGGTCGTAGCGGATGCAGATCTCGCCCGTCTCGCCGTCCTCGCACTCGGTGCCGTCGTCGCGCAGCACGCGGATGTCGTACAGCGGAACGATCTTGCCCATGCTGCCCGGCTTGGGGTGGCTCCCGTTGAGGTTGGCCACGGTGAGCGGCGTCTCGGTCTGGCCGAAGCCCTCGTAGATGGTCAGCCCCGTGTGCTTCTTCCAGAAGTCGTACAGGTCGGGGTTCAGCGCCTCGCCGGCGGTGGTGCAGTACACCAGCGAGTTGAGGCGGTAGCGCTTGAAGTCGGACTGCATCATCAGGCGATACATCGTGGGCGGGCAGCACAGCGTGGTGACGCCATAGCGGTCGATGAGCGAGAGGATCTCGTCGGCGTGGAAGCGGTCGAAGTCGTAGGTGAAGACGCAGGCCTCCATGGTCCATGCGCCGTAGAACTTACCCCACACGGCCTTGCCCCAGCCCGTGTCGGCGATGGTGAAGTGCAGCCCGTGGTCGCCCACCACGTTGTGCCACAGCTTGGCGGTGATGGTGTGGGCCAGCGCGTAGGTGTAGTCGTGCAGCACCATCTTGGGGTTGCCCGACGTGCCGCTGCTGAAGTACATGATCATGGGCTCGTCCACCGTGGTGGGGATGCGGCCCCAGAAGTCGCTTGCTGCGCGCACGCCCGCATTGAAGTCAACCCAGCCGGGGCGGTCGCACGTAAGCTCGCACACATGCTCGGGGCCGGAGAGCGAGCGATGGCGGCTGGGCTCGAAGCTGGGCTCGCTCACGGCCAGGCCCGCGCCACCGGCGGCAACCAGCATCTTCACCTTGAGGTCGGGGCAGCTGGGAGCCACAGCGTCGCACACGTCGGCGATGGCGCCGGCGTCGGTGCACACCACGGCCTTGATGCCGGCGGCCTTCAGGCGATACTCGAGGTCGTGCTCGCGCAGCATGAAGGTGGCCGGTACCAGCAGGGCACCAATCTTGTGCAGGGCCAGCGCGCAGATCCAAAACTGGTAGTGGCGCCTCAGGATGACCAGCACGGCGTCGCCCTTGCGCACGCCCTGCGCCACCAGGAAGTTTGCGCACTTGTCCGACCAGTACTTCATGTCGCCAAAGCTAAAGCGGTGCTCCTCCCCCTCGGGGTTGCACCACACCATGGCAGGGCGGTCGGGCTCGACGGTGGCGATGTCGTCAACCACGTCGTAGGCCCAGTTGAAGGTGTTCGGGTAGTGCAGGGAGAGGTGGGCCACTTGACCGGTGCGGTCGCGGCTTTCGGAAAGGTAGTTCTCGCTGAGGTAGCGCATGGCGTGTGATCCTAACGTTGGTGGTGTGCAAGGGAGGGGTGGCATGCAACCTAGCATCGGGCCAGTCTTGGCATGCAGGGCCAGCCTGCAGCGTCACGTGACTGATGTCAGGTATTGGTTTAACGGCACCGTCCGCAGGAAAGCGGGCGATGCCTAGATAATCTCGTCCCTCGGGTTGAACACCACGGCCAGGATCTGCGCATCCTCGCCGCCGATGGCGATCATGCCGTGACCACGGCCGGAATCGTAGAACAGCGTGTCGCCGACGCCGACCTCCTCGAAGTGGTCCTCGAAGCGGAAGCGCAGGCGCCCGACGAGCACGTAGTCAAGCTCCTGCCCGTTGTGGTAGGACAGGTGGATGGGCTCGTTCTGGCTTTCGGGCTGGTAGGGCACGTCGACGAGGAAGACCTCGCCCAGACGGTCCTTGAAGTGCGGGGCCTTGTGCAGGTAGTGGAAGTCGGTGCTGCGCTCGAGGGGCAGGCCCTCGCCAGCGCGCACGATGGAGTAGTGCTTGAGGCGCGGGCTCTCACCCGTGAGGATCTCGACCACGTCGACGCCAAACTTCATGGCGCACTTGTACACGAAGGTGAACGTGAGGTCCATCTCGCCGCTTTCGCGCGCGGCGTACTCCTCGGGCGAGCGGCCCGTGGCTATGGCCATGTCCTCGATGGTGAGGTCGCTGTCCTCGCGAAGCGAGCGGATGCGGTTGGCGATGTCCTGGCGTGCGCCTAGGTTGGCAGGCTCCATGGCGGTTCCTTCTCCTCGGTCGAGCGTTGCGCCTACTCTAGCACTGCTGGCAGCTTGCGGGGGCGTCGCGTAACGCACGCGAGACAAACGGCCGGCTGGGCGGGCTGCGGCACGGCCTAGCCTTCTCAGCCTCCCTTCCCACGGCTGCCCATGCGTCGCTCCCCTACCCCACAAACAGAACGAGGGGCGTGGCGGGTCTCCCCCGTCACGCCCCTCGCAACAGCTCGTGTGAGTCGCGCTAGTCGAACTGCTCCTCCTCGCTGCGCTCAACCTGGCTCAGCAGGTCCTGCAGCGAGCCCAGGTCCTCGTTGATGATCTGGTCGCTCAGCTCGGAGTCGCTGGAGCCGCCGATGAGCTCGTCGTCGAACGACGTGTGCTTCGACGGCGCCGCCGTGCCAAGCATGATGTCGTCGCCTGCGTCAGGCGAGAACACCATGTTGAGCAGCTGCGACAGGTCCTCGCTGTCGGCCTCGTCCTCGTCGGGCTCGAGGATGTACAGCAGGCCACGGGCCTCAAGGCCGTCGCGCAGCTCCTCGATGGCCTTCGCGCCGATGCCGTCGATGCGCAGCAGGTCGTCCTCGGTCTTGCCGATGAGGTCGCCCACCGTCTCGATGCCAACCTCGCTGAACTTGTTGGTCCAGCGCTGCGACACGCCCAGGTCATCAAAGAGGTACAGCTTGGCGTCCTCGCTGGACAGCGTGCGGCCGTTCTTGGAGTACACGCCGCCGTAGGCGTAGTCGTCGCCAACCCAGTCAAGCTGCTTGGGCAGCTGGTCCTCGATGCCCTTCAGCATGTCGGGCGCCCACTCGGGCAGGCTCTTGGCCAGCGGGCTGGTGGGGCCGTCGATGGGCTCGCCATGGTAGGTGAGCTGCACGTCGTTGTAGGCCTTCAGGCCGGTGCCGGCAGGGATCTTCTTGCCCACGATGACGTTGCTCTTGAGGTCAAGCAGGTGGTCGACGTCTCCCTCGATGGCAACCTCGGTGAGGACGCCAGCGGTGCGGATGAACGACGCGCTGGACAGCCACGAGTCGATGGAGCTGGCCACCTTGAGGGTGCCCAGGATGACCGGCTCGGCCTCGGGCGGGGTGCCGCCCGCCAGCGCGATGTTGCGAACGCTGTCGGCAAACACGTAGCGGTCGACGTACTGGCCCAGCAGGTAGGTGGAGTCGCCGGGGTTGGTGATCTGCACGCGGCGCAGCATCTGGCGCGCGATGACCTCGATGTGCTTGTCGTTCAGGTCGACGCCCTGGCCGGTGTAGACGTCCTTGACCGACTCGACGAAGGTGTGCATCGTCGACTCGATGTCGGTGAGCTTGCGCAGCTTGCGGAAGTTGACGAAGCCGCGGGTGATCTGGTCGCCGGCACGCACCTCGATGCCGTCCTCCACGCCAGGCATGAAGCGCACGGACGCGGGGACGCGCCACTCGGAGAGGATGCGCGTGTCGTCGTCGAGGTCACGCAGCTGCAGCAGGTACTCAGTCTGCTCGGGTGTGATTTGCAGGCGGCCGGAGTACGGCGCCAGGTCGGCCTCGCGACCAAGAATCTTCTCGTTCACGTTGCCCACGACGTCGAACATGCGGGCAACCGTCGGGAGGCCCTGCGTGATGTCGTCGGCGCCGGCGACGCCGCCGGAGTGAATGGTGCGCATCGTAAGCTGGGTGCCCGGCTCGCCGATGGACTGCGCGGCGATGATGCCCACGGCCGTGCCGATGTTGACCTGGCGCCTCGTGGAGAGGTCCCAGCCGTAGCACTTCTGGCACACGCCGTACTTGGACTTGCAGGTAAGCAGCGCGCGAAGCTCGACCTTGCGCAGGCCGGCATCCCAGAGGCGCTGCAGGTCGGCGACCGACTCGATGTAGCCGTCGCGGGCGATGAGCACCTCGCCGGTCTCGGGATCCACGATGTCGTGCAAGGTGCAGCGGCCGATGAGGTCGGTGTTGAGGTTCTCCTCGCCCGGCTTCTTGAGGCTATAGGTGACTGCCTCGTCGGTACCGCAGTCCTCCTCGCGCACGATGACGTCCTGGGCCACGTCGACCAGACGACGGGTGAGGTAGCCGGAGTCGGAGGTGTGCGAGGCGGTGTCCACCAGGCCCTTACGGGCGCCGTACGTGGAGATGAAGTACTCAAGCGGCTCGAGGCCTTCGCGGAAGTTGGCCTTAATGGGCAGGTCGATGGTCTCGCCGGACATGTCGGCCATCAGGCCGCGCATGCCTGCCAGCTGGCGCAGCTGCGTCTTGGAGCCACGGGCGCCGGAGTCGGCCATCATGTAGATGGGGTTGTCCTCGGCAAAGCCCGACAGCATGCGCGAGCCAAGCTCCTCGGTGCACTTGGTCCAGACGCTAACTACCTCGGCGTGGCGCTCCTGCTCCTGCAGCAGGCCGTCCTCGTAGTTCTCGTTGATGGTGTCAACCTTCTCCTGCGCGTCACGCAGCAGCTCGGGCTTGCTCTCGGGAATCACGGCGTCCCACACCGACACGGTCAGGCCGGCCTGGGTGGCGTAGTGGAAGCCCGTCTGCTTGATGGCGTCCAGGATGGGCTCGACCTCGGCGGTGCTGTAGCGGTCGCAGCAGTCGTTGACCAGCATGCTCACGTCGCCCTTGGCCATCTTGTAGTTCATGAAGGGATAGTCGGGCGGCAGGCAGCTGCGGTTGAAGATGACGCGGCCGATGGTGGTCTCGATGCGGGCCGGATGGTCGGTGACGTCGTAGTCAACAAACTGGCCCTTGCCCACCATCACGCGGAACAGCGCGCGGTCGTCCTCGTCGTAGGCGTTGGCGTCGGCGGAGGTCACGCGCACCTGGATCTTGGCCTGGATCTCGATGCCGTTCTTGCACTCGAAGGCGTTGATGGCGTCGTCGAAGCTGGCGAAGATGCGGCCCTCGCCCTCGCCGCCGTCCTTCTCGGTGGTGAGGTAGTACACGCCGAACACCATGTCCTGCGAAGGAACGGTGAGCACCTTGCCGGATGCCGGCGAGCGCAGGTTGTTGGCCGAGAGCATCAGCACGCGAGCCTCGGTCTGGGCCTGGGTGGACAGCGGCACGTGCACCGACATCTGGTCGCCGTCGAAGTCGGCGTTGAAGGGGGCGCACACCAGCGGGTGCAGGTGGATGGCCTTGCCCTCAACCAGAACCGGCTCGAAGGCCTGGATGGAGAGGCGGTGCAGGGTGGGTGCGCGGTTAAGCAGCACCAGACGGCCCTTGATGACCTCGTCAAGCACGTCCCACACGTCGCGGGAACCACGGTCGATGGCGCGCTTGGCACCCTTGATGTTCTCGACCTTGCGCAGCTCCACGAGGCGGCGCATCACGAAGGGCTTGAACAGCTCGAGCGCCATCGTGGAGGGCAGGCCGCACTGGTGCAGCTTGAGGTGCGGGTCGACCACGATGACCGAGCGGCCGGAGTAGTCGACGCGCTTGCCCAGCAGGTTCTGGCGGAAGCGGCCCTGCTTGCCCTTGAGGGCCTCGGCAAGCGACTTGAGCGGGCGGCCGCCACGGCCCGTGACGGGACGGCCACGACGGCCGTTGTCAAAGAGGGCGTCAACCGACTCCTGCAGCATGCGCTTCTCGTTGTTCACGATGATGGCAGGAGCGTCAAGGTCAAGCAGGCGCTTCAGGCGGTTGTTGCGGTTGATGACGCGACGGTACAGGTCGTTGAGGTCGGACGCCGCGAAGCGGCCGCCGTCCAGCTGCACCATGGGGCGCAGGTCGGGCGGGATCACGGGGATGACGTCCAGAATCATGTCGGCCGGGTCGTTTCCGCCCTTCAGGAAGGCGTCCACGATCTCGAGGCGCTTCACGGCCTGCTCGCGACGCTGCTTCTGCACGTCGTCGGCGGCCACGATGGCGCGAAGCTCGGTGGCCTCGCGCTCGAGGTCGATGGCACGAAGCAGGTCGCGCACGGCCTCGGCGCCCATGCCGCCCTTGAAGTAGATGCTGTAGTAGCGGCGCATCTCGGTGAACAGCGTCTCGTCGGAGATGAGGTCGCGCTCCTGCAGCTGCATGAACTTATCGAAGGCCTCCTTGCGGAGCTGCTTCTCCTCCTCGTACTCCTCCTCGAGGTCGGCGATGCCGGCGCGCACCTCGTCGGCGGACAGGGGCTCCATGTCGCCGTACTCGTCGCCGCCCTCGGCCTGGGCACGCAGACGCGCGATCTCGTCGTCGCGCTCGGCGTCAAGCTCCTCGAGGTCGGCCTGCAGCTCCTCGCGCAGGTCGTTGGCGTCGGCCTCGCGGGCCTCGGTGTCCACGTGGGTGATGACGTAGCTGGCGAAGTACAGGATCTTCTCGAGCTCCTTGCTCTTGATGGCAAGCAGGCGGGCCAGCGGGAAGGTTGCCGGGCTCTTGAAGTACCAGATATGGCTTACCGGCGCGGCCAGCTCGATGTGGCCCATGCGGTCGCGGCGAACCTTGGCGCTGGTAACCTCAACGCCGCAGCGCTCGCACACGATGCCCTTGAAGCGGATGCCCTTGTACTTGCCGCAGGCGCACTCCCAGTCCTTCACCGGTCCGAAGATCTTCTCGCAGAACAGGCCGTCCTTCTCGGGCTTGAGCGTGCGGTAGTTGATCGTCTCGGGCTTCTTCACCTCGCCGTGCGACCAGCTACGGATCTCGTCGGCCGAGGCAAGCGAGATTCGGATTGCGTCGAAGTCAGTGGTATCGAAGTCTGCCACGTTCTCTACTCCTTATCTGTGGGGTCGCCCACGAGGATCAGCTCGTCATCAGCGGAGGCTTCGGCCTGCGTGCCGAAGATGCCGGTGGAGAAGCGCTCCACGGCGTCGCTGGCCTCCTCGCGCGCGGGCTTGGACTCCTGCGCACGACGACGGTAGGAGATGGGCTCGATGTCCAGAGCCAGCGAGCGGATCTCCTTCACGAGCACCTTGAACGACTCGGGAATGCCGGCGTCGGGCACGTTCTCGCCCTTGACGATGGCCTCGTAGGTCTTGACGCGGCCAGTGAGGATCTCCTGCAGGACGTTGGCGGCGCCGTAGGCATACAGCGCCCACACCTCCATCTCGCCGAAGCGCTGGCCGCCGAACTGGGCCTTGCCGCCCAGGGGCTGCTGGGTAACCAGGCTGTACGGGCCGGTGGAGCGGGCATGGATCTTGTCGTCCACCATGTGGCCCAGCTTGAGGATGTAGCTCACGCCCACGGTGATGGGGCTGGCGTACGGCTCGCCGGTGCGGCCGTCGTACAGGATGGCCTTGCCCTTGTCGTTAAGCTGCGGCACGAACTCGACGCGCATGTGCTCGCCGTACTCGCGCATGGCGCGGTTCATCATGTTCACGTTGGAGCGACGGATGGCCTCGGCCACCTCCTCGTCGGTGGCGCCGTCAAAGACCGGCGTGGCAACGTGCATCATGCCGTCCACGACGTCCTTGGAATCGGGGTCGTTCACGTCCCAGCCGTGCGCGGCGGCCCAGCCAAGGTGGCACTCGAGCAGCTGGCCCACGTTCATACGCGAGGGGACGCCCAGCGGGTCAAGCAGCACGTCGATGGGGGTGCCGTCGGCCATGTAGGGCATGTCCTCGACGGGCAGGACGTTGCAGACCACGCCCTTGTTGCCGTGACGGCCCGAGATCTTGTCGCCCTGCTGGATCTTGCGGCGCTGCGCCACGAAGACGCGGACGAGCTCGTTGACGCCGGGCGGCAGGTCGTCGCCGGCCTCGCGGCTGAAGCGCACCACGTCGACTACGCGGCCGTAGGCGCCGTGGGGCATCTTGAGGGAGGTGTCGCGCACGTCGTGCGCCTTGGCGCCGAAGATGGCGCGAAGCAGCCGCTCCTCGGCCGTGAGCGCGGTCTCGCCCTTCGGGGTGACCTTGCCCACCAGGATGTCGCCGGGGCCAACCTCGGCGCCGATGCGGATGATGCCGTCATCGTCGAGGTTGGCCAGCATGTCCTCGGACAGGTTGGGGATCTCGCGGGTGATCTCCTCGGGGCCCAGCTTGGTGTCGCGGGCGTCGATCTCGTGACGGGAGATGTTGACCGAGGTAAGCAGGTCCTGCTGCACCACGCGCTCGGACACGATGATGCCGTCCTCGTAGTTGTAGCCCTCCCACGGCATGTAGGCCACGGTGAGGTTGGCGCCCAGGGCAAGCTCGCCCTGGTCGACGGAGGGGCCGTCGGTAAGGGGCTGGCCGGCCACCACGTGGTCGCCCACCTTCACGACCGGACGGTGGTTGATGCAGGTGCTCTGGTTGGAGCGCTGGTACTTGGGCAGGTCGTAGCGCTCGGGGCCGGAGGCGGTGCTCACCACGACGTGGGCGGCATCCACCTCGATGACGGTGCCGTCGGCCTCGGCGCAGATGAGCTCGCCAGAGTCGTGCGCGGCAGCAAGCTCGAGGCCGGTGCCCACCAGCGGCGCGGTGGCTCGAATCAGGGGCACGGCCTGACGCTGCATGTTGGCGCCCATGAGGGTACGCTTGGCGTCGTCGTGCTCGAGGAACGGGATGAGGTTGGCGGCAACCGACAGCAACTGGCGCGGCGAGACGTCCATGTAGTCGACGTCGGCCACGTCAACCTCGGCGGGGGCGCCGAAGGAGCCGTCGAAGTCGCGGGTGCGGGCCACGATGCGGTCGGCGTTGACCAGCTTGCCGTTGGCGTCCACCACCACGAAGGCGCCCGTCTTGGGGTCTACCGGGGTGTTTGCCGGTGCGATGTTGTGGTCCTCTTCCTCGTCGGCCGTCATCCAGTCGATCTGGTCGGTGACCTTGCCGTCAACCACGCGACGGTACGGGGCCTCGATGAAGCCATAGTCGTTCACGTGCGCATACAGGGCCAGCGAGCCGATGAGGCCGATGTTGGGACCTTCGGGCGTCTCGATGGGGCACATGCGCGCATAGTGGCTGTTGTGGACGTCGCGCACGGCGGTAGGCACGTTGGTGCGGCGGCTGGAGCCGCTCTTGTGGCCGGCCAGGCCGCCAGGGCCAAGGGCCGAGAGGCGACGCTTGTGGGTAAGGCCAGCCAGCGGGTTGGACTGGTCCATGAACTGCGAAAGCTGCGACGAGCCGTAGAACTCCTTGATGGCCGCCACGATGGGACGGATGTTGATGAGGCTCTGCGGGGTGATGTCGTCGGCGTCCTGCGAGGCCATGCGCTCGCGGATAACGCGCTCCATGCGGCTCATGCCGATGCGGAACTGGTTCTGCACCAGCTCGCCCACGGTGCGCACGCGACGGTTGCCAAAGTGGTCGATGTCGTCCAGCTTTGTGCCGGGCTGGCCCTCGTACAGCGCCAGCAGGTAGCGCAGCGACGCCACGATGTCCTCGGAGGTGAGGGTCTTCTCGTCGTCGCCGACGGTGAGGCCAAGCTTCTTGTTGATCTTGTAGCGACCAACGCGCGCGAGGTCATAGCGCTGGTTGTTGAAGTAGAGGCCCTCGATGAGCGAGCGGGCGGAGTCCACGGTGGGGGGCTCGCCGGGGCGCTGGCGACGGTAGATCTCGATGAGGGCGCCCTCGCGGGTGAGATTGGGATCGTGATTGATGGTGGAGGTGACCACGTCGGAGTTGCCAAGCAAGTTGATGACGTCGTCATCGCTCTCCACGATGCCCAGCGCGTACAGCAGGGTGGTTGCGCTCTGGCGACGCTTGCGGTCGATGGACACGACCAGGCGGCCGTGCTTGTCCACCTCGAACTCAAGCCACGCGCCGCGCGCGGGAATGAACTGCACGTGGTACACGCGCACGCCATTGTCCATCTCCGAGGAGAAGTACACGCCGGGCGAGCGGACCAGCTGCGACACGACGACGCGCTCGGTGCCGTTGATCACGAAGGTGCCGCGGTCGGTCATGAGCGGGAAGTCGCCCATGAACACCAGCTGCTCCTTGCGCTCGCCGGTCACCAGGTTGTCGAAGCACACGTCGACGAACAGCGGGGCCTGATAGGAGATGTCCTTGGCGCGGCACTCGGCGATGGTGCTGGGGGCGTCGCCAAACTGGTGCTCACCAAAGGTGACCTGCATCGTTCCCGCCGAGTTGGTGATGGGCGAGAACTCGGCGAACGACTCGGCCAGACCATCGGTCTGGAAGCGTTCGAAGGACTCCTTCTGCACCGAGATGAGGTTGGGCAACGCCATGGTCTGAGGGATTCGGCTGAAGCTGACCCTCTCGCGTTGCTTGGGCTGCGTTGCTGCGGTTTTCTTTTCGGTAGTCACCAGGCACTTCCTCCTCAATTGTGTAAAAAGGCGGCAGTTGCGCAATCTATAAAAATACCGGACTGCAGACTTCTGGTCAATTAAAAAGTCTTGACATCGCAGTGGATTTCGACTATATAGAAAGTTCTTGCACCTGACCTGCGGAAATGCCTTTTCGATTGTGAAGGTGTTGTGTCGGGACTCCGTGACAGGTCATTGTAGCGCATGTGAGGCTGTCTCACAAAGTCCTGCGGATGTTCATTATAGTTGCACGGCCGATTATCGTGGGCAAGCGGTTTGGGCGGCTGCGCCCGGGGTGCGTTGTCCCGCGGGAGGTGCCTTCGGTGCAACATCTCACCCGAGAGGGGTGTGTTGTCCCTCCAAACGGCCCCGCCGTGCAACGTCTCACCCGTCAGGGGTGCGTTGTCCCGCTGGAGGTGCCTTCGGTGCAACATCTCACCCGCGAGGGGTGCGTTGTCCCGCCGTGGGACCCCTCCGTGCAACATCTCACCCGCCGGGGGTGCGTTGTCCCGCGGGACAGCCAATAGCTGCAACATCTCACCCGCCTGGGGTGCGTTGTCCCGCAAAACAGCCCCAACTCGCAACATCTCACCCGCGAGGGGTGCGTTGTCCCGCCAAACACTACTCGTCACCACGCAAAAGGGGCTGGCCCCCGCAGGAGCCAGCCCCTCGCAATCGTAGGGTAAACCCAGACTACTTCAGGGTGACGGTAGCGCCCTCGGCCTCGAGCTCGGCCTTCGCAGCCTCGGCGTCCTCCTTCTTGAGGCCCTCGAGGATGATCTTGGGAGCGCCCTCGACGGCGTCCTTGGCCTCCTTGAGGCCCAGGCCGGTGAGCTTGCGGACGACCTTGATGACGGCGATCTTCTTGTCGCCGAAGGCGGTCAGCTCGACGTCGAAGCTGGTCTTCTCCTCGACCTCCTCGGCCTCGGCAGGAGCGGCGCCAGCAGCGGCGACTGCCACGGGGGCGGCGGCGGAGACGCCGAAGGTCTCCTCGATGGACTTGACGAGCTCAGAGGCCTCGAGAAGGGTCATCTCCTTGAGGGCTTCAACGATCTCAGCAGCGGTAAGCTTAGCCATTTTCTTGTTCCTTTCGGTCCCATGCGTCTCGCATGGCGTGTTTCTGTCTTCGTGGGACCCCAACAGGCGTCCCGGTTGCTCTTGCCGTGCAGGGGCGGCAGGCTATGCGGCCTGCTTCTGCTCGGAAACGGCGTTGATGGTACGTGCGAGGCCACCAGGGATCTCGTTGATGGCAACCGCGAGGCCACGGGCGAACCCGCTGATGAGGCCGGCGATCTGACCAATGAGCTCCTCGTAGCTGGGAAGGTCGGCGTAGGCCTTGGCCTCCTCGGCGTTGAGCGCAACGCCGTCGGCAATGCCGCCGATGACCTCGATCTTCTTGCTCTTCTTGGCGTACTCCCTCAGGACCTTGGCCACCGACACGGGGTCGCTGCCAAAGAACACGTAGGCGCAGGTACCCACGAGCGTCTCGTCCATGGTGGGCAGGCCTGCCTCCTCGAGGGCGATCTTGACGATGTTGTTCTTGTACACCTTCATGGAGCCACCAACCTCGCGCAGGGCGCGACGAAGCTCCTGGGAGTCCTTCACGGTGAGGCCGTGGAAGACAGTCTCGTTGTTCTCGTTGAACGGCAGACGGTAGTTGATCACGAAGAAGCCGGTAGAGGCCTCGAACGACGCCTTCACCTTCGCGAGCATATCGTACTTCGACTGAGCTGGCATGTGTGTTACACCTCCCTTGCGTGCGAATCGGGCACTTCCGCCACAAAAGCGGGTCCTTACGCATGAGGCCCCGCTGGCGCAGCCATACGGGGTCTCAAAGGTGCTATTCAAGACCACCTCGGCAGGCGGGAAATCCCATTAAGCCTCTCGGCACCGGCTGTCTCTGGCAGCGGACGTGCTATGTGTGCGCCCTTGTGGGCATCGTGCATTCTCTCAGCTTGGCAGCGCGCTGTCAAGCGGAAGAGCAGTACAAGCAGGTCGATGGGGCAAACCTCCATCGACCTGCGAAGGGTGCGTTGACGCTAGTCCTCCATGAACTGGCGGGTGCGCAGCGGGTCAACCTTGACGCCCGGGCCCATGGTGGAGGAGAAGGTGACCGACTTGACGTAGCGGCCCTTGGCCGTGGACGGCTTCACGCGCAGCAGCTCGGTGAGCAGCGCGGCGTAGTTCTCCACCAGCATCTGGGTGTCGAAGGACACCTTGCCCAGGGGCACATGGCAGATGCCGTAACGGTCGGCACGGTACTCGACGCGGCCCGCCTTGAGCTCGCGCACCATGCGGTCGACGTCCATGGTGACGGTGCCCAGCTTGGGGTTGGGCATGAGGCCACGGGGGCCGAGGATACGGCCGAGGCGACCGACCCTGCCCATCATGTTGGGCGTGGCGATGGCGGCGTCAAAGTTGAGGTTGCCGGCCTGGATCTCGGCGATCAGGTCGTCGGAGCCGACGACCTCGGCGCCAGCGGCCTCGGCCTCGCGAGCCTTCTCGCCCTCGGCGAACACGGCGACGCGCACGGTCTTGCCGGTGCCGTGGGGCAGGCTGATGGAGCCACGGACGTTCTGGTCGGCCTTGCGGGTGTCGACGCCAAGGCGAATCGAAACCTCGACGGTCTCGTCAAACTTGGCAGCGGCGAGCTCCTTCACGAGCTCCATGGCAGCCTTGGGGCTGTAGAGCTTGCGCTCGACCTTAGCCGCTTGCTCCTTGTACTTCTTTCCGTGCTTAGGCATTTCCTACCTCCTTGGTAGTCGTGGTATCGCGGGCTGCACGCCCTTCCACCTGTTCTCTCCCCTTGCGGGGCAAAACGCGTTGGGTGCCGGCGGAGCTTAGTCCTCGGCGATGGTGACGCCCATGGAGCGGGCGGTGCCGGCCACGATGCGCTTGGCGGCCTCGATGTCGTTGGCGTTGAGGTCGGGCATCTTGGTCTCGGCGATCTTGGTGAGCTGCTCCTGGGTGAGCTGGCCAACCTTGTCGCGCTGGGGCACGCCGGAGCCGCTCTGGATGCCCAGGGCCTTCTTGATGAGCTGGGCCGCGGGCGGGGTCTTGCAGATGAAGTCGAAGCTGCGGTCCTCGTAGACCGAGATCTCGACGGGGATGATGTCGCCCTTCTGGTCAGCCGTGGCGGCGTTGAAGGCCTGGACGAACTGCATGATGTTGACCTGGGCGGCACCCAGGGCGGGGCCGACGGGCGGCGCGGGGGTTGCGGCACCAGCCGGAATCTGGAGCTTGATGACGCGGACGACCTTCTTCTTGGCCATGTGAGCCTCCTGGAACGTGTTTAAGTGTCTCGTATCGTACACGCCAGCCCCTGAGAAGCAATCCTCACCGATTACAGGGCCTGACTGGTGTTGCCTTTCCTAGATGATGGTGACCACCTGGTCGAGCGTAAGCTCGACGGGCGTCTCGCGGCCGAAGATGGTGAGCATGACCTTCACCTTGCCGGCGTCGGCCATGACCTCAGACACGGTGCCGTCGAAGTCGGCCAAGGGGCCGGAGACCACGCGAACCGACATGCCAGCCTCAAGGCTGGAGGTGGTGTGCTTGGTGACGGGAGCGCCGACGCTTGCGGGGTTGGTGCGGCGCATGATCTTGCTGTACTCCGAGCGGCGAAGCGGGGTGGGCTTGCCGTCGATGCCAACGAAGCCAGTCACGCCGGGGGTGTTGCGCACGATCTGCCAAAGCTCGTCGTCCACGTTGCCGTGGTCGCACTCCATGCGCACCAGCACATAGCCGGGGAACACCTTCGACTCCCTCGTCTCGCGCTTGCCGCCCTCCTTGACCTCCGTGATCTCCTCGGTGGGAATCTGGATGTCAACGATCTGGTCGGCCACGCCGTAGGTGTCGATGCGATGCTCGAGGTCGTTCTTGACCTTGTTCTCGTACCCCGAGTACGTGTGGATGACAAACCAGCGCTTGGACATGTTTTACCCCCTCAGCCCCGTGAAGCCCACGAGCAGCGCCACGAAGCCGGTGTCGACCAGCCAGACGGCCACGCCGAAGATGGCCAGCATGGCCAGCACCGCCACCGAGTAGTTGGTAAGCTCGGTCTTGGAAGGCCACACCACACGGTGCATCTCGGTGCGAACATCATGCAGGTACGTGCGCATGCGAGCAAAGATGCCGGGCTTGCCGTCCTTCTTTGCGGGAGCCTTGGCAGCGGCCTTCGCAGGGGTGCTAGCCTGCGAGGTGCCGGATGCGCTCTGGATGGCCTCGAGCTCGGCGCGCTCGCGGGCGCGAGCCTGACGTGCGCTCCTCTTCTGACGCTCCTTGTTTGCCATCGCTAATCCCCTCTGGACGAATGCCCTTTATCATGGAAACCGGCTAACCCCCGAAGGGGAAAGCCGGTGGTGTTTCTGGCAGGCCAGGAAGGACTCGAACCCTCAACAAACGGTTTTGGAGACCGCCGCTCTACCATTGGAGCTACTGGCCTGTATGGACCCTATTCTAGCGGGTTTCCCTGTGCAGGGTGTGCTTGCGGCACCACGGGCAATATTTCTTCAACTCAATACGATCAGGGTTGTTAGCCTTGTTCTTGTCCGTCGTGTAATTACGACGCTTGCACTCCTGGCAAGCGAGAGTAACCAATGTGCGCATAGAATCCTCCTAGGTCTCGCCGCCGCCGACTACCTCGATGGCGACGCGATAGAACACACTACCACCGCTTGTCCAGCTCTGTCAACACCAACATTTCATCTACATGGAGTGGGCAAAGAGACATGGTCGGTGACCTCGTGCCATGCAAAAGGGCCGGCACCCGAAGGCGCCGACCCTATGACGTGCGTAAGGTGAGGTACTAGTCCTCGATGGTGGAGACGCGGCCGTCGCCGACGGTGTGGCCACCCTCGCGAATAGCGAACTTGAGGCCCTGCTCCATGGCGATCGGGTGGATCAGCTCGCAGACCACGGTGATGTGGTCGCCGGGCATGGCCATCTCGACCTTGTTGCCCTGCTGGTCACGAAGCTCCTGGATGTCGCCGGTGATGTCGGTGGTGCGGAAGTAGAACTGGGGACGATAGCCGCTGAAGAACGGGGTGTGACGGCCACCCTCCTCCTTGGTCAGGACGTAGATCTCGCCGGTGAACTTACGGTGCGGGGTAACCGAGCCGGGCTTGCAGATGACCTGGCCGCGCTCGATCTGCTCGCGCTTGATGCCGCGGAGCAGGATGCCCACGTTGTCGCCAGCCATGCACTCGTCCATGGTCTTGCGGAACATCTCGATGCCGGTGGCAACGGAGGTCTGGGTCTCGCGGATGCCGACGATCTCGACGGGCGAGTTGAGCTTGAGGGTGCCGCGCTCGACACGACCGGTGGCAACGGTGCCGCGGCCGGAGATGGTCATGACGTCCTCGATGGCCATCAGGAACGGCTTCTCGTCGTCACGGGCGGGCGTCGGGATGTACTCGTCGACCGTGTGCATGAGCTCGATGATGGCGTCACGCCACTGGCCCTGATCGCCCTCGAGGGCCTTGAGCGCGGAGCCGCGGATGATGGGGAGGTCGTCGCCGGGGAAGTCGTACTCGGAGAGGAGGTCACGGGTCTCCATCTCGACGAGGTCAAGGAGCTCCTCGTCGTCGACCATGTCGCACTTGTTCAGGAAGACGATGATGTAGGGCACGCCGACCTGACGGGCAAGCAGGATGTGCTCGCGAGTCTGGGCCATGGGGCCGTCGGTGGCGGCGATGACCAGGATGGCGCCGTCCATCTGAGCAGCACCGGAGATCATGTTCTTGATGTAGTCAGCGTGGCCGGGGCAGTCGACGTGAGCGTAGTGGCGCTCCCAAGTCTCGTACTCGATGTGGGCAACGTTGATGGTAATGCCGCGCTGGCGCTCCTCGGGAGCCTTGTCGATGGTGTCGAAGGCGGCGAAGTTGGCGTTGCAGCCCTCGGTCTCGGAGAGAACCTTGGTGATGGCTGCGGTAAGCGTGGTCTTGCCGTGGTCAACGTGACCGATGGTACCGATGTTTACGTGCGGCTTGGAACGATCGAACTTCTGCTTGGCCATGCCGTCCTCCTTTTGAAAACAACCTTGCCGGCCATTTACATTGCCTATTTATGTTCACGGCACCCTCACGGGTGCCGTTTGAACGCTGGTACCGGTGACTGGACTCGAACCAGTGACAACACGGGTATGAACCGTGCGCTCTAACCAACTGAGCTACACCGGCAGGTGTGCGCGCTTGAAAGTGGAGCCCGCGACCAGACTTGAACTGGTGGCCTCCTCGTTACCAACGAGGTGCTCTACCGACTGAGCTACAGTGGGGATGCCTGGACTCGAACCAGGGAACCCAGAGGGAGCGGATTTACAGTCCGCCGCAGTTGCCGCTGTGCCACATCCCCATTCCGTTTTCAAGCACCTGTGGGCCTTGCTCCCCACAAGCGGAGGAAAATATACGACGTTGGGAGACAGTTGTCAACGTAACACCCGGGGCCGGGCGTATCCATGACACAAATCCTTCACGACGCGCGGACGGGGACGGGGCGTGTGGCGTCGGAAGTGCGGCACGCATGCGACGCTTCCGACATCCTGGGGGCCGTTGGCGTCGGAAGTGCGGCACGCATGCGACGCTTCCGACATCCTGGGGCCCGTTGGTGTCGGAAGTGCGGTCGGCGTGTAGCAGTTCCGACAGGCGCGCACATGAATAGCGCCCCTGCTGGAGGGGCGCCTGCATACCTGGAGCCAGCGATGGGAATCGCCGCGCCGCCCTGCGGGCGACGCTCGACGGCTGCGCGCCTCGCGGCGCTCCGCCCGGCACGTGCCAGAGGGCACGTGCCGCCCTCACGGGTTCGATTCCCCGCGACGGGCCCGCACATGGAAAGCGCCCCTGCTGGAGGGGCGCCTGCATGCCTGGAGCCAGCGATGGGAATCGAACCCATAACCACCGGATTACAAGGCCGGTGCTCTACCATTGAGCCACGCTGGCATGGACGTACATGGTACCACGAGTGCCCGCCCGATGTGGGTCCCAAGCATCGTGGCGAGGGCTACTTCCCCAGCAGCCGCCACAGCTTCTCGCGGGCCTCGGGCGAAAGGCGGTCCTCCAGCGTCATGCGGCTGTGGCTGCGCTCCTCGCGCGCTGCCTCGACATCCTGTGCCACGCGCCCGATGTCGCCGGCCAAAAGCTGGCTTGAGATGCTGGTTACCGGAACCCCGCCCACGGTGAAGCGGATCGTGTTGTCGCTCGTCACCAACAGCACGTCGCGGTTCTCGTGGCGCGCCTTGGTGACCAGCCGCTCTATCACCGTGTCGGCCGACTCGCCGGTACGCGAGAACACGATGCGCACGCCCGCAGTGGAGAAGTCGGGGCGGTCGTCAGAGAGGTTGCCGGCCCCGTCGAACACGATGACGGGCTCGTAGGTGCCCTGCGCATAGGCGGCCACGTCGGCAAGCAGCGCCTCGCGGGCCCGCACGAAGGGGTCGTGGCCATAGGGGTCGCGCGAGAGGTGCGCCACGTCGGCAAGGGCGCCCGCGCCGGCATGCTCGTCGACGAGCCCTTGGTAGCGGGTGGTGCCGTAGATGACGTTGTAGCCATCCACCACCAAAAGGGCGCGCCGCGCCATGCCTACTCCCCTGCCACGTCGGCCCCGTCGGCGGCTGCGGCGGCCTCCTCGGCCTCGCTCACCCGACGCAGCCACTCGTAGCACATCACCGTCGTGGCCTGCGCCACGTTAAGCGACTCGATGCGCCCGCGCTGTGGCAGCCGGCACGAGAAGTCGCAGGTCTCGCGCACGAGGCGCGAGATGCCCTCGCCCTCGGAGCCCATCACCAGCGCCAGCCGGCCTCCCATCGGCGCATGCCACACGTCGTCGGTGGCGTGCTCGGTGGCCGCGCAGGCCCAGAAGCCCGCCTCCTTGAGCGCCTCGATGGCGCGGGCCAGGTTGGGCACCTGGGCCACCGGCAGATGCAGCACGGCGCCGGCAGACGTCTTGTAGGCGCCCACGCCCACGCCCGCGGCGCGGGCGCTGGGGATGACCACGCCCGTGGCCCCCACCACCTCGGCCGTACGGATGATGGCGCCAAGGTTACCCTGGTCGGTCACATGGTCTAGCACCACGATAAGGGCATCGCCCTCGCCAGCGGCCGCGATGAGGTCAGCCAGCTGGGCATACTCGTATGGACGGGCACGCAGCACCACGCCCTGGTGGGCCGAGCCCTCGGCCAGCGCGTCCAGCTTGCCCTTGGGCACGCGCTCCACCTCGATGCCCTCGCCCTCCAGCTGGCGCGCCAGCGCCTCGAGCGCTGCGTCACGCTCGCCGGCGGCCACCTGTACCAGGGCGCTCTTGATGGGCACGCCCGCGGCAAGGGCCTCGGCGGCAGCCCGCCTGCCCACCACGAGGTCGGCACGCGACGCCTTCGACGACGAGCCGCCTCGGCGCACGCCGCCCTGCCCACGCGTAGGCTGCGCATCGCGACGGTCACCATGGTTGGCGCGGTCGCGCTTGGCCTGCGCGTTCTCCATGCGCGCAGCTCCACCGCGCAGCGGGGCTATCTTGTCCTGCCCGCGCTTGCCGTTGCCACCGCGCACATCGCGTCCCGGCTTCCTGGACTGGTTCTTGGCCATGGCCCGTACCCTCCGCTCTGTCGCCTTCCGGCGCGCTACTTGGCCAGGCGCAGGCGAGCGCCCGCAGCCGTGTCCTCGATGACCAGCCCCAGCGCCGTGACGGCGTCGCGGATGGCGTCGGCAACGGCCCAGTTGCGCTCCTTGCGGGCGGCCTGGCGTGCGGCCAGCAGGGCCTCGGCAGCCTCGTCGGGCGAGGTGCCCTCGTAGCCCGCGTGCTGCGCGGCAAGGGCCACCAGCTCGGCCGGCAGCTCGGAGCCCGCGGACGCGTCGGCCAGGTTGATGCCCAGCACGTCGGCAAGCTCGCACAGGGTGTCGGCCGCGCGCAGCGTGACCGACGTGGTGATGTTCTCGCCGGCGTCGGCAAGGTACTTGTTGGCGGCGTTGGCCAGGCCAAAGATGGCCGCCACGCCACCGGCGGTGTTGAAGTCGTCGTCCATCTGGGCCACGAAGTCGGCGCGCGCGGCGTCGATGGCGCCGGCAAAGCTGCGGTCGAGGTCGCTGAACTCGCCGTCCTGCGGGGCGTTGTCGGCGGCCCAGCGCAGGTTCTTCACGCAGTTGAGCAGGCGGTCAAGCGAACTTACCGCCCCGTCCAGGCGGTCGAACGAGAAGTCCAGCGGCGCACGGTAGTGGGTCTGCAGCATCAGCAGGCGCACGGCGTTGGCCGAGTAGCGGTCAAGCACCTCCTTGAGCGTGTAGAAGTTGCCCAGGCTCTTGGACATCTTCTCCTCGTTGATCTGCAGCATGCCACCATGCATCCAGTAGTTGGCCAGCGGCGCATGCCAGGCGCACATGGCCTGGGCGGTCTCGTTCTCGTGGTGCGGGAAGATGAGGTCGGCGCCACCGCCGTGGATGTCGATGGGGGTGCCTAGGTGGCGATGAATCATGGCGCAGCACTCGGTGTGCCAGCCGGGGCGCCCCTCGCCCCACGGCGACGGCCAGCTGGGCTCGCCGGGCTTGGCGGCCTTCCACAGGGCAAAGTCGAAGGGGTCGCGCTTCTCGTCGTTCACCTCGACGCGCTCGCCTGCGCGCAGCTGGTCAAGATCTCGGCCCGACAGGATGCCGTACGAGCTGTCGCTGCGCACCGAGAAGTACACGTCGCCCGAGGGCACCGCGTAGGCGTTGCCGTTGTCGATGAGGGTGAGAATCATCTCCTGCATGGCCTCGATCTCGCGCGTGGCACGCGGGCGGATGTCAGGGTCCATCACGTTGAAGCGGTGCATCTGCTCGATGAAGGCCGCCGAGAACTCCTCGGCAACCTCGGAGGCAGTGCGGCCCTGCTCGTTGGCGCGGTTGATGATCTTGTCGTCCACGTCGGTGAGGTTCTGCGCGAAGGTCACCTCGTAGCCCTTGTACATGAGGTAGCGGCGGATGACGTCAAACGACAGGAAGGTGCGGGCGTTGCCGATGTGGATCTGGTCGTACACGGTGGGCCCGCACACGTACATGCGCACCTTGCCCGGCTCGATGGTGGTGAACTCCTGCTTGCGGTGTGCCTGGCTGTTATAGACGAGCATGGATGTCTCCTTATGCTGGTGGTTGGCTCATAGATGATAGCGCTTGCCCGCCGCGTCTGCCGCGGGACGCCCGCCATGGGAATACGCCGCCATGGCAGGGCGCGGCGTCAACATCGACCGTCGTCGAGCAGGGCCACGGCCCAAGCCTCGATGCCCTCCTCGCGGCCCACAAACCCCAGCCGCTCGGTGGTGGTGGCCTTCACGCCCACCTGGTCCACGTCCACGCCCATGGCCGCGGCAATCCGCCGACGCATCTCGGCGCGGTGAGGCGCCAGCTTGGGCGCCTGGGCCGCGACGGTGCAGTCGACGTCCAGGATGGCAAACCCGCGCGCTCGCGCGAGGCTGGCCACGTGGCCCAGCAGCACCAGCGAGTCGGCTCCCTCGTAGGCAGGGTCGGTGTCAGGGAAGAGCTGCCCGATGTCGCCCTCGCGCATGGCACCCAACAGGGCGTCCATCAGCGCGTGCGTCAGCACGTCGGCGTCGGAGTGGCCCGCCAGCCCGCGGGTGTGGGCGATCTCCACCCCACCCAGCACCAGCCGGCGCCCCTCGGCAAAGGCGTGCACGTCATATCCATGTCCAATGCGAAGCATATGGCTCCCATCCGGCGGCTACAGGCCGCATCCCTCGGCGCCCAGGCGCTGCCGCAGCGACGCCTCGGCCACCGCAAGGTCCTCGGGCAGGGTCACCTTGATGTTGTCCCGTGGGCTCTCCACGCAGCGCACGCGGCCGCCCACGCGCTCTACCAGCGACGCGTCGTCAGTGCCCACGTAGCCGTCGCGCACTGCCGAGCGATGCGCGGCAAGCACGGCGCGCATCCTGAACACCTGCGGCGTGAGGGCCGACCAATAGAAGCTGCGGTCGGGCGTGGCCACGATCTGGTCGCCCTCCACCAGCTTGAGCGTGTCGGTGACGCGGGCGGCGCAGATGGCCCCGTCAAGCGAGGCGTCGTCGCGCACCGCTGCGATGCAGCGCTCGATGGCCTCGGACGTGACCAGGGGCCGCGCACCGTCGTGGATGGCCACCAGCTGGTAGCCCTCGGGCACGGCATTGAGGCCGCTCAGTACCGACTCCTGTCGGGTCTCGCCCGCCTCGGCGTAGCTCACGGACGTAGAAAGGGAGAGCGGGCCCACGACGTCGCGGGCGGTCTCGTCCAGGCGCCCAGCGGGGCACACGATGACGATGTGGCCAACCGAGGCGGCGCGGTCAAACGCCAGCACCGACCAGCTGGCCAGCGGAATCCCGCACAGCTCGACATACTGCTTGCCTCGCTCGTAGCCGAAGCGCGCCCCAAGGCCCCCGGCGGCGATGATCGCGCAGGTGTCGCCACCGGCTTCTGCCGTGACGATGCGCTGTCGCTCGGCCTGTGGGCAGGCAACCTGGCCGCTCATGCGTGCTTGCCCCACATGCGATACAGGCTGTCGGCCAGGATGCCGGGGTTGTCGACGCCCAGGTCGTCAAGGCGGTCGGGGTTGTGCTCGATGTCGTCCATGAGCTGCTGCAGCGAGCCGTATTCGTCCACGATCTTGTCTGCCATGCCCCTGCGCACCACCGACACGTTGGACAGGGTGCGCAGCCCCAGCGGGGTAAGCACCGAGTCCTCGCCGTAGCCCTCGAAGCCCAGCAGCTCGGCCACCCGCTTGGGGTTGCGCAGCTGCATGTTGGCGGTCTCGCGGAAGGCTTCGCGCGTGGTGCTTGCGGCCTCCTCCGACGAGTCGCGCGCGTAGTCGCGGATGAGCAGCGTGTACTCCTCGTCCATGCCTGCCACGAACTCCTCGCGCTGCATCTGCACCGAGCGGCCCTCGCGGCCCAGCTCCAGGATGATCCGGTCAAGCTGGTCGGCCACGGTAAGCAGCACCTCGAAGAGGTACAGCACCTGCGCGACGTCGCCCACGGTGACGTAGTTGTCCAGCTCGAGGGTGGTTAGGCGCAGCAGCGCGCGGTCAAGCTGGCCGCGGGTGTTTTGCAGCGACACCAGCAGCTGGTTGACGCGGCTCATGAGCTCGGACACGTTGCGCAGCTCGTAGCCCTTGCCGTCGACGTACACCGTAATGACCTGGCGGCGCTCCGACACCGAGATGATGGTGGCCTGGGTAAGCAGGCTCATGCGCGCCGCCGTTCGGTGGCGCATGCCGGTCTCGGAGGTGGGCAGCGACGGGCTGGGGTTAAGGTGGTAGTTGGCGCGCAGGATCTGCGTGATGTCCTTGTCCACCACCACGGCGCCGTCCATCTTGCACAGCTCGAAGAGGCGGTTGGCCGTGAAGGAGATGTCCAGCTTGAAGCCGTCGTCTCCCGCAGCGATCACGGCGTCGGTGTCGCCGATGCAGATGAGCGCGCCAAGGTGGCCAGCGATGATCATGTCGAGCGCGTGGCGCAGCGCCGTTCCCGGCGCCGTCTGCTTGATGGCGGCAGCCATGCGCGATTCGGACTTACTCATGTCAGCTCCCCCGTCGGTCGCAACAACACTCTAAGTATAAGGTAACGGCATGGCCGATGGCGCCCCATGAAATGCGCCTCCGCCACGGGAGAAGCACACGTTGGTGCCATCTCGTGGCGGAGGCGCACATCCGAGGCTGCTACTCGGCGTCGGAGGCCAGGCCGCCCGACGGTATCGACGGCGTCGCGTTCCAGCGCTCGCGGGCGCGCGGCTCCTCAAGGTGGATGCGCTCCTCCAGGGCCGGAGGCTCGCCCTCGCCCTTCGTGAACGTGAGCTGGCCGTCGACGGCGTCCACCAGGATGAGGTCGCCCGACTTCCACGTGCCCTGCAGCAGCGCCTCGGCCAGCGGGTCCTCGATGAGGGTCTGGATGGCGCGGCGCAGCGGGCGGGCGCCGTACACCGGGTCGGTGCCCTCACGGGCCACCAGGTCGCGCGCGGCGTCGGTAAGCTGGATGGACATGCCCTGGCCCACCAGACGACGGCGCAGGTCCATCACCATCAGGTCGACGATGCCGCGCAGCTGCTCGCCGGTCAGCGACTTGAACACCACGATCTCGTCCACGCGGTTAAGGAACTCGGGGCGGAACAGCTTCTTGAGCTCGCCCTCGGCGCGGCTCTTGATCTCGCGGTCAGAGAGGCCGGCCTTGCCCGACGCGGTAAAGCCCATGGGCTGCGACGCCGCAATCTCGCGCGCACCAACGTTGCTGGTCATGATGACCACGGTGTTGGAGAAGTCCACCGTGCGGCCTTGGCCGTCGGTGAGCCTGCCCTCGTCCAGGATCTGCAGAAGGATGTTGAACAGGTCGGGGTGCGCCTTCTCGATCTCGTCGAACAGCACCACCGAGTACGGCTTGCTGCGCACGGCCTTGGTAAGCTCGCCACCCTCGTCGTAGCCCACGTATCCGGGAGGCGCGCCCACCAGCTTGCTCACGGCGTGCTTCTCCATGAACTCGGACATGTCGAAGCTGATCAGCGCGTCCTCGCTGCCAAACAGGAACTCGGCCAGGCTCTTGGCCAGCTCGGTCTTGCCCACGCCCGACGGGCCCAGGAAGATGAACGAGCCACCGGGGCGACGCGGGTCCTTGAGCGGCGAGCGGCTGCGGCGGATGGCGCGGCTGACGGCCGAGACGGCCTCGTCCTGGCCAATCACGCGCTGGTGAAGGGCCTCCTCGCAGCGCAGGAGCTTGGAGGCCTCGGCCTCGGTGAGGTTGGACACGGGCACGCCGGTGATGTCGCTCACCACGTCGGCAATGTCCTGCTCGCCCACGATGACCACGCTCTGCGAGAGCTGCTCGCGCCATGCGGCCTCAAGCTCCTGGCGACGCGCGGTCACCTCCTTCTCCTTGTCGCGCATGCGCGCGGCCTCCTCATACTCCTGAGCGGCCACGGCGGCGTCCTTGCGCTCGCGCACGCTTGCCAGCTCCTCGTCGGCGGCGGCAAGCTCGGGCGGCAGGGCCATCTTGTGCACGCGCGTGCGGGCACCCGCCTCGTCGATGACGTCGATGGCCTTGTCGGGCAGGAAGCGGTCCTGGATGTAGCGGTTGGACAGCGTCACGGCCGCCACCAGCGCCTCCTCGGTGTAGCGCACGTGGTGGTGCTCCTCGTATCGCGACTGCAGCCCATGCAGGATCTCGAGGGTCTCGGCCTGGGTGGGCTCGCCAACGTTGACGGGCTGGAAGCGGCGCTCAAGCGCGGAGTCCTTCTCGATGTGCTTGCGGTACTCGTCGGTGGTTGTGGCGCCGATCACCTGAATCTCGCCACGCGACAGGGGCGGCTTCAGGATGGAGGCGGCGTCGATGGAGCCCTCGGCCGAGCCCGCGCCGATGATGGTGTGGATCTCGTCGATGAACAGGATGACGTCCTCGGAGGAAGTGACCTCGGCCACCACCTTCTTCATGCGCTCCTCGAACTCGCCGCGGTACTTGGAGCCCGCCACCAAGGCCGCCACGTCAAGCGTCCAGATCTGCTTGCCGCGCAGCATGTCGGGCACCTCGCCGGAGGCCACCAGCTGGGCCAGGCCCTCGACGATGGCCGTCTTGCCCACGCCAGGGTCGCCCAGGATCAGCGGGTTGTTCTTCTGGCGGCGCGCCAGCACCTGCATCACGCGCTCCACCTCGCGGTCGCGGCCGATGACCGGGTCAAGCTTGCCCTCGGTGGCCAGGCGCGTGAGGTTGCGGCCGTACTGCTCAAGCATCGAGCCCTCGTCGGCCTGGGGCTGTGCGCCCATGCCGCCCATGAACTGAGCCCCGGCGAAGCCCATGTCGCCCACGGGCTGCTTGCGCTCGCCGCCGTCGGCGCCGTTGCGGATGAGCTCGTCAACGGCGCTGCGCACCGCGTCGCCCGACACACCCATGCGCGACAGCGTGGTCATGGCGCGGCCGTCGCCCTCGGCGACGATGCCCAGCAGCAGGTGCTCGGTGGCGATGTAGGTCTGGCCATGGGTCATGGTCTCGCGGTAGGCGTCCTCCAGCACGCGCTTGGCGCGCGGGGTGAAGGGGATGTGCCCGCCGGGAACCGGCTCGGACTCCTCGGTGGAGATGGAGCGCACCGTGGCCAGCGTCTCGTCGTAGGTAACGTCCAGCTTGCGCAGGGCCTGGGCGGCGATGCCCTCGCCCTCCTTGATGAGTGCCAGCAGCAGGTGCTCGGTACCCACGTACATCTTGCCGAGGCTGCGCGCCTCGTCCTGCGCAAGGCTCATGACCTTGCGCGCCTTGTCTGTAAACTTCTCGAACATTCGCGACTCCGTCTGCAAGTGGCTTGCGTCATATGCACTTAGGTTTTCTATACCCTGTGACTGTACCCACGTTTGCGCCGCGCTATGCGCTCCGTAGGCCATCGTCTGAAAAAACCGTGGTGCGAGGTGGCGGGCCCGCTGTCCTGCCGCCGCCATGTCGGAAGTGTGGCTGGTATGCTGCGGTTCCGACATCTGGACACCCGTGGATGTCGGAAGTGCGCGCGGGTGCAACGGTTCCGACATCTGGACGCTCGTGGATGTCGGAAGTGTCGCACGGGTGCTGCGGTTCCGACATCTGGACGCCCGTGGATGTCGGAAGTGTCGCACGGGTGCTGCGGTTCCGACATCTGGACGCCCCCGGATGTCGGAAGTGTGGCGCAGGTACAACGAAACCAACGCCCAGCGCGACAAAAGTGTCGGAAGTGTCGCACGGGTGCTGCGAACCCGACACCTGGCGTGGCAAGAATGTCGGGAGTGCGGCACGCACGCCACACTCCCGACATTCGATGCAGTATGGAAAGGACGCGGGAGCCTGGGGGCGGAAGGGCGTCCGCTAGCTCTAGAAGCGGTTGATGTCGGTAAGGTCGAAGCGCGGGATCCTGCGCAGCGCGTAGAGCAGCACGGCTGCCGAGAAGACCGATGCCCCCACGATGCCCACCAGCGCCGCAACCGGGTTGAACGAGCTGATGAACGACCCGTAGCTGGGCTCGAGCGCCCTCACCGTGATGCCGCCCATCACCGCGCCGAAGATCACGCCCACGATGATGCCCACCACGGTGAGCGCGATGGAGTCACGGTAGATGTAGGCCTTCGCGTCGCCCACCGAGAAGCCGTTGATCATGAGCACGATGAGCTCGCGCTTCTTCTCGTCGACGAACATGATGTCGAGGTTCAGCAGAACCACGATGGCCATGAGCGCCGAGAGCAGCAGGTACACCAGCACGACGGTGTTCAGCAGGTTTGCCAGCTCGTCAAAGGCGTAGTGCGTATCGGCGTAGTCGTCCTTCAGGGCGCCGTAACCGTCGGTACTGGCAAGCGCGCCGCGCAGGCTGTCGACGTCCATGTCGCCACGCTCCACCATCAGCACGTTGGCCTCGGGCTCGGCGCCGAAGGAGGTGCGATACTCCGCACGGCTGAGCACGAACTCGTTGCGCAGCACGTGGTACTCGAAGACCCCGGCCACGACAAACTCGTGCGTCTGCCCGGTGCCCTCGGTCACGGTGACCGTGTCGCCCACACCCACGCCCATGTGGTCGGCGTAGGCCGCCGAGACCCAGATGCCGTCCTCGGCCAAGTCGGCCTCACCGCCAGCGCTGGGCAGCAGGTGATAGCGCTCGGCGAAGGCAGCCTCGTCGGTCGGGACGAAGAGCGTGGTGCTAGAGCGGTATCCGTTAGGCTGGCGAACCTGCAGCGTCTCGACGTGCACAGGCGCGCTGGACAGGCCCAGCTCGTCCAGCTTCGCGCCTACGGCCTCATCGGCCCCGTCAACGTCGGTGTCAAGGTAGACAAGGGTGTCGAAGTCGTAGATGGCCTCGTAGTGGCGCTTGATGCTTTGCGAGACGTTCATCGACAGCGTGACCGCGCACACGATGAGCGCCGTGCAGCCCGCCACGCCGATGAGCGTGGCCAGCACGCGCCGCGTGTCGTTGACGCAGTTGTTCACCACCGTCTGCGAGAAGAGCGACATGCCCTTCCAAAGCTTCGTGCGCTCCCAGAAGTGCTCCTTGGCACTTGCCGTCTGGCCGCCGTTCAGCAGCTCGACGGCGTTTCGCCTGAGCAGCCCGTGCGTGGCCAGCCACGTGGAAAGCAGGATGAGCGCCAACTCGATGCCGCCGCCCACCAGCAGCTCGGGCAGGCTGAAGTACGGCGGGAAGTTGGGCAGCGTGAAGGGGTCAGCGGAGGCCGGGTTCATGATGCCCTCCACCACAAACACCGCCAGGAAGCCCGCAAGGAACGTGCCCACGAGCACGGCCAGGCCAGAGAACGAGAGGTAGAGCGTAGAGATCTCGCCCTCGCGGAAGCCGAGGGCCTTCTTGGTGCCAACCTGGCGAATCTGGTCGTTCACCAGGCGCGACACGGCGGAGTAGCACACGAAGAGGCCAACGAGCACGAACAGCAGCGCCATTGCCCAGCGCACGTTGCCCATCATGGTGGTGATGGTGTCGATGCTCTGCGCGCCGCCGTTCTCCAGGCGCGGGAAGACGAGCCACTCGTACTCGCGCATGTCGTCGAGCGACTCCCTGGCCTCGGCCAGCTTCACTTTGGCGTCCTCCAGCTCGGCACGCTTCTCCTGCAGCTCGGTCCGAGCCTTCTCGAGGTCAACCTTGGCCTGGGCGAGGTCCACCTGGCCGCTCTCGTACTCGGCAAGCTTCTGCTCGTAGGTGGCCCTAGCGGCGTAGTACTCGTCCCAGCTGGCGTCCAGCTGCGCTTGGGCGGCGTCGATCTGCGCGTTGCCCTCCGCCACCTTGCGGTCAAGCTCGTCGCTGGCGGCATAGTAGGCGGCCCAGCCCGCGTCGAGCTCGGCCTTGGCCGCGTCAAGCTCGGCCTTGGCGTCGTCAAGCGCCTTACCAGCGTCGGCAATGCCCTGACGCAGCTCGGTGAGCTTGTAGTACTTGCCGCCTACCTCGACCTCGTCGTATTGCATGGCCCACTCGACATAGTAGCGCCTCTGGTTGAGGTCCGAGGTCGCCTTCTCGGCGCGGCCAAGCACCTTCTTGAGGTTGGTGCGCTCGGCGTTTGGCTCGATGAGCTCGGGCAGGGGCTCGTCGTTATACTCCACGCCCTGCGCCTCGGCGATCGCTTTGAGCGCCTCGTCGAGGTCGATGTCGTAGGCAGCGGCAACGATACGCGCGTTGTCCATGAAGGACTCGTAGTGGCTCTTGCCGTCGCCGTATTCCTTCGCGAAGGCGGCGTAGGCGGTGTCGATGGCCTTGCTGTCTTCCTCAACGCGATCCGTGAACTCGGCGATGAGCTGGTCGTAGTCGATCTCCTCTTCGCCTTCCTCGCCCTCGGCACCTTCGGCATCAGCTGCGTTGTCCTCGGCGTCAGCGGCGTTGCCCTCGACGCCTTCGGCGTCCGCGGCGCTGCCCTCGGCGTCCGCGGCGTTGCCCTCGACGCCTTCGGCGTCCGCGGCGCTGCCCTCGGCGCCTTCGGCGTCCGCGGCGCTGCCCTCGGCGTCAGCTGCGCTGCCCTCGGCGTCCGCGGCGTCGCCGTCCGTGCCCTCGTCGCCTGTGCCCTTGTCGCCCGCAGCCTCGGCCTCCTCAATAAAGCTGTCAAGCGCAGCCTTGTCGTTCGTATAGTCGCTAATCGCCTGGTCAAGGGCCATCTCGCTCTCGTTGGGCTCGTTGCGCTCCGACTGCTCGTGGAGCGCCTCGTAATCCTCCAGGAGCTGGTCGTAGTTGCCGCTCACCGTGTCAAAGCGCGTGACGGCTTCGTCGTATTTGCCCTTCGCCTCGTTGTACTCGGCCTCCTTCTCGTCGTAGGCGGCCTGGGCCTCGTCCAGCTGCGCACGGGCATCGGCAAGCTGGGCCTCGGCCTTCTCGCGCTCGGTCTGGGCGGCAAAGCGCGCGTCGTCAATCTGCTGCTGTCCCGACACCAGCTGGCTTTCGGCGTCGGACAGCTGCTCCCTGCCGTCGGCCAGCTGCACCTGGGCGTCGGCTAGCTCCTGCTCGCCCTCGGCAATCTGCCTTGCGCCGTCGCTGATCTGGTCCTCGGCATCGGCAAGCTGCCCCTCGGCGTCCGAGATCTGCTCGGTGGCGTCGTCCACCTTGCCTTGCGCCTCGTCACGCAGGGCGTGGTAGCGGTTGCTGCCCAGCTTGCCGCCCAGCTCGCTCACCTGCTGGACGATGGCGTTCGACGCCTGCTGGTAGCCGGCCGTGAAGGTGTTGGAGTCGCGCAGGCCATCGCAGCGCAGGTAGGCCACGGGATAGCCGTCCTCGAAGGCGTCGGCGTCAAAGGCGTCCGACGTCACGAAGGCAACGCAGTCGATGCTGCCCGTGCCGATGCTTGCCACGCCAAGCGAGCCCGTGACGGTGCTCAAGTAGGACGGGTGCTCCACGAGGGCCGTCACCACGAAGCGGTCGGCGTTGAGGTAGGCCATGCCGTCGGCGTCGGCCTGGTCATCGTCACCGGCCGTCTCCTTGGCGTCGTGCTTCAGCACGACCGTGTCGCCAACCTCCACGCCATGCTCCTCGGCCCAGAAGCCCAGGAGCGCCACCTCGTTGGGCTTGGCGGGCAGGGTGCCCTCCACGTTGATGGGCTGGTCAAGGCTCTCCGTCAGCCCCTGGAACTTCAGCACGTAGCGGGCGTCGCCGGCCAGCATGGTCTGGTAGCTTACGTAGCCGGCCTCCACAGCGCTCACGCCGTCGATGGCCGCAAGCTGGTCAAGGTCGTCGCGCGTAAGCCCGTAGGGAAACTGCACCTCGATGTCGTGCATGCTGCCCGACTCGAAGACTTCCTCCACCGCCCGCGACATGGCCACGCTGCCCCACTGGATTCCAAGGAACAGGCCAATGCCCAGGCACACGAACATGCACACCGAGAAGAAGGGAACGATGTTCGCCTTTACCTCGGCTAGCAGCTCTTCGATGCGGATGCGCTTCATCTATGGCCCCCTACCACACCAGGTCGGTCGCGTGGGCCTTGCGACGGTTGACGGTCACTTCGTCCATGCGGCCGTTGCGCATGCGCACCACGCGGTCGGCCATGCGGCAGATCTCCTCGTTGTGCGTGACCATGATCATGGTGGTTCCCTCGGCGATGATGCGCTCCATCACGCTCAGCACCTCGATGGAGGTGGTGTAGTCCAGGGCGGCGGTGGGCTCGTCGGCCATGATGATGCTCGGGCGCTTCATGAGGGCGCGGGCGATGGAGACGCGCTGCTGCTGTCCGCCAGACATCATCGAAGGGTAGTTGTGCTCGCGCCCGGCCAGGTTCACGATCCTCAGCGCCTCGACGGCGTCCATGGGGTTGGGCACCAGGCTGGCGATGAGCTCGAGGTTCTGCTGGGCGTTGAGGTTGGGCATGAGGTTGTAGCTCTGGAAGATGAAGCCCACGTTGTCACGGCGATACTCGGTGAGGGTCTTCTGGTCGGCGTTCGCGAACTCCTGGCCCATATACTTGAACGAGCCACTGGTGGGATGGTCCATGCCGCCCAGGATGTTGAGCAGCGTGGACTTGCCGCAGCCGCTCTCGCCCAGAAGCACGAGGAACTCGCCCTCGTACACGTCGAGGTTGACGCCCTTCAGAACCTTGGTCACGGTGTCGCCGTTCTGGAACTCGCGCGTGACGTCGCGCACCTCGATGATGGTGCGCCCCGGCTTCCACATGGGCAGGAGGTTCTCGTTGTCGTCAAGCGCCATGCCCGCGAGCAGGGCCATCATCTCGCAGACGTCGGCCTCCTCCGCGGTGAAGGCGCTGCCGTCGGCCTTGTTGATGAACTGGATGCAGCCCAGCTCGCGCTCGCCGGCCGAGAAGGGCACGCAGATCATGGCAGTCACGTCGATGCCGGCGAAGTCCCGCACCGTCCAGGGGTCGTCACCCTCGGTAAAGGTGAGGTAGCGCTCGGCCCGCTGCGACTGGAAGACGCGCCCCACCGAACCCTCGCCGGGCACGTGCGAGCACGAGGTGAGGTCGGTCGAGCACACCCAGAAGAAGGGGCGCAGCGCGTTGCCTGCCTGCCCGTCGGCGTACCAGATCACGCCCGACTCTGCCGCGCAGTTGCCGATGATGGTCTTGAGGCCTTCCTGAAGCGCCTCGTCAAGCGTCTGTGCGCGACTGATGGCGTTCTGCGCCTCGTGAAGCGCACGATAGGCTTTGACGACGGAGGGGTCCATGGTGGAGAGTCCTTTCTTGAAGGGCCAAGGGCACAGAGGCGCGTGCGCCCGAGGGTATCGGGCGCACGCGCGATGACGTACGGAACTATGCGAGCAGGTCGGCGACCTTCACCTGAGACGGATCGGCCACGTCTACGAGCGAGTCGACGTAGCCTGCGAAGACGCGCGCGAACTCGTTGATGCGCTCCTCGGAGTAGATCGAGGCCATGTAGTACAGCAGCACGGTGATGCTATCCTCGGTCTCGAAGAGCTGGAGCGAGTTGCGCCTGATGGCGGCCTCGTTCGCGGAGTTCATCGTCTCCATCTGGGCGCCGATCATCGCGAGCCCGGAGGTGTCGTTGATGGCCGCCGTCTCGTAGATCACGGCGAAGATGTCGTTCATGTAGGTGTTCTCGGTGTCGCTCAGCCAGTTGTAGGTGCTGTGCGCGATGGCACCCTGGGTCTGCTCGTTCATCGTGGCATACAGGTCGGCCAAGGTCTCCACCTGGTCGAAGTGCACGCCCAGCGGCAGGAAGCGGAACAGCATGCCGCCCGCATGCTTGCGGCGCTCGTCGACGCGGTTGTGGAAGGTGATGGCGGTCACGACGTCGCTCTTGCCGCTCATCTTGGCGAGGGCCAGCGAGGCCATCGCGTTGACGAAGCCGTTGGCCGTGATGCCGCAGCGCTTCTCCATCGCGGCAAGGTTCGCCGGCGTCATCGCGGTGGGAATCGGGATGAAGGCAGAGGTGTTGCCCGCCTCGGCCTTATCCGGCTCGATGACGCGGCACCAGTCCACGCCCTCGTAGTTGTCGCGATAGTAGCGGTACGCATCCACGTAGGCGCTCGTGCTGGACAGGCGCTCCTCGTCCTCCAGATACGAGAAGTACGTATCCAGCTCGAGGTCGAGACCCATGTAGGCACGCAGCAGCGAGGCAGCGATCAGGTGCACGCTCGAGCCGTCCATCACGATGTGGTGGAACACGAACATCACGTACACGTTGGAATCGGTCTTGATGACGCGCAGCTTCACCATGGGCTGTCCGATGAGCCTCATGGTGGTCAGCGGGCTGTTCCTCAGCTCCTCGAACTCGGCGTCGGTCATGACCTCCAGCTCGATGGGCACGCGCTTCGACTCGTCGTAGCGCTGCTGCAGCTCGAAGTCCTCGCCAAACTCGAAGACGGTCGAGAAGATGGGGTGGTTGATGGACGTCGCCTCCGCTGCGTCGCGCAGGGCCTCGGCGTCGGCGTCGGGGCCGAACGACACGAGGAACGGCACGATCCACATCGGCTTCTTGGGGGCGTTCAGCTGGGCGTCGATCACCATGCGCTGGGCCACGGGAACCTGACGCGGCTCCTGGCGGGCGCGCATCTCCTTCTCCTCCTCGGAGAGGTTCTCCATGCCCTCGGTCTTGTCGCGGTAGATGTTCGCGATCTGCTCGACCGTGCGGCCCTGGTAGACGTCGACGGCGGAAAGCGAACCCAGGTCCATGATCGCCAGCAGCTGCATGGCCTTGACGGAGCTGCCGCCCAGGTCGTAGAAGTCCTCGGTGATGCCGATGTTCTTCACGCCCAGCACCTGCTCGAAGGCATGGCATAGGCTGAGCTCGAGCTCGTCGCGCGGCGCGACGTACTCCTTGCGCTCAAGCTTGACGCGCGGGTCGGGAAGCTCCTTGCGCGCAAGCTTGCCGTTCTCAAGCAGCGGCACGTGCTCGATCTGCACGAAGAAGGAGGGGATCATGTAGTACGGCACGTGCTCCTCCATGCCGGAGCGGATCTCCTCCTCGGTCTGCTCAAGCTCGCCCATGTAGTAGACGCACACGTAGGACTGGTCGGGCGCCTCGAAGCCCTTGGCCGCGCACCAGTCCTTGCCGGTGACCTGCTTGAAGGCCGCCTCGATCTCGGCGGGCTCGATGCGGTTGCCGTTGATCTTGATCATCTCGTTGGAGCGGCCCACCAGCACGATGTTGCCGTCCTCGTTTTGGTAGCCAAGGTCGCCGGTGTGGTAGAGGCCGCCGCGCAGGGCCTCAGCCGTCTGCTCGGGCATGTTCATGTAGCCGCGCATGAAGGGGTTCGGGAAGCAGATCTCGCCCTGCTCGCCCTGCTTGACGGGGTTGCCGTCATCGTCAAGCAGCGAGATCTCGAGGCACGGGGCGGCCGGCTTGCCCACCGGGCACACGTCGTAGGGGCGGTCAATCTCGAACTGGCACACCGTGAAGGCGCCTTCGCTCATCGCGTAGTTGTTGACCAGCTTGATGCCGTCGAGGTAGATGCCGTTGGCCGGCTCGGAGCCCGTCTCGATGACCTTGAGGTAGGGACCGAAGTTGTTGCCCACGGCACGGATCATGGACGGCGAGAGGAAGGTGAGGTTGATCTGCGACTCAAGGAAGTACTCCATCAGCTTGCGGGGGTTCTTCACGACGAAGTACGGCACCACGTAGAGGGTTGCGGGGGCATACAGCAGGCCCAGCACCATCTTGATGGACGCGATGAAGTTGAGCGGCGCGATGAGCGCGGCGCGCGTGCCCTTGGGCACGTCGATGTTCTGCAGCGTCGCGTTGAGCTTGATGTTGCCGTACTCGTGCACCACGCCCTTGGGGCGTCCCGTCGAGCCGGAGGTGTAGATGGCGAAGCAGGCGTCGTGGTCGTCGGCGCGCACGTAGCCGCGCTTGTACTTCACGTTGTCGCGAATCTGGACCAGAAGGTCGAGGTCGATGGTGAGCTTGCAGCCGCAGTCCTTCTTGATGAAGGCGATGCGCTCGGCGGCGTAGTCATCCTCCACCGTGACGAAGGCGGCGCCGGCCTTCCACACGCCGATCATGGCGATGACGGGAAGGACGCCACGCGGCAGGCACAGCATGACGAAGTCGTCCTTGCCGATGCCCTGCTGCAGCAGGTAGTTGTACACCTTGCCCGAGAGCTGCTCGACCTCCTTGCGCGTCCAGCCCTGGTAGTAGTGGTCGTCAACCAGCATGACCTGCTTGCCGCCCAGGGTGTTCCACATGGCGTATGCATCAAGGAAGTACGGGATCTTGTTGAGCTCTTTCAGGCTCTTGATCGGGACTGCGGTGGAAATCCTGGACCAAATAGCAAAAGGAGGAGTACCGCATGTTCAGCACGGAGCAGAGGGCGAAGGCGATTGAGACCTTCATCAG
>CADALE010000028.1 GCA_902788705.1 uncultured Coriobacteriaceae bacterium | reverse complement strand
AGCGCGGCATCCCCTGCGACGTCATCCCCATGGCCGACTACGGCATGGTCAACGGCAAGAACGTCCTGGCCTTCGCCAAGAAGCTCATCGGCGCCTAAGTTCTTAGCTTGGCACCACACGCTCGTTTCGGGAAGGAGCGGGCGCTGCCGGAAGCTGAATAGGCTTGCGGCACATACCGGCAAAGTTTGATGACATAAGGAGTGCGATATGACCGAAGAGCTCGAGCTCACACTGTTCCAGATCATTACCGCCGCCGGCGGCTCCAAGTCCAGCTACATTGGCGCCATCGAGGAGGCCAAGGCCGGCAACATCGAGGACGCCAAGCAGATGGTTCTCGACGGCGACAACTTCCAGTCTCAGGCCCACGATCCTCACAGCAAGCTCCTCATGCAGGAGGCCCAGCTGGCGATGGAGGGCAAGAACTCTGCTGACCTCGTGTGCCTGCTTCTCATCCACGCCGAGGACCAGATGATGAGCTGCGAGGTCTTCAAGGCCATGGCAGAGCAGTTCATCGACCTCTACGAGCGTCTCGGCAAGTAGCTTCGTACTTCGTGACAGCAAACGGGCGGGGAGGGGAGCAAACCCCTTCCCGCCTTTGCTTATCTCAATGACTCTCCTTCGAAAGGACCTGACATGCCCACGCTTGGCGTATCCGTGTACCCCGACATCCGTCCGCTCGACGAGATTTCTGCGTATCTCAAGCTTGCCGCCAAGCATGGGTTCACGCGGGTGTTTACCAGTATGTTCTCTGTCGAAGGCACGCCCGAGGAGGTGCTGGCCTACTTCCGCAACCTCGATGCGGCGGCACACGACGTGGGCATGCGCGTCTCGCTGGACATCAATCCGGACTGCATGGCGCGCCTTGGCGCCTCGCCTGCCGACCTGTCGGTGTTTGCCGACATCAAGGCCGACATCCTGCGCATGGACGGAGCCTATGGCGAGGACGACAACGTGACCATGCTGCAGAACCCCTACGGCATGCAGATCGAGTACAACGCCAGCGCGCTCGTGCCGTCCGCGATTGAGTCGCTGGTGGCGCGTGGCGTGGACAAGGACCGCATCCTTGCATGCCACAACTTCTACCCGCAGCGCTATACGGGCTTTAGGTGGGACAAGTTCTGCGAGGTTAACGAGCGGCTCTCAAAGCTGGGAATCTGCATCGGGGCGTTCGTCGCGTCCCAAGCCCCCGGCACCCATGGCGTGTGGGATGCCACGTGTGGCCTGCCCACGGTGGAGCGTCTGCGCGACTATCCCGCCGACCTGCAGGCTCGTCTGCTGGCCGCAGCAGGAACAACCGACATCTTCTTTGGCAACGCCTATGCCAGCGAGGCCGAGCTGGCTGCGGTGGCCGAGGCCCTCGCGCCCGCAAGCCCGGCGTTTGCGTCGCCCGAGCGTGAGGAGGCGGTCAAGGGCTTTGGCTGGTTCGACTACCAGCAGCTTCTTGACAAGGTACATCGCGTACGCATCGAGCCGCTGTACGACCTCACGCCTGTCGAGCACGAGATCCTCTTTGGCTTCTTCCCGCATCTCGACATGGGCGACTCGTCCGAGTGGATCTGGCGCACGCGCATCCCGCGCATGTTCTTCCAGAACGAGACGATTGCTCCGCGCCGCTATGACGCGGCCGAGTTCCCGGTGGGCAGCGTGGTGATGGTAAACGACAACTACAAGCACTATGCCGGCGAGGTGCAGGTGGTTCTGCGGCCCATCGTGAACGACGGGACGCGCAACCTGGTGGCACGCATCGACAGCCAGGAGATGACGCAGTTTGACCTCATTGGCGACTACGACGTGGTCGAGTTCCTGCCGGTGCGTTAGGCGGGGCTTTGCATGGGGTTTGGCACGCACTCGTATGTGACGGGAGACATCCACGGCAGCATCGACATCGGAAAGCTTACGCCCGAGCGGTGGCCCGAGGGGCAGCGGCTGTTTCGATGCGACCTGCTGCTGATTTGCGGTGACTTCGGCCTCATATGGTCGGAGGAGCCGTCGGTGGAGGACCGGTACTTCCTTGGCTGGCTCAACGCGCAGCCGTGGACCACGGTGTTTGTTGACGGCAACCATGAGAACCACGACTTGCTGGACGCGCTGCCCGTGTCAACATGGCACGGTGGCAAGGTGCACGTGCTGCCCCGATACGAGAACATCGTGCACCTGATGCGTGGCCAGGTGTTTGACATGGGCGTGCTGGGCATGTGGTTCACGATGGGCGGTGCCTGGACGCGCGACTCAAGCTGGCGCATACCGGGCGACGGATGGTGGCCCCGCGAGCTGCCTAGCGACGAGGAGTACGAGGAGGCGCGGCGCAACCTTGACCGCGTTGGGTGGAGCGTGGACTACGTGATCACGCACGAGTGCCCGCGTTCGCGGCGCCATGCCGCGATGCCCGACTGGTACTGCGAGGAGTTTGACCCGGCGGACAAGCTGTCCATCTTCCTTGACGAGGTGGACGAGCGCATCGACCAAGAGCGGCTGAAGCGGTGGTATTCGGGGCATTACCACGCCGACATCACGTTGGGTGACGAGAAGCACGTCATGCTGTACCGGCAGATCATCCCCTTTGGGCGGACACTAGGGACGTAGCGCTTTGTCCGCGCGCCTGGCAGGACAAAGTGCTACGTCCCCATTGTCCGCGTCCCCAGTGCCCGGGAGACTACCCCTTATACTGTTGCCATAGTCAGTATTGCGAGGAAGGAAAAGCATGAAGGACGGACTCAAGATCTGCACGATTGGCGGCGGCAGCAGCTACACGCCCGAGCTGATGAACGGCTTCATCAAGCGCTACGATCGCCTGCCCGTAAAGGAGATCTGGCTGGTGGACGTGGAGCGCGGCCGCGAGAAGCTCGAGATCGTTGGGGCGCTGGCGCAGCGCATGTGGGACGCTTCTGGCCACGACGTGAAGGTGCACCTCACGCTCGACCGCCGCGAGGCCCTCAAGGACGCCGACTTCGTGACCACGCAGTTCCGCGTGGGCCTACTGGAGGCACGCATCAAGGACGAGCGCATCCCGTTCTCGTACGGCATGCTTGGCCAGGAGACCAATGGCGCCGGCGGCATGTTCAAGGCCCTGCGCACCATTCCGGTCATTCTCGAGATCGTTGAGGAGATGAAGGAACTCTGTCCCAATGCGTGGCTGGTCAACTTCACCAATCCCAGCGGCATGGTCACCGAGTCGGTCATTCGCTACGGTGGGTGGAAGCGCTGCATCGGCCTGTGCAACGTGCCCATCGGCTGCATGCTCTCCGAGCCCGAGCTCATTGGCAAGACGCTTGACGACTTGGTGTACCGCTTTGCCGGCATCGACCACTTCCACTGGCACCGCGTTTTCGACGCTGCGACTGGCGCCGAGGTGACGATGGACATCGTCGACGCGATGCTCGACCCGAAGACGGATGACGACGGCACGCCGGCCAACATTCACTCCATCCCGTTCTATCGCGAGCAGCTCGAGCACCTGCAGATGATTCCTTGCGGCTACCACCGTTACTACTACCTGCAGTCCGACATGCTGGAAGATGGACTGAAGGAGTTTGCCGATCCCGAGAAGGGCACCCGTGCCCAGCAGGTGAAGGAGGTTGAGGACCAGCTCTTCGAGCTCTACCGCGACCCCGAGCTGGCCGAGATGCCCGAGCTGCTGTCCAAGCGAGGCGGCGCGCACTACTCCGACGTGGCCACCGAGTCCATCGCGGCCATCTACAACAACGCCAACGAGCACATCGTGTGCTCCACGCTCAACAACGGCGCCATTCCCGACCTGCCGGCAGACGCGGTGGTGCAGGTGTCCAGCTACATAGGTGGTGCTGGTGCGCAGCCTATCGCGTTTGGGCCTATGTCCACGTCGGCGCGCGGTTACCTGCAGCTGATGTGGAACATGCAGCGCCTGGTTGAAGAGGCGGCAGTTACCGGCAGCTATGGTGCGCTGCTCGAGGCCGTGGCACTTAACCCGCAGACGCCGTCTGGCTCTGATGCAAGGCGAGTGATTGACGAGCTGCTCATTGCCCACAAGCAGTATCTGCCGCAGTTTGCGGACAAGATTGCCGAGCTTGAGGCTGCTGGTGTCACGATCAAGGACGACGTGGTGCGCGATCTTTGCGAGCGCGGCCTGTAAGCACGGATAAGTAAGGCGCGGACAGCGGGGGCGGGACAGTGGGGACGTAGCACTTTGTCCGCGCTGTCCAAACTCGCTCTTTGCTCAGCGCGGACAAAGTGCTACGTCCCCACTGTCCCGCCCCCGCTGTCCGCGCCCCCGTCCGCGCCGGTGCCGTTAGAGCGTGAACTCGGCGAACTGGCTTCCTGCGTCGGGTTCCTCGGGGTCGCCCGGCAGGGGTGCATGCGAGAGCGCGTCGGATCCCAGCAGCTCGGACACCGACAGCTGCGGGTTTTGGCTTAGGATGTCGAGCATCTCGATGAAGTCGCGAATCACCTCGCGCGGCGTGAGGTGCGTGTCGCTTCCCACGCGGCCATACTCAAGCTGCAGGAACGTGACGAGATCAGCCTCGGTGAGCGTGCGCTTGTAGCCAAAGTAGCCCGCATGGATGTTGGCAAGCTTCTCGATGAGCACGAGCAGCTCCTCGTAGGTGAGCGGCTCCAGCCTGATGACGGGGGCCAGCATGTCCAGCAGGCCCTCCTGCGCAAATCGACCCTGCGTGAGGCGCGAGCGCAGGGCCTCGTAGCTGTAGATGCCGCGGCGACGGTCCTCGATGGACTGCGGCGTGCCGCTCATGATGATGCCCAGGTGGTGGGCACGGCCCTGCAGGGTGTCGTTGTACATGGTGAGAATCTTCTCGTAGTTGTACTGGCGCGACACGGCGTTGGGAATCTTGTACAGGTTGACCAGCTCGTCGATGAGAACCACCAGGCCCTCGTAGCCGGCCTGCACTAGGAATGCGGCAAACAGCTTGAGGTAGTCGTACCAGTCGTCATCCGAGATGACGATGTTGACGCCAAGGTCGGCGCGAGCCTCGCCCTTTGTGCGGTACTCTCCGCGGAACCACTTGGCCACGTTGGCCTTTACCTCGTCGTCTCCCTCCATGTGGCCACGCCAGTACATGGTGAGCAGCCGTCCGAAGTCGTAGCCATGCACTAGCTCCTGCAGCTGCGACACGGTGCCCATGATGCGTGCCTCCACCTCGTGGGCGAAGGCGGGATCGTCCTGCGAGATGCCGCCCATCGCCACGTCTTGCTGCACGCCGCTAATCCAGCGGTCAAGCACCAGCGTGAGCGCCCCGCCATCGGGCCTGGTCTTGGTGGACAGGTTGCGAATCAGCTCACGGTAGGTGGCAAGGCCCTGGCCCTTTCCGCCCTGCAGGCGGCGCTCGGGCGAGAGGTCGGCGTCGCACACCACGAAGTTGCGTCCCATGGCATGGTTGCGGATGGTTTGTAGCAGGAAGCTCTTGCCGCTGCCGTAGCGCCCCACCAGGAAGCGGAACGACGCGCCGCCGTCTGCCACGAGGTCAAGGTCGTGCAGCAGCGCCCGAACCTCCGCCTCGCGGCCAACCGTCACGTAGGGAAGCCCCACGCGTGGCACCACGCCGCCCTTGAGCGAGTTGATGATGACCGCAGCAATCCTCTTGGGTACCTTGACCTGCTGTTCGTTTGTCATGAGCGCAATGCCTCCCGTATGTCTTCCACATAGTCCTCGACAAGGACCGGGGTGTCTTCGTCAAACTCGATCACCGCATCGCCCACGAGGTCGAAGAACGCTTCGTTGATGGCGTCTACCACCAGCGACAGCATCGCGTCGCCCGCCTCAAGGGCCGACGTCGGGTCTTTGCCCTCCAGGAGCGCCTGCATTACGCGCAGCTCGGCGCCCTGCAGTAAGGAACCATCCGTCGCTGCCGGGGCAACGTCCTGCCACGCGGGTGCCTCTGGCATTGGGGTGCTGGCTGGGATGGGCTCTGCATGCGACGCGGCGTCCATCGTGGCTTTGGTGGTGGGTGCCGCCTTTGCCGACGCCGCCTCGTCCTGCTGCTCGTCCCGCTCTTCTTCGGTGAGCAGTGCCTCCTGCGTGACGGCCGCCGCAGCGCGAATGCGCCCCAGCTGGGAGAGGTCGATGGTAATCCGCCGGCGCTCCTGCTCGGCCTTTTGCTCCATCAGCTGGTCGATGGCGCGGGCTATGATCTTTGCCGCGTAGGCGGGCACCGGACGCGCCTTGAGCGGGTAGGGGTAGTCAAGCCGCTCGCGCAACATCTGGTCGACGGCATGCAGGATGGTGCCCAGCTCCTTGCTGCGTCCGCTGACGTCGCACATGACGCGGTGCCGCCAGCGACCTCCGGCGCACGAGAGCGCCTCGAGCGGGCTGATGGCCACCTCGCAGTCGAAGTGCGGCTCGGGGTCGAAGAACACGGCAGACGAGAACATGGTGTAGGGCTCTTCGCGTGCCGATCCGAAGAGGCCTTCGACGAAGTCTGCCTTGCGTCGCTTTGCACAGTGCATGACCAGCTGGTCGAAGGTGGCTCGCGTAACGAAGGCCACGTCGTCGAGGTTGTCCTTGCACAGGCGCGCCGTGCGTATCTGGTAGCGCGAGCATTCGCTGAGGGCCTCGAGCAGCTGCTCGTCGGTGGGGGCGTCATGGCTTGGCAGGGCAGGGCCCCTGCGCCTCATGCCGTGGCCTGCAAGCGTGTTGTCCTCGGCAGCCAGCAGGGTGAGGGCGTGGGCCTGCATGCCGCTAGCCTGCTGCGGCAGGAGGTTGGCATCGAGGCCGTGGTAGGCCACGTAGTCGGACTCCCAGCGCCGCAGGTACGAATCGAAGGTCGAGCCATGGGCCGCATCGGTGGTGCGGAAGGCCTCGTGGAACGCGCGAAGCGCGGCGAATCCCTCGGCTCCGGGCGTGGTGCCGATTCCGCATAGCAGCTCGTAGACGTAGAGGAACGCGAACGAGAGCGGCGCCTCCTCAACCGTGCCACGGCGCAGGTGCGTGCGCCACGTGAAGTAGCCCCGCAGCTGGCTGAGCGTCATGGAGCTGTAGGTGGGGAAGTACTGCGAGTAGGTGCCCTGGAAGTCGTACTCGTCCTCGAAGTCTTCCATGAGGCGGGCCTGCTCGTAGAAGACGCGGTTGGCCAGCAGCGACCCGTAGGCAAACGAGCCGTCGCGCGACGAGCGTCCAACGAGGCCATAGCTGTCTGCTATGTCGCGCAGGCGGTAGTAGCGCTCGGGTATGGGCGTGCCGCCGGGCAAGGTGGCCTGCGTGGTTGGCGGCTGCGCGTGACGAGGCCACGCGCTACGCTCGGTGACGTGGCGTGTTGTGGGCCGAGAGGCGGCGGGCCTGGGTGGGGCCGGTGGCTGGGAGGTCTGCAGCCCTAGGGAGAGCTGCTCCTGCCGGCGCTCCTGCCGGGGTTTGCGCGCCGGGCGATTGGCGCGGTCTGACCGCCGGGCCGCCGCATCTCCGCCACCTTTGGCGGTGCGCTCGCGGTCAAGCCACTCTATCAGCTGGCGCCCCGTCTGGATGATGGGCTGGTCGGAGTAGGTGCGGGACGAGAACGTGACGCTTTCCTGCATGCGCCTGTCATGCAGCAGCTGCTGGATGATGTCATCGATCTCGGCCATCGCGCCCCTCCTCCCCCAGAAAAGAATGTATCCCTCATTGTAGCACGAACACGTGTTTGACATTGTGCGACGATATGCGACATCTGAACGTGGTCCAATCCGCACGTCATCGTCGGGCAGCCGATGCCCCAACTTCGTGCACACATCCTGTCAGTACGTAACACCGATGAGCCAAAGCGTGGCTACCCAAATGGTTTGTATGGGGAACAATACTGGTTACCGTGAACGCCCCTTCGGTGCCTGACGCTCGCGTCTACCCGATGCAACCTGAGCACGGTCAATCCTTAAGGGATTGCAGGTATACGAGGAGGACGAGCTCACTGGCCTCGCCAACCTGGTGCACTTCCGCAACGAGCTGGCCATCATGATCGGAGACCCCCAGACCGAGTCGGTGGCCGCGTTGGTGGTGTTCTCCAACGTGGAGGAAGGCCACAACGCCGCCCGCGTGGGCTTTACGGGCATCATGCACCTGTAGCAAGACGTCTGCGACCGATGGCGGGGAAGTGCGGCGGTGCGCTTCCCCGCTTGCATGTTCAGGGGTTCTCTGGTTTTATCACCGTGGCGTACGGTATCGCCTACGCTCGTCGTATGATTTAAATGTTGCGACAACCGAGCCCGAAAGGTGGCCACATGGTCTATCGCGTCTTTGTTGAGAAGAAGCCCGGCTTTGACGTCGAGGCGCGCCAGCTTCTGCATGAGCTTCAGGAGATCTTGGGCATCACCAGCCTCACGGGGCTGAGGTTGGTGAACCGCTACGATGTGGAGGGCATCTCGCGCGAGCTGTTCGAGCAGTGCGTGACCTGCGTCTTCTCCGAGCCCCAGTCCGACGACGCCTCCGAGGAGATGCCCGATGCGGCAGGTGCCTCGGTGTTTGCCGTTGAGTACCTGCCTGGGCAGTTTGACCAGCGTGCCGACAGTGCCAGCGAGTGCATCCAGCTGATTAGCCAGGGCGAGCGCCCTGCCGTGCTGTCGGCCAAGGTGTACTACCTGGAAGGCGCCGTCTCCGAGGATGACATTGCCGCCATCAAGCACTACGTGATCAACCCCGTCGAGGCCCGCGAGGCCTCGCTTGACGCGCGCGACACCCTCAAGATGGAGTACCCCAAGCCGCCCATGGTGGAGATGCTTGACGGCTTCCTGCAGCTTGGCCAGGAGGGGCTGGCCGCCTTCATCGACGAGCGCGGGCTGGCCATGGACCTGGCCGACATCACCTTCTGCCAGCAGTACTTTGCCAGCGAGGGCCGCACGCCCACCATCACCGAGATCAAGATGATCGACACCTACTGGAGCGACCACTGCCGCCACACCACCTTTGGCACGGTGCTCGAGGGCGTGCAGATCGACGACGACGTGATCGAGCGGGCCTTTGCGCGCTACCTTGCCATGCGCGACGAGCTTGGCCGCTCCGACCGCCCCGTCACCCTCATGGACATGGGCACGCTGGGCGCCAAGTGGCTGCAGCATACGGGCCAGCTGACGGGCCTTGACGAGAGCGAGGAGATTAACGCCTGCACCGTCAAGGTGAAGGTGGACGTGGACGGCGAGGAGCAGGACTGGCTGTTCCTCTTCAAGAACGAGACGCACAACCACCCCACCGAGATCGAGCCCTTCGGCGGCGCCGCAACCTGCATTGGCGGCGCCATCCGCGACCCGCTGTCGGGTCGCAGCTACGTGTACCAGGCCATGCGCGTGACCGGCGCGTCCGACCCGCTGGTGCCCGTGTCCGAGACCATTCCCGGCAAGCTGCCGCAGCGCAAGCTGGTTACCACGGCCGCTGCTGGCTACTCCAGCTACGGCAACCAGATTGGCCTGGCCACCGGCCAGGTGAGCGAGCTGTACCATCCCGGCTACATGGCCAAGCGCATGGAGATCGGCGCCGTGGTTGGCGCTACGCCCGCGCGCAACGTGCGCCGCGAGACGCCGGCCCCCGGCGACGTGATCGTGCTGCTGGGCGGCCGCACCGGCCGTGACGGCATCGGCGGCGCAACCGGCAGCTCGAAGGCGCACAAGCTGGAGAGCCTCGAGACCTGCGGCGCCGAGGTGCAGAAGGGCAACGCGCCCGTCGAGCGCAAGCTGCAGCGCCTCTTCCGCCGCGAGGACGCCTGCCGCCTCATCAAGCGCTGCAACGACTTTGGCGCCGGCGGCGTGAGCGTGGCCATCGGCGAGCTTGCGGACGGCCTCTTCATCGACCTCAACCGCGTGCCCAAGAAGTACGAGGGCCTGGACGGCACCGAGCTGGCCATCTCCGAGAGCCAGGAGCGCATGGCCGTGGCGCTTGCGCCCGAGGACGTGCAGCAGTTCATCGCCTACGCGCATGAGGAGAACCTCGAGGCCACCGAGGTGGCCACCGTCACCGAGGAGCCGCGCCTGCGCATGGTGTGGGACGGCGCCACCATTGTGGACGTGAGCAGGGAGTTTCTCAACTCCAACGGCGCTCCCAAGCACCAGGCCGTGCATGTGGCCGCACAGGGCGCCTACGAGGGCGTGCGTCCGGCCGGCGCTACCTTTGCCGACCAGATGAAGTCGCTGGTGACCGACATCAACGTGGCCTCCAACAAGGGCCTTTCCGAGCGCTTCGACTCGACCATCGGTGCAGCCACCGTGCTGATGCCCTTCGGCGGGCGCACGCAGCTTACCCCTGCGATGGCCATGGCGGCCAAGCTGCCCGTGCTGGGCGAGACCACCACGTGCTCGGGCATGGCGTGGGGCTTCAACCCCTACCTGATGGAGGCCGACCAGTTCCACGGGGCCTACTGCTCGGTGGTGGAGAGCGTGGCGCGCCTCGTGGCGGCCGGCTTTGCCCACAAGGACGCCTACCTTACCTTCCAGGAGTACTTCGAGCGCCTGCGTGACGTGCCCGAGCGCTGGGGCAAGCCTGTCGCGGCCGTGCTTGGCGCCCTCATGGCCCAGGCCGACCTAGGCATCGGCGCCATCGGCGGCAAGGACTCGATGTCGGGCAGCTTCGAGAGCCTGGACGTGCCTCCTACGCTGGTGTCGTTTGCCACCGCGGTGGGCACCGTGGCCCGCGTCACCTCGCCCGAGTTCAAGTCGGCGGGTCATCGCGTGGTGGCCATCGTGCCGCGCTACCAGGAGGATGGCGTCACGCCTGATGCGCAGGCCTTCCTCGAGGCGCTCGACGTGGTAGAGGGGCTCATCGGTGCGGGCTCTGCAGTTGCCGTGTCCACGCCGGGCTATGGTGGCCCCGCCGAGGCGCTCTTCAAGATGTGCGTGGGCAACCAGCTGGGCATCCATGTGAGCGACGCCTACAACGCCCAGGCGCTCTTTGGCCTGGCGTACGGCAGCTTCATCGTCGAGCTGGCCGACGACGCCGTGGTGGGCGATACCTCCGACCGCGTGGCCGTGGCGTTTTTGGGCACCACCACCGAGGCCTATGAGCTGGTTGCCTGCGGCGAGACGATGCCCCTGGCCCCGCTGCAGGAGGCCTGGGAGGCCAAGCTCGAGCCGGTCTTCCCGTACCGCCGATCCGGCGAGGCCGTGGAGGCACCCAGCTTCCGCGTGGCGGAGAAGGGCATCCTGCGTGCTGCGCCTAAGGTGGGCCTTGCGAAGCCGCGCGTGATCATCCCGGTGTTCCCGGGCAACAACTGCGAGTACGACTCGGCCCGCGCCTTCGAGCGCGCTGGCGCCGACGCGCACGTGTTGGTCATCAACAACCTCACGCCCGGTGCCGTGGCCGAAAGCACGGCCAAGCTCGTCGAGGAGATCCGTCAGTCGCAGATCGTGATGATCCCCGGCGGGTTCTCGGGCGGCGACGAGCCCGACGGATCGGCCAAGTTCATCACGGCGTTCTTCCGCGCGCCGGCCGTCACCGAGGCCGTGCGCGAGCTGCTGCAGTCGCGCGACGGCCTCATGCTGGGCATCTGCAACGGCTTCCAGGCGCTCGTGAAGCTTGGTCTGGTGCCCTATGGCGACATCCGCACCATGGACGACACCTGCCCCACGCTCACGTTCAACACCATCGGTCGCCACCAGAGCCGCCTCGTGCGCACGCGCGTGGCCAGCGACCTGTCGCCCTGGCTGTCCAAGTGCTCCGTCGATGACGTGCACACCATTGCCATCAGCCACGGCGAGGGCCGCTTCGTGGCGTCGGACGAGCTGCTTGCGCAGATGGTTGCGGCCGGGCAGATTGCCACGCAGTACGTGGATGAGCAGGGCGTGCCCTCCATGGACCTCTCGGTCAACCCCAACGGCTCGTTCATGGCCATCGAGGGCATCACCAGCCCCGATGGCCGCGTGCTGGGCAAGATGGGCCACACGGAGCGCTACAGCGCCGGCACCTTCAAGAACGTGCCCGGCAACCCGTACCAGCCGCTCTTTGAGGGTGGCGTGGCCTACTTCGCATAGGGTCGCGGCTCCAAGGGGATACCAAAGGGGAGTATTCCCTTTGGTCCCTTTTTGTGCGGCTGGCTAGCCCAGCAGGATGAGCACCACCACATAGACGACCGTGACGGCCAGGGCCAGCCAGTCATGCACCTCCATGTGCAGCGGGTGCCAGTGGCTGCGGGTGGCGCCGCCCTCGTAACAGCGGGCGTCCAGCGCCCGAGAGAGACCGTTCGCATGGCGCAGGCTGCTGGCCAGCAGGGCCACCAGCACGGGCACGACGGCCTTCACGCGCCTTACCACCGACCCCTCGGCAAGGGCTCCGCCGCGGGAGGTCTGCGCGTCGAGGATGGCCGATGCCTCGTCGGCCAGCGTGGGTATGAAGCGAAGCATGAGCGAGAACACCATGGCAAGCTCGTGACCCGGCAGGCCAAGGCGCGAGAGCGGGGCTAGTCCCGCGTCGAAGGCGTCGGTGAGCTGCGTGGGCGTGGTGGTAAGCAGCAGCAGCGCTGCAGCCATCACGGCGGCCACGAGGCGCAGGCTGTACAGCACGGCCGCCCAGACGCCGCCAGAGGTTATGGTAAGCGGCCCCAGCCGTACCAGCGTGCTGCCGGTGCGAACCAGCAGCAGGTTGCAGACGGCAAGGATGACCAGCATGGCAACGACGGGTAGCACCGACTCCAGCACCTTGCCCACCGGAATGCGGGAGAGCGCCACCAGCGCCAGCGCGACGGCCCACGCAAAGGCCAGCTGCGGTACCGAGTGCACGAAGAAGACCGACACCATGATGGCAAGCGCGCAGGCTGCTTTGGCGCGGGGGTCCATGCGGTGCAGGATGGATTGGCCGGGCCAGTACTGGCCCATCTTGAGCCTAAACGCCACGAACATCCACCCCCTTCGCGCCTGACGGTGCCTTTGAAATGGTGGGGCGGGTAGCATGCATCACGGCGTCCACCAAGGCGTCCATGGAAAGGGGCTCCTCGGAAAGCCCCAAGCGCAGGGCCCAGTTCAGCGCGTCGGGCAGTCCCAACCCTGCATCGTGCAGCATCTGCTTGTTGGCGGCGCAGAACACGTCTTGCGGCGCCCCCTGCATGAGCAGCCGCGACTGCGACAGCACCAGCACCTGCTGGGCTCGAGCGGCCACGTTCATGGAGTGCGTCACGCGGACGATGGTGACGCCGTGGTCGTGGATGTCATCGAGGATGCGCTCAAGCTGGGCGCGGCCTCGGGGGTCAAGACCTGCCGTGGGCTCGTCCAGCACCAATGTGTCAGGCTGCATGGCAAGGATGCCCGCTATGGCGCACAGGCGCTGCTGGCCGCCTGACAGCTGGAAGGGAGACGCGTCCTCCTTGCCAACCAGGCCAACGAGAGCCAGCGCGTGGTCGCAGCGCCTGCGCACCTCCTCGGGCGCAAGCCCCATGTTGTGCGGGCCGTAGGACACGTCGTCAAGCACGGTCTCGGCAAACAGCTGCCGCTCGGGGTGCTGCATCACGTAGCCCACCTTGCCGTGAAGCTGGCGACGGTTGCGGCGCGTTGCCGTGTCGATGCCGTTCACCACAATGCGCCCCTGGTCAGGCGCCTCAAGTGCGCAGATCAGCCGCATGAGGGTAGACTTGCCCGACCCCGTCTGACCCACGATGGCGACGGACGCCCCTTGGGCAACCGGGAAGCTTACGTCGTCAAGCGCGTTGCGACCGTCTGTGTCGTGGTAGGTGTAGGAGACGCGGTCCACCTGGATCGCGGTGCGGGGAGCAGGCTCGGCAGCCTGTGGCTCGTGCGCCTGCCCATCTGCGTCGACGCGGGCCTGCTTTGGCCCGAGCGTGTCGGCCAGTGCTTCTGCCAGCACGTCGTCGTCGCAGGTCCAGGGCACGTCAAGGCCCCGGTCGCGCAGTGTGGTGGAGAGGCGGGCCGTGAAGGGCATCTCCAGCCCCAGCGAACCCAGGTCGTCGCCATGCGAAAACACCTGCTCGGGCGTTCCCTCCAGCATCACGTGCCCGTGGTTCATCACCACTACGCGGTCGGCCGCAAGGGCTTCCTCAACGAAGTGCGTGATGTGCACGATGGTCACGCCGTCGCGGTGCAGGGTGTCCATCACGCGCATGATGCCGCGTCGGCCGCGCACGTCAAGCAGGGCGCCTGGCTCGTCAAGCACCAGCACGCGCGGCTCCATGGCCAGCGCCCCGGCGATGGCCACCCGCTGCTGCTGGCCTCCCGAAAGGCGCGAGGGGTCGCTTCGCGCGTAGTCCTGCATCGCAACGCGCCGCAGCTCACGGTCAACGCGCACGCCAATCTCGTCGGGGGCAAGGCCAAGGTTCTCGGGGCCAAAGGCCACGTCCTCCTCGACGATGGAGGTCACGATCTGGTCGTCGGGGTTCTGGAACACCAGGCCAATCTCGTGCCGGGCCAGCCGGTAGCCGTCGATGTCAACGCCGTTCGCCCCAAACACCTCGCGCCCAAGCAGCGACACCGTGCCCTCGTCAGGCGCCAGCAGCCCGCAGATCACGGAGGCAAGCGTCGACTTGCCCGAGCCGTTTGCCCCCAGCACGCACAGGCGCTCGCCCTTGGCTATCGAGAGCGTGACGTCGTTCAGCGCCACGACCTCGCGTGGGCCGTCGCCGTAGCGCAGCGTGACATGCGAGAGGGACGCGACGGAGACCATCGCGTCTGCGGAAGCGGGTTGGGTGTAGCCAGCGCCAGGCATCAGCTTTCGAGGGCCTTCGAGATGGGCTTGTACACCAGTGCGGTAACCACGCAGTTGATGGCAATCTTAAGCAGGTTGAAGGGCAGCAGCACGGGCACGATCATGCCGATGACGGTCTCGCGCGGGGCGCCCATGTAAAGGGGCGTGACCACGATGTTGGCCAGGATGACGGCAGCGAGGCACACCACGGCGCCCACGACAAGGCCGGTGATTGCTCCGCGCATGGTGGTGTGGCGCTGGTACACGAGGGATGCGGGCAGCACCAGCGACAGCGTGGCCACGATGGCCATGAACGTGCCGTAGAGGCCGCTTTCGGTGGCAAGGTGCACGAGGTAGGGGAGGACGGACACCACCGAGCCCGTACCCGGGCCAAAGGCGAAGCCGGCCACCAGCGCGGCGATGGCCGAGGGGTCGTACTTGAGGAAGGTCACGCCGGGAAGGATGGGAAACTCGATGAACAGCGTGCAGATGGCGGCTACCGCGCAGAAGAGCGCCGTGACGGCGATGCGCTTGGTGGACCAGCCGCTGCTTGCGGTTGTCGAGTGGGTGTCGTGGCGCGTGCTGATGTTGGATGCCATGGTGGCGCCTCCGTTTCTTCCATCCGGACTGTGACCGTTGGTCCTGGGATCTCACCAGGTCGGCCGCCTTGCGCGGCTCGCGGACTGAGGGCCCTGCCCATCACCGCCAGTAGGGAATTGCACCCTGCCCTGAAACTGTATGCGCATACGAGGATAGCGCGCGGCATCAGTGGGGGCAAGCAGGAACCTTTTGGTACCTATGGAGAATGCGCTCGTCATCCTGCCGGCATCCCTTTGCCCCTACACTGGTAACGGGACGTTTGGGAGGCGGCATTGGGCAGCAGGAAACCATCGGCAAGGCGGCGTCAGGCGGAGGCGTTCAGGCTTTCCCTGGGCGACGACCTCGACCGTGCCTACGAGCGCGCAGCTGCCGAGCGCCAGGCTGCCGAGGGTCGCCGTGAAGCGGCCCACCGCGCGAAGGCCTGCGAGTCAAAGAACCGCTATGCCACCCAATGGGATGCCCGCGAGGCCATCGACTGGTGCGCCGCGCAGGGGCGCACGGGCCTGACGTGCTATCGTTGCGAGTTCTGTGATGGCTGGCACCTCACCTCGCATCCGCGTCGCTAGGCTGCCCCATCACCTATACTGGTACCCCACATACCACCTCAGCAAGGAGCGTGACAACACATGGCAGGAGACGGCCGAGAACGCGAGGACCTGCAGCAGCGCCTAGCCCAGATTCTGGGTGAGGACAACGTGCTCGTGGACGAGCCCATGAGCAAGCACACCACCTTCCAGATTGGCGGCCCGGCAGACCTCTTCGTCACGCCTGACGATGCGGACGAGCTCGCTGAGGCGGTGGCCGCCTGCAAGGAGGTCGAGACGCCGTTCTTCCTGCTGGGATGTGGGTCCGACCTGCTGGTGTCCGACGAGGGCTACCGCGGCGTGATCATCTCGCTCACCGAGGGTCTCATCAACGTGGCCGTGGACGGCAACGAGATGAGCTGCCAGGCCGGGGTGGGGCTGCGCGAGGCCTCAGAGATGGCCTGCGAGCTGGGTCTTTCCGGACTTGAGTTTGCCTGTGGCATCCCCGGCTCCATTGGCGGCGCCTGCTTCATGAATGCCGGTGCGTACGACGGCTGCATCGCCGACGTGCTCAAGAGCGTGCGCGTCCTCACGCCCGACGGCTCGTTTGCCACGCTGGGCGTGGACGAGCTTGATCTGGGCTATCGCAAGAGCCGCATCGCCGACGAGGGGCTGATCGTGCTCTCCGCCACCTTCGTGCTCAAGAAGGCCAAGCCTGAGGCCATCCGTGCCACCATGGACGACCTGACGCGTCGTCGCGAGGAGAAGCAGCCGCTTGACCTGCCCAGCGCCGGCTCCACCTTCAAGCGTCCCGAGGGTCACTTCGCGGGCAAGCTCATCTCGGATGCGGGCCTGAAGGGCTGGCAGTCGGGCGGGGCTGGCGTAAGCAAGAAGCACGCGGGCTTCGTGGTCAACCTGGGCGGCGCCACCGCGGCCGACGTGCATGCGGTCATCGAGCACGTGCAGGACGAGGTGGAGCGCCAGTTTGGCGTGCGCCTCGAGCCCGAGGTACGCTTCCTGTAGCACCCCATTGGCCGGCGCCGGCCCATGGCAACAAGTAGAAGGAAGGGGATGGGCATGGAGCTGAAGGCGTGGACCTACGAGGAGATGCCGGAGTTTGACGAGGAAGTGCCAGGCGCCACGTGGCTCGATACGACGGGCGACGAGGTGGGCGTGCTCTACCTCAACGACGTCGAGTACGAGTGCGTGGACGGCATCTCGCGCGTGCTGCAGATCCTTGTCCCCACCAGCCGAAACGCCAAGGCGCCGAAGCCCGGGCGGCCTGCGTCGCGCGCCTATCCCTGCGTGGTGTACGTGCAGGGCTCTGCCTGGATGACGCAGCACGTGTATGCCAACCTGCCGTGCGTCGCGCGCCTGGCGGCGATGGGCTACGTCGTGGCCATCGTCCAGTATCGCGAGAGCAGCCTGGCCGCGTTTCCCGCGCCGGTTCAGGATGCCCGCAACGCCATCCGGTTCATGCGCGCGCATGCCGAGGAGTATGGCATCGACCCCAGCCGCATGGCGGTGATGGGCGACTCGTCGGGTGGCCACACGGCGGTCTATGCGGGCATCATGCATGATGACGACGCGCCGGCGAACCTCTTCCCGGGCGTGTCTGGCGAGGTTAGCTGCATCGTCAACTACTACGGGTCGACCGACCTCACCTTCGATGACTCCAACCCCTCCACGCCCAACCACAACCTGCCCGACTCCCCCGAGGGCATGGAGATGGGTGGTGTCAACCTGCGCGAGGACGCCGCCGCGCGCGAGCTGCTTACGGTGCGCTGCAACATCGACGAGGCGACGCAGATAGTGCCGGTCATCAACTTCCATGGCACCAAGGACCGCACGGTCAACACGCGCTGCAGCGTCGAGCTGCACCGCCATCTGGTGCAGACGGGCCACGACAGCCAGCTGTACCTGCTGCGCGGTGCCGACCACGGTGGCCCCGAGTTCTGGACGCCCGAGGTGCTGGGCATTGTGGACGGCTTCCTGAAGGAGCACCTCGGCTAGCGAGACGATGCCCTGGTGCGGTCCCATAGGCCTACACGTTCTACAAGTGCGTAACTATTGTGCGTAAGAATCGAGCAGGTAGATGGGCGATAAGTCATCTACCTGCTCATATATGATATTTAATCAATAAGTGAACCATCAGAGTTACGCACTTGTGGTTTTGGAGGCCGCGCCGGCGACAGACATGGCCTGTGAACCGAAGGGGAGTATCCCCTTTGGTACTATCTTTCGGTCTGCGCCTAGTTCTTGAGCGAGTTGAGCGGGGCGGGGAAGCGGCCGCCTCGGTGTGCCAGCACCTCTCCCGCAAAGTGGCTGATGGGCATGACCGGGGCGGTGCCCAGAAGGCCCCCGAACTCCAGCGTGTCGCCCACGTCGTGGCCGATGGCGGGAATCACGCGCACTGCGGTGGTCTTGCTGTTGATGATGCCGATGGCCATCTCGTCGGCGATGAGGCCTGCGATGGTCTCGGCCGTGGTGTCGCCCGGCACCGCGATCATGTCAAGGCCCACCGAGCACACGCTGGTCATGGCCTCAAGCTTCTCCAGCGTGAGGACGCCCTCACGCGCGGCACGGATCATGCCGGCGTCCTCCGAGACGGGGATGAACGCGCCGGAGAGGCCGCCCACCGACGAGCTGGCCATGACGCCGCCCTTCTTGACCGCGTCGTTCAACAGGGCCAGCGCGCACGTGGTTCCGGGGCCGCCCGTGCGGCCCACGCCGATGATCTCGAGGATCTCGGCCACCGAGTCGCCGGCAGCGGGCGTAGGTGCCAGTGACAGGTCAACGATGCCCTTCTCCACACCCAGGCGGCGCGAGGCCTCACGGCTCATCAGCTCGCCTGCGCGGGTGATCTTGAAGGCGGTCTCCTTGATGCGCTCGGCCACGTCCATGAGGTTGGCGCTCTCGGGCAGCTGGCGCAGGGCTGCGGCCATCACGCCGGGGCCCGACACGCCCACATTGATGACGGCGTCGGCCTCGCCCGTGCCGTGGATGGCTCCGGCCATGAACGGCGAGTCCTCCACCATGTTGGCAAACACCACCAGCTTGGCGGCACCGCAGCAGTCACGCGCGGTGGTGCGACGGGCGGTCTCCACGATGGTCTGGGCCATCAGCAGCACGGCGTCCATGTTGATGCCTGCCCGCGTGGAGGCCACGTTCACGCTGCTGCATACGCGCTCGGTGGTGGCAAGGGCCGTGGGGATGGAGGCGATGAGGCGTCGGTCGGCCCCGCCCATGCCCTTCTGCACGAGGGCCGAGAACCCGCCGATGAAGTCGATGCCCAGCGTGTCGGCTGCGCGGTCGAGCGTGGAGGCCAGCGGCGAGAGATCGCTGTCGGGGCAGGCGGCGGCGATCTGGGCGATGGGTGTCACCGACACGCGCTTGTTGGCGATGGGAATGCCGTACTCGCGTTCAAGGGCGTCGGCCGTCTCCACCAGGTGCTCGGCCGTGCGCGTGATGTGGTCGTACACCTTGGTGCGCATGCGGGCCATGTCCTCGTCGGCGCAACCCATCAGCGAGATGCCCATGGTGATGGTGCGCAGGTCAAGGTTCTGCTGGGAGACCATGGCCATGGTCTCGGCTACTTCCTGCGGGGTGATGTCCATGACGGCTCCTATCTGCGACGCAATGCCCCCATTATAAGGGAGTGTCTCGTATCAAGGCGATGGGGACGGGACAGTGGGGACGGACGGGCCGGTCCCCCCATTACAGTCAGAGATGGCTTCCCGAAGGTTGATCGATAGCCCCGGCGACGGCTGGGGCTATCTTCTTGTCAGCCCTGCGGGGCCGCCGACCGGCCTCCCCCGGATGGCCCTCCGCCCCTGCCTCTGCCGAAGGCCCGGGGGGTGTTGCCACCGGAGGGAGGACGGCCCGCCTGGAGGCGACTGATAGGAACCTGCCGGAATCTCTTCGCGGCTCGGTAATGTGGGTGTCGCGGACGGGCCTCCGGACGGCCGACTTGGCTAGGAGGATACACCATGCAGTCATTCGAGGGGCCGTACGACGCCTACGTGGGCTTCGACGTGGGCAAGCTCGCGCACAGGGCCTGCTGCGTCCTGGCGGGGGGCTCGGTCGCCTTCAACGTCGGGGTGGCCAACGACGAGGCCGCGGTCGGCCGCGTGCTCGCCGAGGCCGCGGCGCACGGCCGGGCGCTCGCCGTGGTCGACCAGCGCCGCAACATCGGCACGACGGTCGTGAGGCGCGCGAGGGCCGCCGGGGTCGAGGTCGCCTACCTGCCCGGCATCGCGGCCAGCAGGGCGTCGTCGCTGTTCCCGGGCGACGCGAAGACCGACGAGCGGGACGCCGAGGTGATCGCGCGGACGGCCATGGGCGTGCCGCAGGCGCTCAGGCC
>CADALE010000027.1 GCA_902788705.1 uncultured Coriobacteriaceae bacterium | reverse complement strand
ACTTCATGAGGTCCTGCAACGGGCTGCTGTAACGAGCATGGATCGTTGGGCGAAGGGCTCGCTAGACTAAGTTCCATGGAGAGTCTCGCCGCTGAGGATACTCGACTTCATCCTCAGCGGCGAGGTATGTGCATGCACGGGAACTTCCTCTCGGAGTGAAGGTGAATTCCTGGAACGGCATCGTCTTCAACTGCATCCTCTGGTGAGCGGAGCGCGGCTTCAGGGATGACCCGAAAGTGCTGGCGGGACAGCTCGCGGAAATCACCACGCCGCTGTTTGGCGCTGTGGAGTAGAGGCGCCGACGCTTCTTCGTCTGCCCTCCGCGGAGTTCAGGTCTTACCTCAGGCCCAACGCTGCCGCGATTTTGTTGATTGCCCTAGGATTGAGCATCGTGATAGAAGGCCCCATGACGGATTACGCAAATGCCGCATGCATCTTTGACAGCTGTCCGGACGGCTGCTAGTGTTGTTATTAACCGGAACATTTTCGGGACCTGCCGGACCTTCTCGTCCGCCGGCTGGGGTTACGCCAAGACGAGGCGCACCCCGTCCGCACAGCATGTCGGGGTTGCGCAAGCCACGACGACGAGGAGGTCTTTTCATGCAGAACGCCAACGACGCGACCACCACCTTCCCCGAGGGCTTCCTCTGGGGCGGGGCCACCGCCGCCAACCAGTACGAGGGCGGCTGGGACGAGGGGGGCAAGGGCCCCTCGGTCACCGACATGATCACGGGAGGGTCCGTGAGCGAGCCGCGCCGCATCACCAGCACCGTGCGCGACGACATCTGGTACCCCAGCCACGAGGCCGTGGACTTCTACCACCACTGGCGCGAGGACATCGAGCTATTTGCCGAGATGGGCTTCAAGTGCTACCGCATGAGCGTGCAGTGGGCGCGCATCTTCCCCCACGGCGACGACGCCGCTCCCAGCCGGGAGGGCCTCGACTTCTACCGCGGCGTGTTCGAGCTCTGCCGCGAGCGCGGCATCGAGCCCATGGTGACCATCAGCCACTACGAGCTGCCCTACGCGCTCGCCCGGCGCGGTGGCTGGGCCAACCGCGACCTCGTCGGCCTCTTCGTGCGCTACTGCAAGACGCTCTTCACCGAGTATCGGGGCCTGGTACGCTACTGGCTCACCTTCAACGAGATCAACTGCGCCCTGGTGGAGGGCGCCTTCGGCAACGTGATGAGCCTGGGCATCCTCCCCGACGGCGACGACGTGCCGCTGGCCGTGGGCGAGCCGGTCGCCTGGGACGTCCCCCAGCGCCGCTACGAGGCCCTGCACAACCAGTTCGTCGCCAGCGCCAAGGCAGTCACCCTCGCACACGAGATAGACCCCGCCAACAAGGTGGGCTGCATGGTGGCGAGCGCCGCGACCTACCCCTACTCCTGCGACCCCGACGACGTGCTCGAGGCGCAGGCCGCCAACCGCCGGGCCAACTGGTACTGCTGCGACGTGCAGGTGCGCGGCGCCTACCCCGCCTGGGCCCCCGCCTTCTGGCGCGGCGAGGGCGTGTGGCTCGACGTCTCGGACGAGGACGCCGCAATCATGGCAGCCGGCAAGGTGGACTTCATATCCTTCTCCTACTACTCCAGCGCGGCGGCCTCCGCGCGCGACCTCGAGCCCGCGACCGGCAACCTCTTCGGCGGCGTCAACAACCCCCACCTGCAGAAGAGCGCGTGGGGCTGGGCCGTCGACCCCAAGGGGCTGCGATGGTTCCTGAACGAGGCGTACGACCGCTACCAGGTGCCGCTCATGATCGTGGAGAACGGCCTGGGCGCCGCGGACGTCGTGGAGGACGACGGCTCGATCCACGACGACTACCGCATCGACTACCTGCGGAGCCACCTGGAGCAGCTGCGGATGGCCATAGAAGACGGCGTGGACGTGATGGGCTACACCTGGTGGGGCTGCGTCGACATCGTGTCCAACTCCTCCGGCGAGATGCGCAAGCGCTACGGCTTCGTGTACGTGGACAAGCAGGACGGAGGCTCCGGCACCCTCGAGCGCAGCCGCAAGGACTCGTTCGCGTATTACGCCAAGGTGATTGCGTCTAACGGTGCGGTGCTATAGCAGCCTCGTCTCAGCATGCCTTTCCCACGCCAGCCTGACAGGTCATGCATCTGGATGAATCACCTGCGGGCTTGCCGAGATGGATGCGGAGCAGTGCGGGTGACTCAGTTCCATTGGACGGGACCTCGCTGTCTTGCTGTGCCAACATGCCAAGTCAATTTGGTTCAACTTGCCAAAAGAATACTGTCCAACTCGCAAAGCGCTATAGTGCAGGTCGGCGGCTCGACGAGGCCCGACGCCGATACGCGGAGCTTCTCTCAGAATGTCTGCTACGTGAGCAGCTCGCCTTCCACCCAGCCGTCCAGGTCGTCCTCGATCTTTTTGACGACGCGCGCGGGGACGCCGGCCACCACCGTGTAGGGCGGAACGTCCTTGGTGACCACGGCTCCCGCAGCAACGACGGCGCCGTTGCCGATGGTGACACCTGGCAGGATGGTGGCGTGGCCGCCGATCCACACGTCGTCGCCGATGCGCACCGGCTTCGCGATGCCCAGGCGGTTGCGCCTGCCGCGCGGGCTTAAGGGGTGGTTCACGGTGGAGATGAGCACGTGCGGGCCGATCATGACCCAGTCGCCCATGGTCACCTCGGCCACATCCAGGATGGTGCAGCCGTAGTTGATGATGAGGTGGTCACCCACGTGGATGTTCTTGCCGTTGTCGCAGTTGAAGCCCTGCTGCACGGAAGCGCCCACGCCCGCCGAGCCAAAGAGCTCCTCGGCCACGAAGCGCTCCTGCTCCGCAAAGTCGAGCGGGTCGATGGCGTTGTAGCGCTCGACGGTGGCGATGGCATTGCGGCGGCGTGCGCCCAGCTCGCGGTCGGTGAAGCGGTACTCGAGGCCGGCCTCCATCTTCTCTACCTCGGTCATATGGGTCTCCTATCACGAAAGGTCGAACGTACCTGTCCGAGCGATATGTCCTCAGTCCACAAATTGGGCCTGTCCTACTGCCGATTGGCGACCAGCGTCCGTCTGCGGCCGGCTTGCTGCGCGGTCAGCCGGGCCATGCCCGCCACGAGCACCGCGAGCGTCACGGCCTGGGCGGCGGCGCAGGCGAGCGAGAGGCCACGGATGCCGAAGACGCTCAGCAGCGGGCCGGCGGCGAGTAGGCTGATGATGCCCGGCAGCTGCCCGTAGCAGACGTCGATGAGGCTGCTGGCGCTGTTGAAGAGCTCCTCCGGCACGCTCTCGCGGGTGATCTCGCGCATGGAGGGGTAGAGGATGCCGAAGCTCATGTTGTTGAGCATGGAGGCGAGCGTCGAGGTGACGGGCTGATGGCAGAATGCCGTGAGCACGGCATAGCCGAAGGGCAGCGCGATGCCCGCGAGCAGGCGCTTCTCCTTGGAAAAGCGCAGCCAGTAGCCGGAGAACACCAGGAACGGCAGCTGGGCGAGGCAGCCCACGAAGGAGTCGAACCCGATGTAGGAGACGTCAGCGCCCACGTTCTGCAGCACCACGGTGCGCATGTAGTTGAGCGGGCTGATGGCAAATCCGTTGAGAAAGACCACGACCACGAGCAACGCGTAGAGCGGGATGCGCATGAGCGAGGCCACCTGGGTGGGGCCGACCTTCTCCTTCTTCTTGGCGGTGCCGGTGCGCACGGCATCAGGCTGCGTGAGCGCGAGTGCGATGGTGGGAGGCACGGCCACGCAGGCCGCGGCCCAGATCACGCTATAGCCGAAGTGCTTGATGAGCTGGCCGTAGAGCAGCATGCAGAGCGCGTAGCCGCCCGTCGCGAAGGAGCGGGCGCGCCCGGCGGCGTCGGCGCGCTCGGGGAAGGAGTCCATGACCCAGGCGTCGAGGTTGGTGGCAACGGGCACCACCATGAAGCCGTAGGCAGCGTACGCCAGGCCGCACAAGAGGTAGCTGTCGATGAGGAGGCAGGTGGCCACGCAGGTCACGAGGGAGGCGGCCACGCCAAGCACGAAGAACCTGCGATGGCTCCCTGCCTCGTCGATGCGCCCGCCCCAGAAGAGCGCTCCGGCAAACGCAGCCATCAGGTAGCACGCCTGCACGGTGGAGAGCACCGCATCTGACATGCCCGAGACGGACATGTAGGTGCTCATGAGGCCCTGCACGGCGGCCATCACGGCCCAGTGCAGGGCCTCCAGCGCGCAGAACTTTACAAAGCTTGGCTTGGTTGTGGACATGCTCTGCTCACTTCTTTCTTCTCTGGTCTTTCACTGGCAAAGAAGTCTACGGAGTGTGAGTCAGCCACTTTTGCAACATCTCTTGGCAGTTGGTACTATCTTTGGATGATTGATACTTGACGAAAGGGACTCCTATGCCGCGCACGCAGATTGATGACCGGAGCGTCAGCTACCTCGCCTTCGTCAACGCCGAGCGGGGCAAGCGCCACCACACGCAGAACGAGGACATGCTGCAGTACGACCTGCTGCGCGCCGGCGACATGCGCTCGGTGGACGAGTGCCGCCGCATGCTGGACTCGGACCTGCCGGGCCACGTGTCCGACGACCCGCTGCGCAACCAGAAGTACCTCTTCGTGGCGTCGATCGCCCTCGTGTCGCGCTACTGCATCGAGGAGGGCATGGACCCCGAGACAGCCTACAACGCGAGCGACCTCTACATCCTGCGCATGGACCGTCTGAGGAGCGTGGAGGAGGTCAAGGAGCTGCACTGCGACATGTTCGCCTTCTACACCCAGCGCATGGCCAACATCAAGAAGGAGACGGTGTTCTCGCTTCCGGTGGTGCGGTGCCAGGACTACATCCGCTTCCACCTGGATGGTCACGTGGGCTTGGCGGACCTCGCGGAGCACGTGGGGCTCAACGCGAGCTACCTCTCCACGCTGTTCAAGCGCGAGACCGGCCTCTCCGTCACCGAGTACGTGCAGCGCGAGCGCATCGCCACGGCCAAGAACATGCTCAAGTACTCCGACTACACCGCCCAGCAGATAGCAACGGCACTCGGCTTTTCAAGCCAGAGCTACTTCACCAAGGTGTTCCGCCAGACCACGGGCCACACGCCCACCGACTACCGGCGGCGCTACCATCACAGCACGGGCTTCGGAGAGTAGGGGAGAGGGCCGAATGTCTTCTTGACGGGGTTTATGCGTAATCGTCCGCGTCGACGATGCGGTCGCGTCGCTCGATGTTGCCTATCTTTCCGGAGCGCGGCTCCCATGACACCATGTCATACGTGCCAGTTGCGGCGCGTGCCTCTTGCGCTACAATGGCATCCGAGACGGGAGCTTGCGGCGAGGCAGGCTGAGAGGGGCACCTGTGCCCGACCGACCCTGATCTGGGTAATGCGCATTACCCGATTATGTATTTCAGCCGCAGGTAGAGCGGCCTTTTTTATGCGAAATCCAACGCTGTCCCGAAGGGGTGTCCCAAACAGTCCTAAGGGCAGATTTTGCCTGCTGGGAGTACATGTGGCGAATCGGCGAACGGTCGTCAGCGGTCGCGCCGTCATCCTTGGTTAAGAAATTTGTGTCCGCCCCCAGCATTAACCTCAGCCTAGAACCAGTCCCAATGGCGGCCCGGAAGACGAACGCCAGGGTCTGCCACGACTCGTCCGCCGGTCCGGCGGCGAGGGAATGACCGAGCATGGATAGGCTGGAAGCGCACATAGGCTCTACCTTCCTGGGGGCCATCTGATCGCTCTCTTATCGAGCGAGAGGGATTGCGCGACGCCGACACAGCCGGCCGCACTCCCATGCCGATGCTCAGAAGCCCTCCCCCTCAAACCAACGAAATGTGCCGATTCCATGACTCGGCCTCTTAGGGCCGCTTACCTGCCCTATAACCGCCTCAACCGCGGTCGCACGAGTCCCCGACAGACCCCGTGCGTCCACGACAGTCCACCTGACTGACGGAGGCGCCCATGGCCCACCAGAGATACACCTTCGGATTCACGGGGGAGGACGAGGCCTCCCACCGCGAGGATCGCTTCTCCCCACAAAACGAGGCTGACTACGAGAGGCTCGCGCGCATTGCCGCGGCATCGCTGGATGGAAAGACGACAAGCCTCTATGGTGTTGAGGAAGGATTTGGGAAGGACGTTTCGCCGGGAGGAAAACGCCTCTACCTGTTGGCTGACCCCACGGCCACGCGCCTGTTCTACCAGGATGCGGTCGGCAGCCAGGAGGGAGAGTCAGGACTGGTGACCAGCCAATCTGCGGTACTCGATTTGACAACCGGTGCGACGGCGAAGCTCGACGAGCTGGTGGCAACCGTATGGGACGGCACGCTCCCTTCACGGTCCTTGAAGGGACACGCGACCTGGTCGGACGATGGGTCAAAGCTTGCCTGCGTCTGCTCGGACGGCATTGTCATCCATCGTTTTGACCGCAGGTCCGACACTAACATCTTCCTCGACGGAACGCGCGTCGACGGTACGTTGGCGAGTAGAGCCGCAGTAGCCAATAGGCGTGGTATAGCCACTGTCGAAACGAAGTGTCGAGACGTTCACAAAGCCTTGACTATCTGGAACCTGCCTTGTCGAAAGGAGCTGTCATATGGCGAAAATCACGAATCGAGATGGCGATTCCAAGTGTCCATCGTATGTTGAGAGACAACGAGAGGGGAGGTTGTACGTGGCGGCGTCCGATACCAAAACCGAACTACTGCGTCATCTTGACTCCATCACGCGGACGGTGGACTTCTCGGCGCTAGCACCGTTTACTACGATGCGCATCGCCTCTGACGTCATGGTGTCCCGCAACTTAGCTAGCCAGTACCTCAACGAGCTGGTGCGCGAAGGCCTCGTCGTGAAGCTTAACACCCGTCCCGTAATCTTCATGCACAAACGTGGCGTGGAACGCTACCTACAGACGCACTTCGACCGCTGCGAGTTCGATTCGGTCGAAGATCTCATGTCGGTCATCGGCTATGGGGGGAACAGGGACTTCGACAATGCCATCGGACACGACTTGTCACTTTCCACATGCGTGAGCCAACTGAAGAGTGCTATCACCTACCCACCACATGGACTGCCGGTGCTGCTAGCTGGCGAACCGGGGGTTGGCAAGGCGCTGTTATCGCGCCTCATGTTTGACTTTGGTGTAAATACGCAGGTGCTGCCTGCCGGCGCACGTTACGTGGTGGTGGATTGTTCGCGCTATGGCGACGATGACGCACGTTTTAGGCATGACCTCTTGGGTGTGAAGGGCTTGGCAGGGTACCTTGCCGAGGCACAGGGTGGCATGGTGTACCTGGACAAGTTCGACCAGCTTTCTCGCACCTCACGCGACCTTGTGCTCGAGCGTCTGCACAACGGTGCGATAAACGCCACGGGAATCTCGTCAATTGCGCCCGTACGCATCGTGCTCTCTACCTCACGTACTACCGATGACCTGACGATGCGGCAGATTGCCCATCGCGTGCCCATTGTGGCTTCGGTTCCCGCGCTTCGTGAACGAACCACGGAGGAACGAACCGACTTGGTTATGCACTTCCTACGCATGGAGGGTCGTCGCGTGGCGGCCGACGTGGCCATTAGCAGAGGGGCCTTGCGCACCCTGGTAGAGGCTTCCTTTGAGGACAACGTGGACGGCCTGCGAGTTTGCATCACCAACTGTTGCGCGGGGGCCTATCTCAATCGTGTCGAAGAGCAGTTAATCATCCGTTCGTACAATCTGCCTGCGCAGGTCTTAGGCACAAGCTCTGTCGAAGAGGACGATGACAAGCTGATTACGGGCGACAAGCACACCTCTCTCGGTTCCACATCGCGCATCGGGCGCTATTTTCAGTCCATTCTCGACGCGTTTCGTGCCTACCGTGACGGGCGCGCCAGTTTCGATGAGTTCTTTTCCACGGCGTCAGCAACTGTCCGCGAGTACCAGGACTACCTCAACTTCGAGAGCCGTGCCACCAACCCGCGTCTGGGCGCCTACGAGCAAGTGCTCGCTCCCATCTTCGATGAGGTGAACGCGACATACGGCATCGAGCTCTCGCGCAAGACATGCCATGCATTGGCACAGTCGCTGTGCATCCAGCTGTGGGATGAAGCAGGCGTGGCGCGGTGGCGCACGACGAACGCTGCCGACCTTCAGGCGCTTCTCTCGACCCTCACCAGCTATTCGCGCACCAGTACGGTCATCGTCGATCAGATTTGCTCCGCTGTGACCGTTGCACTAGGAGTGAGGCTTGACACGCTCTCGCAGGTACTCCTCCTTATCGAGGTGAAGGAAGCCAGTGAGGCGACGCAGACGCCTCGTGAGAACGTAGGCATCATTCTCGCGCACGGTTATTCCACGGCGACGAGCATCGCCGATGCGGCTAACCGCATCCTGCGCCGTCGGGTTTTCGATGCCATCAATATGGCCTATGACGAGCAGCTTGCCGATGTCGCAGGCCAGTTGTCACGGCTGTTGGAGCGCTATGCGTACTCTCCGGTCATAGCGGTACTCGTCGATATGGGTTCGCTTGCAGAAGTGGACAAGTACGTCCATGGTGCCCCTAATGGTGACCTTTTCGTGGTGAACAACGTGTCTACGGGTCTTGCGCTCGAAGTTGGCTCTGCCCTCGTTGCGGGAGATGACCTCACCGAGACACTTGATCGATCCATCGAAGTGCTGGCACCCAGCTATCGCGTCATTCGTGGTGCCCACGGTTATGACGCCATAGTGTTTTGCTCTGAGAACGGTTCTGACGCGGCGGACCGTATTCGTCAGTTGGTTGCAGCGAGTCTCCCAGACGACTTGGTCGTACGACTCGTCACAGCTGATTTTACTGATCTGGCTCGAAGTGGCTCCGACGCTCCAGTTTTTTCTAACTATCGTGTCCGCGCCATCATGGGAACCATGGATCCAGGTATTGCTGGTGTTCCCTTTGTGGGTCTTGAGGACATCATCGCTGATGGTTCGTCCGAAGCGCTCGACCGTGCGTTGGTAGGGGCCTTGGGTCCCGAGGGCATCGCACAGTTCCACCGCGACTTGCTGCGCAACGTGACGCTGAAGAGCGTGGTGGAGTCCATCACCATCCTCAACCCCGAGCGCCTCTACGCCGAGGCTGACCGCGCGCTCGCACGCCTACAGGAACTTCTGGGCGAATGCATTGAGCAGCGTAAGGTGATAGGCATCTACGTACACCTTTGTGGTCTCATTGAGCGTCTCGTAACAAACAACTTCGTGGATGCTCATCCTGCGGGGGAGGAGTTTGCCCTTGCGCATGCGGACTTCATGGCATGGTTCCGTGAAAGCTTCCGTGACCTCACCCAGCGCTACAAGGTGGAGATTCCCGAGAGTGAGATCGCCTTTGTGTACGACTTCATTTATGGCAACCAGGCATCCCAGGGGACGCCCTTGGATGCTGGAGGCGGCGACCTCATAGACGAATGAGGGTCGCAGGCATCTAGCTAGGCAAGCGAACGGTAAGGAAGAAAGGAGTGTAAGCATGAGCATCAAGGCAGGGAGGATCGACTATCGCCTGCTCCACGGCATCGTCCAGGGTTACTGGTGCCCCACGTACGCTACCCAGCGCACCATGATCATCGATGACGCCACGGCGCATGACGAAGTCCGCAAGGGGGCTATGCGCATGAGCAAGCCTTCTGGCCAGGCGCTTTCGATCATCGATCACGAGACCGCCTACGCCAACTTCAAGGCAGGCAAGTACGATGGCCACACGGTCTTCGTCATTGCGCGCGATCCCCAGACCTTCCTCGATCTGATCGAGATGGGGCAGAAGATACCCGTCCTCACCCTTGGTCTGACCGAGCTCCCCACCGGCGAGGCCGACGGCGTGCAGGCAGGGAGGCGTGCCTTCATCAAGACGGAGGACATGGACACCTACCGCAAGATTGCCGCTGCTGGCACCACGGTTGAGGTGCGCTACATGACCACCGACAAGGCAGTTCCCATCTCCGAGTACATCTCGATGTAAAGAAAGGTGGTAGAAGATGCAACTTAACCCATTCCAGATCCTTCTGGTCGTCATCCTGTCTGGCCTGCGCGCCGCTGACTTCTACTCTACCCAGGCATTCACCTATCAGCACGCCTTCTGGTGCTGGCTTACGGGCATCGTGCTCGGCGACCCGATGGCCGGCCTCGTGGTGGGCGGCACCATCCAGCTCATGTCGATGGGCGCCCTTGGCCTTGGCGGAGCATCCGCACCCGACTACGGCATGGCCGGCATGGTCGCGACCGTCCTCGCCGTGACTTCCGGCAACAGCTCCGACTTCTCGGTCGGTCTCGCCGTGGGCGTGGCAGTAGCCATGCTGTACGTGCAGCTCGACCTCATCTTCAAGATCTACAACTCCTGGGTCTTCTCGGTCATCCGCGGCTTCGCGGCCAAGCGTGACTATCCCAACATGCTCCGCTCGTTCTACCTGAGCCACCTGTACCTCTTCATGCAGGGCGCGCTGCCGATGCTGCTCGTGCTGCTCTTCGGTCAGCAGGCCGTCGATGCCGTCCTGGCCGTCATGCCTGCCTGGTTCACCGCAGGCCTCAACGTGGCCGCCGGCATCCTGCCCGTCACGGGCTTCGCGATGCTCCTCACCTTCATGCCCTTCAACAAGTTCTGGTACTTCGCGGTAGCCGGCTACGTGTGCGCCGCCTATCTCAACCTGCCCGTCCTTCCCATCGCCCTCATCGGCATGGTCATCGCCATCTGCTACTTCAAGCTGCACACCGAAGGCGTTGCTGGCGCTGGTGTTGCCGCTGCCATCACCGACGGAGGTGAACTCGAAGATGAGTAACGGATTCTTCAAGCCTGCAGATATCTCCCCGACCGACTTCAAGGAGCCCATTCCGCAGCCGCTGCCCGATGGTTCCTACGCTCCCGTCCTCACCAAGGAGGACCTGGACATCTGCTCGCGTCGTATGTGCCTCATGGACACCGTGTCCTACGCCTACGCCACGCAGAACGCCCCCTGCGCCACCTATGCCGCCTTCTATGCCCTGCGCAAGATCTATGGCGGCGACGAGGATGCCTTCAACCGTGCCATCCTGAACCAGCTCGACTGCGTCTTCAATGCCACGCCTCCCGTGTCCGGCCTGCTGCTGGGCGCCGGCCTGGCAATCGAGGACACCGGTCACGAGGCCGGCCAGCAGGCTGAGAACGACCTCAAGATCGGCCTGATGGGCCCCATCTCCGGCATCGGCGACGTGTTCATCTGGATCCTGCCCCTGACCATCCTTGGCTCCATCGCCGGTTACATGGCCATGGACGGCAACCCCGTCGGCATCCTGCTGTGGATTGCCCTGTGGGCCGTCATGTACGTGTGGCGTATGCAGAACTACAACCAGGGCTACAACGCAGGCGTGCAGATCATCACCACCATGGCCGACAAGCTTGCCGTCCTGACCGACGCGGCCTCGATTCTGGGCCTCATGGTCGTCGGTTCGCTCATCTTCTCCACCGTGGCCATCCACACGCCACTCACCTTCACCTTCGGTGAAGTGACCCTGCCCATCCAGGAGGGCGTGATCGACCTGATCTTCCCCAACATCATGGGCATCGCCGTGACGGCCATCGTGTATCGCCTCATCAAGAAGGGCGTGAGCCTGTCCTGGATCATCCTGGGTATCATCATCGTGAGCTGCGCCTGCGCCGCCTTCGGCATCCTTGGCTAGCCCCCTTCCTTTGGGATGGCCGGGAGTCCCGTCTCCCGACCATCCCAGCCCCTGCGGCTCGTTATGCCGTAAGGTCTTGTGTTGAGCAATCCCATCCGTTGACGGTAGGTCCAGCAACGCTAGGACAAGCCTGACAAGAAGCTAAGGAATCACCGTGAGACACATCATTCTCGCCTCCCACCATCGCTTTGCGGCGGGCCTCGCGGACACGATAGATTTTTTGGGTGGTCCTTCCGACCTCAACGTCATCTGCGCCTATATCGACGAGACGCCGCTCGAGGACCAGGTTGCCGAGGTGTTCGCGAAGTTCGATCCGGATGACGAGGTGCTCGTCCTCACCGACATTCTGCAGGGCAGCGTCAACCAGCGCTTTGCGCCGTACGTCAACGACCACGTGTTTTTGGTCGCGGGCGTGAGCGTTCCGCTAACACTTGAGCTGGCGCTTGCGGATGAGCCCCTTACCTGCGAAGACATCGAGGCTACGCTTGCCCTTGCGCGTCAGTCCATGCGCCTCGTCAACACGTTCGAGGCGGATGTGGACGAGGACGACGAGTAGCCTAGCTCATATAGGCTTGCATCTATGGGGCCGTGCCCGCTGTCAGTCACAAGAGGGGCTTTCAGCAGGTGCGGCTCCTTCTTACTATCCCTCACGTTCCAGAGGAGAACACCATGCTCATCTCTGAAGTCATTACCAGGGTCAAGGCCTTCTCGGGAGGCATCGACCTGTTTGGCTCGGGAAAGCCCATCGATTCGATCAAGACGCGCGACCAGGTGCTGTACGGCAGTGTGGACCAAGAGTGCACCGGCATCGTGAGCTGCATCTGGCCGTCGACCAAGATAGTCCAGGAGGCGCAGCGCCTCGGTGCCAACCTCATCATCAGCCATGAGGCCATCTTCTGGAATCACGGGGATCGCCAGGGCTGGCTTGCCTTCAACAAGACCTTCCAGGCGAAGAAGGCGGTCTTGGACGAGTGGGGCGGCGCCGTGTGGCGCAACCATGACTTCATCCACTCGCAGGTGCCTATCGACGAAGGCGGAGCCATGGTCGACGGCATCTTCTACGGCCTTGCCTGGAAGCTGGGATGGCTGGACTATCGCGTGGGGGACAAGTCCATGCCCATGGACTTCGAGATTCCCGAGACGAGCGCCCAGGAGCTGGCGCGCTACCTGGTGCACGCGCTGGGTCTGCGCGGCACCCGCCTGATTGGCGACCCAGAGGCCCGCGTGCAGAAGGTGCACATCCCCATGCACCTCATCGGGCCTAGCGACGATGTCGAGACCCGCTATGTGGACGAGCACGACGTGGATTGCCTGCTCTGCATGGAGACCACCGACTTCACCACGTGCGAGTGTATCCGCGATGCGGCCCAGCTGGGCCAGGGCAAGGCGGCTATCACCATCGGGCACTTCAACGTGGAGGAGCCGGGCATGGAGTATCTGCCGCACTGGATCGACAAGGCGCTCGGCACCGACGAGATCCCCTGCACGTTCGTAGCGCAGGGCGACCCGTTCCACTACGTCATCGCATAGGGCTCGCAGCCAAAGAACAGCGTTTTGAAACCGAACAGCGCCGTGTCGTCGCTCTGGCATGTTCGTATGGTGCCTCGCCGCAGGTGCGGCGTGGTCATGCCGGGGTGGCTGCGCAACGCTCAGGAATGGAGGGAACCATGGACCTTAACCCGCGCCCCATCAAGAACGATCTGGGCATCGTGAATCCGTACCCCGAGAAGGAGAAGCCGTCGCGCTGGACCTTCATGAAGGTTCTGCGTGAGCATTCTGATCTCAAGGAGACCTATCCCGACATTGACCCCTACGTAGAGGCATATCGCTGGAAGGACAACACCTGGTGCATCTTTAACCCCTCCATCCAGAGCGGCTGCGGTGACGTGTGGAGCTACCTGGTGGTGGGGCCCGAGCGCGCACTGCTCATAGACACCGCCTTTGGCCTGGGTGACCTGCGCGGCCTGTGCGAGCACCTTGCAGGCGGCAAGGAGGTCCTCTGTGCCAATACGCACAAGCACGTCGACCACATTGGCGGCAACGTGCAGTTTGACCGCGTGTACATCAACGAGTACGACGCGGAGGCCCTGCGCGACCAGATGACGCCCGACTACATGAGCAGCTTCCTGCTGGGTGAGGATGGCGAGCCGACGGCCCAGGGCTTCCCCAAGTCTGACCTCGTGCCGTTCCGCCCGTACGAGGTGGTCGCATGCCCCAACGGCTACATCTTCGATCTGGGTGAGGGTTATGAGGTGGAGCTAGTACATCTGTCAGGTCATACGGCAGGCCAGTCGGGTTTCCTGGACAAGCAGACCGGCTGCTTCTTTATCGGTGACTCGACAAGCGCGCTTCTTGACGAAGGCGAGCGTTATCCGCAGTACTGCACCATTCGCTCCATGCGCGACTGCCTGGTGGCGGCGCTCGAGAAGCACGGCGAGGAGATCGGTGGCCTGTATCCCGGGCATGGCACCTTCGACCTGCATCCCGTGACCTTGCAGTACATGGTGAACGCCTGCGAAGTCATCCTCGCGCATCCCGACCAGTACGACTCGAAGATCAAATGGTTCGATCGCGACCTGTATACGCGCAACATCTACCAGTTTGGCTCTGACCTCAAGTACACCATGGACTCCGTGGGCTGACGGGACGTGCTCCCCCGGCATGCGGGCCGGGGGAGCGACGCTCCTGCGGCGCGGGTTCGGGTTTGTACGGTGCGGGGTAGTCGAGGGGTGGCCCATGCTCGAGCGCGAGACTTTTACAGAGGGCAACATCACCAGCCAGATCGTGCGGTTCGCCTGGCCAGTGTTTCTTGCCGGCATGTTCAGCGAACTCTACAACGTGACGAACTCCGCCATCGTGGGCAACTACGTCTCTGTGCACGCGCTTTCGGTGGTCAGCGCCTGCACATGGATCTGCAACATCTACCTCTATACGTTCTATGGCCTCGGCATGGGCGCGGGCATCCTCATCACGAGCTATGTGGGTGCGGGGGACGAGCGCGGTCTCAAGGAGGCCCTAGACACGGCCATCGTGTTCTCGGTCGCGGGCGGTATCGTGCTCACGGCGGTGTCCGAACTTGCCCTGCCGCTCCTTATGGACCTGTGCAACATCAGCCGCGACCTCTATGCCGACGCGGAGCTCTACCTCCGCGTGTACCTGCTGGGCAACGCCGCGGTGCTTAGCTACCAGATGTGCGGCTTCATCATGCGCAGCTTTGGCGACTCCAAGCACCCCTTGTACTACCTCATGCTGTCCTCGGTCATCAACGTCGCGCTGGGCCTCGTCTTCGTCCGCGTGCTCGGCCTTGGTGCTCCAGGCACGGCCTTGGCGACCATCATCTCGCAGTTCGTGGTGGACGTACTCAGTCTGCGCTTGCTCCTTTCCATCGACGGGCTAACGTTTGACTTCAGAGACGTTGCCTTCTCATGGGATAAGGTCGCCCGCATCTGTGAGCTGGGTATTCCTGCGGGCATTCAGAACCTGCTCATTGCCTTGTCAGGCCTCTTGGTTCAGTCGTACGTAAACATGTTCCCTAACGAGTTCATATCGGGCATAGGCGTGGCCGAGAAGATTGCTGCGTGGGGCCAACATCCCTCGTCGGCCATTTCGACATCTACCATGCTGCTGGTGGGCCAGAACTGTGGGGCCCGGCACTACAAGCGTGCGCAAGAGTCGGTGCACACGTCGCTGGTCCTTGCCGTGACGACGACGGTGGTCTACGTCGGTGCGATCATGTGGTGGGCACCGCAGATTGTGGGCCTCTTCACTCCCAATGAGGCGATGCGCATTTGCGGAACTCAGATGTTGCGCTACCTCATGCCATCGTTCGTGCTCATTGCGGTGAGTCATGTCCTCAACGCAGCTTGCCGGGCCGCAGGAAACGTCACGATGCCGATGGTCATCGCGGTGGCAGCGCAGTGCGTGGTGAAGTATGCGTTCGTGCGCATCGGTCTGGCGGTCATATGGGACGTGCATGTGCTGTACTTGGGGAGCGCGGTGGGATTCTGCTGTGCGGGAGTCTTCGCAGCCTTGTATTTCTTTGCAGGGCGTTGGACCAAGGAGCACGGGCTGCGCGCATAGGACGAGGGTGTTCACACTGCCCTGTCGGGACTTTTGCTGCGTTTGAACGCGGCTGTGTTGCTAGGGGATGAGCATCGGTTCGGAGAGGCCATCGCCCTTCTGGAGAGCAAGACGGCGGACGTTAATGAGGCCCAGGTGGCAGAGATTTCAGCCGCAGAGGTCATCGTCGAGCCCGTTCCTGATGTCCAAGCCGAAGAAACGGACGACCCAAGCGCAGAGCACAAGGGCCTCGTGCGTGTCGACCCAGGCGCCTTTGCGCGCAAAGTCATTGTCCCGTTCAAGGCAGTGGCGCGTGTCGCAGACAGGGCCAGCGTGCGCGTGGGCGCACCCGTCTCGAGCAGGGAAATCCGCGTCAGGCAGTACACTGTTCTTGCCCTTGTCGTGTACCGAGACGGGCTGCCCCGATTCCTTGGCGAGCGATGACGGAAGGCCTGAGGGGGAGGCGCCCATGAGGAGATGCGGAATCGGAGACCTGTCGAGGCTGCTGAGCTTTTACCAGCTAGTGGCGAGTGAGACGGACGACATGCCGCGTTATGGCAGGTGGATCTATGGCCTTCATCCCACCAGGGAGATGATCGAGGGCTACGTCCGCCAGGGAGCGATGTATTGCCTGGAAGACGGCCAGGACATCGCGGCAGCTGTCGCCATGACGCCTTGCCAGGGGGAGGACTACCATGGGGTCGACTGGCAGGTGGAGCTCGCCGATGATGACGTGGCCGTCGTGCACCTCCTCGCCGTCAACCCTCGCTTCCAACGGAGAGGGCGCGCGAAGGCGGCCATGAGAGAGGTGGTCGAGCTTGCGAGGGGGGAGGGCTTGGGGGCCGTCAGGCTCGATGCGCTGGAGTGCAATGCCCCCGCGCACGGGCTGTACGAGTCCCTGGGATTCGAGAGGCGCGATGTCCGCCGCTGGCATGCGCCGAACACGGGATGGATCGACTTCTACTTGTATGAGCTCCTTCTGCGATAGAGCTCGATGGAACCTGGGGGGAGCGGGGCTTGAGCGGCTTTGATGAAGCGATTAACGTGATGAAGGGGTTGTTCGGCAGGACTGTCAGTTCGTGCTGTCGACCTCGAAGGACAACGTTCCGTCTTCCGGGGTGGTCGATGCGTTCTTTGACGGAGAGTGCTTCTATGTCGTCTCGCATAGGCTGTCGCGGAAGGTAGCTGAGATCGAGGGCAACCCGAACGTGTCCCTCTGCGGCCGAAGGATGCACTCCTTCAGCGGGCGGGCACGCAGCATCGGGCACCCGTCAGAGGCAAAGAACGCGAGCGTCAGAGGCGCGTTGGCGAAGGCCTTTGAGTCGTGGCACTTCAAGCACAACGACGAGCCTGACGAGAACATGTGCTCTCTGAGGATCGACCCGACGACAGGATTCTTTCATAAGGATGGCACCGGATATCGGGTCGACTTTGCAGCAGGAAGGGTCGAGGCGTTCCCGTTTGCCTTCGATACGGTCCTGGCCGAGGACTGACAGGATGTCGGGGGGTGCCGCACCATATGTGCGTCGCATGCGCTACAAGAGCCTCCGAATAGGGGAGCTGGCGCACGGCGGGTGCTTGTGGTCCATCGCGGCCGCGACCCTCGGACCTGATCTGGGTAATGACAGTGGCCCGAAAAGGTAATCAACGCAGCCTCTGAGCTGCGTTTTTGTTTTGCGGTCCACGAAAGTGCACGGAGGGTGGTCCACGAGCTCAACTAGGGGAATACGAGATCGCTGGTATCTGGGCTGCGAATCGGCGGACAGAGCCCCGGACCCCGCACCGCAGTAATATGCCCTCTAGAAGGTACCTTGAATTCACTCTAAAAGGTAGTAAGATATCCTCTAAAAAGTATGTATGATATCCTCTAAAAGGTACGAGGAGGGGATATGGAATACGGCCAGCTCAAGCCCAAGGGCTACATGCCGCGCATCGCGGACGGGCAGCTCGCCCACATGCTTGACACATTCGGGGCGGTGGAGGTCGCAGGCACCATGTGGTGCGGGAAGACCTGGACCTCGCTCGCCTTTGGGCAAAGCGTCTCGCGCATCGGGCTCGCTGGCCCGCGCGCCGCCGCGGAGGCAGACCCAGGCGTTGCCCTTCTTGGCGACCGGCCACATGTGGTCGACGAGTGGCAGGACGTCCCGGCAATCTGGGACGAGGTGCGCGCCGCCGTTGACGCGTCGGGCAACGAACCCGGCTCGTTCATCCTCACGGGCTCGTCGGAGCCTAGCAAGGACAGGGTCCACCACAGCGGCGCAGGACGCATCGCGAAGCTGCGCATGCGCACCATGACGCTCTCCGAACTCGGGCTCTCCTCGGGTGCCGTCTCCCTAGCGGACCTCTTCGAGGGCAAGTTCGAGCCGCAGCTCGTGCAGCAGTCGCTCGCGCCACTCGCCCACGCCATATGCAAGGGCGGATGGCCTGCTCTCGTTGGCCGCGACGTCTCGGGCGCGGAGTACCTTGACGCCTACTTCGACGCGCTCTTCGGTGTGAGCGTTCCCAGAAGGGGCCTGAGCGGGCAGGAGTCGCGGCGCGTTGCGCTCTCGCTCGCTCGCAACCTCGGTACGGCTGCGAAGCTCGCGACCGTTGCCTCCGACGCCCGACTCGGAGAGGCGGACTCGAAGGCCGCGACGAACAGGGCGGCTGCGCACATCTCCGCCCTGCAGGAGCTGTACGTGCTCGAGCAGGTGACGGGCTGGGACGCCCCCATACGCTCGAAGACGCGGCTGCGCACGAAGCCGAAGCGCTACTTCGCGGACCCGTCGCTCGCCGCCTCCCTCCTGCAGGTGACGCCCGGGAGGCTGCTCGAGGACGGGCAGCTCTTCGGCCTGCTTTTCGAGTCCCTGTGCATGCACGACCTCGCCGTGTACGCCTCGGCCCTGACCGGTGCCACGGTCGAGCCACTGCACTACTACCGCGACTCCGACGGTCTCGAGGTGGACGCGGTCGTGGAGCTTCGCGACGGCAGGTGGGCGGCCTTCGAGGTGAAGCTTGGTGAAAGCCAGGCTGGCGCGGCGGCGGCGTCGCTCAGCAGGCTGGCAAGGAAAGTCGCCGCGAACCCGGCTGCGCGCAACCCCGAACCCGAGTTCCTCGCGGTGATTGTGGGGGCGGGGGAGTACGCCCGCTTCGACCGCGAACTTGGGGTCTACGTGCTGCCAATCACGTGCTTGGGAGTCTAGGGGGCGGTTGCCTGTAGCAGGAATGTGATGTGGGGCGATCTCTGGAATCGCCGGGTGACGAGAGCCGACTGGCTTCCGAGGACCGTGCGCGAGCCGCCAAGTGCTAAGACAGGGACTGATTGGGACTGATCATCAGGGCTGCGTGCGAGAACTGCACGGGCCGACAACAATGTCTGGTGCTTTTGGGTGTCGACGCCCCTGACTGATGCCAGGGGCGTCGACGCTACTGGATGCGCATTGCGCTACAATAACCTCCGAATAGGGGAGCTGGCGCACGCCGGCTGAGATTGGGCCCAACGCGGCCCTGACCCTCCAACCTGATCTGGGTAATGACTATGACCCATGAATGTAATGACGGCAGCCTCTGAGCTGCCGTTTTTTGTTGCGGTCCACGAAAGTGCAAGAAGGGCAGACCACGAGGCCAGAGGGCAGTGCACGAGCCCGTCTGGAATGGATGCCGAATCGGTAAGCGGTCGCAACCAGTAATACCGTACAGCCAATGTGACAGGCTTCATGCTTGATGCCGCGATATGATGACTCCGGCGCCATGACGATTAATTGTGCGGATTGCTACAGCCTGATGCCTCGCTCCGCGCATAGCTCCTCGAAGCCGGGCGTCATGTCGGCCTCGAGGCATGCCGACAGGATTGCGGCAAGGGCGGTGGCAACACCAGTCTTGGGACCAACCTCGTTTGCATAGGGGCCAGCCCCCATGGCCCAGCTTGCCTGCATGGTCACGAGGGCGTATGCGAGCGCGTCGAGGCGCGCTGTCGTGTGGCCTTGGCGCAGGATGCCGTCCTCTGCCAGGGTGTCGAGACACCACCTGTAGTAGGCATACAGGTCCCCCTCGAAGCGCCTCGCCTCCTCGGCTACGTGCGCGGAGCACTCGGCGACCTGCGTGACGTCGGCGAAGTAGAAGGGGTAGCGCTCCTGGTTTGCCTCGTTGGCCGCGAAGAGGCCGACCAGGTTCGCGAGCAGCTCGCCGCCTCTCAGGCTCCTGTCGAGGGCCTCCTCGAAGTTGCCGTGCAGGTCGGCGAGGATGGCGTCGAGCAGGTCCTCCTTGCGCCTGAAGTGGTAGGTCAGGCTTCCGATGGCGACTCCCGCCTCGCGCGCGATGTCGCGAAGGGAGACCTTGTCGTATCCGCGCTCGTTGAAGAGCCTGACCGCCGTATCCTGTATGAGCTGCTTGCTGCTGGGCATTGCGCCTCCTCGGATGGTGTACGGGAGACAGTATCGCACAACGCCCCGCGGCGGGTGCCGCGGGGCGCCGTTGGCCGTGTGCCTGTGTCGCGTAACGCGCCTTTCCCCTACGCCATCTTGGCTGCGGCTGCGGCGGCGAGCATGCGCGGCTTCATCCAGTCGGCCGCGAAGGCGCTGGCGGAGTCGTCCATGTCGGTCACGCAGTGGGAGTTGGTGTCGTACTCCTCGTAGTGCTTGTCCTCGGAGCTCGCGAGCTCGTAGATGCGCTTTGCGCCTTCCACGCCCAGGATGGGGTCGACCTTCGAGTGGATGATGAGCAGGGGCTTGGTGATCTTGTGCAGGTCGGCGGTGCAGTCCTGCGCGGTCGACATCTCGCTCGCGACCTCGAGGTCGTCGGTCCCGAACTTAGAGAGGAAGCCGTGCAGGTAGAAGTTCTCCTGGCCTGCCCAGGGGTGCTTGGTGAGGGTGTCGTTCTTGTCGGTGCCGCCGCGCACGATCGCGCCGCAGATCTCGTCGTTGAGGGCACAGGCCGCCTGGGCGCACAGGAACCCGCCATAGGAGATGCCGTACAGGGCGACCGTGTCGCCCACGCGCGAATCGGCGCGCACGAAGTCGATGACGGCCTTCACGGAGTCGACGAAGTTGTTCACGGTGAGGTACATGTCCTTGTAGTAGAGCGAGGTGCCCTGGCCCGGGCCGTCGAAGGTGATGATGGGGATGCCGCGGTCGTAGAAGTAGGCCGCGCGCGGGAAGTTCTCCTCGGCGAAGCCGGTGGCGCCGGCGATGAAGACCAGGACCGGGGTGTCGGGGTCGCAGCCGTCGGGGATGGCGAGGTATCCCTGCATGTCCTTGTCGCCGAAGGGGATGGACACGACGTCGAGGTTTACGTCGTCGCGCAGCTCGTACCAGCGCTGGAAGCTCTCAGGCACCTTGGCGTAGACCTCGCGCTTCTCGTCGGTCACCTGGTCGCCGTGGATGCCGTAGTCGGCCACGCGGTAGCACGCGGATGCGCGGCCGAACAGGTTGCGGGCAGTCTCGCGGTGGCCGAGCGCCAGCTGCTCCTCTGCCTCGGCGTAGCGGCGGTCGCCGATCTCGACGCCGACTGTCACGAAGTCCTCGCGCTGGTCCTCGGGCGTGGGGACGAACGACTGCCCGACGCAGTCGCAGTTGCACTCGGTGCGCTTGGTGAGCTCCAGCCAGTCCTCGGGGTTCATTCCGGAACCGAGCATGCGGCCGGGGTTTTGCGCTGCGGGGCGGGGACGTACTGCCATGGTTGGCTCCCTTCGTCTATGGCCGCACCTCCTGTGCGGCTCTGTTCGTACGCTGTACGACCATGGTTATAGCATCTGCGTCCCGTACAAAGTACGAATACCGTACGATGTACGGGCGAACGGCATGAATCGTACGGTGTACGCTTATTTGGTATCTTGTGACGCGGCCCGACCTCGGCTGCGAGGTACGACTTGCAAGCGGCGGAGAGCCGCTCGACGTCGTCGTGATGGACGGCTCCCTCGTGTGGTGCGGGGACGTCGCGCCTCTCGCGTACCCACGAAGGGATGACTGCGCGCTCCGCTTCGTGAGCCGCGAGGTGGCCGCGGAGCTCGTTGTCACCCCTGACACGATGTCATGCGCCCCTTGCGCTACAATGGCATGCGAGACGGGAGCTTGCGGCGAGGCAGGCTGAGAGGGGCACCTGTGCCCGACCGACCCTGATCTGGGTAATGCCAGCGTAGGGAGCAAGCACGCCATGCCGAGGCCCTGCGACGAATGCAGGGCTTTTTTCATGCCCTGCCGAGAGGAGGAGCATGAACTGCGCCATCGCCATCCAATATCTGCCCATGGACGCCACTACCGACGAGGAGACCTGCCGCATCGTCGACGAGGTCATCGCCTGCATCGACGCCTCGGGCCTGGACTACTACGTAGGTCCCTTCGAGACCACCATCGAGGGCCCCTACGACCAGTGCATGGACCTGCTGCGCGAGTGCCAGCTTGCTGGCGCCAAGGCGGGCTGCGCCCACGCCATGACCTACGCCAAGATCGACTTCAGGCCCGACGGCGACGTCATGAGCACCGAGCACAAGATCGGCAAGTATCACGAGGGCGACCCAGAGTTTGCCCCCAAGGCAAGCCTCGAGGTGGCATAGCCGATGAAGGCGCTCGAATCGGAGCACATCAGCAGCACGCACGCCCGTCAGCCCTCGCGCCTTCGCCGCGTCGTGGTGCCGGTGGTGGCGCTCGCTGCGCTGCTTGCTGTGTGGGAGCTGGCCTGCGACACGGGCCTCGTGCCCGCGTTCATGCTGCCTAGCCCCCTCTCGGTGGCCCGCTCGCTCTTTGCCGACCTGTCCCTTATAGCGCAGCATTCGCTCACCACGCTGGTGGAGGCGGCGTACGGCCTTGTTATCGGCGTGCTCGTGGGCTTCGTGTTTGCACTGCTCATGGACCGCTTCGAGACGTTCTACCTGGCCTTCGAGCCGCTCATGACCGTATCGCAGACCATTCCCACCATCGCCATCGCCCCGCTTCTGGTGCTGTGGTTTGGCTATGGCCTGGCGCCCAAGGTGGTGCTCATCGTGCTCACCACCTTCTTTCCGGTTACGGTGTCGTTGGTGTCGGGCTTCCGCTCGGTGGACCCCGACATGGTTGACCTGATGCGCACCATGGGCGCCTCGCGCCTGCAGATCTTCCGCTACGTCAAGCTGCCTGCTGCGGCCGAGCAGCTGTTCAGCGGCCTGCGCATCTCGGCCACCTATGCCATCGTGGGCGCGGTCATCGCCGAGTGGCTGGGCGGCACCAGCGGCCTAGGCGTATACATGACGCGCGTGCGCAAGTCATTCTCGTACGACAAGATGTTTGCCTCGATCCTGGTGATTAGTGGCCTGAGCCTGGCGCTGATGCGCCTGGTAGACCTTCTCGAACACGTGACGATGCCCTGGAAGAGGGCTGAAAGGAGCAAGAACCATGACTAGGAACCTTACCAGGAGAACGCTGCTCTCGATGGCTGGCGCCGGTGCGCTGGCGCTGGCCGCCTGCGGTGGCTCGCAGGCATCAGACGGCGAAGGCGCGCCCACGACCGACGCACTTACCCCAGTTTCGTTCGTCCTCGACTACTCGCCCAACGTCAACCACACGGGCATCTACGTTGCCATCGCGAAGGGCTGGTTTGCCGAGGAGGGCATCGAGCTCGAGATCGTGCCGGTGCCCGACGACGGCTCCGACGCGCTCATCGGCTCTGGTGGCGCCAACATGGGCGTGTCTTACCAGGACTACATCGCCAACAGCCTCGCATCGGACAACCCCATGCCCTACACCGCCGTCGCCGCCATCGTGCAGCACAACACCAGCGGCATCATGAGCCGCGCCGAGGACGGCATCACCAGCGCCAAGGGCATGGAAGACCACGTGTACGCCACGTGGAACATGCCCATCGAGCAGGCTACCATCAAGCAGATCGTCGAGGCCGACGGCGGCGACTACTCCAAGGTGCAGATGGTGCCCTACACCGTTGACGACGAGGTGGCGGGCCTGCGCGCCAACATGTTCGACACCGTGTGGGTGTACGAGTGGTGGGCCGTGCAAAACGCCAAGCTGCAGGATTATCCCGTCAACTACTTCAGCTTTGCGGACATGGACCCCGTGTTCGACTACTACACGCCGGTCATCGCGGCGAACGACGACTTCGCCGCACAGAACCCCGAGCTGGTCAAGGGCTTCCTGCGCGCCGCCAAGCGCGGATATGAGTTTGCGGCCCAGAATCCCGCCGAGGCTGCCGACATCCTATGCGAGGCTGTGCCCGAGCTGGATCCCGAGCTCATCCATACGGCGCAGGAGTGCATCTCGCCCGAGTACATCTCCGACGCGAGCGCGTGGGGCGAGATCGACCCCGCACGCTGGGCCGCGTTCTATCAGTGGCTGAATGACGAGGGGCTGGTCGAGAACCAGCTTGACGTCAACGCTGGCTACACGCTGGACTACCTCTCGTGAGCATGGGTGCTGAGCAGGCATTGGCTGCCGAAGGGCTCACGCTTTCGTGGGACGGGCAGACGCTCGTCACCCGTGACGTGAGCCTTGAGGTGGCTGCGGGCCAGGTGGTGTGCCTCGTGGGGAAGTCGGGGTGCGGAAAGACCACGATCCTCCATGCGCTGGCGGGACTTACCACGCCTGTGGCTGGTCGCGTCCTGCTGCACGGCAAGGACGTCACGGGCAAGCCGGGCAGCGTGAGCTACATGCTGCAGAAGGACCTGCTGCTTCCTCACCTCACCATCATGGACAACGCCTGCCTGCCGCTGGTCATCGCCGGGCGGAGCAAGGAGGAGGCCCGGGCGCAGGCTGCGCCGCTCTTTGCGCGGTTTGGGCTGGAGGGAACGGAACGGTCATGGCCTTCGCAGCTTTCCGGCGGCATGAGGCAGCGCGCCGCGTTCATGCGCACCTACCTCATGGGCAACGACGTGGTGCTGCTGGACGAGCCTTTCTCGGCGCTTGACGCCATCACGCGTGGCGAGATGCGCAGCTGGTATTGCCAGATGTCGCACGAGCTGGGCCTCGCCTCGGTGGTCATTACCCACGACGTTGACGAGGCCGTGCTGATGGCGGACCGCATATACGTGCTGGTGGGGGCACCTGCCGCCGGCGTTCCCACGACGGTCGGGACGGTCGTCACGCCCGAGCGGCCCGCTGCGGGAGACTTCTCCCTGACGGAGGAGTACCTCGTGGCGAAGCGCGCCGTGCTTGCTGCCCTGGACCGCTAAGGGAGTGCTACGCGCCACGCTTCCGACACTTGGGACCCCCGGGATGTCGGAAGTGCTGCACGCCAGCCACGCTTCCGACACCAGAAGGCTGCGATATGTCGGAAGTGCTGTGCGCATGCCACGCTTCCGACATCTGGGAGCCTCGGGATGTCGGAAGTGCTGCGCGCCTGCCACACTCCCGACATCTGGGAGCCTCGGGATGTCGGAAGTGACGTACGCCTGCCACACTCCCGACATCTGGGAGCCTCGGGATGTCGGAAGTGACGTACGCCTGCCACGCTTCCGACATCTGGGAGCCTCGGGATGTCGGAAGTGATGCGCGCTCGCCACGCTCCCGATACTTGGGACCCCCGGGATGTCGGGAGTGCTGCACGCCAGCCACGCTCCCGACATGCTGAGCTGACTGCCCCGGTACGCCGGCAAAAGAGGGCCCCGGATTGCTCCGGGGCCCTCGTGCGTAGGCTGCTGTGCAGCTTGAGGCTTATGCCCAGCCCTTGCCGGCGGAGCCGAAGAGGGGGAGGCGGCAAAGGACGCCGCGCGACGACTTCGTCCCCGCCGGCAAAAAAGGGCCCCGGATCGCTCCGGGGCCCTCGTGTGTGAGCTGCTATGCAGCGATGGACTTATGCCCAGCCCTTGCCGGCGGAGCCGAAGTCGTTGATGAGCTCGACGGCGCGGTCGACGATGGCGTCGAAGCCAGGCTTGAGGAGCTTGCGCGGGTCGTAGTTCTTGCCCTCGAGGTCCTTGCCGCTCTCGATGAAGGCGCGGGTGGCGCGAGCCATGGCAACCTGGAGGTCGGTGTTGACGTTGATCTTGGCGATGCCGTTGCCGATGGCCTCCTGGACCATGGCGGTCGGGATGCCGGTGCCACCGTGGAGAACGAGCGGCAGGTCGCCCGTCAGGGCCTTGATCTCGGCCAGGCGGTCCATGGAGAGGCCGGCCCAGTCAGCCGGATACAGGCCGTGGATGTTGCCGATGCCGCAGGCCAGGAAGTCAACGCCGAGGTCGGCGATGGCCTTGCACTCCTGGGGGTCAGCGAGCTCGCCGTTGGAGGCGACGCCGTCCTCGACGCCACCAATGCCGCCAACCTCAGCCTCGACGGAGATGCCCTTGGAGTGGGCAAGCTTCACGATCTCGGCGGTGCGCTCGCAGTTGATCTCGAAGGTGGGCTCGTGGGAGCCGTCATACATGATGGAGGTGAAGCCAGCGTCGATGGCCTCGAAGCAGTCCTCGTAGGTGCCATGATCCAGGTGCATGGCCACGGGCACGGTGATCTTCATGTAGTCGACGAGATCCTCGACGACGTCCTTGACGACCTTGAAGCCCTGCTGCCAGTTGGCGGCGCCGCGGGTGCACTGGATGATGACGGGGGACTGAGTCTTCTCAGCGGCCGTCAGGATGGAGCGCGTCCACTCGAGGTCGTTGGTGTTGAAGGCGGCGATGCCGTAGTGACCCTTGACGGCGGCCTGGAGCATGGCAGTAGCATTAACAAGCATATGGGACCTCCAAACGTTGGGTGACGAACACTCCAACTATCATAGCGCGTGTCCGTGAGTTAAGTGTTGCTAACTTGCTGAGGTGCCGAATTATACGGTAAGGGGTAGGGCTTGGAGAGGAGTGGGCTGCTGAGGATGGGCCCCACGTGGGATCCGGCACGAAAGGCGGGGTGTCGCCCAGCCTATGGGCGACACCCCGCACGCAAGCCAACAGATCCTGTGCTAGCAGAGTCCCTCGTTGCGGAAGTCCTCGTCCACCAGGATGTCGGCGAGGGTCTTGCTGTCCAGAAAGGACGAGGTAAGCTTGCCTAGGTCGCGCCAGATGCCAACCGTGGGGCAGTCCTCCACGCGCGGGCAGATCTCGCCCGAGGTGCAGTCGAGGCAGGCCACCGGGGCAAGCGACCCCTCGGCAGCGCGCAGGATCTCGCCCAGCGTGTATTCCTCGGGCTTGCGAGTAAGGCGATAGCCGCCACCCTTGCCCCGCAGGCTCTCGACATACCCTGCCTTGTGCAGCAGCGAGATCACCTGCTCAAGGTACTTGCGCGAGATGCCCTGGCGCTCGGACACCTCGCCTAGCGAAATCCATCCCTCATGCGTGGCGAGGTCCCCCATGGCGCGAAGCGCATAGCGGCCCTTGGTTGAGAACAATCCTCCAGCCATGGACTCAGGCCTCCCCGTCTTTGCTCAGCATCTCGGAGAGGGTGCGCCAGGCAAGCTCGGCGCACTTCACGCGGGCGGGCATGTGCGCGATGTCGCGCAACAGGGCGGCGTCCTCCAGCCGCTCCAGCTCGTCCTCGTCGGTCACCTCACCCTTCACCATGCGCATGAACAGGTCGCACAGCTCGAGGGCCTCCTGTGGCGTCCGGTCGGTCACGAGGTCGCTCATCATGTCGGCCGACGCCTGGCTGATGGCGCATCCGTGGCCTTGGTAGGCCGCCTCCTCGATGCGCCCGTCGTCGCCGATGCGGACGGAGAACACCAGGTCGTCGCCGCAGGAGGGGTTGATGCCCTCGTGCACGTGCGTTGGGTCCTCCATCTGGTAGTTGTAGTCGGGGTTGTTCACGTGGTCCATGAACTGCGGGTTGTACAGGCTTGCCGGCGTGGCGCTAGAGACTGCCATGGAAGATCCCCCAAACGGTTCCGAGGCCCTCGACCAGGCGGTCGATGTCGGCCTTGTCATTGTAGAAGGCCACGCTCGCGCGGCAGGTGCTCTGCAGGCCCATCCACGTAAGCAGCGGCTGCGCGCAGTGGTGGCCGGCGCGGATGCATACCTTCGACATGTCCAGGATGGAGGCCACGTCGTGCGGGTGGATGCCCTCAACGTTAAAGGCGACGGCGCCCACGTGGCGGCTTCCGTCGGCAGGGCCTATTACCTGCACGTAGGGGAGGGCACGCAGCTGGTCGGTAAGGTAGGTGGCCAGCAGGCGCTCGCGCTGCTCCAGGGCCTCCATGCCAAAGCGCTCGAGGTAGGCGATGGCGGCGTCGGTGGCATACGAGCCGGCCGCGTCCTGCGTGCCCGCCTCGAACTTCGCCGGCACGGGAGCCCACACGGCGTCGGTCTCGCTTACCGAGTCGATCATCTCGCCGCCGGTCAGGAAGGGCGGCATGGCATCAAGCAGCTCCTTCCTTCCCCACAGCACGCCAATGCCCATGGGGCCGCCCAGCTTGTGGGCCGAGAACGCCAGCAGATCGCAGCCCAGCGCGCGCACGTCCACGGGCAGGTGCGGGACCGACTGCGCGCCATCCACCACCATGAGGGCACCCATCTCGTGGGCACGGGCGGCAATCTGCGCGATGGGGTTCTCCACGCCCAGCACGTTGGACACGTGCGTGACCGACACGATCTTGGCGTGCGGCCCCACCTTGGCCTCGATCTCCTCGGGAGTGATGACGCAGTCGTCATTAGGGCGCAGGTACACGAGGTTGGCGCCGGTCGCCCGGCACACCTGCTGCCAGGGGATGAGGTTGGAGTGGTGCTCCATGATGGAGATGACCACCTCGTCGCCGGGGCCAAGGCCCACCACCTGCGGAAGCGTGCGTGCGGCCAGGTTCAGCGACTCGGACGCGTTGCGCGTGAACACGATGGAGCTGGCCTCGGGCTTGCCGGCGTCGTCAAGGGCGCCGATGAAGCGCGCGATGCGCGCGCGGGCGTCCTCGATGGCGGCCGTGGCCTCCACCGAGAGGCCGTACAGGCCACGCAGCGGGTTGGCGTTCATCGTCTCGTAGAAGCGTCGCTCGGCATCCAGCACCACGGCGGGGCGCTGCGCCGTCGCGGCGCTGTCCAGGAAGGTGAGCCCGGGGTTGTTGGCCAGCAGTGGGAAGTCCTGCTTGAAGGGGCTCTCGGTGATGGAGAGCAGCTGCTCGTCGGTCAGGGCCATCAGTGCTCCTCTCCCTCATCAAGTCCCAGGCCCTCGGCCACGTCGCGGGCAATCTCGGTGCCAAGCACCAGCTCGGCGCGCGAGAGGGCCGCGTTGCGCGAGGTTGCCTCGGGTGCGTGGATCACCGCGTCGTCGAAGATGGCGCGTGCGAAGAGTGCCTCGGCATCGGCCGTGGACACGCCGCGGTCGGCCAGGTAGGCCAGCTGCTCGGGGCTGATCGAGCCGATGGAGGCCCCGTGGTTGCCCGCCACGTCGTCCTCGTCGCACAAGATGGTGGGCAGGGTCTTGTTTACCACGTCATCGCCGGCAACCAGCACCGTCTCGATCTCGCGGCCCTCGGCGCCCTTGGCGCCGTGGATGAGGTCGATGGTCTCGCGCATGGTCTTGTGCGCGGCGTCGGCCAGGATGCCCGAGGTGACGATCTCGGACTTGGTGAGCCGTCCGCGCTGGCGCACCACATGGTTCACGTCAAGCTGCTCGGAGCCGCGCGCCAGGTAGCGCATGTCCTGAGTAAGGCGGGCCTTGCGTCCGGCAAGGTTGGTGCAGATGCCCATGGCCACCTTTTCGCCGCCCAGCGCGTACTGGCGCACGTCCACCATGGCGCCCTCGGCAGCGTCGATGCCGATGCCCTCCAGGTGCTGGCTGCCCTTGCCCAGGGCCACCACCTCGACGAGTGTGACGTGGGCCCTGCGCTCGGCGACGATGCGCACGAGTGCTGCGGTGGTGCCGGCTTCGGCCGGGGTGCCATGCGCGGCCACCACGACGGTAGCCTCGGCTCCCTCACGCACCAGCACGCCGGTGTCGCAGACGGTGCCGGCAGCGGCGTCCACGTCTACCACGATGGGCTCGGCGCGGTGGGTGCCGGCTTTCACCTCGACGTAGCGCGAGTCGCCCGACGCCGACACGATCCAGCTGGCCGCCTCGGTGCCGATGCCCGTCTCCACCGCGTCAAAGAGGCGCGGTAGGCGCGAGAGCACCTCGCCCTTGGTGACGGGCGCGGGCACCTCGAAGGCGATGTCATTGATGCGCAGGTAGTTCCACGTCTGCGCAGGCGGAACGTTGACGTGCGAAAGTTTGGTGGCGGCGTTGGCCGCAAGCTTCTCGGCCATTATCCAATCGCCCCTTCCATCTCGAGCTTGATGAGGTTGTTCATCTCCACGGCGTACTCAAGCGGCAGTTCCTTGCTCACGGGGTTGGCGAAGCCGTTCACCACCATGGTGCGGGCCTCGGCCTCCGAGCAGCCACGGCTCATGAGGTACAGGATGGTGTCATCGGAGATGCGGCCGATGGTGGCCTCGTGGCCCACCGATGCCGTTGGGTTGCGCACGTCCATCGCGGGGATGGTGTCCGAGCGGCTGATGTCGTCAAGCATGAGCGACGAGCAGCTTACCGTTGCGCGTGCGCGGTCGGCGCGCCGGCCGATGATGACCGAGCTGCGGAAGGTGTTGACGCCGCCGTCCTTGGAGATGGACTTGGTGTCCACCGAGGCCGTGGTGTCGGCACCGTTCAGGATGACCTTGCAGCCGGTGTCCAGGTCCTGCGTGGCGCCCGCGAAGGTGATGCCGGTGAACTCGCAGCTGGAGCGTGCTCCTTGCAGGAAGGTGGTGGGGTAGAGGTAGCTCACGTGGCTGCCGAAGCTGCCCGACACCCACTCCATCTTCGCGTCGGCGCCCACCGTGGCGCGCTTGGTGTTGAGGTTGAACATGTTCTTGGACCAGTTCTCGATCGTGGAGTAGCGCAGGCGCGCGTGGTCCTTTACGAACAGCTCAACCGCACCGGCGTGCAGGTTGGCCTCGTAGTACTTCGGCGCCGAGCAACCCTCAATAAAGTGCAGGTCAGCGCCCTCCTCCACGATGATGAGGGTATGCTCGAACTGGCCGGCGCCGCTGGCGTTGAGGCGGAAGTAGCTCTGCAGCGGGTAGGACAGGCTCACGCCCGCCGGCACGTACACGAACGAGCCGCCCGACCACACGGCGTAGTGCAGCGCGGCAAACTTGTGGTCGCGCATGGGGATGAGCGTGCCAAAGTACTGGTGCACGACGGGCTCCCACTGGGGGTCGTGCAGCGCGTCCTCGATGGTGGTGTAGATGACACCCTGCTCGGCCACCTCCTCGCGCATGTTGTGGTACACGATCTCGGAGTCGTACTGGGCGCCCACGCCGGCCAGGCTCTCGCGCTCGGCCTCGGGGATGCCCAGGCGCTCGAAGGTGGTCTTGATGTCGTCGGGCACGTCGTCCCAGTTGCGGGCCTGCTTGGTCTGCGGCGACACGTAGGTGGAGATGTGGTCCATGTCCAGTGCCGACACGTCGGGGCCCCAGTTGGAGGCCATGCGCATCTCGTGGAACGCGTCAAGCGCCTTCAGGCGCAGCTCCCGCATCCACGCGGGCTCGTCCTTCTTGGCCGAGATGGCGCGTACGATGTCGGGCGTCAGCCCGTCGTCGTAGCGCTCGTAGCCCTCCTCGGGCATCACGAAGTCATAGAGGGAGCGGTCGACGTCGGCAACCTCGGAGTGCTTCCTCTCGGGGGCGTCGCTCACTATGCCACACCGCCCTTCGCAGCCAGCTCGTCCTCGAAGCGGCTGAAGCCCGAGGCGTCGATCTCGCCGACGAGCGAGGCGTCGCCCTCGGCCACCAGGTGGCCGCGCACCATGACGTGGGTGCGGTCGACGTCAAGCCGCTCGAGGATGCGCGTGTTGTGCGTGATCACCAGCAGGGTGCCGTCGCACTGGGCTCGGTAGGCCTCGATGCCGCGCGACACGATGGAGAGCGCGTCCACGTCCAGGCCCGAGTCGGTCTCGTCGAGGATGGCCAGCTTGGGCTGCAGAAGCAGCAGCTGCAGCATCTCGACCTTCTTCTTCTCGCCACCCGAGAAGCCCACGTTAAGCTCGCGCATGAGGAACGAGTCGCTTAGCTCCAGCTGCTCGCAGATCTGCCCCACACGCTCGCGGAACTTGCGCGCGGTGGTCTTGAGCTCGGGGCGCATCTGGCAGATGGTGCGCAGGAAGCTGTACAGCGGGACGCCCGGCACCTCGACGGGTGCCTGGTAGGAGAGGAAGATGCCGGCCAGCGAGCGCTTGTCGGAGGTGAGGTCGGTGATGTCCGCGCCGTCGAAGGTGATGGAGCCCGAGGTAACCTGATAGGACGGGTCGCCCATGATGACGTGGCCAAGGGTCGACTTGCCTGCGCCATTGGGGCCCATCAGCACGTGCGTCTGGCCCGAGCCCAGCTCAAGGTGTATGTCGTGGAGGATGGGCTTGTCCTCGGTTCCGGCCGAAAGCCCGTCGATGGTGAGCAGCGTGTCTTGCATGGTGGTCCTCTCCTGTGACGCGTGAACGGCGCGATCGCGCCGGTAATTCCTAGTACCGTTGCGGGATTTTACCCAAAGGCCACGGGGTATTCAATCATATTCTGCATCCCACACCGCATGAGCATATGCCATGGCGCGCGTCCGATGGGGCTGGGCGTGCTAGCATGTGCTGGGAGGTGGGCCCTATGCAGACATGGAAGCAGCTGGGCACGTGGATCTCGGCGCATATGGTGCTCATCGTGCCCTTGGGCATCGCTGTGGGCGTGCTCGTGCCACAGGCGCTGCTGCCGCTTAAGCCCCTCATTCCCACGCTCTTTGCCGTCGTCACCTTCCAGAACGCGCTGGGCAATGACTTTGACAGCCTCGCGAGGACGTTTCGGCAGCCTCTGGCGCTGCTGATGACGCTTTGCCTAGTGCATGTGGTGGCGCCGGTGGTGGTTCGGCTGGTGGCTGGGCTTTTGTTTGGCGACACGCCAGACACCTTGGTGGGCATCGTGCTGGAGGCCAGCGTGCCCGTGGGGGCAACCACCGTCATGTGGTCGGGCGTCTACGGCGGTAACGTTGCGCTGGCGCTGGCCATGATGTTCGTCTCCACGACCATCGCTCCGTTTACCATCCCATGGACGCTGCGCCTGCTGGTGGGGACGGCGGTAGAGGTGGACGTGATGGGCATGATGGGCGACATGCTGTACATGGTGGGCATCCCTGCCATTGTGGGCGTCGTGGCAAACCAGCTAAGCCATGGGCAGGGCAAGGAGCGCCTGTCTCCGGCCATGGCGCCGCTCTCAAGCATCCTAGTGCCCATCATCATCGCGACCAACGCCACGGGCATCTCCCAGCACATGCACAACCTGACACCGCGCCTTGTGGCCGTGGGCTGCTTCGTGGGCTGCGTGACGCTGTGTAGCCTGTTGCTGGGCGGTTTGGTGGCGCGCGCGACGCGCCAGTCACACCAGACGATGGTCACCATGATGTTCGACTGCGGCATTCGCAACATCTCGACCGGCGCGGTGCTTGCCGCGGCGTACCTGCCCGCCGAGTCGCTGTACCCCGTGATGGTGGGCACGCTGTTCCAGCAGCTCTTTGCCGCCATTGTGGGGCGGGTCATGCAACGCGGGGGCGAATCGTAGGGGATTGGCGGCCTGCCCGCTTGGGGCGGGCGATGGGAGGCGTGCGCTATGGACCTGTTGTCCGAGCTAAAGGCATACGTTCCGTACAACCAGCAGGAGCAGCAGGACCGCGCGCTGCTGGTGGCGTGGCTGCAGGCCGCCCAGAACGACGACGCGCTGGCCGCGCGCCTGTGGGGTCGGGGCAACCCGGCGCACCTGACGGCCTCGGCATGGGTGGTGTCGCCCGATCGGTCTGTGGTGCTGATGGCCTACCATAACCTGTACGACTCGTGGGCGTGGCTTGGCGGCCATGCCGATGGCCAACGTGACCTGCGCGCCGTTGCCCTGCGCGAGGTTCGCGAGGAGAGCGGCCTTGCCCAGGCGCGGCTGGCAAGCCCGGACATCCTTTCGGTGGAGGTGCTTACGGTTGACGGCCACGAGAAGCGTGGCGCATACGTGTCGTCGCACCTGCACCTCAACGTGACCTTCCTTGTCGAGGCCGATCCGGTGGAGCCGTTGCGGGCCAAGCCCGACGAGAACCGCGCGGTGGCCTGGATGGCGCCCGAGGAGGCCCTGGCTCGTTCGACCGAGCCGTGGTTCGTGGAGCGCATCTACTCGAAGCTGGTGGCGAAGGCCCGCGCCCTCTGATGGCGGCAGGGCCAGGGCAAGCGGCTCCCTCGCCCCTCCACGGCGTTCGATGCGCTATTCTCTTTTGGCCAAACCGATGCGCCTGAGAGCGGGGGAGCCCCATGATTCGCGTAAACCATGCCGTACTGCACGCCTTCGACTTCGAGTCGGGCAGCGCCTACCTCTCCGAGGAGGAGCTGCCGCTTGACGACCGACAGGTGAGGTCGTACGTGCAGCGGCACCTGCGGCGCATCAGCTCAAGCGCCGAGAGCCGCCATGGCGAGTTTGCCGAAGGCAGCCAGTTTGCCGAGCAGCTGGGTGCCTACCTGGCGGGCGACAACGACTTCCTGGGCATATCCGTGCAGGTGGCGCAGTGGTTCTGGGAGGAGCTGCGGCGCATGGACAGCGTCGAGCAGGCCGATCTCCTGGTGGCCGAGTTCGAGGACACGGGCGAGATGAAGACGGAGGGCAAGCTAGACGAGGCGGCGCTCGAGGCTGCCTTCGAGTCTGCGGGCAAGCGTCTCTTTGCGGTGCTGGTGCTTCCGCGCAAGCTTTCGTTTGCCCACGAGGTGGGCGGTACGGCAAACGGCATCTACCGCCATGACGGGATGCTGCCCAGCCCCACGCAGAAGGTGGTGAGCTACCTTCTGGTGAACGAGGCCACCCTCGACATCGACTTCTCTGACAAGCCGCGGCTCATTGCGGGCCGCGAGGTAAACGTCATTGCCGACGAATTCCTGAAGTGCCATGCGCACGCCTCGAGCAAGGATGTGTTTGCCGCCGTGTCGCACATCGTGGAGGAGGTTGCCGAGGAAGCTGGTCTGACGCCGGCCGTGGAGGTGGGACGTGCCAAGGCGGTGCTGGTGAGCGCGGCGGAGCGCGAGGAGTCGGTGCAGCCGGTCGCCGTGGGCGAGGCGGTGTTCTCGGAGCGCCCCGACCTTCGCGAGCGCTATGAGCGCGAGGTGCGCGAGCAGCAGCTGCCCGAGGAGGTGCCCGTGCGGCGCGGCGTGGCCAACCGCATGGCCAAGAGCCATCACATCCGCACCGACACCGGTGTGGACATCACGTTTCCCTCCGACTTGGTGGAAAGGCCCGGCTACCTCGAGTTTGTTCGCGGAGAGGATGGGCGGCTTACCATCACGATCGGCAACGTGGCACGTATCGACAACCGCTAGGGGTATCCATCTGGAACCTGGCGAGGCGGTCAGCCGATGTCACCAGCCACGGGGGGCTACCCCCCGTGGCTGGTGAGCCTCGAGATGCGATTAGCCGATGTAGAAGCCCTCGTCAAAGAGGTTGATCACCTCGGGGTTGTCGCTTCGGCCTACGCACACAAGCAGGTCTGCATCGTCGGGCGTGTCCACTAGCGTGACCTCTTGGGCACGGAAGAGCATGTTAAGGTAGCTGCCCAGCGAGAAGTCCACGTCGGTGAGGGGAAGGCTGGCGCCGCGCAGGATGCGCACGTAGTGGTTGGGGACGTTGATGACCGCGTAGCTCATGTTGCGTCCCGAGCCCTTGAGGTCGTCGCGGAAGAGCAGGTTCTCGGCGTTGTAGAGGGCCACGTTCTTGCGCTTGCTGCTTACGAGCAGCGCTCCCGAGTAGCACGTTTGGATGTCTCCCCATTTGGACCGGCCGCTATAGATGTGCTGCTGCTGAACCACGTAGTGGACACCGCAGCGCAGCGCCTCATCCATGTCCATGTCAAGGTACTCGACGGAGTTCACGCTCGTGGTCACGTCTCCGCTCGTCACCATGCCGTACGACCTGAAGGAGCTGTTCCAGCCTATATGAATCGCACCGCCATTCAGGTCCTTGCCAACGAAGTGCAGGTCGATGTCAACGCGCCTCTTGCGGTCGTCCCAGAAGGTGAAGAAGCGCACGGTCTTGTCTTTCGGCAGGTCGAAGGCGATGCCCACGGGTGGCCAGGCCGTTGCGGTGTTGCCCGTCTCGTTGGGCCTGAGGACCGATCCGACAAGCGAGATGCCGGCGGTGTCAAGGAAGACGCGCTTGCCCCTGAGGGGTGTCTCGATGGTGCGCAGGCGGTGCTCCACGAGTGCAGCGAAGACGCTGCAGAGCATCTTGCGCGACGATTCGTCGAGCGGCTGGCTCGCCTTGGAGGCCTTCCCCCTGTTCGAGGCCGTCACGACGGTGCCCCTCAGCGGATCCACCTCGCTTACGCCTTGGGACGAGAAGGCGGTGAGGGTGCTGACCAGGGTGGGGAGGGAGAAGCTGTCCGCGTGGGCGGCGGTCGCTGCTGCCAGGAGGTCTGGTGGGCAGCCTCCCTTGACAAGGCGCGCCATGGAACGCAGCAGCATACCCGGGCGGTACCCATACTGCTCGAGTAGGGACTCCCAGGCCTCATGCCTGTCGCTGGGGGCGGCCTTCCGAACCTTGTCCCAACGAATCTCCAGCTCGGAGACCCAAGAGCGCACCGTGTGCGACTCTACCAGCTGGATGGCCTCGCGCAGGCGTGGGCCACCAAAGCGCGCCACCGACAGGTAGTTGGGGGCAAGGCGGTTGTGCCTTCCCGCATCGGCGATATTGCGGGCGATGGACATGGTCTCGAAGTGCTCGAGCGCCTGGCAGAAGCCCTTCTTCTGGCGCGTGGTGAGGTGGCCGGTACCGCTGTGCTCGACGACGTGGAAGACGGCCTTCAGCAGGTCGCCGGGGTGCTGCGAGAGCCCTGCGGCCACGCGCTCGAGCGTCTGCGAGTCCTCCAGCGCGGCGACGCGGATGAGCTCCATCATGTTCTCGTGGAAGGCCACCGCCGGGAAGCTTGCCTCCTCGTCGGTGCCAAGCTCGGAGAAGACGAGCATCGTGGTGGCAATCTCAGCCGGATGCATGCGCGTGGCGCGGGCGAGGCGGGCGCAGACCACCGATCGCAGGTCCTCCACGGTCAGCAGCACGTGAAGCACCTTCGGCGCCAGCAGCGTTTCGTCGGCTTGGTCCTTGGGGGTGGACTCCACGTCGGGCATCCAGCCCTCGCTCACCGTCACGTCAAGCCCCAGCAGGCCGGCCACCAGCTCCACGCCGTAGGTGCTGGCGTAGTGCATGGCCTGGTGATAGCGGAACTCTGCCTCCGAGATCTCCATCACCTGTGAGGGGAAGTCGGGGTACATCGGCGTGGCGGTCACGCTGGGCACGAGCCGGATGAGGTCGGCCAGGGGGTTGATGCCCTCGGTGGCCGTGGCCAGCGGCAGGAAGGTGGCGTTGCGTGCGAGCTCGGCCATCTTGTGGTGGTAGGCGGCTAGGGTTAGCATCGACTGCTGCGAGAGCGTGTATCCTGTTCCCTCCAGATTGGCGTTTGCCGTGACGGCACAGGCCATGTCCTCATCGTCCAGCGCGAGGTCCGAGAGGTCGTCATGCGAGCGGAACAGGGGATAGTACAGGATGCCGAAGGCCTCGAATGGCTCGGTTCGTGCCATCTTCCAGGAGCTGTTGGCGGACTGGGACATGTACCCTCCTTATGGGTTCGGGGTGGGCCCCTCGTGCTTCGTGGCGCGGACGCGGTGCGTGGCGGTCAAGCTGCAGGTTGTGCGCTACGTCTATGGGCAGCTGCCATCGGGAGAAAGCCAATTGGACAGAGTGTACCATGCACCGAAGATGCTACTTGCCGCTTGCCGGCGTTGCGCAGCGCGGCGCCTTGCCCAGTGGTAGCCTTCGAGTTGCAGTCGTGGTCGTTGGTTACTTTTGTCTCGAAAACAAAGACGCGGGTTCGACTCCCGCCAGGCGCACCATTCTTTTTCTCACACGCGCCTGTAGCTCAACGGACAGAGCATCTCAACCAGCGCGAGAGACAGCAACGTGGGGCGTGGCCTTCGGGCTGCGCCCCACGTGCCTACGTGCGGGCTTTTCCATGGTTTGACAGACAATAACCCAAGGTGCATGATGGTGGTGCAGTCGTGGTCGTTGGCTACTTTTCTTGGGGACGGGAGGTCGCGGGTTCGAATCCCGCCGGATGCCTTTGGGTATCCGTGGCGCAGTCTGGAAGCGCGCCCGAATGTGCCAGCGCGGAGGACAGCGGCGTGGGACGTGGCCTTGGCTGCGTCCCACGTTTCGTTTGGGAGCGTGATGCGGCAAGGCGTGGGCATGCGGCCTGTCGCTACGGGACGCGGATGAGTGCTGCGCGGGCAGTGGCGCCCTACCGGTCGGGCCGTATTTGCGCCGTGTGGCGGGAACTTCTTTAATACAGTCAAGAGTGCATAGAACCATATGTATGCTTGGAATACGAGCGCACGCGCCCGGGCCGTTCTCGCGATGTCTTCAGGGAGGCGTTGAACATGGTTGGCAGGCAGGTAATCGCAGTTAACAGGCCCCTCTCGCTGCAGGAGCTGGAGCAGGTCATGCAGGAGGGTTGGGACAAGGAGCGCTACGCCGACTTTCGTATAGGCAGGCCAACCTCGGCTTCGATAGAGGAGTACATCCTGCTGCCCGCGACGTATCGGTTTCTTGTCATCGTGTATCCACGGGCTGCGGGCTGGCTCTTTAGCAGGCAGAATAAGGTGATCCTCTCCGTGGCGGACACTCCTGCGAGCGCGCAGTTGGCGTTTTTTGAGTACATGCCCAAACAGGGGCCGATTACTCGGCTGTGGCAGACCAGCCAGGTGCTGAGCGCAGAGAAGGAGAGGCGCGGGCCGGCGGAGGAGGCGCTCCAGGCGTACACGGCCCATATGAGAGATGTCCTGTCCCAGCATGGCCTTCTTGCCTGAGGCTTGATGGGGGCAATCTGACTGTTTTCGGTCGTACATCCGAGACGTTTCCTGCATAAAACCGCTGGATTCGAAAACACGAAACGTCTCAGATGTACGATTGGATCGGCCCCTTTTGCCGTCACGGGGTTTTTGGCGGGCGGGAGGCAAGGTCATTTATACCATCCCGGCAATTTGTGAGCCAAATATCGCCTCTGGTGGCCTCGCCATTTACAGGCGCAGGGCAATGGCAAGCAATCGGCGCAAATCGACGGTACACAACTTTGGGAGGCGGGCGTAAAATTGCAGGATTCAACGCCGGCTGCGCGAGGATTTGAAGGATTGTGTACCGCCAAAACGAGCCATCAAGCCCACGTGCAGCCCAGCCGTCCGTATGCTGGCCCGTGCACCCCTAGTTGTCAGTGGCCGAATAATGGCTCGCCATGGCAAGCTCCACGGCCTCGTCCGTCGTTATGTGCTGTCCGATCACCTCGGAAACCTCGCTGACGGTTGCGAACGAGCTTCCCGGCACCTCGGCGAGAATCTCCTTCAGCTCGAACACCTCGGCACGGGTGATGACGCAGTACAGCATGTCCTTGGCCTCGGCGCTCACGTACCCGTGGGCGGGTATGTAGGTAACGGTTCTTCCAAGGCGCAGGTATATCTGGTCGGCGATTGCCTTGCCGTTCTCCGTGACGATCATGACGGCCTTCGTGCTGATTCCGCCCATCTCGACCATGTCAATGACCCGCGCCCCGATGAAGTACATGATGAGCGAATACATCCCCTGGTTGGGCCCAAACAGGAACCCTGCCGCCCCGTAGACGCCCACGTTGATGAGCAAGACGACCGTTCCCGTGCTTATGCCTGCCCTGCGGTTTACAAGGATGCCTACCACCTCGGTTCCGTCGAGGCAGCCGCCTCCGCGCAGCACGAGGCCGACTCCGATTCCCAGAAGCACCCCGCCGAATGCCGTGGCAAGCAGGGTGTCGTTCGTGGCGTGCGAAAGGTGCTCGAACTGCATGGTGCAGAGCGAGAACACCAGCATTGAGTAGGACGCCTTGAGGACAAACTTCCGCCCCAGCTCCCTGAGCCCAATCAGCAGGAACGGGAGGTTAAGCACTATGTTCAGCAATCCGAGGGAGAAGCCCGTCAGGTGAGACAAGATCATGGAGATGCCTACGACGCCTCCGTCAAAGAGGTTGTTGGGCGCGAGGAACGTCTCGACGGACAGGGCCGCGAGGACTGCCCCCAGCGTGAGCTGAATGAGCGTCGGTAGGCTCTTCCTGATATGTGAGGGTGTCAAGGGCATGGGGCCTCCTTGTTGGCGGCGGGTCAGGCACCTTTAGACCATATCCGATTGTGGGCGTTTCCGGAAACGCCGAGGGCCGTCGAAGCTAAACGATCTGTTATCTTCGGGTGCGACAGGCAGAGCGGTATACTCCCATGCAGCAATCCCTTGGCCTCGGCGCGCGACTCGAGGCCGCTTTCCGAAAGGCATGCCATGGCCGGCAAGTCGTTCATTGACCAAGCTCGCGAGTCGCTCGATATGGAAGAAGACCCGCACGTCTTCGAGGACTTTCTCGTGTCTGTCGAGGTCGAATGCGCAAAGCAACGCATTGTCAACGCGATGAGGCAGGGGGAGTCGTGCACGTACTGGGCGTATACCTACGACGACTACGATCACTTCACATCGATATACATCCCTGGTGACGGCTACAGCGACGGGAAGCGCGGCAGGGAAGGCTTCGAGGTGCTGCGCGACTGTCAGCTGTCGACGTGTTTCCAGATTAATGCCAGCGACCTTGCCAGCATGCTAGGGCGCCTTGTCGGGAAGGAGTCGCCACGCGGCAAGGGCAACAGCGTTGACTATGCCTACATCAACAAGCGACTTGAGCAGGAGCTCGTTGCCTTGGGGTGCAAGGAGGTCACGTGCCACATCGGCCCGCAGACGGTGCACATCACCAAGACGTACACGCGCCGCGGGCTCTTTCACGACACACAGGAAAAGGTGACGGAGACCGCCACGGCAAACAAGTGGATGGTATACATCGCCTGGTAGGCGCTCAGAACTCGCGTCCGTTGCAGAGTCCACACGACCAATCTGATTTGCTTGCGAAAGGCATGGGGTGGCCGCGGCGAGGCCGAGAACCTCAATGCCTACACGTGGCGCTCAAGGGTAAAGTGGACAGCTTCCATGTCGTCGGGGAAGGTCCCTGCGATGCGCCCATAGGCTTCAGCCAGGTCGAGGCAGATCCCGCAGAATGCACGGGAGTCCTGCACGAGGCACGTAAGGGCCGCGGCGATCAGCTTCCGCTGGTACAGCTCGCTGATCACCCCGTGCTCGTCGGGCAGCTGGTACCAGAACGTCGTCATCTGCCAGAGGTCCTGTCCCGCGCACTCGAGGTTCTCGTCGTTGGCATATCCCAGCCCATCCCTGTCAAGCGCGCGCCACACCCTGTCGAGTGGCAGCACGTAGAAGTCGTCCGCCAGGGGCGTCGGGTCAAAGCCTCCCGCACCGTCTGCCGAGAGAAGGCTCAGCTCGACCACGTGGCACGTCTGCTGGTCCTTACCTAGAACCCCGCGAACCTTGGCGCTCAGCCGCAGGTCAGGCCACGTGCCCGACCACCGACCCGAGGGGCTGAAGGCGCCACGCGACACCAGCGTATCCGCCTCGATGCTGCCCAGCTGGCGGAAGAAGGCGGCGGTGCGCTGCAGGGCCTGCGCGATGCGCCCGGCCAGGATCACGTCGCCGGCCATGGCTGCCAGCGCGTAGGGGACCAGCTCCTCGAACGAGGCGTTGGGGGCTGTGCGCGCCATGGGATTCCACGCTTTGCCCACGTCGGCAACAAACAGCAGCTCACCGCAGTCGTCTATGCGCCACTGAGGCTGTTCGGTTCCCCAGGGGTTCACTATGCCGTAGCGTCGGTGCGGCTTGCTGCGGTCGCGCTGGGGGCTCCAGTCGTGCGGCCTGATGCCGCGCGACGCGATGCCGCAGCGGACGGTGGACGACTCGGGGTCGACGAGGCCGCCGGCCGCGGACTCGAGGGCCTGCAGGTCGTGCAGGGCGAGGCCGGTACGCACCGTCACGCTGCCGAGGCGGTCCTCCTCCTGCACTTGCTCGAGCAGCATCTCGTGCCCGTTGAGGAGCAGGCGACCGTTTTGGGAGACCAGCGCTTCCCGCTGGCTGCCAATGGTGTGGGACGCAAGGTTGCCCAGGCGGTCATACAGCTTTCTGATGATCATGATGTCTCCCAAGGTCAAGTGGCGTACGAGGTCGGGCTCAGGGAGCCAACAGGCGATTGCGGCCATCGTATTATGCCGTGGCTGGATACCCTTGCGCTACGTTGGGGCGCTTGGCACAGTGGCGCTGCCGATCATGCGCGGGCTAGAGCCACACGCATGGAGCGAGGCGGGTGTTGAACAAGGCTCGGAAGGGTGACTCTCGCTCAACCGATTTGTTAAGTGCGTAACTCTCTGGAGGCAGATTCTCGCGATTCAATCGTCCATACGCCATCTACCTGCTGATATATTGAATGTAATCAATAAGTAAAGCATCAGAGTTACGCACTTGCAAAAGGGAGTGGCGCTGGCATTCGCATCGCATGACGATACGAAGACGCAGCGCCTGCACCTTGACGAGGGAAGCCGGGTCCCAATCCCTGGGTGACCCGACTTCATATGAATCGTCGCAATCGAACGAGGGTCGGAATGGAATCCCTGCTCAACTGAATGTTGTTATACAGTATCAGAATATCGCTCGGCAGCCGTACCTTTTCTGGTTAGGCATCCTGCATATAGTCACGCATATAGTCACGTACTATCTGCCAGGATGTACGGCCGCCTGTTTCGTGTGCGAACATATCGGCAAACTCCTTGCAGGCCTCGGGGAAGAAGACTTCGATATGCTCGTAGGAGAGGATTACGAAGGAATCCGGATACTCCTTGAGCTCCTGGGCCATGAAGGCCGGGTCATTGTTGAACGAGGGTCGGAAAAGTGACCTTCGTTCAACTCTGACCATCCGTGGTAGTGGGCGGATTTGACCACAAAAACACTCTGACAGAACATATCAACCGCTCCAACCGGAGGGTTGAGTAGGCGGTTTAGATGTCGTGGGGTTGAGTGGCCGGTTTGGATGTTTTTGCGGTAGGGTTGAGTTAGTGATTTGGATAACAGAAGGTTGTGGCTGTGGTTTGGATGTCAGAGCGACAACTCGGGATTTGAAGGAGTATCACTATGTGGTTTTTATTAGCGCTTGGTTCGGCAATCTTTGCCGCACTGACATCAATATTGGCAAAGATAGGAA
>CADALE010000026.1 GCA_902788705.1 uncultured Coriobacteriaceae bacterium | reverse complement strand
GAGCTGGAGGCGGCGTAGGATACAGGAGGATCGACGATTCAAGGTGATGGCCGAGCACCTACGAAGGGGCCTTTACACCAACTTTTCCGACACTACCGCCGAAAAGTGCTTCACCATCAATCTTTCGCCTGTCATCGTTGATAGAGTTCACATCAAGTTCACGTTTGCGCATCGCCACAGCCAAGGAGCCAGAGCCCATGAGCGATGAGCCCGAGATCACGACAGAGCCCGAGGCCATTGCGGAGCCCGAGGTCACGGCTGAGCCCGAGTCCACAACAGAGCCCGAGGTCCCAGCCGCCACGGAGACCCCGGCCGACGCGCTCGGCTCGCTCTTCGCGGGCATGGACGAGTCCATATTCGATGCCGCCGACGCCATGGTCAACGCGAACTACCTCGACACGCCGGCGCAGCAAAGCGCCATCGCGCGCATGCGTGAGCGCGCCCTCTCGATCTACCAAAACTACCAGGACGACGCATGGTTCCGGGCCGAGGCGTCAGTCAGGCTCTCGGCCAACATCAACGTCCTCTACTGCGCCTACCAGATGATCCAGGCAATCCGCTACGGGCGCGTCTGGTTCATCGCGCTGGCCATGTACGGTGCCATGGTGGCCACCACGCGCCTCACCATCATCCGCTACCTGCAGCCTGACGCGGAGGACGGTCGCGAGGAGCTTGAGCGCTACCGCAACTGCGGCCTGCTCATGGTGATGCTGGCCTTCGCGGTCACCTTCCTGGCCATGGTGGTCAACTATGCGGGCGAGCATCCCGTGTACCCCGGCTCGATGATCTGGGTGGTGGGCGCCTATACGCTCTACATGGTGTACGCGTCCGTTGCTAACCTCATCGAGTACCGCAAGCTGGAAAGCCCCCTCATCTCGGCAAGCAAGCAGGTGTCGATGGCGTGCGCCATGACGTCGCTGTACTCGCTGCAGGCCGCGGCGCTGGCCCTCTATGCGGTTGACGACTGGGTATGGCTGCGTAATCGCCTCAACACCATCTCGGCCGTGGTCATCTGCGTCATCATCTTCATCTTCGCGATTCACATCATCAACCGTGCCAGTCGCGCTTTGGCCGGCAAGGAGGACCTCTCCTTTGTGGTGCAGGCCAAGGTGAAGGAGGTTGGTGACGACAACCGCTACGAGTGGCAGCAGGTGCACGCAGCCGAGGCGCAGCGCCAGCTTGAGTATTGGCGAGGCAAGGAAAAGGTGGAGTGGCATACGCAGGGCGGTGCCATGCAGCGACACGACGAGGAGGTGCGCAAGCTCCTGCAGGACCGCGAGGAACGCAAGGAGCAGCGCCGCAAGAAGCGCATGTAGCGGGGCTCGGGCTTGCGCTGCGCAGCTTGCGCCAGCTTTCGGTGCCAGCCATCTTCGCAAACTGTCAAAGTCTTGATGCGTGCTCGTTCCAAGCCACCCGTGACGCTACAATCGGTAAAGCACTGTCGCCATCATGAAGGGAGCGCCCCATGGCAACCCAAAACGAGTTTGACACCGACCGCTTCGTCATCGTCGACCATCCCCTGGTGCAGCACAAGCTGAGCCTCCTGCGCGACAAGAGCACCCCCACCAAGGACTTCCGCGAGCTTGTCACCGAGCTGGCCATCTTCGAGGGCTACGAGGCCCTGCGCGACCTACCACTCGAGGACGTCGAGGTGGAGACCCCACTTGAGACGATGACCGGCAAGCGCATCGCTGGCAAGAAGCTGGCCATCATCCCCATCCTGCGCGCTGGTCTGGGCATGGTGGACGGCATCCTGAGCCTGGTTCCCACCGCGCGCGTGGGCCACGTGGGCCTGTACCGCGACCCCGAGACCCACAAGCCCGTGTCCTACTACCACAAGTTCCCACCCTACCTTTCCGAGCGCACCTGCGTGGTGGTCGACCCGATGCTGGCCACCGGAGGATCGCTGGTCGCGGCCATCGAGTTTCTGCGCGAGGCCGGCGCCAAGGACATCCGCTGCCTCACGCTGGTCAGCTGCCCCGAGGGCGTGAGGGCCGTCCTGGACGCCGACCCCGACGTGCGCCTGTACACCTGCGCGGTTGACCGCCAGCTTAACGAGCGCGCCTACATCCTGCCTGGCCTGGGCGACGCGGGCGACCGCATCTACGGCACCAGGTAGCATTCCTGGGCGTGGGATACCTGCTTGCCATCATGTGCGGCGTGGTCTGCGGCGTTGCCGCGGCCACGCCGCTCTTCTTGCAGCTGCGTAGGGGAAGCGTCGATATCGGCCGCGGCTTTGGGGCCGTGATCGGGGCGTTCCTCGTCATCCAGGTGGCAATGTTTGCGCTGCTGGCTTGGTGGCCGGCCTTGGTAGCGCCCTTCGGCGTCGCCGCCGCGCTGACGTTTCTGACCGTGACCGTGGCCGGCGTGCTGCGCCGCTAGTGCCCGCCAAACACTGCCCTTGGCTTCGGGCTCTACTCCTCCGTCAGCGCGTTGATGATGTAGCTCACCAGAAGCTCGACAAACACGTCCATGAGCACGGGGGAAACCGGGCACGTTTCGGGGTCGGGCGGCAAGAACGGCAGTACCACCGTGCGGTCGACCACGTCCTGATAGGCATGACCCGCGTTGGTCGTCACCAGCATGACCTTGCCCTGTCGGCCTCGGATGCGCTCCATTATCTCGCCTCGGGCTGATACGGAGAACACGATGATCAGGTCGTTCTCTCCCATGTGGTCGGCAGCCTCATGCAGCATGTCACTAGGGCAGTCATGCACGAAGATGTGTATCTTGCGGGCGAGCGCCTGGAGCAGCAGCGCCGGCTGGAAGCTCTTGCCGATGCCGGTGGCAAAGATCTGGTCGAAGCCTATCACATACTGGGCAAGCTCCTGCATGTAGTGTCCCGTCAGCACCTGCTCGGAAGCTGCGAGCAGGCGTTCGAGCTGTTCGAAGTAAAAGAGACGATTCGGGTCTTGGGATACATGCTGCTGTGCCGTCCAGGCGGTCAGGTCCGAGCGGAAGTCTTGGTAGCGCGCATATCCGATGGTCTTGACAAAACGGCTGAGGGCCGACTGCGACACCCCACAAGCCTCCGCCAGCTTGGTGATGGACTGGTAGCTCACCTGATCCGGGTTGGCCATGATGGTCTCATAAATCTGCTGGTCGTTCTTGGTAAACTCCGCCTTGTGCAGCTCCATTGCCTGTATCGGGTCCATTCCGCACTCCTTTCCTCACGGATATGGTAAGGCATCTGTGACAAAACAAATATTCAATTCAAACTATCATGTCAAAAAAACTATTTACAAAGCGACGCGGAGTGAATAGAATATGCATCAAGCGGTTGAATCTGAATGAGACCGTCAGATCAGAACGGAAGGAAGGTACCATGGCAGTCGATTACAACGCGACGACCGACCAGATCATTGCCCTGGTTGGCGGTAAGGAAAACATCAAGAACGTGACCCACTGCGTCACGCGTCTGCGCTTCACGCTCAAGGACGACGCCAAGGCGGACGCCGACGCCATCGCAAAGCTCGACGGCGTCATCAAGGTGCTGCGTGCGGGTGGGCAGTTCCAGGTGGTCATTGGCACGCAGGTAGAGGAGGCCTATGACCTCGTCGTCGCCAAGACGGGCTTGGCGGGCGGCGTCGTGGATGACCCCGACGCGGCAGCTGAAGACCAGGGCGGCATCCTCAATACCTTCATGAACACCATATCGGGCATCCTGGTGCCCACGCTTGCGGTGCTCACCGCAGCCGGCATCATCAAGGGTATCGTGAGCTTTCTGGCACTCGAGAACATCGGCCTGCTTGACCCCACCAGCGGCCTCTACATGCTGCTGTACGCCTTCGGTGACGGCTTCTTCTACTTCCTGCCCATCTTCCTGGGCTTCTCGGCCGCCCGCAAGTTCGGCTGCAACGAGTACGTGGGCGCGGCCATCGGCGGGGCCCTCGTGTACCCGGCCATGGTCAACATCGGCCAGACCATGGAGGTCGCGGGTACGCTCTTCGCGGGCACTGCCTTCGAGATGAGCTACTTCAACACCTTCTGCGGCATCCCCATCGTCATGCCGGGCGCTGGCTATACCTCGAGCGTCTTCCCCGTGATCCTCGCGGTGTACCTTGCCTCCATCCTGGAGAAGTGGTGCAAGAAGACCATTACCCCCAACCTGCGCGGCATCCTCACGCCCATCATCACCTGCGTGGTTTCCGTCGTGGCTGCCTACCTCGTGATCGGTCCTGTGCTCAACCTCGTCTGCGGCGTCATCTCCATCGTGGTCAACTTCCTCTTTAACATCCCCGTGGTAGGAGGCCTCGTGGCTGGCGGCCTTCTGGGTGGCGGCTTCGGCGTGCTGGTCATGTTTGGCCTGCACTGGATCATCATTGGCATGGCCCTGCAGCTCATCGCCCAGAACGGCTTTGACTACATCATGGCCGCCGGTGGCATTGGCCCCATGATCGGCATGTTCCAGGGCCTCGCCATTTGCTGGGCTTGCCGTAAGAACATGAAGGTGCGCGACCTCGCCATCCCGGCAACCATCTCGCAGATCTGTGGGGTGGGCGAGCCTCTCATGTACTCCATCCTCATCCCCATCAAGAAGCTCTTCGCCATCAACATCCTGGGTGGCTGCGTGGGCGGCGCCATCATCGGTGCCCTGGGCACCAAGATGTACATGTTCGGCGGCAGTGGCCTGTTTGGCATCTTCAACTACGCCGGCGGTGGCGGCATGCAGGACGTCGTCAAGTACTGCATCGGCGTGGCCGCGGGCGGTCTGTTCGCAATCGTCGCGACCCTCATCGCCTACAACGACGACGAGGCGACCAAGATTCTGGGGTAAGCCTTTCCTTCCCCTGGGGCCCGCGCTTGGCGAAAAGACGTCCAGTGCGGGCCCTTCCCCTATGTTAGTTTGCCCTAAACGATTGATTGGAGTGACCATGGCCGACCAGCTGCGCTTTGACCCGCGGGTATACGAGACCAAGACCTGCACACTGGACGGACGGTCCGTGACCTACCGCGCCTGGGAGGGGCTTGCGTACTGCGCGAAGCCGCTCGACCCCATCCAGAAGCTCAGCTTTTTTGTGCCCGTAGCGTACTATGAGGGCAAGCGCCCCCTGGGCCTTGCGCTTGACGAGGTGCCCATCTTCATGCCCAACACGGTAGGCGGCTACATGCCGGGGCCAGCCGACGAGCCGCGCCTCGATCCGCACGGCAGCGGCCCCAACTCCATCTTCTGTGCGCTCGAGCATGGCTATGTGGTGGTGAGCGCGGGCGTGCGCGGACGCACGTCGGGCAAGGTGACCACGGAGTTCTTCGAGGGCAGCGTGGGCGGAACGGTAAGCGAGGCCACGGGCAAGAAGGTGGGTCGTGCGCCGGCGTTCATCGTGGACTACAAGGCGGCCATACGCTGGCTGCGCCACAACGCCGACGTGGTTCCCGGCAACGTCGAGCGCATCGTGACCAACGGCACAAGCGCAGGTGGCGCCCTCTCCGCGCTTGCGGGCGCCACGGGAAACGTGGCGGAATACGAGCCGTACCTGCAGGCCATTGGTGCCTGCGACGAGCGTGACGACGTCTTTGCCGCAAGCTGCTATTGTCCCATCCACAACCTTGAGAACGCTGATGCCGCCTACGAGTGGCTGTTCTGCGGCCACGACGACTGGCATCGCACCAAGCACCAGCGTACGCCTGATGGCGGCTTCATCCGCGTGCCCGACGAGGGCGTCATGCCGGCCGAGCAGGCCGCGCTGTCGCCGCTTCTCAAGGCGCTCTTCCCGGCCTATGTGAACGGCCTGGCCCTGACCGACGAGGACGGCAGCCCGCTTACGCTGGACGCCGACGGCACCGGCACCTTTGCCGACTGGGTCAAGCACTGGGTTGTTGCTTCCGCGCAGCACGAGCTGGACACGCACGACAACGAGCGCAATCGTGGCCAGCTGCAGGTTGCTGGCAGCCAGATTGACGTTCAGGACTACCTGCGGATTGTTGGCGGCAGGGTGGTCGACCTGAACTGGGGCGCCTTCGTGGGCAAGATTACGCGCATGAAGTCCACGCCTGCCTTTGACGCGCTTGACCTGAGCAGCCCCGAGAACGAGGAGTTTGGTGACGAGGCCTGTGACGGCCGTCACTTCTCGGCGTTCTCGGCGCAACACAGCGCGGTTCCGGGTGCCCAGATGGCTGATCCCGCCATCGTGCGCCTCATGAACCCGGTTGCGCACATTCTGGAAGGCAACCCCGGCGCAGCCAAGCACTGGCGCGTGCGCCACGGCTCTTTCGACCGCGACACGTCGCTGGCCATTCCGGTGATCCTGGCCACGCTGCTTGCAAACCGCGGCTTTGACGTTGACTTTGCCCTGCCGTGGGGCTTGCCCCACAGCGGCGACTACGACCTGCCCGAGCTCTTCGCTTGGATCGACAACCTCTGTGCGTGACAAGGGCCTTCCGCCCGTTGCGCCCATGATGCCTAAGGAGGCACTTCCATGGCAGCTATCAACGACCTGCGCAGCGCGCTTGACTACCTGCGTACCCAGCCCGGACAGCTTGTCGAGACCGACGTGGAGGTGGATCCTGCCGCCGAGCTCTCGGGCGTGTATCGCCACGTGGGAGCGGGCGGCACGGTGGCACGCCCCACGCACGTGGATGGTCCTGCCATGGTCTTCAACAACGTGAAGGGACATCCCGGCGCTCGCGTGGCCATCGGCGTGCTGGCAAGCCGCGAGCGCGTCGCCCGCCTGCTGGGCTGCAGGAAGGAGGGGCTTGGTCGCCTTCTGATGGAGAGCGTGACCAATCCCGTGCCGCCTGTGGTCGTTGACGGGCCCGCGCCCGCGCAAGAGGTGGTGCATCTTGCCACCGACCCAGGCTTCGACCTCTTCAAGCTCATTCCCGCGCCTACCAACACCCCGGTGGACGCCGGTCCCTACATTACGCTGGGCATGTGCTATGCCACGCATCCCGACACGGGCATCTCAGACGTGACCATCCACCGCATGTGCATTCAGTCAAGGGACGAACTCTCCATCTTCCTGCAGCCGGGCAGCCGTCACATCGGCGCCATGGCCGAGCGCGCCACCGAGCTGGGGCAGCCGCTTCCCATCTCGGTCTCCATCGGCGTTGACCCTGCCATCGAGATAGGCGCGTGCTTCGAGCCGCCCACCACGCCGCTTGGCTACGACGAGCTCGCTGTTGCCGGAGCCATCCGCAAGCGGCCCGTGGAGCTTGTGCGCTGTGTGAGTGTGAACGAGCGTGCCATTGCCAACGCCGAGTACGTCATCGAGGGCGAGATTCTGCCAGGAAGCAACAACGTGGTTGAAGACCAGAACTCCCACACCGGCTTCGCCATGCCCGAGTTCCCGGGCTACAACGGCCCCGCAAGCCACGAATGCTGGCTCCTGAAGGTGAAGGCCGTGACGCATCGGAAGAGCCCCATCATGCAGACGTGCATCGGTCCCTCCGAAGAGCACGTCAACATGGCGGGCATTCCCACCGAGGCCTCCATCCTGGGCATGATCGAGAAGGCATTGCCGGGAAAGGTGGTCAACTGCTACGCGCACCGATCGGGCGGCGGCAAGTATCTGGCCATCCTGCAGTGCCGTAAGACCGTGCATACCGACGAGGGAAAGCAGCGTCAGGCAGCACTCTTAGCATTTTCGGCATTTCCCGAGCTCAAGCACGTCATCTTGGTGGACGAGGACGTAGACATCTTTGACACCAACGATGTGCTGTGGGCCATGAACACGCGCTTCCAGGGCGACCGCGACATCGTAACCATCCCCGGGGTGCGTTGCCACCCGCTCGACCCGAGCTCTAACCCCGCATATGCGCCGTCCATCACTGACGTGGGTATCTCCTGCAAGACCATCTTCGACTGCACGGTGCCGTTTCACCTAAAGGACCACTTCCACCGTGCGCCGTTCATGGAGGTCGACCGAGACAAGTGGGCAGACGTGCTGTAGCGATTTGACCGCGCGCCACTTAGGGCAACCTATCGTGGCGCGCGGTGGGCTAGGGAGGCCACATGAGACGCATCATCGTAGGAATCTCTGGCGCATCGGGCGTGCAGCTCGGCATCGCCGTGCTGCACGCCCTGCGTGCGGTGGATGAAGTGGAGACCCATCTGGTCATGAGCGACGGTGCCAAAGTCATCCTTGAGCATGAATGCGACACGACGACAGGCCAGGTCGAGGCGCTGGCCGATGTGGTCTGGGACAACCACAACCTAGCGGCGAGCATCTCGAGCGGCTCCTTTCGCACTGACGGCATGATTGTGGCCCCTTGCTCCATGAAGAGCCTCTCTGCCATCGCCAATGCCTACGATGACGACCTTTTGGTGCGTGCTGCAGACGTCTGCCGCAAGGAGGGTCGCAAGGTGGTGCTGGTCCCGCGCGAGATGCCGCTCAACCAGGCACACCTGCGCAACCTTCTGCAGGCTGCCCAAGATGGCTATGTCATCTGTCCGCCTATGCTGACCTTCTACAACGGCTGCGAGACCACGGCAGATCAAGTAGACCACGTAGTCGGCAAGGTCCTCACGCAGTTTGGCCTTGAGTGCGACCGTTTTAGACCGTGGGAGGGGTAACGATGCAGGAGTCAGTTGCCTCGGCGGGTGAGGGAAAGCTTCGCGTTACGTGCCAGCTTGTGGGTACCAATGGACAGGGCCTCGTTGCCTTTGTCTTTGGGGGAGAGCTGCCTCATGTGGGCGGCCAGGCACTGGCGAGTCCCGGTCCGCAGCTGCAAGGCGCCCAGCTCTCGCGGTGCGACCTCTGGGTCTCTACGGTGCCGGGGCACAAGGATGCCGAGGTAGCCTTCGCCATTGCGCGCGAACTCTGCTTGACCACGGGTGAGCCGGTCAGCGTGACGGCGGGAATCCACGTGGACAGCGCCTCCCTTGACGAGATCACGGTGCTCGGCGCCAATGCCCTGGCAGCGGCGCGTGCCGCACTTGATGGGCTGTCATGATGGCGTGCGCGTAATTGTCCGAGAGGCCCAGAAGCCGAGTGGAGCCAAAGCCTGCCGCTGACCTACCGCGCGTCCGTGACCATGATGGTCATCTGCACCTGCTCCTCGGGGTGGACGAGCGGGTTCACGCTGGTCACGCGTGCCTCGAGCGCGTCCTTGTGGCCAAAGCGGATGAGCTGCGCCACCACGAAGTTCTCGCGGCGCGGCACGAAGCCGATCTTGACCCCCTTGAAGTACACGGCCACGGCGTTTGGGTCGTACGGGTTGTCAAACTCGGCCTTGAGCTTGAGCTTTGTCCCCGGCCTCAGCCTGTCAAACACGAGAAAGCCGTCCCAGTGGGAAAACCCCGCGACGTTGGAGTCGATGATGCGGCGGCTGGGCTCATAGTTCTTCATGATGCGGTCCTTTCTGCGATGCTGCTTGCGCGTAGCCTTAGTATGCAAGAGGCACCGGACAAGAAATCAACAGGCCGCTGACCAGCGCAGATACGCTCAACTACATCTGATGCCGTCCAGCCTGAGGACCGTCTCTTCATGCCGCATTATGTCTCAGGCGTGAAACCGTGTGTCACGTTCGTGACACACGGCATGCGGAGGACTAGAATACCTGCGCAATATGCGACGAGCGCAGAGTCGCACCCAAGACATGTCTCGCTTGGCGTATGGCAGACGGCCCAGGCCGTCATGAAGTAAAAGGAAAGGTTGTGGTTTCGTGGGCGACGCGTTTCAGCAAGTCTCCGACTCCATGGGCGAGCTCATAGAGAGCTTCTTTACGACACCCATCTTTGGAGACGCTACGGTGGGCTTCACCATCACCACGTTCTATTTCTTGCTGGCGTGCCTGATCATGCTCGCCGTCTTCTTTGCCTACAAGCGCAAGATGGAGGGCACGCTCGTGCCGCACGGCTTCTTTGCCAATGGAGTCGAGTACCTCATCGACTTCGTGGCAAACGACGTCTGCAAGGGCGCTCTTGGCGACACGTGGAAGCAGCACTTCCCCTTCCTTGCCACGGTGTTCTTCGTCGTCATGTTTGGTGACTACATCGGCATGCTTCCCACCTGGAAGGCCGGCACCGGCACCACGGGCGTCACGGGCGCCATCGCCCTCATGAGCTTCTGCTACTTCATCATGGTCGGCATGAAGAAGAAGGGCGTCTTTGGCTACATAAAGAGCCTCGCCCCGTCTGGCCTGCCCGCGCCCATCGCGCTGATCGTCTGGGTCATCGAGCTCTTCTCGACCTTCCTGCGCCTCATCACGCTGGCCGTGCGTCTGTTCTGCAACATGTTTGCCGGCCACGTCGTCATGGGCGTCTTCGCCATCATGGCCACCACCTTCGTGCAGCCCATGATCGCGCAGTTCTCGGCTGCCGCGCTGGGCACGGGTGCCATGTCCATCCTCTGGATGGCGCTGCTCATCCTCATCTACCTGGTTGAGCTCTTGGTCGCCTTCATCCAGGCATACATCTTTACCCTGCTCTCCGCGGTCTATGTCCAGCTCGCTGAGGCAGAGGGTCACTAAGTTTGGCATCGAGCGGGCCACGCCCGCTGTGCGATAGGCTATTCAAAGGTCGCCGGATTCACCGGCGAACGTAGAAGGAGGAACAGTGAACGTTATTGGTTATGGTATCTGCGTCATCGGCGCCGCCCTTGGCATCGCTCTTGCTGCCACGGCAGTGGCCAACTCCATGGCTCGTCAGCCCGAGGTGCAGGGCCGCTTGTTCACCGTCTTTATTCTGGCCTCGGCCTTCATCGAGGCCCTCTGCCTGATTGGCTTCGTCGTCGCCATTATGTAAGTGCCACGACGAGACTGGAATCGCAGTAGGGGAGAAGCAATGACACAAACCCAATCACGCATGCTGCATGCCTTCTGCGGCGCGGCCCTCTTTATTGCCAGCACGCCTGTCGCTGCCCTGGCAGAAGAGGAAAACACTGGCATGAAGCTGCTGATACCTAACATGGCGGAGTTCATTCCCGCGTGCATCGCCTTCCTCATCATCTTCTTCATCATGTCCAAGTTCGCTTGGCCCATGGTCCTCAAGATGATGGAAGACCGCGAGAACAAGATCCAGGGCGACATGGACGCCGCCGAGCAGGCCAAGGACCAGGCGCGCTCCGATGCGCAGGCCTATGCCGACCGCCTTGCTGTCGCCGAGCGCGAGGCTGCCGACATCATCGCGGCCGCCAAGCGCGAGGCCGAGGAGGAGCGCTCCCGCATCCTGGCCAAGGCCCAGCAGGACGCCGCGGCCACCATCGCGAAGGCACGCGACGCCGTCGAGTCCGAGCGCAAGAAGGCGCTCGTGCAGCTTTCGGGCTCGGTAGTTGACCTGTCGGTCGAGATCGCCGGCAAGATCATTGGCAACGACCTCGATGACGCCGAGCACCGTGCCCTCGCCGAGAAGTACCTCGCGGAAGTGGGTAACGCTCATGACGCTTAGTCGCAAGCAGCAGGCAAAGGTCGAGGAGTATTCCCGCGCCCTGCTCGATGCGAGCCGTGCCGAGGGAAGGGCCTACTCCGACCTCACCCAGTGGCGCCATGCCGTCAAGTTCTCGCCGGAGGTGATGGACACCCTCACCTCGATGCAGGAGGAGGACGACGTCGACCTCATTGACGAGGTATACGCCGAGTTCAAGCGCCTGGTCGACTCTGACGACTCGATCGTCTCGGTCACGGTGACCACCGCCGTGCCACTCGACGACGAGCTGCGGCAGAAGGTGTGCGAGCGGGCCGAGGACATGTTTCACGCCTCCATCTACCTGGTGGAGCGCGTCGAGCCCAAGATTCTGGGCGGCATCATCCTCGAGGCGCAGGGGCAGCGGTTCGACGCGTCGGTCAAGACGCAGCTGGCCACGGTGCGCCGCACCCTCTCCAACGCGTTCATGGGAGGTGACGAGTGATGGCAGAAACCCTTGATGCCCCGCTTGGCATCGACTTCGACGTGAGCATCAATGCCGATCGCATCATGGAGGTGCTACGCGAGCGCCTTGGCGAGATTGACGCCACGGTCGATCGCCGCGAGTCGTCCTACGTGCTTGAGGTGGGCGACGGCATCGCGCATGTGGCCGGCCTCAAGACCGCCATGGCTGGCGAGCTGCTGCAGTTCACCAGCTCCAGCACCGGCAAGAGCGTGTACGGCCTGGCACAGAACCTCGAGGAGGACGAGGTCGGCGCCGTGCTGTTTGGCGACGTCTCCTCCATCAAGGAGGGCGACGAGTGCCGCTCCACCGGCCGCGTCATGGACATCCCCGTGGGCCGCGCCATGCTTGGGCGCGTGGTCAACCCCCTGGGACAGCCCATCGACGGACAGGGCCCCATCGTCACGCTTGACCGGCGCCCCATCGAGTTCAAGGCGCCTGGCATCATGGACCGCCAGCCCGTGTGCGAGCCCGTGCAGACGGGACTCATGGCCATCGACGCCATGGTGCCCATTGGCCGCGGCCAGCGCGAGCTGATCATCGGCGACCGCAAGACGGGCAAGACGGCCATCGCCATCGACGCCATCATCAACCAGCGCAATTCCGACATGGTGTGCATCTACGTGGCCATTGGCCAGAAGGCCTCCACGGTCGCGGCCATCCGCCAGACGCTTGCGCAGCACGGGGTCCTCGACAAGACGATCATCGTCTCGGCCACGGCCGCAGACTCGGCGCCTATGCAGTACATTGCCCCCATGGCGGGCGCCGCCATCGGCGAGTACTTCATGTACAACGACAAGGACGGCAACCCCGCCGACGCCACCCATCCCGGTGGCCACGTGCTCGTGGTGTACGACGACCTGTCCAAGCAGGCCGTGGCCTATCGCCAGATGTCGCTTACGCTGCACCGTCCGCCCGGACGCGAGGCCTATCCCGGCGACATCTTCTACCTGCACTCGCGCCTCCTTGAGCGCGCCTGCAAGCTCTCCGACGCCCACGGCGGTGGCAGCCTGACGGCGCTCCCAATCATCGAGACGCAGGAAGGCGACGTGTCGGCCTACATCCCGACCAACGTGATCTCGATCACCGACGGCCAGATCTACCTGCAGTCGAGCCTGTTCTTCCAGGGCCAGCGCCCGGCAGTCGACGTGGGCATCTCGGTCAGCCGCGTGGGCGGATCCGCTCAGGTCAAGTCCATGAAGAAGGTCGCAGGAACGCTGCGCCTCGACCTCGCGAGCTATCGCGAGAAGCAGGCGTTCTCGCAGTTTGGCTCCGACCTCGACGAAACCACGCAGTACCAGCTCAACCATGGTGCGCACATGATGGAGATGCTCAAGCAGAAGCGCTACGCCGCTCTTGACGTGGCCGACCAGGTCATCGCCATCTTTGCCGCCAAGGAGGACTTCCTCGACGACATCGACCTCGATAACGTCGTGATCTTCCGCGACGAGCTCGCGGACTTCATGAAGCAGAGCGAAGACGGTCTGCGCAAGAAGATTCGCGACGGCCAGCTTGGCGACGCGGAGTCCGAGGAGCTCAAGCGTGCGATTGCCGTCTTTAAGGAGAACTTCCTCAAGGTCTATCCCAACCGAGTCCAGCTGAACGTCGAGGAAGACGCGGAGGACACGGTGGCGTCCGAGGACGTCTCGCTGAAGGGACATAGTGCCTAATGGCAAGCCTTCGTGACATATCCAGGCGCATGAGCTCCATCAAGAGCACCATGCAGGTGACGCGCACGATGGAGATGATCTCCACGGCGCGCATCCGCAAGGCGCTCGACCGCGCGGAGGAGGCCTTCCCGTACAAGGAGGCCATCACGCGCATGCTCGCGAACGTTGCCTCGAGCAACGCCAAGGTCGACCATCCGCTCCTGAGCGAGCACAAGGAAGAGAAGAACGTGCTCTTCATCGTGGTCGCCTCAGACCGCGGGCTCGCAGGCGGCTTCAACGTGGTGCCGCAGCGTCTCGTGGAGCGCGAAGCCAAGAAGCTCGCCTCCAAGGGCGTCGCGTACGAGCTGATCACCTGCGGGCGCAAGCCCACGGAGTACTTCACCTCGCGCAAGATGAGCCCCAACATGTCGTTTGTGGGCATCTCTTCCGAGCCCAACATGGACGAGGCCGAGCGCATCGCGTCCTACGTGATAGATGGCTACACCAACGAGCAGATCGACCGCGTCGAGCTCATCTACTGGCACGCCAAGAGCCGCGTCGACCAGGAGTTCGTGACCGAGCGTCTCCTGCCCATCTCGCGCGAAGCGCTCATGATGCCCAACAAGCCGCGCACGGCAGAGGCCGTTGTCGAGGTGCCGCAGGACATCGCGACCGAGTTTGAGTTCGAACCGTCGGCAGGCGAGGTGCTAGGCCAGCTCCTGCCGGCTTACGTGCGGACCGTCATCTTCCACGCGCTGCTCGACTCGGCTGCTGCCGAGCACGGTGCGCGCCGCAGGGCCATGCAGTCCGCAACAGACAGCGCAGAAGAGGTGCTGGGCCAGCTCTCCCGCACCTACAACCGCGTTCGTCAGGGTTCCATCACCACCGAGCTCAACGAGATCATCGGTGGTGCGTCAGCATTGGAGGACAGCAACTAATGCCTGCCACCCAGACCGAAAGCCGTTCCCTCTTGGAGGAGGCGGCGTACAAGTACATGAACCGGAGCGTGGGCGACGGAACTATCGTGCGTATCGTCGGCCCCGTCGTGGACGTGCAGTTTGACGAGCAGGTGCCCGCCATCTACACGGCGCTCACGGTCGACGCCGACACCCCTGTGGGGCACGTGAGCACCATTCTTGAGGTGGAGTCGCAGCTTCCTGGCGGCGTGGTGAGGACGGTCGCCATGTCCTCGACCGACGGCCTCCAGCGCGGCATCAGCGTGCACGACACCGGCGCGCCTATGATGATGCCCGTCGGCCAGGCCACGCTTGGCCGCGTGTGGAACGTCATGGGCCAGCCCGTGGACGGCGGCGCCGTGCCCGACGACGTGCTCTATTACCCCATCCACCATCCGGCGCCCTCCTTCGCGGAGCTCACTACCCAGACCGAGATCTTCGAGACGGGCATCAAGGCCATCGACCTTCTGGAGCCCTACGTGCGCGGCGGCAAGACCGGCCTCTTTGGCGGCGCCGGCGTGGGCAAGACGGTGCTCATCCAGGAGCTCATCAACAACCTCGCCCAGGAGCACGGCGGCACCTCGGTGTTCACCGGCGTGGGCGAGCGCACGCGTGAGGGCACCGACCTCTACCTCGAGATGACCGAGTCCGGCGTCATCGAGAAGACCTGTCTCGTATATGGCCAGATGAACGAGCCACCAGGAGCACGCCTGCGCGTGGGCCTGGCTGGCCTCACCACAGCCGAGTACTTCCGTGACCAGGGCCAGGACGTGCTGCTGTTCATCGACAACATCTTCCGCTTCTCGCAGGCGGGCTCCGAGGTGTCGGCCCTGCTGGGCCGCATGCCGTCGGCCGTGGGCTACCAGCCCACCCTGGCCACCGAGATGGGCGACCTCCAGGAGCGCATCACCTCCACCAAGGAGGGCTCCATCACCTCGGTGCAGGCCGTCTACGTACCTGCCGACGACCTCACCGACCCGGCGCCTGCCACCACCTTCACGCACCTCGACGCCACCACGGTGCTCTCGCGGTCCATCGCCGAGCTGGGCATCTACCCTGCGGTTGACCCGCTGGCCTCCAGCTCCGACGCGCTTGACCCCTCGATCGTGGGCGACGAGCACTACCGTGTGGCCGTGAAGGTGCAGGAGATCCTGCAGGAGTACTCCGACCTCCAGGACATCATCGCCATTCTGGGCATGGACGAGCTGACCGAGGAGCAGCAGGCGACGGTAAACCGTGCGCGCAAGGTTCAGCAGTTCCTCTCGCAGTCCTTCCACGTTGCCGAGAAGTTCACGGGCAACCCCGGCACCTACGTGCGCGTTGAGGACACGGTGCGCAGCTTTGCCGCCATCGTCGACGGCGAGTGCGACGACATCCCCGAGCAGGCCTTCCGCTATGCCGGCACCATCGAGGACGTGCGTGCCCGCGCGGCGGCGATGGCCGGCGACAGGGGCTAGTGGGGGAGCGCCATGGCCTACATCACCTGCCAGTTCGTGCGTCCCGACCGCCTGCTCTACGAGGGGAGGGTGGCCAGCGTGGTGCTGGTCACGCCCACCGGCGAGTTTGGCATCTGGCCGCTGCATGCGCCCGAGATCGTGGCGCTGGGCGACGGCGTGGTGCGCCTCAACCTCCTCGAGGAGGACGGTGGGGGCACGGTGAAGGTCATCGTGTCGGGTGGCTACGCCGAGGTTGACGACGACCTCGTCATCGTGCTGGCCGACCACGCCCGCCGCTCCGACGACATCGACGTCGACGTGGTGCAGGAGACGCGCGCCCGCGCGGTGGCCGACCTCGAGGCGCTAGATCCCAGCGACCATCGCACCCTGTACTACGAGAACAAGATTCGCTGGTGCGACCTGCTGCTGCTTCACGCCGAGGACGAGTAGCCCAAGAGCCGCCGCACAAAGACCGCCAAGGGGAGCATCCCGCACAAAAGGGGATGCTCCCCTTTAGCATCCTCCCTTTTGGTGCCTGCCGTCAGGGGTGGCCCCGTGGCACCCCGTAGGCTTGGCGCCACGGGTCGCCTTTATGCAGTTTCACCGGCCTATCGAGGCCCCGCATCACGTACTGATATAATCGTGCGACCAATCATTCGAATATCCGGAGGACATGTGGAAGTCATTCGCATCGAAGGTGGCCATCCCATCACCGGAGAGGTCACGGTGGAGGGCGCCAAGAACTCGGCGCTCAAGCTCATGGCGGCAACCATCCTGGCCCCCGGCGTCACCACGCTTACCAACGTGCCCAACATCTCCGACGTGCACGTGATGGGCAAGGTGCTCAAGAAGCTGGGCGCCACCATCAAGGTGGCCGACGAGCACACCCTGGTCATCGACACCTCCCAGGTGGACCGCTGGGAAACCCCGTACAACCTGGTGGCGCAGATGCGTGCCTCCACCGCCGTGCTGGGCCCGCTCATCGGGCGCTTTGGCAAGGCCACGGTGGCCATGCCGGGCGGCTGCAACATCGGCGACCGCAAGATCGACATGCACATCCTGGGCCTCGAGGCGCTGGGCGTGCGCTTTGACATGGAGCACGGCGACATCTGCGCCACGGTTCCCGACGGCCTGATCGGCACGTCGGTCACCCTCGAGTTTGCCAGCGTGGGCGCCACCGAGAACCTCATGATGGCCGCGGTGCGCGCCAACGGCACCACCACCATCGACAACGCGGCCCGCGAGCCCGAGATCGTCGACCTTGCCAACATGCTCAACGAGATGGGCGCGAAGGTGCATGGTGCGGGCACCCCCGTCATCAACATCGAGGGCGTCTCCGAGCTGCATCCCGTGACCCACGAGGTGGTGGGCGACCGCATCGAGGCCGGCACCTTCATCGCCATGGCCGGCATCTGCGGCGGTCCCGTCACCGTAAAGGGGTTCGAGCCCGACCATCTGGGCCTGGTGCTGAAGAAGTACGAGATGATGGGCCTCACCATCGAGCGAGGCAACCGGCAGGTAACCGTCAGCCGCACGCAGCCCCTGCGCCCGGTTGACATCCAGACCCTGCCCTTCCCGGGCTTTCCCACCGACATGCAGGCGCAGACCATGTGTGCGCTGTCGCTTGCGGAGGGCAGCTGCATCGTTACCGAGAACGTGTTCGAGAACCGCTTCATGTTTGCCAGCGAGCTGTCGCGCATGGGTGGCCATGTGGTCATCGAGGGGCACCACGCCATCGTCCACGGGGTGGACGGCTTCTCGGGCGCCACGGTGAAGGCCCCCGACCTGCGCGGAGGCGCCGCGCTCGTGATGGCGGGCCTCGTCGCTGACGGCGTCACCACCGTGTACGACATCGGCCACATCGACCGTGGCTACGAGCGCTTCGTCGAGAAGCTGCAGGGCCTTGGCGCGCACGTGGAGCGCGTGGACGTGCCCAAGATTGGCTAGGCAGGCTGCCTGCGAAAACGCCGCGACGACGTGACGCACCCATGCGGCACCCCGGCGGCGGGAGAATTACAGGGCGACTTGGGCCACGCACGCTGCGGCCCAAGTCGCCTTTGCGTTGTGAGCAGGGCCAAATCCGGCTGCCATGGGCCCCATGCCGCCTCGCAATCCCGGCCGCGCCCCCCATGTGCGGCCCTCACCTTATTGACATTACATTCTGCCATGCGCCGAAAAACACCCTCCCTTCACGGCAGCCGCCCGGTTTGCGAGGAAGATAGTTGGGTAGAAAGCTGTAACGCACGAATCGCGTCACCTGCCTCGGCAGGAGCAAGGAAGGATGTGCCATGCCCCGTACCGAATCGCACGGAGAGAACAGCCTCACCATGGCCGGCGAGGACTACATCGAGTCCATCTACAAGATCATGACCGAGCAGGGCATCGACCCGGCACACGGCGTGCGCTCCGTAGACGTGGCGGAGGACCTCGGCGTCTCCAAGGCCAGCGTGAGCAAGGCCCTTGGCTACCTCAGGGAAAGCGGCATGGTCGAGCAGGCTCGCTACGGCAGGGTGGTGCTCACGGCCGCTGGGGCGGAGTACGCGCGCGACGTGTGGCGCCGCCACCGTGCCCTGCGCTCCTTCCTCGAGTTCGAGCTGGGCGTGCCGCACGACGTCGCAAACGACGAGGCCTGCCTAATCGAGCACGACGTCTCGGCCGAGACCATGGACCGCCTATACACCTATATGGAGGCCCACGGCATCCATATTGACGAGTGACGTCCGCTATCATCAATTTGTACTGCGCTTGCGCCTACGAAACGGGATGCCATCCCGTATGACGAAAGGAACCAACCATGAAGTCGATCATCCCCGCAGCCGGCCTCGGAACCCGCTTCCTGCCCGCCACCAAGAGCACGCCCAAGGAGCTGCTGCCGGTGCTTAACAAGCCGGTCATCCAGTACGTGGTGGAGGAGGCGCTCGAGCCCGAGGGCGTCAGCGAGGTCGTGATCGTCAACTCGCACGAGAAGCCGCAGATCGAGTCGTACTTCACGGTTGACCAGGACTTCGAGGACATGCTGCGTGCGCGCGGCAAGGGCGCCGACGCCGACAAGGTGCACGCCGCGGCCAGCCTGCCGGTCACCTTTGCCTACCAGGACGACCCCAAGGGCCTGGGCCACGCGGTGCTGTGCGCCAAGGACGCCATGGACGGCGAGCCCTTCTTCGTGCTGCTGGGCGACTACTTCGTGCCCGAGCGCCAGATGTGCGTGAACATGGCCAAGGTGTCGCGCGAGCACGGCGGCGCCTCCGTCATCGCGGTAGCTCCCGTGCCCGCCGACCAGGTAAGCCGCTACGGCATCATCGCGGGCCAGCAGGTGGGCTCGCTTGCTGGCGAGGCCGGCCCCGAGGAGCCCGGCGCCGTGTGGAAGGTGACGGGCCTCGTGGAGAAGCCCGCGCCCGAGGAGGCGCCGTCGCACCTGTTCATCGTGGGCCGCTACCTGCTGTCGCCGCGCGTCATGGAGCTGCTGGAAACCCAGGGGCCCGGTGCCGGCGGCGAGATCCAGCTGACCGACGCCATGCAGCGCCTGCTTGACGAGCAGGAGATGTACGCCCTCGTGGTCGACCCTATGGAGGGCTGCGACACCGGCACCCCCGCCGCCTGGGCGGCCACCAACGCCCGCCTCGCGCTGCAGGACCCGTCTCAGCGCGCCGCGTTCTACGAGGCTCTGGGCACAGACACCATCTAGGCTAGGCCCAAGGCCATGGCCATCATCCGCTTCGGCGCCAACGGCTTACGCGCACGGTTCGACGAGGGCTTCGGCAGCGATGCTGTCGTGCGCTCCGCCGACGCGCTCGGTCGCCTTTGGGCGCAGGGGCATTCCGGGGCCACGGTCATGGTGGGATATGACACGCGCCACGACGGCGCGCGCCTGGCCCTGCTGATGGGGCAGGTGCTGGCGTCCCATGGGCTTGTGGCCAAGGTCGCGCAGGAGCCCTGCCCTACGCCGGCACTTGGGTGGTGCGCGGCGCACGACCCCTCCTGCATCGGAGCGGTGATGCTCTCGGCCTCAGAGGCCCCCTGCGAGTATGGGGGCATCCTCCTGCGTGGGCACGACGGCGGGTCGGTGTCCACTGCCTTCCTGGCCGCCCTCGACCGCGAGGTGCCGCCCGATCCCACGCCCGCCCGCGGCGAGGCGCTGCTCGCCGACTTCATCACACCCTATATAGAGGGACTTGCCACGGAGGTTGACGCTGCGGCCATCGCGGCGTCCGGCCTCAAGGTGGTGGCCGACCCCATGCACGGCGCCTCGGGCGAGGCGGTGCGTCGGCTGTTCCAGCTGCTGGGCTGCGACGTCTCGTACCTGCACCTGCAGCAGCGGGAGGACTTCGGTGGCCTGCACCCACTTCCCGCCGAGCCCTGGGTTGACGAGTGCGAGCAGGCCGTGCTGCAACAAGGCGCCTCCTGCGCCATCGTGCTTGACGGCGACGGCGATCGCGCCGCCCTCGTGGACGAGCGTGGCCACCTGATAAGCCGCCACGACCTGGTGCCGCTGGTGGTGTCGCATCTTGTGAAGGGGAGGGGCCAGCATGGCCGCGTGGTCATGACCACGGCCACCTCTAGCCGCCTGCGCCGCCAGGCAGAGCAGCTTGACTGTGACTACACCGTGGTGCCGGTAGGGTTCGAGCGCATCTACGACGAGGCCGTCGAGGGTGACGTGCTGCTGGGAACCGAGGAATACGGCGGCGTCTGCGTGCCCGGCCACCTCATGGAGCGAGACGGCCTCTACGCATGCCTTCTGGTCCTCGAGCTTATGGCTAAGAGCGGCAGGCCGATCTCGGCGCTGGTCGAGGAGCAGTCCCACGCGCTTGGCACTCTCTATTATGGGCGCAAGGACATGCGCATCGACACCGTGCAGATGCAGATACTGTCCAACCTGCTTCCCGGGCTCAATCCGCACACGCTCGCGGGGATGTGCCCCGTGGGGGTAAGGCACACCGACGGCACGGGCCTGGAGTTCGAGGACGGCTCTTGGGTGCTTGCCAGGGTGTCGCGCACCGATACGGTACTACGTGTCTATGCCGAGGCCCCTAGCGCCAGGAAACGCGATCTGTTGCTCAACAGAATGGTTGAGATTGTTAGGGCACGTCTCTGACCTGCGGTTTTGCAAATGCTGAATTCCAAAATGTGTAGGAACTGTGAAGCAAATTCTTCTCCTTGCATCGGAGGGGGCAAGTGCGTAATATTACTTCCTGCGCAGCGGCGAGCCAACAAAAACAACCGCTGCGGGGAACCTTGAAAACCGGATACTGAGATCGAAAGATTGACGAAAACAGCAAGCGATTATTTCGAATACGTCAATTTCGAAGAATCCGAGTTCAGCGGAATTCAAGACCGGGACGCTCACACTCACACAGTATCAGAGCTTGACTCTGAAACATTTTGAATGGAGAGTTCGATCCTGGCTCAGGATGAACGCTGGCGGCGCGCCTAACACATGCAAGTCGAACGATTAAAGCACCTTCGGGTGTGTATAAAGTGGCGAACGGCTGAGTAACACGTGGGCAACCTACCCTTTGCACCGGGATAGCCTCGGGAAACCGTGATTAATACCGGATACTCTGGTCTCACCGCATGATGAGACCAGGAAAGCCCAGACGGCAAAGGATGGGCCCGCGGCCTGTTAGCTTGTTGGTGGGGTAACGGCCTACCAAGGCAATTATGGGTAGCTGGGTTGAGAGACCGACCAGCCAGATTGGGACTGAGACACGGCCCAGACTCCTACGGGAGGCAGCAGTGGGGAATCTTGCACAATGG
>CADALE010000025.1 GCA_902788705.1 uncultured Coriobacteriaceae bacterium | reverse complement strand
CCCCGATAGTTCCCTCAGCGAGAGCCCAGACATCTCCAGGATACCTACCCTTCCCGCAAGCGACTCGCTCACGCCTTGCATCAGCTGGTAGGTCTGCGAGCCCGTTAGGATGACCATGCCCCTCTCTTCCGCCTGGTCGACAACGTACTTGACCTGCCGAAAGAGATCGGGCACAAGCTGAACCTCGTCGACTGCGGCGGGATAGCCGTAGACCGTGAAGAATGACATGGGATCTCTCGCCGGTACCCATCGGGAAGGCACTCCCTGAGGAGCGTGGTCTTGCCAACCTGCCTTGCCCCCGTGACGAGGACGACCTTGCGCTGGCTCATCCTGGAGAACAGTGCCTGCTCTATCTCTCGGGTGATATACATGCGGTTCCTTCCCTCTGACTCCAGAAGAATGGTAACATGTAGCTGGTATTTTGTAAATTTTGGAGTTATACTCCAGTTATTCCCACTCGATCGTCGCGGGAGGCTTGGGCGTGATGTCGTAGACCACGCGGTTGATGCCCGCGACCTCGCCCACGATACGCCCCGATATGCGTGCAAGCACGTCGTAGGGCAGCCTCGCCCAGTCCGCCGTCATGGCGTCGGCACTCTCCACCGCGCGCAGGATGACCGGCCGCGCGTAGGTGCGCTCGTCGCCCATCACGCCCACGCTCCTGATGTCGGGCAGCACCGCGAAGTACTGCCAGCAGCTGTGCTCGGAATTGCGGTCGCCAGTCTGCTCAAAGAGGCGCTGGTTGTAGGCATCAAGCTCCTCGCGCACGATGGCGTCGGCGGAGCGCAGGATGTCAAGCTTCTCGGGCGTCACCTCGCCGATGATGCGGATGGCCAGGCCCGGTCCCGGGAACGGCTGGCGGTAGACCATCTTCGCCGGCAGCCCCAGCGCAACGCCCAGCTCGCGCACCTCGTCCTTGAAGAAGCGGTCAAGCGGCTCGATGAGGTCGAAGTGCACGCCCTCGGGAAACGGAATCAGGTTGTGGTGGCTCTTGATGGTGCTGGCCTTGCCGCCCGTCTTGCGCGCACCGCTCTCGATGATGTCGGGATAGATGGTGCCCTGCGCCATCCAGCGCACACCATGGAGCTTCTCGGCCTCCTCGAAGAAGACCTTCCAGAACTCGGTGCCGATGCGGCGGCGCTTCTCCTCGGGGTCGGTGACCCCGGCAAGCAGCTGCGCGTAGCGGTCCTCGGCATGCACGTGCACAAGCGGCATGTTGAACTGGTCGCGGAAGACCTCCTCCACCATCTCGGGCTCGCCAGCGCGGAGCATGCCGTGGTTTACGAACACGCAGGTGAGCTGGTCGCCGATGGCGCGGTGCACAAGGGCGGCGACCACGCTGGAGTCAACGCCGCCGGACAGGCCCAGAATCACGCGGTCCTGGCCCACCTGCTCGCGAATCTGCGCGACCTTCTCGTCGATGATGCTGTCCATAGTCCAGCTGGGCTCAAGTCGGCAGATGCCAAAGAGGAAGTTCTCGAGCATGCGATGGCCATAAGCGCTGTGGCGCACCTCGGGGTGAAACTGCGTGGAGTAGAGCTTCCGCGCCGCGCACTCCATGGCGGCAACCTCGCACACATCGGTGTGGGCCGTCACGGTAAAGCCCTGCGGAACACGGCATACGGAATCGCGGTGGCTCATCCACACGGTCTGCTCGCCCGGCGTGGAGGCCAAAAGCTCGCTGGACCCCTCGCGCACGAGCAAGGCGGGGCCGTACTCCCCCGTCTCGGCGTGCGCGACCTCGCCGCCCAGCGTCACCGCCATGATCTGGTGGCCATAGCAGAAGCCCAGCACGGGCAGGCCGAGCTCGAAGATGGCAGGGTCCACGCGCGGGGCATCCTCGGCATACACGCTGGCAGGCCCACCCGAGAGGATCACCGCGGACGGCGCCATAGCGGCAAGCTCCTCAGCCGTGATGTCGCAGGGCACCAGCTCGGAATACACATGCAAATCGCGTACCCTGCGGGCGATGAGCTGCCCATACTGCGCCCCAAAGTCGAGCACCGCGACAAACTGTGCCGGTCGGTTGGTGTTCATGTGCTCCGCCTCCCAAGGTCCACGCGCGAATGACACCTCATAATACGACACCTGCCGTGCAAGGAGGTAATCGTCGTGCGAGGTTTGGTGCGCCAGGACGGCGCACGGCGGCGAATCTGCTGGGGGCAGAACCGCCACGGCAGACCCCCGCAGCCTGTCCCACCGGCGCAGCTACCCCTCAGTTTGCTTCAAACTCTGTGGATATGCCCCGACCGCTGTTGTGCGGCAGGGCCAGATGGATGAAAATAAAGCGATTATGCACCAATCGCGCGACCAAGGGGGACCCATTGGCTGCAGCAAAACATAGGGCAATGACGGGCACCGAGCACAGCGAGCATTCCTCGCGCGTCGTCGCCGCATCTGTCACCCGCACGGGAGCCGGGGCGGTCAGGACCGATGCGCCGGCGGCAACCGCACTCTCGCGGAGCAACTCCGCAGCACACTATGCCAGCAAGCGCCGCAAGCGCAGTCGTTCGCTCTTCCTCAGGGGCGCACTGCTGGTGCTGGTGAGCATCCTGCTTGCCGGCGGTCTGTGGTTGTGGTCGTACGTCCACCGCATCAACCAGAAGCTCTCCACCGGCGTCAACCAGGACCTGCTGTCCATCCTCGCCGAGAGCGAGAACCCTGGCGACCCGTTCTACATGCTCCTGCTGGGCGTCGACAAAAGCGAGGAGCGCGCCGAGACTGACGGCGCAGAGTATTGGAACTACCGCGCCGACACCATCATCCTGGCCCGCATCGACCCCAAGAACGTGAAGGTCACGCTCGTGTCCATCCCGCGCGACACCTATATCGACATGGGCGAGAACGGTGCCGACAAGATCAACGGCGCCTACTCCATCGGCGGCCCCAGCTACATGGTCGAGGTCGTGCAGGAGTTTGCAGGCGTGCCCATCTCGCACTACGCCGAGATTGACTTCGACGCCTTCATCGCCATCGTTGACTACATCGGCGGCGTTGACGTCACGCTTCCCGTGGCCATCAGCGACCCCGACTACACAGGCCTCGAGCTCTCCGCTGGCACGCACCACCTCAACGGCTGGGACGCGCTCATGCTGTGCCGCTCGCGCCATGCCTACGACGACTACGGCGGCGGCGACTTCTTCCGTGCCGCCAACCAGCGCATGGTCATCTCGGCCATCGCCCGCAAGGTGCTGGCCAGCGACATCGTCACGATGAGCGGCACCATCTCCACGCTCTCCGACTACGTGACCACCGACATGGACGTCGCGTCCATCATCACGCTGGGCATGCAGATGCGCAGCATCGACATCGACAACGACTTCTACTCGGGCCAGGAGCCCACCATCTCGGAGTTCTACGACGAGGTGTGGTACGAGATCTGCGACACCGAGGGCTGGCAGAAGATGATGCAGCGTGTGGACGCCGGCCTGCCGCCCTACGAGACCGTCGAGGAGGACTTCACCGCAGGCATCGCGGGCTCCATCGGCAGCGCCGACGCCACGGCCGCCACGGAGGGTGAGCAGGTGGTAACCGCCGAGGCCGAGGCCGACTTCAGCGGCACCGTCTCGGTGCTGAACGCATCGGACATCGACGGCATCGCCGGCACGATGGCCGACGAGCTGTCGCAGCATGGCTTCGAGGCCTTTGCGGGCAATGCCGACGAGCTGCGAGAGACCACCGTGATCGTGTACAACGGCGACGACGCCATCGCGAAGGCGCAGGCCGTGGCCCAGGTGATCGGCGGCGACCCGCTGCTCATCGGCAACGACGGCTCATACCCGCTTGACGCCAACGTGGTGGTGCTCCTGGGAATGGACCGCGGCTACTAGTCACACCCGACCAAACCGAACCAGACATGAGGGAGGGGCATCGCTTCGGCAATGCCCCTCCCCTTTTCGTGCGTCTTGCTGTTGCTGGCGTCGCTACACGTTGAACATGAAGTGCATCACGTCGCCGTCCTGCACCACGTAGTCCTTGCCCTCCATGCGCAGGCGGCCAGCGTTCTTGCAGCCCTGCTCGCCGCCCAGCTCGACGTAGTCGTCGTAGCTGCACACCTGCGCCTTGATGAAGCCGCGCTCGAAGTCGGAGTGGATGACGCCAGCGGCCTGCGGTGCCTTGGCCCCGATGGGGATGGTCCAGGCCTTCACCTCCATCTCGCCGGCGGTGAAGTAGCTCTGCAGGCCCAGCAGGCGGTAGGCAGCCTGGGCAAGTGTGGCAAGGCCGCTCTGCTCCAGGCCCAGGTCGGACAGGAACACCTCGGCATCCTCGGGGTCAAGCTCGATCAGCTCTGACTCGACCTTGGCGCTGATGGGCACCACCTCGGCGCCGTTGATCTCGGGCAGCTCCTCGCCCAGGGCGTCCTCGTCCACGTTGGCCACGTACAGGATGGGCTTCATCGTAAGCAGGAAGAGGTCGTGCGCGGCGGCGCGCTCGTCGTCGGTCATGGGCATGTCGGCGGCGCGGTTGCCCTCGTTCAGCCACTCCTGAAGGCGCTTGGCCACGGCGAGCCTCTCGGCAAAGGCCTTGTCGCGGCGCGCCTCCTTCTCAAGCTTGGGGATGGCCTTCTCGAGGGTGCCAAGGTCGGCCAGCACCAGCTCGGTCTGGATGGTGTCCATGTCGCTCTTGGGGTCGTGGCTGCTCTCGTGGCGAATCACGTCGGGGTCGCTGAAGAAGCGCACCACCTCGCAGATGGCGTCGGTCTCGCGGATGTTGGCCAAAAACTGGTTGCCCAGGCCCTCACCCTCGCTGGCACCCTTCACCAGGCCCGCGATGTCCACGAACTCGACGGTGGCCGGCACGATGCGGCCGGGATGCACGATGTCGGCCAGCACCTGCAGGCGCTTGTCGGGCACGTCGACGATGCCCACGTTGGGGTCGATGGTGGCAAAGGGATAGTTGGCCGCCAGGCCGCCCTTGCGCGTGAGCGCGGTGAACAGGGTTGACTTGCCCACGTTGGGAAGCCCTACGATGCCGATGGAAAGTGCCATGTGCGTGTCTCCGTATCTCATGCAACGCGCCGTCCGTTTGGGATGGCGCGGGTCCTGCTATCTTGCCGCCCTGCGGGCGAGGTCATTCCTCGGCCATATGCTCGATGACGTCAAGCCCGTGGCGCAGCTTCTCCTTGGCCTCCTGGCGCCTGCGCTCGGCCTCGGCGCGGCGCTCGGCCAGCTTCTCGGCGTTGGGGTCGGGAACCACCAGCTGCTGCGAGTCGAACGGCTCCATGGTCAGCGCGTCCTCGATGCACGTCTGGGCGCATGCCCCGCAGTTGATGCAGTACGTGGGCTCCACGTAGAAGCGGCCAGCGTCGTCGATGTCGCAGGCGTGCACGGGGCAGGCCTTGGCGCAATCACCACACATGGTGCACAGCGAACGGTCGCACACGGGCACCTCTAGGTGGAAGTTCTCGGCTAGCTCGGGATATTGCTGCAGGGTGGTAAGCACCAGCTTGCGGCCCTGCGTAAGAACGCGCCGACGCGACTGGTCGGTCTTGGCGCCCACGGCCGCCTCCAGCGTGCGCTGCATCTCAAGCAGCTTGTCGCTGTGGTTCTTGATGCGCTTGGCCACGGCCTGCGCGCCAGCCAGCACGGGGACGCCCCGCGTCACCAGCATCGTACCCGCCTGCGCCATGCTGCTTACAAACTGGCTGCGGCGGTACGCCCGGGACAGCTCGTGGTTGAGCTCGCCCTCCTCTACCTCAAGGCCCATCGCCTCGCCGCTCCACTCCTCGGCCTGGCTGATGAGCTGGGCGTACGTCTCCTCGCCGGTGATGGTGCGGCAGCGGTCGCAGATGCCTAGGGGCAGGTACACGCTGATGTTGCCGTACTCGGACAGCAGCGAGAACCACACCTCGGCGGGCATGGCGCCAACGCACGGAAGCACCACCTCGTTGCCTAGCGGCAGGCGACCGAGCGCCCTGGTGCACGTGACGTAGCACACGTCATATGCGCCGGCCACGCGTGCAACGCGGTCGTACAGCGTCTTCTGGGCCAGCTTGGTGGTAAGGAACGCCCCGGTGGGGCACACCGACGAACACAGGCCACACTTGCGGCAGCTGCCGTGGATGACGACGCGCTTGTCGGTGATGGTGATGGAGTCGGTGGGGCACACGTCAAGGCAGCGCGAGCAGGCGTCCACGCACCCCGAGGCAACCTGCAGGCACATGACCGAGTTGGCTCGCGGAACCTCCTTGTACTCGCCGGGATCCCACTGCTTCACCTTGCTCGGGTCCTGCGTGAGGCTGTCCAGCACTCCGCCAAACGGGTTGGACACGGCCTGCCAGTCTCGCTGGATGTCGATGATGTCGTCGAGCATGTCGCGCTGTTCGGCCATGGTCCCCCTCCCGCCTAGCGCATCGGTAGCAACAGATAAGTTTAGCAGCTGTGGCGCCGCAGGGTGAAGAGGCGGACGTCAAGCAAGAGGTGTGCACAAGGCGGAGGGACGGTCGGGTCAGCCGGGGGCGGATACGTATCCCAACGGATTCCCCGAAGGACGGTTGGGGCTTCCCATGTCCGCGCGTCACAGCAAAAAAGGCGGGGCCGAGCATATGCTCGACCCCGCCTGCAAAGACGCTTGTAAGCACAACCCCAAAGGGGCCGTCGGCTTAGTACATGCCGCCCTGGCCGCCCTGTGCCGCCGCCGCGGAGATGGCCTCCTCGATGGTGGTGTCTTTCGGCTCGTCGGACACGGTGGCCTCGGTGATGAGGATGAGCGACGCCACGGAGGCAGCGTTCTGCAGCGTGGTGCGGGTGACCTTGACCGGGTCAAGCACGCCCATCTCGATCATGTCGCCCCACTCGCCGTTGGCGGAGTTGAGGCCCTGGCCCTCGGGCAGGCCCTTGATCTTCTCGACCACGACGGAGCCCTCGTAGCCAGCGTTGGAGGCGATGGTGCGCACGGGCGCGGCCAGAGCCTTGCGGATGATTTCGACGCCGATCTTCTCGTCCTCGTCGGCAACCTCGACCGCGTCAAGCGCGGTGGCAGCAGCCAGGAACGCGACGCCGCCACCGGCGACGATGCCCTCCTCGACGGCCGCGCGCGTGGCCTGCAGCGCGTCCTCGATGCGGTGCTTGATCTCCTTCAGCTCGACCTCGGTGGCTGCGCCGACCTTGATGACGGCCACGCCGCCGGCCAGCTTGGCCATGCGCTCCTGCAGCTTCTCGCGGTCAAAGTCGGAGTCGGTGTTCTCGACCTCAGCCTTGATCTGGGCAACGCGCTCGTCGATGGCGGTCTTGGAGCCGGCGCCGTCAACGATGGTGGTGTTGTCCTTGGTGACCTTGACGGACTTGGCGCGGCCAAGCATGTCGGCGGTGATGTCGCCAAGCTCGATGCCAAGCTCCTTCATGGCAACCTGGCCACCGGTGACGATGGCGATGTCCTCGAGCATGCGCTTGCGGCGGTCGCCATAGCCGGGGGCCTTGACGGCGCACACGGACAGCACGCCACGCAGCTTGTTGAGGATGAGGGAGGCCAGCGCCTCGCCGTCGACGTCCTCGGCGATGATGAGCAGCGGGCTGCCGCTCTTCTGGATGGCCTCAAGGATGGGCAGGATGTCCTGGATGTTGGAGACCTTCTGGTCGGTCATCAGGATGTAGGGGTTCTGAAGCTCGGCCGTCATGGTCTCGTTCTCGGTGGCGAAGTACGGCGAGATGTAGCCCTTGTCAAACTGCATGCCCTCGACGGTGTCGATGTCGATGCCGAAGGTTTGGGACTCCTCGACGGTGATGACGCCGTCCTTGCCCACGACCTCCATGGCGTCGGAGATCTTCTCGCCGATCTGCGGGTCGCCGGCCGAGATGGTGCCGACGGACGCGATCTGGTCCTTGGTGGAGACGTCCTGCGAGGCGGCCTTCATCTGCTCGACGGCAGCGCGCACGGCCTTCTCGATGCCACGACGGATGGCGATGGGGTTGGCGCCGGCAGCCACGTTGCGCAGGCCCTCGTTGACGATGACCTGGGCAAGCAGGGTTGCGGTGGTGGTGCCGTCACCCACGGTGTCGTTGGTCTTGGTGGCGACCTCCTTGACCAGCTGGGCGCCCATGTTCTCGACGGGGTCCTTCAGCTCGATCTCCTTGGCGACGGAGACGCCGTCGTTGGTGATGGTGGGGGCGCCGTAGGAGCGCTGCAGGGCCACGTAGCGGCCCTTGGGGCCAAGCGTGGTGGTGACGGCGTCGGCCAGGGTGTTGACGCCCTTGGCAAGACGCGCGCGAGCGTCAGTACCGAAATAGATGTCCTTAGCCATGATTCATGCCTCCCGGAGGTTGGTTTGTGAGGTTATGCGTTTACTCGGTGATGATGGCGTAGATGTCGTCGGCGCGAAGCAGCAGGTACTCGACACCGTCGATCTTGACCTCGTTGCCGCCGAACTTGCCATAGTAGACCTGGTCGCCCACCTGCACGTCGATGGGGATGCGCTCGCCCTTGTCGTTGCGCTTGCCGGCACCGACGGCCACAACCTCGCCGCGCTGCGGCTTCTCCTGGGCACCAGAAGAGATGTACAGACCAGAGGACGTGCGGTCCTCCTTGGGCGCGGGCTTGACGAGAACGCGGTCTCCCAGCGGCTTGAGCGTCATTGCGATTACCTCCTTCATGCGCCTTGTGGCGCGAACGTACGCGATACCCCGTGCGGGGTCGCCTGTCCAACGTTGTGAATGATACCCATATGCGTGGGCTTATACACCGAGAGTCGAAAAATCTCAAAGACGGCACTTAGATTTTGTCATTGTGGCATGTGAGGGTTGCGGCTGGGCAGCGGCCGGGCGGCATGGGGTCAACACACAAGCTGGGCTCCCGCGAACGGGAGCCCAGACACATCAAGCCTAGCATGCGCCTTGTCCGCGCTGGCAAGCGCGCCCGTGAGGCTATGGCCACGCCCCTACAGGCTCATCTCGCGGTCTCCGCTCATCGTGTAGAAGATGATGAGCGAGATGATGGTGGTGAGCGTCAGGATGGAGGCAAGCGCCGCGGCCGTGCCGAACTCCGTGCGCGCCACGTACTGGTACACCGTCACCGACATGGTGATGGTCTTGCTGTTGTACAGCATGAACGACGCGGACAGCTCGTTCAGGATCGTCACCCACGAGAGGATGGCGCCCGAGAACACGCCGGGCAGCATCAGACGCGCGGTGACCTTGAAGAAGGTCCTCACCGGTCCGCAGCCAAGGCTGATGGCGGCCTCGTCGACGCTGGGGCTCAGCTGGTACATGATGGCCGTCGCGGAGCGCAGCGTGTAGGGAAGGCGTCGGATGATGAGCGCGATGATGATGATCGTGGACGTGCCGATGAGCACGAGGGGGTCTCTGTTGAAGGAGATGAGCAGGGTGAGGCCAAGGACCGCGCCGGGAAGGATGTAGGGCACCATGGTCACGCCGTTGATGAAGTGCGTCAGGGCGTTAGGCTTGCGCACCGAGGCATAGGCCACGAGCATGGACACGATCACGATCACGACGATGGCAATGAAGCAGTAGACGAAGGTGTTCTTGATGGGGCGACCCAGCATCGAGAACACCGTCTGGTAGCTGGCCAGCGAGAAGCCCGCCCTGAACATCTTGCCCTCGACCGGCAAGAACGAGGTGACGAGGATCGTGACGTGCGGGATCATCGAGATGATGATGATCGCGTAGACCGCCGCGTACGCCAGGATGCCCATGCCCTTGCTGAAGTTGGACTTGCGGATGGGCTTGAGGGCGTTCATCGTGTAGGACCGCTTGTTGATCACGTAGTTCTGCGCAAAGAGGAAGACCAGCGTCATGATGCCCATGATCAGCGAGATGGCCGAGGCGAAGTTGGAGTTGCCGCCGACCTCGTTGATGTACTCCTTGTAGACCATCGTGGAGAGCACCTGGGCACCCTCGCCAAGCACCATGATCGTGCCGAAGTCGCCGATGGCGCTCATGAAGACCATGATGGCGGCGGCAAGGATGGTGGGAAGGATGAGCGGCAGCACCACGGTGAAGAGCTTCTTGACCGGTCCGCAGCCCATGGACTCGGCGGCCTCGATGAGGGAGGCGTCAATCTTCTGCAGGGCGCCCTTCATGTAGATGTACACGTAGGGGTAGAACCTGAGGATCAGCACGAAGATGATGCCAGGGATGCCGTAGATGCTTGGCAGCTTGATGCCGACCACCTTGAGCATGTTGGAGATGAAGCCGTTGCGCCCCAGCAGGAGGATCCAGGAGTAGGCCCCGATGAAGGGAGGCGAGAGCAGCGCGATGATGATGAGGATGTCCAGCATCCGCTGCCCCTTGAAGCGGTACATGGCCATGAGGTAGGCCATAGGGGCGCCGATGATGATGGAGAACACCGTGACGACGACGCCGATGAACATGGCGTTGTACAGGCCGCGCATGTAGTAGGCGTGGGTGAAGAACTTCTCGAAGTTGGCCAGCGTGAATTCGCCCGTGCTGCTTTGGAACGCGCGCACGAAAAGCGTGATCAGCGGGTAGACCAGGAAGAGTATCAGCACCAGCGTGATGGCGAGCGTCGTCCAGAACCAGAAGTCCGGCTTCCACTTGACCCGTATCCGAGCCTTATCCATTGCGCGTCACCCCCTTGATGAGGCTCTGCTCGCCGTCCTCCGTGAAGACGTTGACCTTGTCGGCCATGGGAATGATGTGCACGACCTCGTTGTCGGCAAGGCGGCGCTGCAGATAGTTCATGGGCTCGTCGATCTCGTTCTCGTCCTCCAGCTCGAGCGCCTCGGAGTCGATGAACTCGACCTTGTAGCACATGTTCTGGCCCAGGAAGGTGCTGGAGATGACCCGCATGCCCAGGCCCTTCTCGGCATAGGTGAACTCGTTGGGGCGCATGGACACGATGACGCGCTGTCCTGCCACGACGTCGTCCACAAGCTCGGGGATGGTGAGGATGCAGTCGTCGTTGAGCTTCACCGTCTTTCCCTCGACGCTCTCGACGGTGCCGTAGAAGAGGTTGGAGAAGCCGATGAAGCTTGCGACGAAGGTGTTGTAGGGGCGCAGGTAGATGTCCATGGGGTTGTTGATCTGCTGGATGACGCCCAGCTTCATGACCGCGATGCGGTCGGAGATGGACAGCGCCTCCTCCTGGTCGTGCGTGACGTAGACCGTGGTGATGCCAACCTGCTTCTGCAGCTCACGCACGGTGGTGCGCATCTCGATGCGGAGCTTGGCGTCCAGGTTGGAGAGGGGCTCGTCCATGAGCAGGACGCCGGGGTTGATGACGATGGCGCGCGCGAGGGCGATGCGCTGCTGCTGGCCACCGGACAGGCGGTCGGGGAGGCGGTCGGCGTACTCCTCGATCTTGCACGTCTTCAGGATCTCGTCCACCCTGCGCTTCATCTCGTCGGCAGGGGTCTTGCGCATCTTGAGGCCGAACTCCACGTTCTCGCGGACGTTGAGGTGCGGGAAGATGGCGTAGTTCTGGAAGACCATGCCGATGTTGCGCTTCTGGGGCGGCACGCTGCTCATGGGCCTGTCGTCAAAGTAGAACTCGCCGCCCTCGAGGGTGTTGAAGCCCGCGAAGATGCGCAGCAGCGTCGTCTTGCCGCAGCCAGATGGCCCCAGGAGCGTGAAGAGCTCCCCATCCTTGATGGTCAACGACAGGTCAGGGATGGTTGGGGTGGGAGCATCCTCATATATCTTGACCACATGCTCTGCACGAATCTCCACGGTTACCTCCTATGGGGGACGTATGACAAGAACGGCAGTAGGCACGCGCCTGCGCACCTACTGCCGAACACTATCCTATCTGCCGAATCTATGCGAAGACGAGATCCTGGAACTTCTGGATGACGGCAGCCTGCTCCTCGGACGTCACGATCGGCTCCTCGAAGGTCTTGAGGGTGTCGAACGCGGGCACGCCCTCGGGGGCGGCGACGTCGGAGCGGACGGTACGGGCGTTGTGCTGCTCCATGTAACGGGTCTGGAAGTCCTTGCCCAGCACGTACTCCATGAACTTCTTGGCGTTCTCGAGGTTCGGGCAGCCCTTGATGATCTGGGCCGGGCCGGTGATGACCGCGGAGCCCTCCTCGGGCCAGACGGCCTCGATGCCGGAGTCACGGTAGGACGCGAAGTACAGCTCGTGGGAGAGGCCCACCGCATACTCGCCGTCAGCGACGCCCTTGGGCACCTTGGAGGAGCCGTCAAGGATCTTGCCGTCGAGCTGGGCGCAGAACTGCTCCATCCAGTCCCAGCCAGCGTCGTAGTTCTGGCCGTCGCCCATGGCGAGCAGCATGTTGAAGACGAGCACGTTGGAGAGCGACGAGGCCGCGGGGTCGGCGAAGGCGATCTTGCCCTTGAGCTCGGGGTTCAGGAGGTCGTTGAAGCCCTTGATCTCGATGCCCTCGCAAAGCTCGGGGTTGACCAGGATGACAGTCGGGACCAGCGTGTAGGTGCTGACCTTCTTCTCCTTGGAGCGGTAGGGCTCCATGACGTTGGCATCCTCCTCGGGAACGTACTCCTCCCAGAGGTCGAGGGACGCGAGCGAGGTGCCCATGGAGCCACCGAACAGGACGTCGCCCTGGGGAGACTTGGCCTCGGCGGCGATGCGCTGAATCAGCTCGCCGGCGCCGCCGGAGACGACCTCGACCTTGATGCCGGTCTGCTCCTCGAACGGCGGGATCTCGATGGCGATCTCCTCCTCCGAGTGCGGGCTGTACACGATCAGGCTGCCAGCGTCGCCAGCTGGGGCGTCGTCGGTAGCGGCGTCGTCGGTGGCCTCGGTGTCGGTGGCCTCAGGCTCGCTGCCGCCACCGCAGGCGGCAAGCGCCATCGCGGCGCCACCAGCAACGCCCAGGAACGTACGACGGGTCATCTTGGTGTCCATAGGTACTCTCCCTTGCTCAGGCCCGAAGTGCCCACCTCGGGCAACATACCGATGCTTGTATACTATTTTATGTACATCTTGTGTAGAGCCCACAACGGGGCCCCTTTGGGCGAACGGCCACAACGCACGGGTAAGTGGCATCGATGCCACGGCACCCAAAACAGCAGGTAGAGTGCCAGTATTTGTATGACATATGCAATTGTGCCCCGCAGCTGAGGTGGTGTCGGGAGCGTGGCGTGCGTACAGCACTTCCGACATCCGGGCGCCCTCAGGTGTCGGGAGCGTGGCATACCCGCAGCGATTCCGACATTTTGGGGCCGCCTGGTGTCGGGAGCGCGGCGTGCGCGCAGCGATTCCGACATCTGGGCGCCCTCAGGTGTCGGGAGCGTGGCGTGCGCGCAGCGATCCCGACATCCCGCGGCCGACGGGGGATACCCCTGACGACCGGCGCCTACAGCTCCTCGAGCTGGGCCAGCCAGAGGGTGGCGCAGGCATCGCTGGGCATGCGCAGGTCGCCACGCGGGCTGAGCGCCACGCTGCCCACCTTGGGACCGTCGGGCAGGCAGCTGCGCTTGAACTGCTGCGCAAAGAACCGCCGGTAGAACACCTTGAGCCACGCCAGGATGGTTGCCTCGTCGTAGGTGTCGCCCAGCGCGTAGCAGGCCAGGCGGTACACCTTGCGCGGGGCGAAGCCGCGGCGCAGCACCTGGTACAGGAAGAAGTCGTGCAGCTCGTAGGGTCCCACCAGGTCCTCGGTCTGCTGGGCGATGGTGCCGTCCTCGTTGGCGGGCAGCAGCTCGGGCGAGACGGGGGTGTCCAGCACGTCGTAGAGGATGTCGGCCTCGGCGTCGTTGTCGCAGGTGTCGGCCACGTAGCGCACGAGGTGGCGCACCAGGGTCTTGGGCACGCCGCCATTCACGCCGTACATGCTCATGTGGTCGCCGTTGTAGGTGGCCCAGCCAAGCGCCAGCTCGGAGAGGTCGCCGGTGCCAATAACCATGCCTCCCTCCTCGTTGGCGATGTCCATGAGGATCTGCGTGCGCTCGCGTGCCTGGCAGTTCTCGTAGGTCACGTCGTGCACGCGCTCGTCGTGGCCGATGTCGGCGAAGTGCTGGCGCACCGCAGGCACGATGGACACCTCGCGCAGCTGTACGCCCAGCGCATCCGAGAGCGTGGTGGCGTTGCCGTGCGTGCGGTCGGTGGTGCCAAAGCCCGGCATGGTCACCGCGACGATGCCGTTGCGGTCAAGGCCCAACAGGTCGAAGGCGCGCACCGTGACCAGCAGCGCCAGCGTAGAGTCGAGGCCGCCGGACACGCCCACCACCGCGGTGGAGCAGTGCGTGTGCTCGAGGCGCTTGGCCAGGCCCCAGGCCTGGATGGTGAACACATCCTCGCAGCGCGCGTCGCGCTCGGCGCCGTCGGACGGCACGAAGGGGCGGGCCGCCACGTGGCGCGTGAGCTGGGTACGCTCACGCCCGAGCGAGAATGGGACGTCACAGTACTCGGGACCGTCGCCGTCCACGCTGCCCAGCGCCGTGCGGAAGGTGGACATGCGCATGCGCTCGGCCACGAGGGCCGCCACGTCAATCTCGCTGATCGCGTCTTCCGAGGCAAAGGGCGCCGACTCCGCAAGCAGCGTGCCGTTCTCGGCCACCATGTCGTGCCCGGCAAACACCACGTCGGTGGTGGACTCGCCCCATCCCGCGCTGGTGTACACGTAGCCGCACACCAGCCGCGCGCTCTGCCCCACCACCAGCTGGCGGCGGTAGGCCGCCTTGCCCACGATGGCGTTGGAGGCCGAGAGGTTGACGATGACCGTGGCGCCGGCCATGGCATGCGCGATGGAGGGCGGGTTGGGAGCCCAGAGATCCTCGCAGATCTCGGCGGCCACCACCAGGTCGGGCATGGTTGAGCAGCGCAGCAGCACGTTGGTGCCGAAGGGCACCGGCTCGCCTTGGCCCAGCTCCACGAAGCCGTAGCCAGGCGCGGGCGCCGGCGCAAAGTGGCGCAGCTCGTAGAACTCGTGGTAGTTGGGCACGTGCGTCTTGGGAATGAGGGCCAGGACGTCCCCGCAGCAGACGGCGGCGGCGCAGTTGTACAGCTTGCCGTTCACGCGCCAGGGCACGCCCACGAACAGCAGCGCGTCAAGCGCGGAGGTCTGCTCGGCGAAGGCGTAGAGCCCGCGCTGCGCGGCGTCAAGCAGGGCGTCCTGCCAAAAGAGGTCCTCGCAGGTGTAGCCCGTGAGGCAAAGCTCCGGCAGCACGACCACCTTTGCGCCGTCGGCGCAGGCATCGCGCGCCTGGCGCACGCACTGGTCCACGTTGAAGGCCACGTCGGCAACGCGCACCTCGGGCGTACGGGCAGCTACCTTCACAAATCCGTCCTGCATGGCTCCTCCTTCGTCACAAAATCGCAGCTCCATCGTAGCGCATCGCATGGTCCGCGCGGTCGTGGCGGCAAACGGGGTTGGGGTGCGGGAGCCCTTTTGCGGACGAGGTCAGGGCCGGCCCGTCACCTGCTCGCCCGCCACGATGCAGGCAAGGCACCGTGCCCGCTGGATGCGATCGTCGTCACAGGCCAGGAGGTTGGTGTCCCACGCGCACAGGTCGGCTAGCTTGCCTGGCTCAAGGCTGCCCAGCTCGCGCTCGCGACCCACGGCCTGCGCACCGCCCAGGCTGTACGCACGCAGCGCCTGGGCCCGCGTGATGCGATGCTGCGGGTACCAGCCGCCCTCGGGCTCGTGCCCCACCGGCGTCTGCCGCGTGACCGCGGTGTACAGCACATCGGTACTGGTGGGAGGCACCACCGGCACATCGGTGCCCAGCGCGAGGCACACACCCGCAGCCAGCATCTCCGCAAACGGCCACATGCGCCGCGCGCGCCATTCGCCAAGGTCGCGCGCAGGCTGGGCAAGGTCGATGGTCACGTGGGGCGGCTGCACGGAGGCAAGCACGTGCGCCTCGCGCAGTCGCGCGATGTCGTTGGGCTGGATGTCCTCGACGTGCTCCAGGGTGTTTCGGCCCCGGCTTGGTGGCCCGTAGCGGCGGTGGGCCTCGTCAAAGATGCCTATGGCCTCGTGCACGGCGGCGTCACCGATGGCATGGATGCGCACCGCATGGCCGCGCGCCGCGGCGGACAGCACCAGCTGGCGCATGCGCTCGGGCGCCACGGTCGGCCGGCCCACGTCACCTGGGAAGCGTGGGTTCTCGTACGGCTGGGCACACCACGCGGTGTGCTGGCTGCTCACCCCGTCGAAGAACTGCTTGAAGCCGGGAGCGCGCAGGCGAGGCCCCGTGAGGCGCGCCTGCAGTTCCTCGAGGTTGGACTGGTCGTCCGACAGGCACGGAAACAGATGGGCGCGCACCGAGAGGTTGCCGGAGGCCTCGAGCGCCTCGTATACCTGCGGATTTATGCCGTCAGCACCCGGCACCGTGGAGAGGGCCATGTCGCACACCGACGTGATGCCCATGGCGTTGAGCCTACGGAAGTAGTCGCGATAGATGCCGCACAGCTGCTCGGTGGAGAAGGATGACAGCACGCGGGCCACGTACACCATGCCCGGCGCCTCGCGGATCACGCCCGTGAGGCGCCCCTCTGTATCGCGGTCGAAGCTGCCACCGGTGGGTGGCACGGTGTCGTCCGTGATGCCCAGGGTCTCGAGGCCAGCCGTGTTGGTCCAAAGGGTGTGCGCGTCGCCGGAATACATGGCCACCGGACGATGGGGAAAGGCCCGGTCCAGCGAAGCGCGCGTCGGGGTGATAGGCGGGGTCCAGAGGCCCTCGCGCCAACCGTGGCACACCAGCCACGAGCCGTCGTCGGGGCGGCGTGCAGCCCACGTGCGCAGGTGAGCCACGCATTCGTCCTCGCTGGTTCCGGCATACTCGCAGGCCAGGTGGCTTGGAAAGAGGGCCGCGTGGAACACGTGCTGATGCGCGTCGTGGAAGCCGGGGCACACGAAGGCATCGCCCCAGTCCCTCACCGGCGCGCCGTGGGCAAGGGCCGCGGTGTCGGCCCGCGGGACGACGGCCACAATGCGTCCGTCACGCACCGCCACGGCCAGCGGGCGCACCTCGTCGCAATCTGGCACCCCGGCGAACACGTGCTCGCTGGTTATGACGTAGTCTGGCGCCATGGGCCTGGCCACCTTCGACCACCCGCTCTCACATCGCGCTTCCGACATCCGGGACCCCTGCTGTGTCGGAAGCGTGGCATCCTCGCTGCACTTCCGACATTTTGGACCTCCGCCGCGTCGGAAGCGTGGCATCCCCACAGCACTTCCGACATTTTGGACCTCCGCCGCGTCGGAAGCGTGGCATCCCCACGGCACTTCCGACATCCGGGGCCGTTGCCATGTCGGAAGCGTGGCGTCCCCACAGCACTTCCGACATTTTGGACCTCCGCCGCGTCGGAAGCGTGGCACACGTGCAACACTTCCGACATCCGGGGCCGCTGCCATGTCGGAAGCGTGGCGTCCTCGCAGTGCTTCCGACACGCCCAGCCCGGCCTACCCCTGGTCCTCGAGGTAGCGGGACAGGAACTCGCGCGTGCGCGGCAGTCGCGGCGCGGTGAACATCTCCTGCGGCGACCCCTCCTCGGCAATGACGCCCTGGTCCATGAACACCACCTTGTCGCTCACACCCTTGGCGAATGCCATCTCGTGCGTGACCACCACCATGGTCATGCCCTCGGCCGCCAGGTCGCGCATGACGCCCAGCACCTCGCCCACGATCTCGGGGTCAAGCGCCGAGGTAGGCTCGTCAAACAGCATCAGGTCGGGCTTCATGCACAGGGCCCGCGCGATGGCTACGCGCTGCTTCTGGCCACCCGACAGCGACGTGGCCGGGGCGTTCACGAAGTCGGACAGGCCCACGGCCTCGAGGTTGCGCCGCACCAGGCGCTCGGCATCGGCACGGCCCATCTTGTGCAGCGTGACCGGAGCCAGCATGCAGTTGTCCAGCACGTTCATGTTGTTGAACAGATTGAAGCTCTGGAACACCATGCCGATGCGCTCGCGCAGCCGGTTGATGTTGACACGGTCGGCCGCGAGGTCCTCGCCGTGAAACCAGATGTGCCCCGAGTCGGGCGTCTCCAGTAGGTTCATGCAGCGCAGCAGCGTTGACTTGCCGCTGCCCGACGCGCCGATGATGGTGACCACCTCGCCCGAGTTGACGGCGAAGTCGATGTCCTTCAGCACGAGGTGGCTGCCAAACGACTTGCTGAGGCCCTCCACGCGGATGAGCGGCTCTGTGGTCATGAACGTTGCCATCGCGCTCACCTCTCCGTTCCGAACGTCGCCGCCTCCTGGGCCGCGTCGGCCCGCTTGCGGTCAAGCGAGTATCGCGAGCTGCCGGTGCCTGCCACCGTGCCCACCGTGGAGGTCATGTCGGACACGCTGGTAAGCGGCTGGGGCTCGACCGACAGGTGCCGCGCGAACTTGCCCAGAAGCCAGCTGGCCACCATGGTGAGGCACAGGTACACCACGGCCGCCACGGCATACATCTCCACCTGCTTGAAGTAGATGCCCACCACCGTCTTGGTAGCAAACATGAGGTCGAACACGCCAATGACCGACAGCACCGACGAGTCCTTGATGTTGACCACCAGCTCGTTGGAGAGCGCGGGGATGGCGTTCTTGATGCCTTGCGGGAAGACCACCTTGATCATGGCCTGCCACTGCGAGAGGCCCAGGCTGCGCGCCGCCTCGTTCTGGCCGGGGTCCACGGCCTCGATGCCGCCGCGCAGCACCTCCATCATGTAGGCCGTGGAGTTGAGCGAGATGGTGACGAGGCCCGCCACGAAGGTGGACCAGATGGCCCCGATTTCGGAGACCGTCATGCCCGTGCCCTTGAGCAGGCCAAACCCGGTGAAGTAGATGAGCATGCCCTGCACCATCATGGGCGTGCCACGCACCACGGTCGAGTACACCTTGGCGAAGAGCACGCCCGCGTGCTTGACGAAGCGCACGAAGTCGTTGTCCGAGCGGTCGATGGTCTGGATGCGCAGGAACACCAGGCCGATGGCCAGCACGAACGCGATGAGCGTACCCATGACCGACAGGCCAACCGTAGTGAGCACGCCCTGCGCGATGATGCCCCAGCTCTTGTCCACCATGTACACGATGGAGCTGAGGAAGTCGGAGGGGTTCTTGTCCTGCGCGAGCGCCGTGGAGGTGACCGAGAGGAAGCCCATCACCGCACGGTCGACGAACAGTGCGGCCGTCGTGGCCCACACCCCGTAGGAGAGCCAGCGCACGATCGTGCTCAGCGGCTTGCGGCGCAGGGGCGACCACTCGGCGTAGCTGTCCCAGTGCGTGAGCTTGAGCACGAGCGCCACCGCCGAGAGCGCAAGCCACCCCATGAGAAACCAGTAGAGGCACACCTCCACGGTGTAGGCGCCCGCAAGTAAGCTGAGCGCCGAGCGGCGCTGCATGCTGAACCAGATGCCGATGGCGGCCACCACCGACGTGCCCAGAAACACGTAGCGGTGGTCGTCGACGACGAATGACCTAAGCTTGGCGAGTCGTTGCACTGAGAGGCCTCCTTCCTTGGTGGCCGACAGGCGCGGACAGTGGGGACGTAGCACTTTGTCCGGCGGGGCGGCGGGTGAGGACGGGCGGGACAGTGGGGACGTAGCACTTTGTCCGAGCCCTCTCAGCGTCTGCTCAACAGGGGCTCGGACAAAGTGCTACGTCCCCACTGTCACGCCCGTCCCTGTCCCGCCGGACAAAGTGCTACGTCCCCACTGTCCGCGCTGCTCCGTTCTGGTGAGCCTACTCCGGCTGGCGCTCGACGGCAGCTGCCCAGATGGCCTGGCGCTCGTCCTCGGAGATGCCAGCCAGGATGTCGTTCATCTGCGCCACGACATCGTCGTTGCCCTTCGAGATGCCGATGTTGACGGGAACCTCCTCGGAGAAGCCCTTGCCCTCCTCGAAGATGATGCCCACCAGCTCGGGATGGGCCTCCGTCATGCTGACGATGTTGCCCACGTCAAAGGTGATGGCGTCGCACGCGCCACTAAGCAGGTTGGACACCTGGTCGGGCACGGTGGGCACGGGCGAGAGGTGGTTGACGCCCTCGATCTCGTCGATCACGTCGTCAAGCAGGGTATCCTTCTGGCCCAGCACGGCGGCACCAGCGAAGTCCTGGATGGAGGTGGCGTTCTCGTAGGGAGAGCCAGCCTGCACCATGAGGCCGTAGGTACCCACGTAGTAGGGCTCGGTGAAGTCGATGGACTCGGCGCGCTCGGGGGTGGCGGTCATGCCGGCGATGATGACGTCGATCTGGCCCTGGCCCAGCGCCTCGATGAGACCGTCCCACTCGAGCTTGACGGCAACGGGCTCGAGGCCCAGGCCCTCGGCCACCGTCTTGGCGATCTGCACGTCGTAGCCGTCGGCGTAGGCACCGGACACGTTCTCGATGGGGATGGTGAACTCGCTCTCGGCCGTGGCCTGCCAGTTGTACGGGGCGTATGCGGCCTCCATGCCCACGCGCAGGACGCCCTCGGAGCCGAAGGCCGCAGCCTCGGCGTCGGTGCTGGGCGCCGCGTCATCAACAGCTGCCTCCTCCTGCGCGGCCGGACCGCAGGCAGTGAGCGCCGCGAGCGTGAGGGAAGACAGGCTCGAGAGCTTAAGGAAGTCGCGTCGAGAGAGCTCGTGATGCGTGGTGGGGATGATGCGTGCGTTGGTCATGGCGGTTCCTCTTTTCTCCCTGTGAAGCCTAATGACCCCTTCCGCGCGCCACAACCGGACGGGACCCATTCCCGTCCCCCTTGCAGGCGGGATGCCGCCACGGGCAGCACCTCGGATGCGTGAAAGTTGCGTGCGCATGGCGAATGCTAGGCCATGCACGCGGGGCGCAAGGCTGCATCGCCCAAGGCTTTACGGCACGTTAACCGATGGGTTGGGTCCTTTTGGCACCGCACCCGCCAACGGGTCGACCCTCGTGGCAGAACCTTAGCGGCGCTGCTTGGGCCACTCGTCGCGCACCACCGGCGCCTCGGAGCTGCTCCACTCCCCCAGCTTGGCGTTGGGCGCGGCGTCCAGCGTGAGCGGCGCCGTGATGCCCGCCCGCAGGTTGCGCAGGGCCACAAGCGCGATCATGGCGCCGTTGTCGCCGCACACCACCATGGGTGGCACCGTCACCCGCACGCCCATCCGGCCAAAGCGCTTTTGGTAGGCCGCACGCAGGGCGGGATTTGCCGCCACGCCGCCACCCACGCAGAAGTCCGTCACGCCCAGCTCGTTGACGGCAGCCGCCGCCTTGGCCACCTGCACGTCAACCACTGCGGCCTGGAACGAGGCCGCAAGGTCGGGCACGTTGATGGGGCGGCCGGCCTTGTTCTCGCCCTCGATGTAGGTGATCACGGCCGTCTTGAGGCCCGAGAGCGAGAAGCGGTAGTCGTGGCTGTGCAGCATGGCGCGGGGGAAGTCGATGGCGCGGGGATTGCCTTGCGCCGCAAGCCGGCTGATGACCGGCCCGCCCGGATACCCCAGGCCCAGGGCCTTGGCCACCTTGTCGAAGGCCTCGCCCACCGCGTCATCGATGGTCTGGCCCAGAATCTCATAGTCGCCCCAGTCGCGCACATGCACCAGCATGGTGTTGCCGCCCGACACGAGCGACGCCACGAACGGCGGCTGGAGGTCGGGGGTCTCGAAGAGGTTGGCCATGAGGTGTCCCTCAAGGTGATGCACCGGCACCAGCGGAAGGCCCGTCGCGGCGCAAAGGCCCTTCGCGAAGGCCACGCCCACCACGAGCGCACCAACCAGTCCGGGTCCGGCCGTCACGCCGATTGCGGCCAGGTCGGAGGGCATGAGCGTGTCCACGCCCAGCTGCTGGCCGGCGCGCGCGAGCGTCTCCTCGAAGACGCCCACGATGGCCTCGGTGTGCTTGCGGCTGGCAATCTCGGGCACCACGCCACCAAAGCGGGCATGGAAGTCGATCTGGGTGGCCACCACGTTGGCCAGCACCAGGCCGCTGCCGTCGATGACGGCCAGGGCCGTCTCGTCGCAGCTGCTCTCGATGGCCAGCACGAGGGGGCCGGCGGCCGCGATGGCCGCCTCGGCCTCAGGAGTGCGCGGCGCGCAGACGATGGGCCACGGGCGCACCGAGGGCCTTGGCTCGGGACGCTCGCCCGCCTGGTCGCCGTCAAGCGCCAGGGGCAGCGTCGTGGTCATGACCAGCGCGTCGTTGCCCGGGGAGTAGTAATCGCGACGTCGACCGACCTGCTGGAAGCCCAGCGCACGGTACAGCGCGATGGCCGGCTCGTTGCCGTCAAGCACCTCGAGGGTGGCCGAGCTTGCGCCAAGCATCTGCCCGTCATAGGCAACCCGAGCCAACAGGCGCCGCGCGATGCCCTCGCGCCGGCGGCCCTTGGCTACCACCACGTCCATCACGTCGATGCCGTCACCCGCCAGCTGGCCGCCGGCGAAGCCCACCACCTGGCCGCAGTCGTGAGCCACCCACCAGGTGCTGCCCGGCATGGAAAGCTCCTCGTAGAACATGTTGCGCGTCCACACCTGGTACGGGGTGCCCGTGAAGGTCTGCTCCTCGAGCGCCGTCACGGCGTCAAGGTCGTTGAGCGACATGGGCCTCAGCTGCACGTGAATGCCCGCCAGCTCCTCCGCCACACCCGAGGTGGCCACAAACCCCGACTGCCCAAGCCCAAGGCGCCGACGCTCGTTTTCCTCGGCATCGGAGAGGCGCGTGTAGATGGGCAGCACCAGGGCGGGGTCGCCATCGCCCGGAGCAGGCACGTGAGCCGGGTCGGCCGCGGCACGCAGCAGGCCCTCGGCAACCGGGTGCCATGCGTCCTCGGGAGCAAAGCTCGCAAAGCCCAGGGACTCGAAGAGGCTGCGGTACTTCTTGAGGCCGTCACCCGTGAGGGTCATGGCGTCATGGTCGGGGCGCTGCGCCCACAGCTCGGCGCACTCCTGGGCCTTGACCACCGTCTCGACGGGAAAGGCGCGCTGGGGGCCGGCATCCCCAAGCTGGTAGACGCCGGGGTACACCTCGCCGCGCATGGCGTCGCCCACCACGCCGGTAAGGCCGCGCACCCCGTGGAGCCAGGCGTTCCATGCGGCGGCATCCAGCGTGGAGACGCCATGCAGCGGGCAGCCAAGCCCGCAGGCCAGGCCCTTTGCCGTGGCGATGCCGATGCGCACGCCCGTAAACGAGCCCGGGCCACGCCCCACCAGCACGGCGTCCACGTCGGCCATGGCATGGCCGGAGCGCGCAAGGCAGTCCAGCGCCGTGGTGGTCAGCTCCACGTTGGTCTGACGGCGGCAGAGGTGGTCACCCGGGGCAAGCACGCGCACGTCGGCGGCACGTCCACCAGAGGCGGGCGTCCAGCTGGCGACGGCGCAGGCCAGCATGTCGGTTGAGGTGTCGATGGCCAAGACGAGCAGGGGCCGCGTGGCCTCGCCTGCGTCAAAGAGTGAGGGCATGATGGTTCCTATCGATGGCGTTTGCAGCCACCTAGTGTAGCATCACGCCCGCAAAGTGGCCTGATGGATGCCTTCGTCAGACAACCGCCACCTGCTTCTTTTCGCCTTGCCGGCTAGACGATCTCCTCGGGCTTCGAGCCGGGGTGGCCAAGCTCCATGCGCACGAGGCTGGACTGGTCGTTGCCCACCAAGCCAAAGTACAGGTACTTGCCGTACACCGAGGGGTAGGCAACCTCCACGCCGGGGTCGGAGCGATAGTACACGGTGACCGTGGGGGCGGCAGCCTCGGCGGCGCCTTCTCCCTCGCCTTCGCCCTCGGCAGGAGCGGCATCATCGACGTCAATGCGCTCGATGCGCATGGCGGTGCCCTCCTGCACCACCACAAACACGCCGTACGAACCGGCGTTCATGCGCGTGGCCGGCGCAGTCGTTGCGGCGTAGGTGGCAAGGCCCGTACCGTCAAGCTCGGAGCGCATCACCTCGTCGCCGAGGCCATCGCCGTTCGTGTCAACCAGAAGCCACAGGCCCTCGTCGGTTGGCTGCACATTGACCAGCGTGCGTCCCTCGCCCAGTGCCAGGATGTCGTGGCCCCACGGCTCCTCCCACAGGTTGTTGGACGCGCTGACCGTCGATGCGCCTTGGTAGAAGTAGTACACGGTGTATTTGCCCTGCTCACGGTCGGCCGGGCTGCCCCACACGCGCCACAGGCAGTCGGAGGCGGGACCGCCGTAGCAGTTCCAGCCCTCCACCCAGGTGGGGTCGAAGCTCCACAAGCCACTCCAATCGCTGGAGTACACGCGGCCCTCGTAGGTTTGGCACAGGGTTCCGGGCATCACGGTACCCTCTGTGCGGCTGTCCGAGCCGTTCAGACCCACCGACATGAGGTTGGCGCTCCAGCTGCCCGAGTCCTGGCTGAAGTACAGGCGGTCGCCCATCACGTTGAGGTGCCAGATAAGCGGGTCGCTACCCGACACGCTGTAGATGAGGGACTGCTGGGAGCCGTCCTCGCGCATGCGGCCGATGGCCGAGGTATGCCACTCGCCCCTGCCCTCGGGGATGGCGTAGTACACCCAGCCGTCGTGCTCCAGCACGTAGCCGCCGTTGGTGAGGTTGCCCAGCGGCGTGAGGCCATCGGCGGGGGCCACTGCCTCCGTCACCGGCACGGGCTCCTCCTCGGGAGCCTCCTCGGCGTCCTCCTCGGGCTGAGCCTCCTCGTCAGCCTGCTCGGCCTGCTCTTCCTGGGCGATGGGGTCAAGGCCGCCCCTCCCCCCTTTGAAGAAGGCGAGGTCGCCCACGATCGAGGCAAGTCCGCCCACGATGACAAACACCAGCACGGCGACGCCAAGGGCAATGTAGCCCAGCTGCCGACTGTTGAAGCGGTCGAACACGTCGAAGTCGTCCTCGTAGCTGGAGTGACGCGCGCTGGCACGCACGAAGCCAACGGCAGGCGCGCCGTTGGTGATGAACTCTTCGGATGTGGCGCCGCACGTGGGGCAGACGTCCACGCCCTCCTCGATGGGGGTTCCGCAGCGCAGGCAGTAGAGCTGCGCGGGAAGCAGCTGCTCGGAGGCCTCGAGAGGGGCGACTTCCACCGTCTCAGAAGCATCGTCCTCGAAGTCGGCGCCCTCGTCTTCCGCCTCCGCGGCCGCGCCTTCGACCTCATCGAACTCGGCTTCGGAAAAACCGTCCTCGGGTGCAGCGACCTCGTCTTCCACCGCGACCTCGACGGCCTCTGCTTCCAGATCGTCAGCCTTGGAGTCTTCGACCCCGCCGAGCTCGTTGGCATTATCGACCTGCTCGGGCGCAGGTCTTGCTCCCGCAGCGGCATCGCCCTCAAGGAACTGGAACTGGCCCTGCGCATCAAGAAGCGCCTGGCCAGCAGCCTCCACCTCGGCCTGATCAAACGGATCGGCCCCCACGGCCTCGGCCCAGAGACCCGATATCTCCTTGCCCCAAATCTCCTGGGACTGGGAGTCACGCGACGAAGGCTCGCCCGCATCTTCAGCGACGGGCCCCTCTTCAGCGGCGGCAAGCGCCGTGGCATCCTCAGGCTCCTGCAGGGGCGCCCCACAGTAGGCGCAGACCTGAGCCTCGTCGTCGTTCATCGTGCCACACTGCTTGCAAAGCATTCGCGTCTCCCTGCCTGCTGACGTCGCGAGCGTCACTGGTACACAGCATCTTGAATCATACCTCATAACGTCGCGATGCATCGCACGCTGGCAAAGATGTGCGACTCGCGCCAAGCCCGCCCCCGCTCAAGGCCCGTGCAAAGCCCACGCCCTGCAAGCTGCCCGGCTTTTTACCCCTTGGGGAGCTACCGCGCGCACGTTATCTTCGGGATTTGAGCGTTTTGTCCGGGTGGGATCGCCTCTGCGGGAAGGTGGTGTACAAAAAGCCGAGCCAGTGCACAAGACCCGACTTGACGTGGATTTCCTCCAAGCCTTCTACCAGCACTTTCTTTGGAGGTCATATCTTCCGTGCAAGCGCCATACCGCATATCCTGCAAAATAGCACCCAACACTGCCCCAACCCTTTTGGAAAACCGCAGGTAGATGGATTATCAAATATTTTATTTCATTATTTATGTGCATTGCCTCGGCTTTTTGTACACCCCACCCACGAAGCGCACGCCCGCGCCCGCAGACAACGGGCATAGGGCCCTACAAGGAGGCCACCAGCTCCTCGGCACGCGCACCGTGCGGCACCAGTTTCACCTCGCGCGGAGGCTCCTCGCCCGCCGCCACCTCGTCGTCCAGCCTAGACAGAAACACGTCAAGGCGCTCGGGGCCAATCTCGTCGGAAAACTGCTCGCCCCACTCGATCACGCACGGGCCGTCGCTGCCAAGTAGGTCGTACAGCCCGGTGTCCTCAAGCTGGTCGGCGCTCTCCAAGCGATACAGGTCAAAGTGGTACAGCGGCATACGCTGGCCCTCATACACCATCAGAATGCTGAACGTGGGGCTGGTCACGTCCTCCTCCACGCCGAGCGCCGCCGCGATGCCCTTGGTAAGCTGGGTCTTTCCAGCTCCAAGGTCGCCCGTCAGCACCAGCACGTCGCCGGGCTGCAGCACCTCGCCCAACCGCCGGCCAAACGCGATGGTCTCGTCCTGGGAACGCGTCACCACCTGCATGCTACTTCCCTTCCGCCGGATTCTGCGCCAGCCATTGCCCCAGCATGCGCATGTCGGCCTCAAGCAACGGCAGCCACTCCTGATGGTAGATGGTGGCCGCGGGATGGAACGTGGGCATCACCACGAAGTGGCCCGTCTGGTATAGCTGCCCGCGCAGCTTGGTCACGCCCTTCTCGGTGCGCAGCACGAACTGCGTGGCAAAGTTGCCCAAGCACACGATCACGTCAGGCCAGATGGAACGGATCTGCTCACGCAGGAACGGCGAGCAGGCCTCAATCTCCTCGGGACGGGGGTTGCGGTTTGACGGCGGGCGGCACTTGATGACGTTGGCGATGTAGATGTCCTCGCGCCGCAGGCCGGCAAGGCCAAGGAGGCCGTTGAGCTTCTGTCCCGCCGCGCCCACGAAGGGCTCGCCCTGCAGGTCCTCGTTGCGGCCGGGTCCCTCGCCCACAAACATGACGCGCGCATTGGGGTTGCCCACGCCAAACACCAGGTTGGTGCGCGTCTGCCCCAGGGGACACAGCTGGCAGTTGCCCAGCACGGCGCGAATCTCGTCAAGCGTCACCTCGCGAGGCTTCTGATGCTCGTGCCCCGGTCTGTGCATCACCGCCATCGTGCCCTCCGCATCTGCAAGCGAGGCCCGCTCGCGCTTAGGCCGCGCCATGCCTTGCCCGCCCGTCGCCAGCCGAGGAGCCAGAGGGTCTGCATCCCCTCCTGGCCCCGTCGCTACACATATACCTTCTCCAGCCGCATGCCAAAGTTGCAGGTGACCTCGTAGTTGATGGTGCCGCGCAGGCTGGCCATCTCGTCGGCGGTAATCTCCTCGTTGCCGTCGCGACCAAGGACGGTGACCACGTCACCCACCTCGACCGGCTTGGCGGGGCGGTAGCGGCGCGGGCCGTCGGGCTCGACCGCCAGCATGAACTGGTCCATGCAGATGCGACCCACCTGGCGGGCCCTCGAGCCGTTGACCAGCACCTCCATGGTGTTGGACAGCTGGCGGGCCAAACCGTCGGCATAGCCCATGGGCACGGTGGCAATCTGCACGCCCTGCTTGGCCACGCGATACGTGAGGCCATAGCCAACACCCGCGCCAACCGGCGGACGCACCACGCGCGTCACCTTGCCGCGCACGCTCATGGCGGGCTCTAGCGTCACGCGCGGACGCGTGGTGTCGGCAGGATGCAGGCCATACAGGCCGATGCCCAGGCGGCACATGTCAAACTGCGCGCGCGGATGCAGGATGGTGCCCGGCGTGTTGTCGCAGTGCACGAGGCCCGTGTCCAGGCCCTCTTCGTGAATGGCCGTGACCGCCTCCACGAAGCGGTTGGCCTGCAGCTGGAAGTCCCAGTCCTCGATCTCGTCAGCGGTGGCGAAGTGCGTGAAGGTGCCGGCGCACTCCAGCCCGCGATGGAAGTCGAGGTTGCGCCTGAACTCCACCACGTCGACCGGCAGCACGCCGATGCGCGTCATGCCCGTGTCGATGGCCAGGTGGTAGCGGCCCACCTTGCCCGCGGCCGCAGCGCGCTCGCCATAGGCCAGGGCAAAGTCGAAGGTGTACACCGAGGGCATGATGTCGTACTGCACCAGCAGGTCAAGGGCGGTCTCGGGGCACTCGTTGAGCATGAGGATGGGCGCCGCGATGCCCGCCTGGCGCAGCTGCACGCCCTCGGCCACCGTGGCCACGGCAAGCTGGTTAGCGCCCGCTTGCAGCATGGCGTTTGCGCAGGCCACAGCCCCGTGTCCATAGGCGTCGGCCTTCACCGAGCACATCATCTGCACCCCGGGTCCCAACTTGGCCTTAAGGGCGCGCGTGTTGCGGCGGATGGCGCCAAGGTCAACCTCCACCCACGCCCAACGTCCGTCGGGGTTCTTCGCGAATGCCATGACAATCCTCCCTCTAGCCCCGCTAATCGGCAAACGCCGCGTCGGGGAACATGATGTGCTCGGCCAGCGTGTCGCTTGCCAAGCCAATGGCCTCTATCACGTCGCCGGCCATCACGCCGCGCGAGCCGTAGCGCTCGGCCGCGATGGAGCCCGCATAGGCGTGCACCTCGCAGGCGAGGGCTGCCACCAGCGGCAGGTTCTCGATGGCGTCGCCGTCGGCCAGGCCCTGTGCCAGAAGCGACGCCATGATGCCGGCCAGGACGTCGCCCGACCCGGCCGTGGCAAGCGCCGCCGGGCCTGGCTTGGGCAGCAGGGCCACCTCGACGCCCACACAGGCGGTGGCAGGACCCTTGGCAACCACGCACAGCTCGCGGCCGCCCACCTCCCACACGATGCTGCGCGCCGCCTCGATGCAGCTGGCAAGCGAGTCGGGCATGTTGTCGGAGCATCCCACCAGGCGGCCAAGCTCGCCACGATGCGGCGTGAGCACCACCGGACAACGGCGCCGCAGCAACTGGGGCGCCGCGTCGAGGTGGCCGCCAGCCATGTGCGCAAGGCAGTTGAGGCCGTCGGCATCGATGACCAGGGGGATGTCGGCTTCGAGCAGCTTGGTGACCACGTTTGCGGTGCCCGACGTGGCACGCATGCCGGGGCCCACCAGCGTGGCGCTGCGCTTGCTGGCAAGGCGCCGCACGAGGTCGGCCGCGCGCGGCGAGATGGTACCGTCCTCAAGCGACGGCAGCGCCACGACGGGAATCTCGACCATCTGCATCTGCACGATGGGCGCGATGGGTGAGGGAACCGCTAGCGTGACGTAGCCGGCGCCGGCACGCGCCGCGGCCCGGGCAGCCATCATCGCCGCGCCGGGGAAGCGCGACGAGCCACCCACCACCAGCACCGATCCACGCGTGAACTTGTCGACGGACGACGAGGGCGTGTCCAGCACGTCCAGATAGTCCTCGAGGTCGGTGCGAAAGGCCAGGGGGTCGGCTCCCACCGCCAGGCGCTCGGTCTGCTCGGCAAGCGGTGCCACCACGATGGATCCGCAGGCATCGCGCCCCTGGTCGGACACCAGGCCCGGCTTGAGGGCGATCATGGTTACGGTGACGTCGGCCGACACGCAGGCGCCGGCGGCATGTCCGCTCTGCGCGGAAAGGCCGCTGGGGACGTCGACCGCAACCACGGACACGCCCGAGGCATTGATGGCATCAATCCACCAGCTGTAGGGGTCGCCCGGCTCGCCGTGGAAACCCGTGCCGAAGATGGCGTCAAGCACGGTGCCTGACTGGCCAAGCAGCTCGTACACCTGCTCGGGCGTGGGCTTGACAAGGGCCTCGACACCTTGTCGCAGCGCGTCCTCGGCCGCAGCGCGCGCCAGGGCCGAGGGGATGGCCGAGGCCTCGACGGGCGTGACCACGCGCACGGGCACGCCGTGCCGCAAAAGGTCCGCGGCGGCCACCCAGCCGTCTCCCCCGTTGTTGCCGGTGCCCACGAACACCGTGACCAGCCCGTCATCGTTGAGGTCGCGCACCTCGTGCGAGGCCGCCACGCCCGCGCGGTACATCAGCTCGGAGAGGCTGACGCCCTCAGCGTCCAATGCCCTCTCGACATCTCGCACGTCCTGAATGTTCAGCACCGGCTGCATACCGTCATACTCCGTTCGTCGTTGGCTGCGCGGGGTCGTTGCCTTGCGCGGCATCGCCCTCCAAGCCATCCCGTTGTGCCTCTACCTGCCCGGATGCCTCGTCGTCCTGCGGGGAGACGGCGTCCATCAGGGCCTCGCGCTGCAGCAGCTCGAGCTCGTCGATGACCGTGCGCGCGCTCTTGAACGACGCCAGCAGCTCGGCCGCGGGATCGCGCCGCTCCTCCACCTTGGGACGCACGTCGGCCGTCACCATCACGGCGTTGGCCACGGCCACCTCGCGGGTGTGCGAGAGCGACAGCGCCACCTCCTGCACGCCACGCTCTGCAGCAAGCTGCGCCGCGCGACCCGACAGCACCGCCGTCGGGCGGCCGTTCTCGTCATTGCGCACCGACACGTCCTTGAGACCCACGCCCTGGCCAAAGCCCGTGCCCAGCGCCTTAAGCACGGCCTCGCGTGCCGCGAAGCGGGCGGCGTAGTGCTCGGCCGGACGGGCGCAGGCGTCGCAGTAGGCCCGCTCCTCGTCGGTGAACAGGCGACGCAGGATGGACGGGCGACGCCTCATCGCGCGCTCCATGCGCGCGATCTCAAGCATGTCGACGCCGATGCCCGCCGCCATGGACAGCCTCCTTACCTTGCCGCGCGCCAGGGCCTAGCGCTTGTGCACCTCGAGCGCCGCCAGCACGATGTCGTCGGCCAGGCGGCACAGCTCGTCGGTAGGCGCCTCGGCCAGCACGCGCACCAGGTTCTCGGTGCCGCTGGCCCTCACGAACACGCGGCCGTTGCCAGCCAGGAAGGCGTCTCCCTCCTTTGCGGCGGCCAGCACGGCGGGATCGGCCATGGCCGCGTTGCGGTCCTTCACCGGTACGTTTACCAGCAGCTGCGGATACAGCTTCACCGGGCGCACCAGCGTGGAGAGGCTCTCCTTCTCGGCGCGGATGACCTCCATGACGCGCAGTGAGGTCATGATGCCGTCGCCGGTGTTCTCGATGTCACCAAAGATGATGTGGCCGCTCTGCTCGCCGCCCAGGCTGTAGCCGTTCTCGCGCATGCACGCGTACACGTACTTGTCGCCCACGTCGGTGGCCTCGTACTGCACGCCAATCTCCTCGAGGGCCTTGAACAGGCCAAAGTTGCTCATCACGGTGGGCACCACGGTGCTCTTGGCAAGGCCGCCGTGCTTGTTGAGGTAGCGGGCGCACACGTACATGATGAGGTCGCCGTCAACCACGTGGCCGCGGTCGTCCACCGCGATGCAGCGGTCGGCGTCGCCGTCGTAGGCAAAGCCCACGTCAAGGTGGTTGCGCAGCACGTAGCTCTGCAGCGCCTCGATGTGGGTGGAGCCGCAGCTCACGTTGATGTTGAAGCCGCTGGGCGTGTTGTTGAACACGTACACGTCGGCGCCCAGCGCGTCAAAGACGGGCTTGGCCACCGAGCTTGCCGCGCCGTTGGCGCAGTCAAGGCCCACGCGCACGCCCTGCAGCGAGAAGTTGGCGCTGGCGATGAGGTGGGCAATGTAGCGGTTGCGGCCCTGCATGAAGTCGACCGTCTGGCCGATGGCCTCCTCGACGGCCAGCGGCACCTCGATCTTGCCATCGATGTAGTCCTCGATCTGCTCGAGCACCTCGTCATCCATCTTCTCGCCGCTGTGGTTGACCAGCTTGATGCCGTTGTCGGTGTAGGGGTTGTGGCTGGCCGTGATCATGATGCCGCAGTCGAAGGCCCCGTCGGCCGTGACGTAGCTTACGCCCGGGGTGGGGATGACGTGCAGCATGTAGGCGTCGGCGCCGCTGGCAACCAGGCCCGCCACCAGGGCAGACTCGTACATGTAGCTGGAGCGGCGGGTGTCCTTGCCGATGACGACGCGGGCCTTGCGGCCTGTACGCGCACCGTAGTACCAGCCCACGAAGCGGCCGATCTTGAAGGCGTGGTCAACATCGAGGCCCTCGTTGGCCTTGCCGCGAAAACCGTCGGTTCCGAAATACTTCATCGTGCGCTCCCTCCTCGACGCGGGCAGGACGTTGGTGGCGCGCGGGCCATGCCCACGGACGGCCGCGCTCCACAGCTCGTTTGATTCTAGCAGCGTTGCGTGTTGGCGCCCGAGGCAAGCGGCCGTGTGGACCAAAACAACAGTCGAGGGCCGCGGCCGACGTCGCCCGTACACGCCCGACGCACAAAGGCGCGCCTCGGAGGTTGCTCCGAGGCGCGCCTTGCCTAATGCGGCTGTTCAGGGCCTCTGCCCCGCCTTACCCCTAGTTCTTGGGATACCTCTCGCGGGCAACGTAGCTGGTGTGCAGCGCGTGGTGCGCCTTGCCCTTGCCATAGCCCTCGGTGTACCACTCGGCATAGAGCTGCTTGATGGCGGGGTTCTCGTGCGACATGCGCAGTCGCGCACCCACTGCGGCTGGATGGGCTGGCCGCCGCCGTTGACGCAGCCGCCCGGGCAGCCCATGATCTCGATGAAGCCCCAGCCCTCGGGGTTGCCGGCGGCGAGCTTCTCCATGACGTACTGGGCACCTTGGCCGCTGGATGCGACGCACAGCTTGAGCTCGGTGCCGGCCACGTTGACGGTGGTCTCCTTGACCATCTCGGTGCCGCGCACGGCGGTAAGCTCGATGGGCTCGGTGGCGCCGTTGAGCCACGCGTTGGCGGTGCGCACGGCGGCCTCCATGACGCCGCCGGTGGCGCCGAAGATCACGGCCGCGCCGGTGTCCTCACCCAGGGGATCGTCGAACTGCTCGTCGGGAAGCATGTCAAACTTGATGCCGGACTTCTTGATGAGGTAGCCCAGCTCGCGCGTGGTGATGGAGATGTCCAGGTCGGGCATGCCCTCGCCGGCGGCAGACTGGTCGTCGCGGCCGATCTCGAACTTCTTGGCGGTGCAGGGCATGACGGAGACGGACACGATGTCCTTCGGGTCGATGCCCATCTTCTCGGCGAAGTAGGTCTTGGTGACCGCGCCCTGCATCTGCTGCGGCGACTTGCAGGTGGACAGGTGCGGAAGCAGGTCGGGATAGTAGTACTCGCAGAACTTGACCCAGCCCGGCGAGCAGGAAGTGATCATGGGCAGCACGCCACCGTTCTGGATGCGCTGCACCAGCTCGTTGGCCTCCTCGACGATGGTGAGGTCGGCACCGAAGTCGGTGTCGAACACCTTGTCGAAGCCCAGGCGACGCAGCGCCGCGACCATCTTGCCCTCGACGTTGGTGCCCGGCGCCATGCCGAAGCTCTCGCCCAGCTGGGCGCGCACGGACGGGGCGGTCTGCACCACGACGTACTTGCTGGGGTCGGCGATGGCGGCCATGACCTTGTCGGTGTCGTCGCGCACGGTAAGGGCGCCGGTGGGGCACACCACGGTGCACTGGCCGCAGGAGATGCACGGCACGTCCTTGAGCAGGCGGTTGAACGGCGAGCCAACGTTGGTGTCGATGCCGCGGTCGTTGGCGCCGATGACGCCCACGAACTGCTCGTTGCACGCCGCGATGCAGCGACGGCACAGGATGCACTTGTTGTTGTTGCGCACCAGGTGGGGCGTGGACTCGTCAATCTCGTAGACGGGCTTGAAGCCGTCGTACGCGTCCTCGTCAACGCCGTACTCGACGCAGAGCCTCTGCAGCTCGCAGTCAGTGGAGCGCGGGCAGGACAGGCACTTCTTGTCGTGTGTGGAGAGGATGAGCTCGAGCGTGGCCTTGCGCGCCTTGCGCACCTTCTCGGAGTTGGTCTGGATCTCCATGCCCTCGACAACGGGATACACGCATGCGGTGACCAGGCCCCTGGTCTTGGTGGCCTCGACGATGCAGATGCGGCAGGCGCCGATCTCGTTCTTCTCCTTCATGTAGCACAGGGTGGGGATCTCGACCCCCGCCACGCGCGCCGCCTCGAGGATGGTTGAGCCCTCGGGCACGCTTACGGCAATGCCGTTAACCTTAACGTTAACCATATTCATACCTACAGGGCTCCTCTACTGCTTGCTGATAGCGTGGAACTTACAGTTGCTCATGCAGGCACCGCACTTAATGCACTTGGACGGATCGATGCGGTATGCGGCGCGCTTCTTGCCGGGTGCCACGTAATCCGTCTGCTCGATGGTGTTGACCGGGCAGTTGCGGGCGCAGAGGCCGCAGCCGATGCACTTGTCGCGGTCGATCGTGAAGGTAAGGAGGTCCTTGCAGACGCCAGCGGGGCACTTCCTGTCGACCACGTGGGCGATGTACTCGTCGCGGAAGAACTTGAGCGTGGCCAGCACCGGGTTGGGAGCCGTCTGGCCCAGGCCGCACAGCGAGTTCTGCTTGACGTACTGGCACAGCTCCTCGATGCGGTCGATGTCCTCAAGCGTGCCCTTGCCAGCCGTGATCTTGTCGAGCAGCTCGAGGATGCGCTTGGTGCCGACGCGGCACGGGGTGCACTTGCCGCAGGACTCGTCGACGGTGAACTCGAGGAAGAACTTGGCCATGTCGACCATGCAGGTATCCTCGTCCATGACGATGAGGCCACCGGAGCCCATCATGCAGCCGATGGCGGTGAGGTTGTCGTAGTCGACCTCGGTGTCAATCAGGCTTGCGGGGATGCAGCCGCCGGACGGGCCGCCGGTCTGGGCAGCCTTGAACTTCTTGCCGTTGGGGATGCCGCCGCCGATCTCGTAGATGATGTGCTCGAGCGTGGTGCCCATGGGAATCTCGACCAGGCCGGTGTGGTTGATCTTGCCGCCCAGCGCGAAGACCTTGGTGCCCTTGGAGCGCTCGGTGCCCATGGAGGCAAACCAGTCGGCGCCGCGCAGGATGATCTGCGGGATGTTGGCGAAGGTCTCGACGTTGTTCTCGACCGTGGGCTTGCCGAAGAGGCCCTTGACCGCCGGGAACGGCGGGCGCGGACGGGGCTCGCCGCGGTTGCCCTCGATGGAGGTCATGAGGGCCGTCTCCTCGCCGCACACGAAGGCGCCGGCGCCGAGGCGGATCTCGATGTCGAAGTCGAAGCCGGAGTCGAAGATGTTCTCGCCAAGCAGGCCGTAATCGCGGGCCTGTGCGATGGCGATGGAGAGGCGCTTGACCGCGATGGGGTACTCGGCGCGCACGTAGACGTAGCCCTTGTTGCAGCCGCAGGCATAGCCGCAGATGGCCATGGCCTCGATGATGCAGTGCGGGTCGCCCTCAAGCACCGAGCGGTCCATGAACGCGCCGGGGTCGCCCTCGTCGGCGTTACAGACCACGTACTTGATGTCGGCCTTGTTGGGGGCGCACAGCGACCACTTGCGGCCGGTGGGGAAGCCACCGCCGCCACGGCCGCGCAGGCCGGAGTCGCTGACCACCTGGATGACCTCCTCGGGGGTCATCTCGGTAAGCACCTTGCCCAGCGCCGCATAGCCGTCCATCGCGATGTACTCGTCGATGTCCTCGGGGTTGATGACGCCGCAGTTGCGCAGCACGACGCGGTTCTGGGTCTTGTAGAACGAGGTGTCAGAAAGGGCGATGTTGCCAAACTCGTCGGCCTGCGCCTTGCCATGGTCGTCATAGACCAGGCGCTGCACGGGGCGGCCCTTGAGCAGGTGCTCGGTGACGATCTCGTCGACGTCGTCGGGGGTGACGCGGCTGTAGAACGTGCCGTCGGGATAGACGATGACCACGGGGCCGAGCTCGCACAGGCCGAAGCAGCCGGTGCGGACGAGCTTAACCTCGTCCTGCAGGTCGTTCTGCTCGAGTGCAGTCTCGAAACGATCCTGGATCTGCTGGCTTCCCGAGGAGGTGCAGCCGGTACCGCCACAGATAAGTACTTGTGAACGGATCACAATAAACCTCCAAACTTAGACCGCGACGGAGCCGATGGTGTATTCGGAAACAACATTGCCGCCCTTGAGGTGCTTCTCGATGACCTCCTGGGCCTTCTCGGGGGTCATCTTGACGTAGGTGACCTTCTCCTTGCCGGGCTCGAAGACCTCGACGACGGGCTCGTACTGGCAGATGCCGATGCAACCGGTCTGCGTAACGCTGACGGTGCCCTCAAGGCCCGCCTTGTTGACGCCCTCGACGAAGGCGTTCAGGACGGGGCGGGCGCCGGCGGCGATGCCACAGGTTGCCATGCCCACGACCACGCGCTTGCCTTCCATTCCGTCGCGCAGGACGACCCGGTCCTTCATCCGGTCCTTGATCGCCTGCAGTTCAGCTAGTGACTTCATACTCATTCCTCTCCGTTAAGACCGTCTTCCTATGACAGCTCCTCATACTGCTCTTGTAGATTCCCCCCAATCCACTGCATAACATCATAACTGTTCAAGGGCACATCCTCTAGAACCTCTCGCAGCTCGCGGGTGTCCAACTCCACAACCCCTCCGTCCTTCTGGTGGCGGAAGAGGAAGTCGGTGTCAGGGTGTCCCTGGATTAGCGTCAGGACCGAAGAGCTCACGTCGCCGAGCGGCGTGAAGTCGATGTGGTCGGTGTAAAACGTCGCCCGAACGTGCGTCCCGTGGTTGACCGGGTCGGCCTCCTGCGTCACCGAGCTGATCTGGAGGCTGCCGCCCGTCTGCTCGCACGCCAGCTTGAGCAGCGGGATGCCCATGCCCACCTTGCGGGTGGTTCGGGTGGTGTAGAACGGGTCGACCACCGAACGCACCACGTCCTCGCTCATGCCGCAGCCGTCATCGACGATCTCCAGCACCAGCACGTTGCCCCGCTCCGTCAGCAGGATCTGCGTCAGCGACGCACCCGCCTTCACGGAGTTCTCGGCAACGTCGAGGATGTTCAGCGATAGCTCTTTCATCTTGGTACCTGTTACCTCGATCTCAGTACTTCGAACACGTGCCTGCGAATCGGCTCCTCGCCGTGCAGCGAGTCGTCGATCTCGAACCAATCGTTGTCCTCGCCCTCGCGGAGCTGGTCGAGGTAATGGGCGTCGGAGCTGAACAGCAGGCGTATTCCCTCCAGCCCATAGGTGCGCACGTACTCGTCGGCCTTGCTGCGGTCATGCAGCTCGGCCAGGTGAAACCCCACATAGTGCGGGAAGTCGCCCAGGATCTCGATGGCCCCGTTTGCCGGCCGGTCGATATGCGCTGGATAGCAGATCCCGCCGTACTTCTCGGCCAGGGCCGGCGCCTCGTCAAGCGCGATGGTGGTTGCGTTGATAAGCAGGTCCTCCTCGTGCCCCACCACGTTGTCCTCATCGTCAAGTATCAGCTGCTCGCCGAAGATCTCCTCGCGGTTCTTGATGCGCACCCGCCTCGTGTCCACCTCGTCGTTGAACGCAAGGGCGTCCTCCAGCGTCTCGAACAGGCACACCGCATGGATGTCCTCCGAGGTGGTGAGCTCCATCCCCGCGATCGGCACGATGCCAAAGCGGCGCGCCGCGGCAAAGAAGGCCGGGCAGTTCCTCGAGCTGTTGTGGTCGGTGAGCGCCATGATGCGCACCCCGTTGAGGAACGCCATGCCCACCAGGTTGTTGGGCGTGTTGTCGGCGTCGCCACACGGGGAGAGGCAGGAGTGCACGTGGAAGTCGTAGAAGTACTTGCTCATGGCCACGGGGCGCGTCAGGGGAGCAGCTTGCTCAGCTGTACGGCGGTCTCGTAGATGGGCAGGCTGCTGCGCAGTATGTTTACCTCCTTGGTGCGGGCGGTCTCCACCAGATCGTCCTCCATCTCGACGCCCTCGGCCAGGATCACGCACGAGGTGTCGGCAAGGCTGGCCACCGCGATGGTGTTCACGTTGGTCATGATGGTGATCCATGCGTTGTCCATCTGCGCACGGCCCATGACCCAGCTCAGGAGGTCTCCGATGTAGACGCCTACGATCTCGCGCTCGCCGTCCGGCAGGGACAGCGCCTCGAAGCCATGCGCGAGTAGCTCCTTGACCAGCATCCGATCACCTCACCTCTCAAGGATCTTGCAGTCCGATAGGCTTGCCTTGCCCTTCACGATGTCCTCGGCAAGCGCGCGGCAGCTTGGGGCGCCGCAGGCTCCGCAGTCGATGCCCGGAAGCGACGCGCGCAGCTTTTGGATATCGGCCATCATGCGCATGGACTCCGCCATGCTGTGCGACAGCACCGTCATCGGCTCGTACTCCGGCAGCTCGTCGAACAGGTACAGCGCCGGGATGTACTCCTGCTCCTCGGGAGAGAGGAAGTTCTTCGAGACGGGCAGGTAGCGACGCAGCGACTGGAGCCTGGTCTTGGCGACGTAGGGGTTCTGCACCGTAAGCACGCCACCCACGCAGCCAGCCGTGCAGGCGTCAAGCTCGATGAACTTGACCGGCGGGATGTTGTCGTTCTCGATCTGCTCCAGCACGTTGATGACGTTCTCGATGCCGTCGGCGGCAAGGTACTCGTCGTTGAAGAGCGCCGTGGCCTCCCCTCCCGAGGTAGCCCAGCCGATGCCCACCATGCCCGACTCCGTCATCATCTCCACCTCGCCCCCACGCGCCATCTTGCTGATGAGGCTGAAGTACACGTCGCTTATGGAGATGACCACGTCAACGGCGCTCGCGTAGCCCGCGAAGCCGTTCTTGACGTAGCTGGCCTTGGCGGGACACGGCGAGATGAAGCACACGCCGATCTCGTCGTCGGCAAGCTCGGGATGCCGCTCCTTTGCCCGCTGGCGCGCCAGCTTGGCCGCCACCTCCATGGGCGGGAGCATGTGCATCACGTTGTCATTGAGCGAGGGGAAGCGCAGGGCGATGAGGCGCACGACCACGGGGCAGGCAGAGCTGATGATGGGGAGCCTGACGCCCTCCGTCTTGAGGTACTGCCTGGTGTAGGCGCTAACCAGCTCGGCTGCCTTCGAGACCTCGAACACGTCGTCGAAGCCAATCCGCAGCAGGCCATCCAGCACGAAGTCCACGTCGTCGAGGTTGTCGAACTGGCCGTACAGGGACGGGGCGGGCAGGGCGATCTTGTAGCGGAAGCGCTCCATGTCCTCGAGGCTTCCGACGACCGCCTTCTTTGCCTGATGGGTGCAGACGCGGATGCACTCGCCGCAGTCGATGCAGCGAGCGTCGTCAATCTGGGCGTGCCCATCACAGATGCGGATGGCCTCTGTGGGGCATCTCCTCAAACAAGTTGTACAGCCGGTGCACTTGGCAACGTCAAGACGCACCGAGTGCTCGTATGTGCTGCTTGCCATCAGACCCTGCTTCTGGAACGGCGCCTAGAGGTACACGTACATGGTGATGGTGGTGCCTACGCCCACCATGGTGTCGATCTCCAGCGAGTCGGTGTAACGCTTCATGTTGGGAAGGCCCATGCCTGCACCAAAGCCCAGCGAGCGGATGCTGTCCGTAGCGGTGGAGAAGCCCTCCTGCATGGCCTGCTCGACGTTGGGGATGCCCGGGCCCTTGTCTGCGAGGATGATCTCGATGTACTGCTCGTTCACGATGACGTCGGCCGTGCCGCCGTTGGCGTGGATCACCATGTTGATCTCGCCCTCGTACATGGCGATGGACACCCGGCGGATGATGTCGGGTGACAGGCCAAGCTGGCGCAGGTTCTTCTTGACCTGCGTGGACGCCTGGCCGGCGGAGGTGAAGTTCTCGCCGTCTACGTCAAAGTGGAAGATGAGGGGCTCAGACATGGGAGGCCGTCCCAATGAGCCCGTTGGCGTACAGCGTGCCGCAGGCGTTGTACATGCGCATGTCGGACGCCATGACGACGATGCCGTCATCCTCCGCCATGGAAATCATGGCCTCGGTAGGCCTCTTGGAGCGCACGAACACGATGCACACCATGTCCATCATCTCGGCCGTCCTGATGACCTGTGGGTTTGTGAGGCCCGTGAGCAGCACCGCCTGGTCCTTCACGTACATGAGCACGTCGCTCATCATGTCGCTTCCACATGCGGAGTAGACGTCGTGGTCGAGATACTCCTCGCAGCACAGAACCTCTGCGCCCAGAAGGTCCCTGATCTCAGAGATTTTCATGTTGTGTGTCCCTCTTAAGCGTTACGAGTTGTTATGCTTCGACGACCACTAGGCGTACTTGGCAAGAATCTTGTCCACGTCGTCGGGAACGAGACGGCCATAGACCTCGTCGTTGACGGTGAGGACGGGCGCCAGGCCGCAGGCGCCGATGCAGCGGCAGGCCTCGAGCGAGAACTTCTCGTCGGAGCTGCACTCGCCCACGTCGATGCCGAGCCTCTCCTTGAGGCGCTCCAGGACGTCGCCCGAGCCCTTGACGTAGCAGGCCGTGCCCAGGCACACGGAGATGTTGTACTGGCCCTTGGGCGAGAGCGCGAACTGGGCGTAGAACGTGGCAACACCATACACCTTCTCCAGCGGCACGCCCATGCCGTCGGCGATCATCTCCTGGACCTCGATGGGCAGATAGCCGTAGATGTCCTGGGCCTTCTGCATGACCACCATGACGTTGCTCTTGTCATGGCAGTTCTCGGCGATGACAGCCTTGAGCTGCTCCTCCTGTTCCTTCGTACCCTTGAACGGTAGGTTGCTGATTTTCTTTTGCATGGAATCGAATCCCCCTTCTTCAACAACTCATATAAAACCCCCATTCAATGAATGATAACAGATTGGCCATGCGCTCGTCTCTATGCAGAAGCCCGCCGACAGCCTGGAGGACTGTCGGCGGGCAAATGAGACGCGCTCCTAAGGTCGGGCGGCACCCGGCCTCCCTATCCGCTGCTTGCTACACGATGCAGGTCACGCGGGAGGTGGCGGGGATGCTCTTCATGGCGCCGGTGGGGCAGGCCTCGACGCACTTCAGGCAGCTTGCGCAGAAGCTGCGTGCCTCGTCGGGCACCATCGGGTTGACCACGGTTGAGAAGCCGCGGTTGTACAGGCCCAGGTAGGTCTTGCCCACCTCTTGGTCGCAGATGCGGTAGCACAGGCCGCACAGCACGCACTTGTCGGGGTCGTGCACGATGATGTCGCGCACCACGGGCACGTCGTCGCGGTCGTGCTTCTCGCCGGCAAAGCGCTCGGGATGCACGTCGAAGCGGTTGGCGAAGCGAATCAGGCGGCAGTCGTAGTAGTCGTGGCAGCCGCACTCAAGGCACCTCGACGCCTCGCGCAGGGCCTGCTCCTCGGTGAAGCCAAAGTAGATGGGCTCAAAGTTGTCGCGGCGCTCCTCAGGCGTGAGGCCCGGCATCTTCTCGCGGCTCTGCTTGGGACGGTCCTCGAAGTCCTCGGGGGTCTTCTCCTGCGTCACGAAGTACGGGATGTGCGCGCGAACCTCGTCGCCCTCCAGGTAGTTGTTGATGCACAGGGCCGCCTTCTGGGCCTCGGCGATGGCCTGGATGGCGATGCCGGCGCCACGGTTGGTAACGTCGCCCGCGGCAAACACGTTGTCGATGGAGGTACGGAAGGTGAGCTCGTCGCAAGCGATGGTGCCGCGCTGCGTGAGCAGGTTGGCGTCCACGGCATCCGCGCAGTCGGCGCCTTGGCCGATGGCCATCAGCACGTCGTCGATGGCGATGTCCTCGGTGACGCCCTCCACGGGCACCGGGCGGCGGCGTCCGGAGGCGTCGGGCTCGCCCAGCTCCATGACCTGCAGCTTCATGCCTGTCACGTGGCCACCCTCGCCGTAGAACTCAATCGGGTTGGTGAGGAACTTGAAGGTGACGCCCTCCTCCTCGGCCTCCTCGATCTCGATGTCGGCGGCGGGCATCTCGGCACGCGTGCGTCGGTACACCACATAGACCTCCTCGGCACCCAGGCGCACGGCGGTGCGGCAGCAGTCCATGGCGGTGTTGCCGCCGCCGCACACGGCCACGCGCTTGCCGATGGACGGGCGCTCGCCCAGGCCCAGGCGCTCCAGGAAGTCGATGCCGCCATGCACGCCCTCAAGGTCCTCGCCGGGCACGCGCATGGGCATGGACTTCCAGGCACCCAGCGCTAGCAGCACGGCGTCGTACTCGTCGCGCAGGGCGTCAAACTGGATGTCGCGACCCAGCTTCACGCCGTTGACCATCTGCACGCCCGCGTCGGCGATGATCTTGACCTCGCGGTCGAGCACGGCCTTGGGCAGGCGGTACTCGGGGATGCCGTAGCGCAGCATGCCGCCCATCTTGGGCTGCTGGTCAAAGATGGTGACCGCATGGCCAAAGCGGCGCAGGAAGTACGCCGCGGTGAGGCCTGCCGGGCCGCCGCCGATGATGGCCACGCGCTTGCCGGTGTCAGGCTCGCACTGCACCACGTAGGGGTTGCCGTCCGCCTCGATCTTGTCGGCCGCGAAGGCCTTCAGGAACGCAATGGAGATGGGCTCCTCCACCATCTTGCGGCGGCAGGCGTCCTCGCAGGGATGCGGGCACACGCGACCGATGGAGGCGGGCAGCGGGAAGGCCTCGTACACCGTGGACACGGCGTCCTTGTAGCGGCCCTCGCGAATCTCGTTCACGTACTTCTGGCAGTCGGTCATGGCCGGGCAGTTAAGCTTGCAGGGCCCACGGCAGTCGCCGGTGTGGTCGGAAAGCAGCAGCTCGAAGGCCGTCTTGCGGGCACGGTCGACGCGTGGGGTGTGCAGGTGCACCACATAGCCCTCCTGCGGGCGCGCGGAGCAGGCGCGCAGCAGCTTGGGCACGCCCTCAACCTCTACGAGGCACACGCCGCAGGCACCATAGATGGCCGTGCGGGCGTCAAAGCACAGGGTGGGAATCTCGATCCCGGCCCTCGTCGCGGACGTGAGGATGGTGTCGGAGGGCTCCGCCACGACCTCCACGCCGTCGATGGTGTATTTGATGGACATGGTTCTCCCCCTTCCCTACCGTACCCGGACCGCGCCGAAGCGGCAGGCCGTCTTGCAGTTTCCGCACTTGATGCACAGTGCCGGGTCAATCTCGTGCGGGCTCTTGCGCTCGCCCGTGATGGCGCCTGCCGGGCACTGGCGTGCGCAGGAGGTGCAGCCCACGCACGCGTCCTTGTCGATGAAGTAGGTGATCAGCTCGCGGCACTCGCCTGCGGGGCAGCGGTGCTCGTTGATGTGCGCCTCCAGCTCGTCGCGGAAGTAGCGGATGGTGGTAAGCACCGGGTTGGGGGCCGTCTGGCCAAGGCCGCACAGCGCGCCGTCCTTGATGGCGTAGCACAGCTCCTCGAGCTTCTCGATGTCGCCCTCCTCGCCCTGGCCGTTCACGATGCGGTCAAGGATCTCGAGCATGCGCTTGGTGCCCAGACGGCAGTGCACGCACTTGCCGCAGCTCTCCTTGGCCGTGAAGTCAAGGAAGAAGCGGGCCATGCCCACCATGCAGGTGTCCTCGTCCATGACCACCATGCCGCCCGAGCCCATGATGGCGCCCGTGGCCGCCAGCTCGTTGTAGTCGATCACGGTGTCAAGCTTCTCGGCCGGCACGCAGCCGCCCGAGGGGCCACCCAGCTGCACGGCCTTGAACTGCTTGCCGCCGCGGATGCCGCCGCCGATGTCGAAGATGACCTCGCGAAGCGTGGTGCCCATGGGAATCTCGACCAGGCCGCCGCGCGCGATCTTGCCGGAGAGCGCGAACACCTTGGTGCCCTTCGAGCCCTCGGTGCCCATGGCGGCGTACGCGGCGCCGCCGTTGTTGATGATCCACGCCACGTTGGCGTAGGTCTCGACGTTGTTGATGTTGGAGGGCTTGAGCCAATAGCCCGCCTGCGCGGGGAACGGCGGCTTCAGGCGCGGCATGCCGCGCTTGCCCTCGAGCGACTCGATGAGCGCCGTCTCCTCGCCGCACACGAAGGCGCCGGCGCCGGCCTTGATGCGCAGCGTGAAGCTGAAGTCGCTTCCCAGGATGTTCTGGCCCAGGTAGCCGCGCTCGGTGGCGTCGGCGATGGCCTTGCGCAGGCGCACGATGGCCAGCGGGTACTCGGCACGCACGTACACGATGCCCTCGGTGGCGCCGATGGCGTAGCCGCCCACCAGCATGCCCTCGATGAGGGAGTGCGGGTCGCCCTCGATGACGGCGCGGTCCATGAACGCGCCGGGGTCGCCCTCGTCGGCGTTGCAGATGAGGTACTTCTGGCCGGTCTCGTCGGCCTTGGCGTCGCGCGCGGCACGCCACTTGAAGGCGGTCGGGAAGCCCGCTCCACCACGGCCACGCAGGCCCGCGACGTCAATTTCGTGAATGACGTCCTCCTGGCTCATGCCCTGCGACAGGATCTTGCCGATGGCCTGGTAGCCACCGTGCGCCAGGTAGTCATCAAGGCTCTCGGGGTCGATGACGCCACAGTCGCGCAGGGCGATGCGGGTCTGACGGTCCAGGAACTCGGCGTCGGAGGCCGAGATGCGCAGCTTGTCCACCAGCGACAGGTTGCCCGTGGTGGCCGCCTCGTAGATGGCCTTCGCGTCCTTGGCCTGCACCTTCACCAGGCGATGGAGCGCGCCCTCGTCGTCATAGAGGTCGACGATGGGCTCAAGGAAGCACATCCCGTTGCAGCCCGTGATGCCCAGCTCGACGCCCGCCTCGTTGCCCTGGGCCAGCAGCTCCTCCAGCTGCTGGTACACGGCACCGGCGCCTGCGGCAAGCCCGCAGCTGCCCTCTCCTACCACAAGCCTCATGCGGCACCTCCCTCCGCGGCCTCGGCGGCCAGCTGGCGCAGGACCTTCTTGGCCTTGTCGGGCGTGAGGCTGCTGTAGGTCTGCCCGTTGATCATCATCACGGGCGACAGCGAGCAGCAGCCCAGACACGCCACGTGCTTGAGCGAGAACAGGCCGTCGTCGGTGGTCTGGCCGTCGTCGATGCCCAGCTCGTCGGTGATGGCGGCCGAGATGAGCTCGGAGCCGTTGACGTGGCAGGCAGTGCCCTGGCACAGCATGATGAGGTACTTGCCGACGGGCTCGAGCCTGAACTGCGCGTAGAACGTGGCCACGCCCACGATGGTGGCGATGGGCGTGCCGGTGCGCTCCGCGATGTGCTCCATCGCGTCCATAGGCAGGTACCCATAGGCGTCCTGCGTCGCCTGCAGGATGGCGATGAGGCTGCCCGGAACGTCGGCGTAGGCATCGAGCGTCGGTTCGATGAGCGACAGGTCGCTTGGCGCCTGGTTGGACATACGCATTCCCCTCTCCTTGGTAGTTGCGTATACATAGTGGACACTATAGACGCACGATGCGCCAACATGCAAAAGGATTGGGCTGGTTATCACCCGTTGGTAACCATGGGCGCAGCGGGTTTGCGGCGCGTGGGGCGCGGGACGGGCACGGAGCGCAAAGCATCGTCGGTTCAAGCGATTCTTTGTCCTCGGGACGGGCACCACGGCGCTGCAACAGCCCCACGCCCGGCAACGAGGCGCTACGCCAGGGGCACGCCCTTGTCCAAGCACGACTCCACGAGGTCGGCAGCCACCTGGGCCGTCACCTCAAACTCATCGGCAGCCGCGCCCTTCATCTGCTTGAGCGCCCAGTCGGCCACGCTCATCTTTCCAGGCGGGCGGCCAATGCCCATCCGCACGCGCTGGAAGTCGCGCGTGCCCAGCTTGTCGGCAATGGACCGCAGGCCGTTGTGGGCGTTAAGCCCTCCGCTCCACTTGGCACGCACCTCGCCTGCAGGAAGGTCCACCTCGTCATGCACCACCAGCAGCTCGGCAGGGGTCACCTTGGCCTGGCGCATCAGCTTGGAAAGCGGGCCGCCCGAGGTGTTCATGTAGCTCTGCGGCTTGACCAGCAGCACCTCGCGCGGGCCCTCGGGCGTGCGCACCGAGACGGTTGCCACAAGGCAGCCCAGCTGCTCCTTCCAGTAGCGCACCCCAAGGCGAGCCGCAAGCGCGTCCACCGCGGCAAAGCCGGCGTTGTGACGTGTGCACGCATACTCGCTGCCAGGATTCCCCAGGCCGCACACGATTCGCACGGGCTGAGGCGTGGCTGCTTTGGGCATGGCGTTCCTTTCTTCTTGCGCACCGAGGCGGCGAGGCAGGGGCAAGCGGACGGGCATACTCGTCGCGCGCGGCAACGAGGCACAGGCCCGCAGGTCAGCGATTGGCTTTGAGCGTGGCAAACAGGCGCGTGTTGTGCCGCTTTACGTACGAGATGAACTGCCCCTCGCGGTAGCACAGCTCGACATTACCCATCTTGATGGGCGCAATCATGGCCTTGAGCATGCGCGTGCGCGGCCGCGCCACAGAGGCGGCCAGCTTCGCGCGGTCAGTCTCGATCATCTGCGCGATAAGGCTGCGCTTCTCGGCGCTGGACAGCGTGCACTGCGGGTTGCACACGTTCTCGATGCACCCCACCAGGCGCTCGATGTAGCGGCGCTGCACCATCTCCATGCTGGCCGCGTCACCCGAGAGGCCCCAGTGCTCGTACAGGTCGAGCATCCAGCCGTGCTCCTCCTCGCGCTTCTCGTACATGTCGGGGCGCCAGCGCGCCGTCTCGCTCTCGCTGCGCTGCCGGATGAAGTGGTAGTAGGGCTGCTCGGTCACGCCCACGCGCTCCACGTCGCGTATGTAGTCCAGCACGTAGGGGAAGTCGTCCCAGAACGTGGGGCGGAACCGCAGGCCCAGGCGCTCGATGCGCTCGCGCAGGAACAGCTTGTTCCAGGGCGGATACAGCTGGTTGGCGTCGAACAGCTGCCATGCGGCCGCACGGAACTCCTGCTGCGTGCCAAAGATGCGGCTGGGGCAGGACTTCACCTCGGTGTAGTGCTCGTTGTCGCGACCGTAGTAGGTGTCGATGTAGAAGCCCGCGATGGCAAGCTCGAGGCGGTTGTCCTCGGCAAGCGACACGAGGTCCTCCAACATGTGGGGCTCGGCCCAGTCATCGCCGTCCATGAAGTACACGTAGGTACCGTGGGCGCGGTCAAGCGCATAGTTGCGCGCCGCGGGAGCGCCGCCGTTCTGGTTGTGGAACACCGTGATGCGGATGTCGCGCTCGGCCAGCGAGTCAAGCACGTCGCCGGTGCGGTCGGTGGAGCCGTCGTCCACCACCAGCAGCTCGAAGTCGGAGAGCGTCTGGTTCTGCAGGCTTTGCACGGCTCGACGAACATAGCGGTCTACGTTGTAGGCCGGCATGACGACAGAAACCTTGGGCTCCCTGAGTGACACGTGCTGCTCTCCCTGCAGGCTTGGGCACAGGTGCCGCCAAGCCGCTGACATGACTCGCCCGCGCGAGTCGCCTGAGACGCATTATCGCCCTAGCTGGCCAATGAGTTGTGCATGACTGGTGAGCGGTCTACAAATCCGTCAGATTCACAGATGCCCTGACGAGCCGACCCTGCCCCACTCCTGGACTCAGCCCTCGGACTCCTCGGAGTACTCGCCCTCGGCGGGCGCCTCCTCGGCCGGCACTTCCTCGGCAGGAGTCTCCCCGGCGGGAGCTTCCTCCGCCCCGGGCACCACGAAGATGCGCATGTCGCGCGGGATCTGCTGGCGGTCGAGCACGGCCACCTCGGTGCCGTCCTCAAGCGTGTCGGGCATGAAGGTGGCGTCCACGTAGAACTCGTTGTCCGGGCCTATCTCGCGCAGCCACTCGGAGATCTCCACCAGCTCGCTCGTGCGAAAGTCGGTGGCCATGGTGTCGTACACGTCGGTGTCGGAGCTGAGCAGCGACCACAGCGTGGGGCTCTTCAGGGAGTGCAGCTGCTCCCAGACACTCTCGCCGGCAACCAGCACGTGCGACACGTGCACGTTGGCGGCATCGGTAAGCGACGCGAGCACGCCAGTGGCCCCCACCTCGGAGAAGTAGCCCGAGAGGTACGCCACGCGCTCGCCCGAGATGAGCTTGGTGTTGAGCGGGATGTTGAGCACACCCACCGTGCCTGCCGTGAGGTTGCGCACCATGATGCGGGCTCCCAGCAGCGTGGGCTGCTCGGCATGCACGTCGTCGACGATCAGGATGAGGGTGTTGCTGAAGCTGTCCTCCGACCGCTCGTAGCCGTCGGTGGGATCGGTGGTGTCAAGCTGCTCGTACAGCGCGTCGTCAAGCACGCCGTCATTGAGGCCGTTCAGCTGGTTGGCCTTGTGCCAGGCGTTGCGCGTCAGCACGACGCACAGCAGGGCGACGGCAACCAGCACCCCGATGGCGATGAACGGCCGAAGGGGATTGGGCCGCGGTACGTCCGTCCGCTCGAACCGCTCGCGCTTCCCTAGCATATGGCCCTCCTCAACTGGCCGGCCGCGCCTGATGGCCACGCCCGGCATCCCCGATGCCTTCATCGCACGACGCAGACGCGCCGCACTAGAAGATGATACCTAATGCGCCCACGACTAGGCCAGCCAAGACGCCAACCACATAGATGAACGCCGCAATCTCACCGTTCTGCCACTGGTCCTCGTTGGTGCGGAACAGCACCAGCAGGCCCACGCCGCCCGACACCAGAAGGCCCGCGGCCATGGGGCCAGACGCCAGCGTGCCCGAAAGGTAGAGCTCGGTAAGCGCCACCGAGGCGCCGCAGTTGGGGATGAGCCCCACCAAGCCCGCCAGCAGCGTGGCGCGCACGGGATGGATGCCCAGGAACGTGGCGATGGCGTCCTCGCCCACCCACTCGATGAGGAAGCCGAAGGCAAGCGAGATGAGGAAGATGAACAGCGTGACCTCCCCCGTGTGCACGAGGGCGCTGCGCACGATGTGCCACCAGCGGCCATGCCCGGCATGGTCGTGACCGTGGGAGTGGCCATGCGCATGCGCGTGGTGACCGTGGTCTTCATGGTCGTCGTGGCCGTGCGCATCGGCGGGCTCGTCAGCCTCGTCCATGTCGCCGCAGTGGCAGTGCGCGCGCTCGCACAGCTCGCGGATATGCGGATGACCGTCGCCCGCACGATGTAGCAGCCGCAGCATGATGTCGACGGCAAATCCCACCACGATGCCCACAACCATCTTGAACCCAATGATGGACAGAAGCCGCGAAAGCGGCTCCTGGTGAGCCAGGAACACGGGAACCATCTCGTCGGACGTGGACAGGATCACCGCCACCAGTGTGCCGGCGCTCACGATTCGGCCGGCATAAAGCGTGGCTGCCATGGCCGAGAAGCCGCACTGGGGCAGCGCGCCAAGGGCTGCGCCAGCCAGCGGTCCTAGGTGGTCGGCGCCGGCAATGATGCGCTCGGCCCTGCCGGCCGTGCCGTGCTCCAGCGCCTCCATGGCAAGGTACGTCACGAACAGGAAGGGCACCAGCTGTGCGGTGTCCTTGATACCGTCCATGAGCACGTCAACGATAAGATCCATCCTCTTCCCTCCTGTGGGACATGCCGGTCCTGGCAATGCAGGCGAGTGGCGGCGCCGCGCCGCCTGCGCAGGTCACGACCAAGGCACGAGCGCTCCTTGCGGATATGTGACGTGCTCGAGCGTGAGGCCCATCGCGGGCGCCGTGGGCCCCGCTGCGGAGCGGTCCCTCGCGGCCAGCGCGCGGGCGACCCACGCCGCGTCGCGCCGTCCCTGCCCCACCTCGACGAGCGTGCCCGTGATGGCGCGCACCATGTTGTGCAGGAACGCATTGCCCTCCACGTCCACCACCACAAGCGGCTCGCCCGCCTCCTCGATGCGCGAGACGCTCAGGTGGGTAACGTTTCGGCACGTAGAACGTCCGTCGCGCTCCAGCTCCTGAGCCGAGGAGGTGCGGCAGAAGCTGCGGAAGTCATGCTCGCCCAGCAACGCCTGCGCCGCCGTGTCCATGGCCTGCACGTCGAGGTCGGCGATGGCGCGCAGCCACCACATGTGGCCCCACCCCATCACGGGACGCGCGTTTCCCAGGGCGATGCGGTAGCGATAGGCGCGCGCGGTGGCGTCAAAGCGCGCCGAGAAGCCGGGTGCGGCCCGGTACAGCCCGCGGATCGAGATGTCGTCCGGCGTGGTGGCCGAAAGCGAGCGCCACAGGCGACGGCCCTCGCGCGACAGCTCCTCAGAAGTGGCGGGCAGGCTCACGTGCTGGCCAAGCGCATGCACGCCAGCGTCGGTGCGACCGGCGCAGGCAAGCTCGACTGGCCGCCGCAGGACGCATTCGAGCGCCGTGCGCAGCTCGCCCGCCACGGTGCGCTGGCCGTCCTGCTCGGCATAGCCCGAGAAGGCACCGCCTCGGTAGCCCAGACGCACCACGATGGTGCCGTCCATCGCCTCGCCTGCCTGGCCTTCCTCGCTCATCCTGTCCGTACCCTTCCGTTGCGCGGACCACGTGGCCCACCTTGGGCGGCATCCGGCCCCTTAGCCAGACGCCACCATCTTTATGCAAAGGGCCCCGGTTGCCCAGGGCCCTCATGGCTTGTCGCGTTGCTGTCAGGCGCTACTCGGCGTCTGCAACCTCAACGGTCTCGGCCTCGGCCTCAGCCTCGGTCTCAGTCTCGGCCTCAGCGGCCGGCTCCTCCACCTTGGTGACGGTGGCGACGGGCGCGGCGGCACGCTCCTTCTTCACGACCGGCTCGGTGACCAGCTCGATGATGACGACCTCAGCGGCGTCACCCTTGCGGGGGCCAAGCTTCAGGATGCGGGTGTAGCCGCCGTTGCGGTCGGCCCACATGCCCTGCGCGGCCTTCTCGAAGACCTCGCGCACGAGCTCGGCGTCGCCCACCTTGGCGATGGCCAGACGACGGGCGGCAAGGTCGCCGCGCTTAGCCCACGTGATGACCCTGTCGACGTCGGAACGGATGGCCTTGGCGCGCACATCGAGGGTCTTGATGCGATCGTTGGCGAAAAGGGCCTGAAGCAGGCTCTTCTTCATTGCCTTGGTGTGAGAGGCGTCGGTGCCAAGCTTCATGCCCCTCTTCATGTTGTGCCTCATGGTCTAACTCCTTGGTTACTGCACGGGCGTCTAGGCCTTGAGCCCCAGGCCCATGGCCTCGAGCTTGTCCTTGACTTCCTCGATGGACTTCACGCCAAAGTTGCGGATGTTGAGCAGGTCGTTCTCGGAGAACTCGACGAGCTGGCGCACAGAGTGGATGCCAGCGCGCTTCAGGCAGTTGTAGGAGCGGACGGAGAGGTCCAGGTCCTCGATCTGCTTGTCAAGCTCGCTGTTGTCCTCCTCGACGCCGGTGGCGAAGATCGAGGTGTCCTCCTGGGGCTCCTCCTCCTCGGCCAGCGTCATGAAGGCGCTCATGTGCTGGTTGATGATGTTGGCCGCCTCGACGACTGCCTCGCGCGGAGAGACCGAGCCGTCGGTCTCCACCTCGAGGATGAGGCGGTCGTAGTCGGTGTGCTGGCCCACGCGGCAAGGCTCGACGGCCTTGGCGCAACGGCGCACAGGCGAGTAGAGCGAGTCCACGTGGATGATGCCGATGGGGTCGTCCTCGCGCTCGTTGTCGTCGCCGGACACATAGCCGCGGCCGGTGCCGATGCGCATCTGCATGGACAGATGGGCGCCCTCGCCGAGCGTGCAGATGTGGTGCTGCGGGTTGACGAGCTCGAACTCCGCCGGAATCTTGAAGTCGCCGCCGGTGACGGTGCACGGACCCTCGACGTTGATGGATGCCGTGGCCTCGTCGCCGGTGCCCATGGAGCGCAGAACCAGGCCCTTGACGTTGAGCACGATGTCAGTCACGTCCTCGTACACGCCAGGGATGGTGGTGAACTCATGCTGCACGCCGTCAATCTGGATGGCCTCCACGGCCGCTCCGCCCAGCGAGCTGAGCAGCACGCGGCGCAGCGAGTTGCCCAGCGTGTCGCCATAGCCGCGCTCGAGCGGCTCGGCGGTGACACGCGCCAGGTTCTCGTTGACCTCCTCTACCGACACCTGCGGTCGGATGAATTCGGACATGGTACCTCCCTACCGGTTCCGGGCTACTTGGAGTAGAGCTCGACGATGAGCTGGGCGTCGATGTCGAGATCGATCTGGTCGCGAGTCGGAATCTGGAGGATGGTGCCCTTCAGCTTCTCGATGTCAACCTCGAGCCACGCCGGAACGGCCATGCTTTCGGAGTGAAGGAGGCTCTCCTTGATGGGGAGCAGGTCCTTGGCCTTGGGGGCCACGGCCACGACGTCACCAGCCTTAACCTGGTAGGAGGGGATGTCCACGCGCTTGCCGTTCACGGTGATGTGGCCGTGACGCACGGTCTGGCGGGCCTCCTTGCGGGTGCGGGCAAAGCCCAGGCGGAAGACGACGTTGTCAAGACGGGTCTCGAGCAGGGCCATCAGGTTGTCACCGGTGATGCCGTCGAGCTTCATGGCCTTGTCGTAGTAGCCACGGAACTGCTTCTCGAGAACGCCATAGATGAACTTGGCCTTCTGCTTCTCGCGCAGCTGCATGCCGTACTCGCTCTCCTGGCGACGACGCTGCTTGGGCTGGCGACGAGATTCCTTGTTGATTCCCATAACCACGGGATCGATGCCGAGCTGGCGGCACCTCTTGAGGACAGGGGTCCTGTCAACTGCCATTGCTACTGTCCTTCCTTACCTACACGCGACGACGCTTGCACGGACGGCAACCGTTGTGCGGAATGGGGGTCTTGTCCTGGATGCCCGAGACCTCGAGGCCGGCGGCCTGGAGGGAGCGGATGGCGGTCTCGCGACCAGAGCCGGGGCCCTTCACGAAGACGGCCACCTTGCGAAGGCCGTGCTCCATGGCTGCCTTGGCTGCGGTCTCGGCCGCAAGCTGGGCCGCGAACGGCGTAGACTTGCGCGAGCCCTTGAAGCCCACGGTGCCACCCGACTGCCAGGAGATGACGTTGCCCTGGGGATCGGTGATGGACACGATCGTGTTGTTGAACGTGCTCTTGATGTGGGCCTGACCCACGGCGATGTTCTTGCGGTCGGCACGACGGACGCGGACGACCTTCTGCTGCTTCTTTGCCATGGTCTACTCCTAGCCCTTCTTCCTTGCGCCGATCTGACGCTTCTTGCCCTTGCGGGTGCGAGCGTTGGTGTGGGTGCGCTGACCGCGGACAGGCAGGCCCTTGCGGTGACGCAGGCCACGGTAGCAGCCAATGGACATCAGGCGGTCGATGTTCTGCTTCGTCTCGCGGCGCAGGTCGCCCTCGACGGTGTAGTTGGCGTCAATGTAGTCACGAATCTTCGTGACCTCGTCCTCGGTGAGGTCCTTGACGCGGGTGTCAGGATTGATGCCGACCTCAGCGCAAATCTTGGTGGCGCGGGTCTGGCCGATTCCGTAAAGGTAGGTGAGTCCGACCTCAACACGCTTGTCGCGCGGCAGGTCGACGCCGTTAATACGGGCCAACGTGGTGCTCCTCTCTTAGCCTTGGCGCTGCTTGTGGCGCGGGTTCTCACAGATCACGTAGATCTTTCCGTGGCGACGGATGACCTTGCACTTGTCGCACATCTTCTTGACCGAAGGACGTACCTTCATCTGTGTTTCCTTCCGATAGTGCTTGTACGTACTGGTGGTACCGGTGGCATGCCAGGTGGAGCTGCCATGCGCTATCTACTCGCCCAGCCGCAGGCGTGAACATCCAAGGCTGGTATCGCGCGGCCTGGTAACCGGAGGCCACGCGACGCTGCCGCTACTTGTAGCGGTAGGTGATGCGGCCGCGGGTGAGGTCGTACGGAGAGATCTCAACCACGACGCGGTCGCCGGGAAGGATCCTGATGTAGTTCATGCGGATCTTGCCCGAGATGGTGCACAGGATGGTCTTGCCATTCTGGAGCTCGACGTTGAACATCGCGTTGGGAAGCGGCTCGACGACCGTGCCCTCCAGCTCAATTGCGTCCTGCTTGCTCAAGTGAACCTACCTTCTACTCGCTTTTGACAGCGACCGAAAATTGTATCTAAAAGAACACGATTCGTCCACATCCTGCACGGTATGAACACAAGGAAGTGGCGGAAAAGCCCTGCTCCGGTCCATAGGGTCCGGCCAGGCCCTTCCGCCACCACAAGGGTCGTCTTGCGCGGCCCTTACTTAGTGCCTCCCTGCATCGCGCACCAGGGGCCGTCCTCGTCAGCAGTGAGAATGACGGGGCCGTCGGCAGTGATGGCGATGGTGTTCTCGTAGTGCGCCGCGGGCAGGCCGTCGTCGGTCACGACGGTCCAGCCGTTGGAGAGCACGTGGTTAGCGTAGGTGCCCAGCGTGATCATGGGCTCGATGGCGATGATCATGCCCACCTGCAGCTTCACGCCGCGGCCCTTCTTGCCGTAGTTCGGCACGTTGGGGTCCTCGTGCATGACATGGCCCACGCCGTGGCCCACGTACTCGCGAACCACGCCGTAGCCATGGCGCTCGGCCAGCGACTGCACGGCATGGCCGATGTCACCCAGGCGGTTGCCGGGCACGGCCTGGGCAATGCCCGCCTTCAGGCAGTCGCGCGTAACCTCGCACAGGCCTTGCACCTCGGTCGAGACGTTGCCCACGTAGAAGGTCCAGGCGTTATCGCCCACCCAGCCGTTGACCGTGGCGCCGGTGTCGATGGAGATGATGTCGCCGTCGTTGAGGAAGGTGGTGGCGCTGGGGATTCCGTGCACGATGGCCTCGTTGGGCGATGCACACACGGTGCCGGGGAAGCCGCCATAGCCCTTGAATGCGGGTATGCCGCCATGCAGGCGGATGAACTGCTCGACCCTACGGTCGATCTCGAGGGTTGACACGCCGGGACGCACCAGCGTGCCCGCCAGGCGCAGCGCTGCCTTGGAGAGCGAGCCTGCTGCCTTGTATTCCTCGATGTCTTGCGGCGACTTGATGTGAATCATGGTGGTGCGCTTCCTTTGGTTCGGGGTGTATGGTTGCTTGGCTCGGACGGCCTAGGCCATCCGTCCGGCATCAGGTGTCCCCCATCATCCGATGCGTCTGCGCATGGCCGGCCCCTCTCCGACCGGCCTGCGCACAGGAGCGCCCCGGTTTTGGCCGGGGCGCGGAGTGCGTCATGGGGCGCTAGAGCTTGAGCATCTTCTTCACGTCGGCGTAGACCTCGTCCACCGGACGGTCGCCGTCAACCTTCAGCAGGATACCCTTGCCGCCGTAGTACTCGATGAGCGGCTCGGTCTGGGCCTGGTAGGTGTCGAGACGCTTCTGGATGGTCTCGGGCTTGTCGTCGTCGCGCTGGTACATCTCGCCGGAGCAGCGCGGGCACACGGTCACGGTGGGGCCAGCGGTGTAGCCGCAGCTACGGCAGGTGCGACGAGAGCTGAGGCGCTTGACGATCACGTCGAAGGCCACGTCCACCAGAAGGGCGCCGTCAAGCACGATGCCCATGTCGGCAAGCTCGGAGTCAAGCGCCACGGCCTGCGCGGTGTTGCGCGGGAAGCCATCCAGGATGAAGCCGATCTTCGCGTCATCCTTGGCCAGGCGCTCCTTGACGAGGCCGATGACCAGCTCGTCGGGAACCAGCTGGCCGGCATCCATGTATTCCTTGGCCTTCACACCAAGCTCGCTCTGGGCCTTGACGGCAGCGCGCAGCAGGTCGCCGGTGGAGATGTGGGCTACGCCGTAGTCCTCGACGAGCTTCTGGGCCTGGGTGCCCTTTCCCGCGCCGGGAGCGCCAAGCAGGACGATGTTCATGTGGTCCACCTTTCTGTTGGGTATGTTGTCGTATACGGCACATGTCCAGTCTAACGGGTTGGGGACGCTGCGCAGCGCAGTTCGGCGAAACACCACCGTTCTCGGTGAGGGTTGGGGCTTGTCAGCAGCGCGTTGCGGTGCTCGACTTTGTCCCAGCGGCTTTGGGCTGTGGGGTTCGTGTTTGACTGCATAGAGTCAGTCGAACCGGCACGAACACGTCCGGAACGGCCCGCATGGTCGTGTTTGACCGTATACGTACAGTCAAACCTGCGCGAACCCGGCCGAATCGACACGTGGGGTCACCTTCGACTGTATACGTACAGTCGAACCCATAATCCCCCCCGCCACATGAAAGGGGCGGGGCAACCCGAAGGTCACCCCGCCCCGTACGTACGCGCTTGCACCGAGACTACTTGAAGAAGCCCTCGTAGTTGTGCATCTTAAGCTGGCTCTCCAGCGACGCGATGGTGTCCATGGCGGTGCCCACCATGATGAGGATGGACGTGCCGCCAAACGCCTGAATCAGCGAGTTGGACGTGAAGTAGAAGATGATCGACGGAATCACCGAGAGCGCCGCCATGAAGATGGCGCCGGGCAGGGTGATGTGGTCAAGCGTCGAGCGGATGTAGGCCGCGGTGGCGGAGCCGGGACGCACGCCCGGAATGAAGCCGCCGGCCTTGCGGAGCTGGTCAGCCGTCTCGTCGGGGTTGAACACCATGGAGGTGTAGAAGTACGCGAAGAAGACGATGAGCAGCACCGACAGCACCCAGTTGAGCCAGCCGGTGGAGATGGCGTTGGCAAACGACTGCATCCAGCGCACGTTGGGGAAGAACACCGCGAGCTGCGCCGGCAGGTAAAGAATCGCCGAGGCAAAGATGATAGGCACGACGCCGGCGGTGTTGACCTTAATGGGCAGGTAGGTGGACTGTCCGCCCATCATCTTGCGACCAACCACGCGCTTGGCGTACTGCACCGGGATGCGGCGCTGGCCACGCTCGATGTACACGATGAGCGGCACGATGACGATGATCAGCACCAGGGTGATGATCGTGAGGATCATGCCGGTCGTGGAGGTGCGCAGGCTGGAGATGAGCGCCGACGGCAGGCCAGCCATGATGTTGGTGAAGATGATGAGCGACATGCCGTTGCCGATGCCGCGCTGCGTCATGACCTCGCCAAGCCACATGATGATCATGGCGCCAACCAGCTCGGTGCCCACCACGATGATGTACTCGACCCATGCGGGGAAGCCCATCTGCGAGAAGTCGATACCGTAGCTAAGGAACAGGAAGAGGTAGCCGATGGCGTTGATCAGCGCGAGCAGCACCGTGAGGTAGCGCGTGTACTGCGTAATCCTGCGCTGGCCTGCCTCGCCTTCCTTGGCAAGCTCGCCCAGCGACGGGATGACCGTCTGCATCATCTGCACGATGATCTGCGAGGTGATGTAGGGCATGATGCCCAGGCTGAACACCGAGATGCGCGAGAGGGCGCCGCCCGAGAAGAGGTTCAGCACGGCAAGGGCACCGCTGCCAGCGGCAGCGGTGCTGTAGGCATCGAGCATCGCACGGAACGGAACGCCCGGAACGGGTAGGTACGCCCCAAAGCGATAGAGAAGGAGGATGCACGCCGTGAAGATGATCTTCTTCCTCAGCTCAGGAATGCGGAACGCGTTTGCGAATCCCTTTAGCACTCCTCTACCTTTCCTCCAGCCGCCTCGATCTTAGCCTGTGCGGAGGCGGAGACCTTGTCCACGCGCACGGTGAGAGCCTTGGTGAGCTGACCGTCGCCGAGGACCTTGACAGGGATGTACTCGTGCTTGATGACGCCCTTGGCCACGAGGGACTCGGCGTCGACCACGTCGCCAGCCTCGAAGAGGGCCTCGAGACGAGCCACGTTGACGGGCGCGAACTCGACGCGGCCGTGGTTGATGAAGCCGGGAAGCTTGGGCAGGCGCATGGCGAGCGGCTGCTGGCCGCCCTCGAAGCCGGCGCCCTTGCCGCCGCCAGAGCGCGACAGCTGGCCGTTGAGGCCGCGACCCGCGTAGGTGCCGTGACCAGAGGAGTTGCCGCGGCCGATGCGCTTGCGGTTCTTGGTCGAGCCCGCCGCGGGGCGGAGATCGTTGAGCTGCATGATGGGTGACTCCTAGTTCTCTTCAACCTCAACAAGGTGCTTGACCTTGAAGATCATTCCACGGATGCTCGGGTTGTCGGGCTGCTCCACGGTGTCGCCGATCTTGCGGAGACCGAGGGCGCGGCAGGTGAGCGTCTGGTCCTTCTTGACGGAGGCGACGGCGCTGCGCACGAGCTTGATCTTGAGCGTGTTGGCCATGTCTTAGGCCTCCTTCCCAGCAAACATCTCGGCCACGGTGAGGCCACGGCGCTCGGCCGTCTCGGCGGGACCGGAGAGCTGCTTGAGGCCCTCGGCTGCCGCCTTGATGATGTTGAGTGCGTTGTTGGTGCCGAGCGACTTGGACAGCACGTTGGTGATGCCAGCCAGCTCGAAGAGCGGGCGCACGGGGCCGCCGGCGATGACGCCGGTACCCTCGATAGCCGGCTTGATGAGCACGCGGCCGGCGCCGTAGTGGCCCTCGACCTCATGCGGGATCGAACCATGCTCGGTGACGGGCACGTGGAACATGTTCTTCTTGGCGTCGTCGACGCCCTTCTGGATGGCCAGGGGCACCTCGGCGGACTTGCCCATGCCGATGCCCACGTTGCCCTTGCCGTCGCCCACGACCACGAGGGCCAGTAGGCTCATGCGGCGGCCGCCCTTGACGGTCTTGGACACGCGGTGGATATAGACGACGCGCTCCTGGAGGTCAGTCTCCTCCCGGCGCTGCTTGCGATCACGAGGCATTCGCTACCCCTCCTAGAACTTGAGGCCCGCGTTGCGGGCACCGTCTGCCAGAGCCTTGACGCGACCATGATAGAGGCGGCCGCCGCGGTCGAACGTGACCTCGGTGACGCCAGCCTCAAGGGCGCGCTTGCCGACCAGCTCGCCAACGAGCTCGGCGGCCTCCTTGTTGGAGCCCAGCTTGCCGGTTGCGCGGAACTCGGGGTCGAGCGTAGAGGCAGAGCAGATGGTCTTGCTGTCTGCGTCGTCGATGACCTGAGCGTAGATGTGGGCGTTGGTGCGGTGCACGGCGAGGCGCGGACGCTCGGCGGTGCCGAAGATCTTCGCGCGCACGCGACGCTGGCGACGCTTGAGGCCTTCCCTCTTGGCCTTGAACCTGTTCATACCTTCTCCTTTGACGCGCCACCACCTGACGGGGTGATGGTCTTCTTGAGCCGCCTTGGGGACGGCTGCCTATGCCAACAAGACCTTACTTACCGGTCTTGCCGAGCTTCCTGCGGATGTGCTCGCCCACGTAGTGGACGCCCTTGCCCTTGTACGGCTCGGGCGGACGCTTGGCGCGGATCTCGGCCGCGACCTGGCCCACCTGCTCCTTGGAGATGCCCAGCACGTTGATGTGCGTGGGATCGGGAACCTCGAAGCTGATGCCGTCGGGGGCGGGCATCACGATGGGATGGCTGTAGCCAAGGGCAATCTCGAGGGTGGTGCCCTTGAGGGCGGCGCGGTAGCCCACGCCCGTCATCTCGAGCTGCTTCTTGAAGCCCTCGGAGACGCCGACCACCATGTTGTGGATGAGCGTGCGAGTGAGGCCCTGCTGGGCGTTGGACTGGGTGGTGTCGTCGTTACGGGTAACGACGATCTCCTCACCCTCCTGGGTGATGGTCAGCAGGTTGGAGAAGGTGCGGGTGAGCTCGCCCTTCGGGCCCTTGACCGAAACGGTGGTTCCGTCGACTGTCACGGTGACTCCGGCCGGAATCTGGACAGGCAGCTTGCCAATACGAGACATGTGGTCTCCTCCTATCTAAATTCCCGACGGCCTACCAGATGTAGGCGATGACCTCGCCGCCGATGCCCAGCTTGCGGGCGTCGCGGTCGCACATCATGCCCTTGGACGTGGACAGGACCACGGTGCCGAGGCCGCCGCGGACGCGGGGCATCTTGTCGGCGGTGGTGTAGATGCGCAGGCCGCACTTGGAGATGCGGCGGATGCCCTGGATGACACGGCTGCGCTTGGGGCCGTACTTGAGGGTGATGTGGAGGGTCTTCTGGGGCTTGGTGTCCTCCACCTCATAGCCCGCGATGTAGCCCTCTTCGCAGATGACGCGCGCGATCTCGACAAGCACCTTGGTCGAGGGCATCGACACCTCGGCCTTGCCCGCTGAGTTGGCGTTGCGGATGCGCGTCAGCATGTCTGCGATGGGATCGGTAATCTTCATTGATCCAATTCTCCTTCGTTCGTGATGAAACTGCGCGTATGGTTCGTCCGCGCCCATAGCGTGGACGCCTCTACGCGAGAGCCCCGGGTCGGGCGGACAGCCTACCAGCTGGCCTTGGTGACGCCGGGAAGCTCGCCGCGGCTCGCAAGCTCGCGGAAGCAGACACGGCACAGCCCGAACTTGCGGTAGACGGAGTGGGGACGCCCACAGCGCTGGCAGCGGTTCACGGTGCGCGTGCTGAACTTCGGCTCGCGGTTAGCCTTGACGATCATCGATGTCTTAGCCAAGAGATCCTCCTTCTTTGGATGAGCCCCCTTATGGGGTCAGCCTTCCTTGCTATTTGACCTACTCAGCCTTGAACGGGAAGTGGAAGGCCTTGAGCAGCGCCTTGCCCTCTTCGTCAGTCTGGGCGGTGGTCACGATGGTGATGTCCATGCCGCGCGTGTGGTCGATCTTGTCGTAGTCAATCTCGGGGAAGATGAGCTGCTCGGTGACGCCCATGGAGAAGTTGCCATGGCCGTCGAAGCTCTTCGACGAGATGCCGCGGAAGTCGCGGATGCGCGGGATGGCGATGGAGATGAGGCGATCGAGGAACTCCCACATGCGGTCGCCACGGAGGGTGACCTTGGCGCCGATGGCCATGCCGGCACGCAGGCGGAAGCTTGCGATGGACTTGCGGGCGTGGGTGACGAGCGGCTGCTGGCCGGTGATGGCGCGCAGGTCGGCCACGGCGCCGTCGATGGCCTTGGCGTCGGTAGCGGCCTCGCCCACGCCCATGTTCACGACGATCTTCTCGATCTTCGGGATCTGGTGCACGTTGGTGTAGCCAAACTGCTGCTGCAGCTGGTCGCGCACGGTGTCGACGTAGGTCTGCTTGAGACGGGGTACGTACTTGTCTGCCATGATGCCTCCTTATGGAACGTGGTGGTTTACGTGCGGGGATTTTGCCTCGCACCACCTGGGGTTGGCTGCCCCAGGAGCCATTGTGCTGCGTCAGCGCAGGGTATGGGCATAATCCTCCCTACATAGAGACGCAAGGAAACATGATACGTCACTGTGAGCCTGAAAACTAGTTCACGTATTATCCACACAAATGAGAGGCCTCCGAGGGGCCGGAGGAGAGCTCGAGAGGAGCGCCCCCTCGCGATCCATTGCGGGGGGCGCTCGCTCGTGGTGCATGACCTACTGGGCCGTGGCTTTACTCCTCCCTGCGGCGACGGATCCTGAGGCCTGCCGCGATGCTGGACAAGCCAGCGGCGGCAAGCGCATAGATCAACGTCGGGTCGAAGAGGTCGCTCGTCTGCGCCAGACGCTGCTGCGTGGTCGTGGTTGTCGTGGTTGTCGTCTTGTCAGATTTGTAGGTGTTGGTCAGCGTGGTGACCGTGCCCTTGGTCGTGGTGTCAGTGAGCGTATATCCCTCGGGAACGCTAACCTCAGACCAGGTGTAGGTGACCTCCCTGCCGTTCTCATAGCGCGGCAGGTCCTTCACGGTTGCCGTCCAGCCGTTGTCCTTGTTCAGGGTGACTACGGTGCCGTCTGAGAGGGCCACCTTGAGCTCGGCCGGACGCTTGCCGTCCTGGTCTTGCGCGTCATCCCACACCTTGGTGATGGTGGCCTCGGTGACCTCGCGCGTGTTAGTGAAGGTAGCGATGGACTTCTTGGTGGTGATGGTGCCAGCGGCGCCCTCGGAGGTGGTGGTGAAGTCGGCGTTGGCCGCCTCCTCCACGGTGTAGGTGATGCCGGCGGGCAGACCCGTGGCGATCTTGGTCTCGCCACCCTTGAGGGCGACGGAGGCAACACCGTCTGTGAAGGTCATCTTGCCATACGTGCCGTTGATCGACTTGTCGGACAGGGTCACCGTGAAGGTGAAGTCCCGGTCGGCGTCGGCGGGAACACTGGAGACGAGCTTCTTGCTGACCTCGAGGTCGCCCCTGTCGCGGGTGTTGGTGAAGCTGATGGCGATGTCGCCCGTCTGCGCGTTCTCCACCGCAAGGGTGCCGTCACCGCTGTCGGTGACGTTGACCTTGACGGTGACCGCGGCGTCGGTGTTGCTCACGTAAGGCTTGGAGGGCTCGGCGTCCTCGGTGACGGTGTAGGTGTGGCTGCCGGTCTGGTCGGCCGTGGCGTTCTTGGCGTAGGTGATGGGCGCGAAGGCTATGTAGCCCTTGGCGTCGGACACGCCGGTGGAGACGACCTTGTTGCCCTCCCTTACGGTGAACCGGAAGCCGGACAGGTCCTCGCCCACGGGCAGGCCGCCCTCGACGGCCTTGGTGCCGGTAAGCGTGAGCGTGCCGGCGGCCTCGTAGGTGTTGGTGAAGGAAGCGGATACCACTGGCTCCGTGCAGTCCTTATCGGAGTAATACGCAGGGCTGGTAACCGTCAGCTTGCCCGTTGCGGCGTTGTAGGAGACGGAGACCTTGACGTAGACCGGATCGGTGTCGTAGGTGACGCCTGCGATCTTTGTGGCGGGCTCGACCTCGGTAATCTTATAGATGTAATCCTTGGCAGCGCCGTTCTCGCCCGCATCAGTCATAGCGTAGGTAATCTCGCCGAAGGTTGCAGCTGCAGTCTTACCGGATGCAGGCTTGGAAACCTCGGCCTTGCTGCCATCGCCAGCAGGCATCTTGGCACCCTCGGTCTCGGCTGCAAGCGTGAAACTAAACTTGTCGGCGTCGGCCCAGTCGCGACCGTCGAGCGTCTTGGAGACCTGGAACTGCGTCTTTTCGCTAGTGGTGTAGGTGTTGACGAAGTTGCCGTCGTCGGTGCCCTCAGCGGGAGTGACAACAAGCCTGCCGGTCAGGTTGCCATTGTCATCTTTCTCCTGCGTGACAGTGACCTTAATGGTCCTGACAGACTTGGAATCGTTGGTAACATTGGCAATACTACCGGACTCAGTAATGGTGTACTCGAAGGTCTTGGAGTCGGCATAGCCGGTCACATTGCCTTCGTCGTCAGTGTTAGCAAGATCAGACAGTTTGTAATAGAAGGTTCCAAAGCTGTAAGAGCCACCATTGTTCTTGACGGTCTTGCTGGACAGGCTCGTAGTGGACGTTGCAGAGTCACGAAGCGGTGCGCCATTCACGGGAGCGAGCGAGAAGCTCCACTGATCCTTGTCAGTCAGCGTACGGCCTTCGAGCTTCTTGGTACCGCCGAAGGTGGTAGATCCAGATGCATCGTAGGTGTTGGTGAAGCTTGCACCATCAGAATCGTAGTATGTAGTGCAAACAAGCTGCGAGCCATCTCCCTTATCGAAAACCGTAACGGTCACGCTCTCCTTATGGTTGTCAAAGCTGATGTTAGGAAGCGCGTGCCCAGGAGCAAATCCGAGCTCTTCGATGGTGTAGTTGAATGTCTTGGTACGAGAACCGTCGGCTGCGGGGGTCACACCTTCAAGATCAGCCTGCGTAAATTGAATCTCGCTGAAGGAGACGATGCCATTGGCACCATTCGCGACAATCTCGCCACCAGTAAGCTTATCGCCAGTCAGCTTGAATTGGAAAGCACCCTCATCAAAGGTGGTCAGGGCACAACCGTCAATGTGCTTAGTAGCCTCAATCTTGGCCTTACCGTTGGCTTCATAGGTGTTGACAAGCTTGATGCCTGCGTTGACCTCGGAAGCACCATTGTTGATGAGGATGGTTCCAGCCTTGTTGTCGGTGGCGGTCACGGTGAAATCGTAAGAGTTCTTGTCGACAGTGATGCCACCGCCATCAGTGCTGGTCTCGGTAATGGTGTAGGTGAGAGTCTTAGTGGTCTCGTAGCCCGTGACAGCACCGGTGCCGTCGGTAATAGCAAGATCAGCAAGGGTAATGGGGATATTGGTGCCGTTCGTATACGTAAACGACACTTTACCCTCAGAGTCGTTAATGCCATTTGCAACTACTTCGCCCTTGGAATCAGTCACCTCGAAATTGAACTTGGTAGCACCGATGGCACGACCCTGAAGCTCCTTGGTAACGCCAGTGAGGGTGAAGGATCGCGTCGGGAATGTTGGTGTAAGCCCGGGACTGGCTCCTAGGTAGGAGAAACGGCCATTGCCTAGAATCTGAATCACCACAAGACAGGTTCTAGTG
>CADALE010000024.1 GCA_902788705.1 uncultured Coriobacteriaceae bacterium | reverse complement strand
GGAAGACAACGACGAGGGATACGATAGCTAGTAGCACTGGATCTTGGTCCAAGTTCTCCACCGCAGTCCCTCAAGGGCAGTTTCTAGTGAACATCAACATGTCGGAAGTGTGGCACCCCCGCAGCGCTCCCGACATCCCATGCCCCGCGGATGTCGGAAGTGTCGCACCCCCGCACCGTTCCCGACATCCCAAGCCCCGCGGATGTCGGAAGTGTGGCACCCCCGCAGCGCTCCCGACATCCCAAGCCCCGCGGATGTCGGAAGTGTGGCACCCCCGCAGCGTTCCCGACATCCCGGACCACATGCCAGACGCATCAGCCCTTGGGCACCGGCCTGTCTGGAACCCTCCTTACCGGCGGTTCAACACTGGTGTCCCTGCTAGGGCTGGCCAACCGCCGCTCCACCATGCTGAACTCCTCAAGCACGCCCGGCACCTCAAACACCCGCGAGCGCTTTCCCTGGCTTGTCTGCCGTATGATTCCCGTCTCCAAGAGGCGGTTTGTGGCAAGACTTACCGCCTGCTTAGACCGGCCCGTCGCGCGCACCATCGTCTCTACCGAGAAGACTGGTGATGCCTGCAGCTCGTCCAGCATGAGCGCAAGGGCCGAACCAGCACGCACGCGACCGAGCCGGCCCTCCCATCCGCTGCGCATGTCCTGCATCTCCTGCGCAATGCGCTCCATGTCCGCGCATGCGTCAACCACTGCCCCGCTGAAGCACGACACCCAATCGTTCACCGCCAGATGCCGCGTCGCACTGTCCGTACAGTTCTGCATCTGGGCAAGGGCGTCAAAGTAGTCCTGCTTTATGGTGGCAAGCGCCAGTGATACCGGCGGCGGAGATACCGTTGCCACCCCACGCCTGCCCAGGACAACGTGTATGAGCGCCCTGCCAACCCTTCCGTTGCCATCCACGAACGGGTGAATGGACTCAAATTGCGAATGGCAGAGCGCCGCTTGAACCACCGGGGACACGTCGGTGCGATTCATGTAGGCAACAAGGTCGTCAAGCAGGGCGGGAACCTCTTCCGGAGCAGGCGGAACGTAGTCTGCCGAGAGCGGGTTCGACGCGCTTCCTCCAACCCAGTTCTGGATTGTCCGGATAACCCCTCCCCATTGTTCGATGGGCGTTGCCCTGCAAAGGTTGGCGTGTATCTCCTGGAGCATGTCCACCGTTACTTCGGGTGCTTTGACCGCAAGCTCCCGAGCCCGCTCCATCGCCCGGATGTTTCCAAGGACAGTGGCAGCGTTACGGTCGTAGCGAACGTTGTCTGGCTCTACAAGCTGCAGCTCCGCTCGCATGAGCCTCCGCGCTCCGATAGAGAGTCCTTCGATGTGTGACGATGCGACAGACTCCGACCTCATCAACAGGCGCGCTATACCTTCGGTGCCCGTAAGCGGCGATGCCGAGCACGTAGCAAGAGCACGCTCGGCACGGACCACATCGGCCACGACATCTGTGTCAAGCTGGTCCTCAACATCCATGAGTCGATCAGGGAGGTACCACCAGTACACTCCGCTCGCACGCTGCCTGCGTGAGGTGCCGGAACCATCCGAGACCCATTGCGCCTTGTGGAGTGAGCCCATAACCTTTACCTCCCACGTTCGTTAGTCAAGGTTATTGTATAACATTGACTAATGGGGCGGGGACGGTACCGGTTACTCAAGTTGCCATACCAAAAGGGAGTATCCCCTTTGGTATCCCCTTGCTACGGTCCCACAGCGTCGTGGCAGGACAGTGGGGACGTAGCACTTTGTCCGGGACACTGTCCTGCTCGGGACAAAGTGCTACGTCCCCACTGTCCTGCTCTGGGACTCGCCTACCCGAGGTACCTCACGAGGGTGGCCCGCACGGCCCCGGGGCCAGCCAGCTCCTCCGCCAGCAGCCGCTCGATCTTCTGGCCCAGGCCCGCCTCGTACAGGTCCACGTAGAAGATGCGCTCGTTGGACAAGATGGGCCGCAGCTTGTCTCCCACGCTCTCGGGCTTGCCCAGCTCGATGCCGGCCAGCGCCGCCTGCAGCTCGTCCAGCATGGGCTCGGGCGCAAGCTCCATGGGCTTGCCCTCGTCGTCAAGTGCCAGCAGATAGCGCAGCCACCCCGCGATAGCCAGCGGAATGCCCAGCAGCTCGGCCGAGTCGCCCCGCTCCATGTGCGAGCGCACCGTGATGCCAAAGCGAATGCCAACCATCTGACTGATGTCGGTGGCGATGCGCAGCGACGTGTCGCCCAGGTAGGGGTTGGGGAAGCGCTCGTCCAGGCACTCGTCCAGGAAGGCCTCGGGCGATAGGATGCCCGGGTTGGGCACCACCGCCATGCCCTCCACCTTGCCGATGAGCTCGGCCAGCGCCCGCAGCTGCGGATCGGCCATGCCGTCGGCAAACAGGTCGTAGCCCAGCATGCAGTCGTAGGTGCACAGCGCCGTGTGGATGGGGTTCAGGCACACGGTCACCTTCATCTTCTCGGACTTGTCCACCGTCTCGCGGTCGCACAGCAGCACGCCGCCCCTCTCCAGGGCAGGCCGCCCGTTGGGGAAGCTGTCCTCAACCACCAGGTACTGCGGGCCTTCGGCGTTCACGAAAGGCGCGATGTAGGTCTGCTTGGAGGTGACCACCACGTCCATGCCCTCCACGCCGTCCGCCGTAAGCGCCGCGGCCACGTCCTCGGAGGGGCGCGGGGTAATCTTGTCGATCATCGTCCAGGGGAAGGCCACGCGCCCCTCGTCGCTTACGTAGTCAACAAAGCCCTGGTCAACATAGCCGCGCTCGGCCCAGGCGTGCACCATCTCCAGCACTGCCTCGCGCAGGTGCTCGCCATTGTGCGAGCAGTTGTCCATGGACACCAGGGCAAGCGGCACCGCCCCCGCGCGATAGCGCTCAAGCAGCATGGAGGCCACGATGGCCATAGCGCCGGTGGGCCGCTCGAGGCCAGCCTCGATGTCTGCAGCAACAAACGGCAGGTACGAGCCATCAATTCCGCGCAAGGCATAGCCCTTCTCGGTGATGGTGAACGAGACCATCTGCAGGCTTGGCGCACGAAACACCTTCCGCAGGCGCTCCCACTCCTCCGCCACCGTCGCATTGGCCTCGATGGCCTGCGCAAGCGAGCCGCGCACCGACTTGTCCACCTTGCCGTCGGCATGCAGGGTCACGCCCAGCACCAGGTTGTCGTATGGGCGGTAGATCTTCTCCACCACGTCGAAGTCGAAGGCCTCGACGCAAGTGATGCACACGTCCGGTTCGCCCTGGGCAATGAGCTGCTCGGCGATGCCGCCAATAAAGATGCGGAAGATGTTGCCGATGCCAACGTGTGCCCAACGCGGCGCGGCAACGCTCGCCTGGCGCGCCGCCTCCACGTCATAGCTGGGCAGGGTGATGCCCGCAGCCTCCCATGCGGCACGGTCCCTGATTCCCTCGAGCGTGAGCTTCATGATGCGACCCCTCCCCTGCGGATTGACCACCTGCCGCTCATATTATCCCGTCTCAAGACGGCCTGTCTAAGGTTGCGGCAGCAAAAGACCCGCCATGCACGGTATGCGTGCATGGCGGGCCTGCCACGGGTTCTGCCACGGGGGGCTACCCCCTGCCACAGGGGGCTGCCCCCGATGGCAGTTCTGCCACGGGGGGTAGCCCCCTGTGGCAGGTTAGCCGCGCTTCTGCGCCATGACCCCCACCAGCGCGTGCGGCACATAGGGCTCCTCGAGGTAGGCGATGTCCTCGGGCGCAAGCACGAGGTTGGCCGCGGCAGCCGGCCCCTCAAGGTGATGCGGCTTGGTGGCGCCCACCACGGGGCTGGTCACCTTGGTAAGCAGCCACGCCAGCGAGACGGCCGTCATCGAGGTCTCGTACTTCTGGGCCATCTGGGCCACGCGCTCGATGATCACGCCGTCCTGCTCGGCCGTGGCGTCGTACTTGCCCTTGGCAAAGGTGTCCATCTCAAGGCGCTTGCTGGTCTCGCCCGGCAGGCGCGAAAGGCGGCCGGCCGCCAGCGCGCTGTAGGGCACGGTGGACACCGAGTCCTCGGCGCACAGCTGCAGCATCTCGCGCTCGTCCTCGCGGAAGATCAGGTTCATGTGGCTCTGGACGGCCTCGAAGCGGGCCCAGCCATGCGCCGCGGCGATGTCGTTGGCGCGAGCGAGCTGGTAGGGATGGCAGTTGGAAACGCCCAGCGCACGGACCTTGCCCGCCACCACGGCCTCGTTCAGGGCCTCGAGCGACTCCTCGATGGGCGTACCGTAGTCCCAGCTGTGCATGTAGTACAGGTCGATCGTGTCCACACCCAGGCGGCGCAGGCTGTTGTCGATGCATGTGCGAATCCACTGGGCACCGCTCACGGCGGGGTCCACCATCTGTGGCATACGCGGCGAGTACTTGGTGGCAATCACCCACTGGTCGCGCGGGGCAAGGCTGCGCAAGGCGGCGCCCACGTACTCCTCGCTTGTGCCAAAGGAGTAGGCCATCGCCGTGTCAAAGAAGGTGATGCCCGCGTCCAGGGCCTGGGCGATGATCGCCTTGGTGTCGTCGGGACCCAGCGTCCACTTGTGCAGCGCGTTCTCGCGCACCTCGCCAAAGCCCATGCACCCAAGGCAGAAACGGCTCACGGTGATGTCGGTCTTTCCCAGCTTCGCGTATTGCATGCTTGTTCTCCCTTCGGGGTTTTAGGTAGCTGCGTTGGAACGCGAAGCGGCCCGCGGGGTGCCGCAGGCCGCTCGGTAGGGTTGATCGGCTAGAGCGCAAGCCCCTCGCCAAGTGCCAACGCATACACGCGCTCGGGGTTCTTCACCTTCGCAGCCAGGCGCTCGGGGTCGCCGTTGAACGGCGTGTACTCAGGCGCGTCCACGCAGCCCCAGTGAATCGTGAGCAGCTTGGCGTTGGGGAAGTGGTTGGCAAGCTCCACCGCGCCGGCAAAGCCGATGTGCCAGATGTTGTCCGAGAAGTCGAAGCAGATCATGTCGGCCGCGGGCATCTCGAGGAACTCGGGCAGCGGGCGGCTGTCGCTGGGCAGCCAGATGGTGCCGTCAGGCGTCTGCATCCAGTAGCCGCAGTACTCCTTGCGCTCCCAGGTGCGGTGGGTGTACTTCTCGCTGGTCATGTGCTGCTGCCAGTTGTGCCAGGTGGGCGTGAGCGTGAAGGTGATGTCGCCCACGCAGAAGCGCTCGCCGATGTCGTGGCCGATGGCACCGGTCACGTTCTCCTCGTCGCGGGCAACTTGCGCCACGTAGTGGGTGGCGTGGATCTCGCCCGCCTTGTCCTTCAGGCCCGCGAGGGTCTCGCGGGCAAAGTGGTCGTTGTCGATATGGGTGTACAGCAGCGCGTCGAAGGCGGGCACGTCCTCGGGAAGGATGGGCGCGGGCACGAGGGTGGGCATGTCAAAGCCCACGAGCAGCGGGTCGATCATCACCGTGGTGCCACGGCTGTTCACCAACAGGCCGGCGTTGCCCAGCCAATACACCGTGGTTCCGTCGCTCGGGCCAAAGGCCTCCTGCGGCAGGGCCACCGTCTCGCGAGGCATAGCCTGTCCCGAAGCGCTCCTACGAATCTGCACGGCCATTGTGGTCTCCTTTCGCCATGTTGCCTGGATGCTGGCTACATCATGCAATTGCTGCGCGAGGCAGGCAATACACGGACGAAGCGAGCTGTCCACAAGTTGACGAATGCGAAAGACCGTCTATCGCGAGGGGCTAGGCGTACGGGTTGGTGGACACCTGCGCGTCACCAAAGTAGCCGCCCATGCCAACGCTGCGCATCTGGCTGACGAGGTCGGCCAGGCTCTCCTCGCTCTCGACGAAGCCCGCAAGGATCCAGGCGATGGTGATCTGCACCGACGCGCTCACGTGGTAGTTGGTGGCCAGGCGCAGGCCGTCGGGAAGGTCTCCCCCAACCAGGCTCTCGTGCCAGGCAAGGTCAAAGTTGCGCGCGCGGTCCAGCATGTGGTCGCAGAGGTTGTTCTGGCCGGTCATGCGACAGGCCTGACGCATGAACTCGCCGTGCTCGTGCATCCTGCGCAGAGCAGCCACCAGCTCGTCGCGATAGGCAAACGAGCGGTCCGCGTCGTTGAAGGCAGACACCATGCGCTGCTCGTACACCTGGCAGATGAGGTCGTTCTTGTCCAGGAAGTGGTTGTAGAAGGTCTGGCGCGACACGCCCGAGCGCTCGAGGATGCGCTTGACCGTCACGCGCTCCAGGGGGATGCCCTGCACCTCGACAAGGTCGAGCAGCGCGTCTATCACGATGGATTCGACATCAATGGCCATGGTGGTACCTCCCCGAACCGAGTGTACACCACGGGCGGGCGAGCGCGGCGGGCAGCCGTTCCCCAGCGCGCCGCCGGTCCCCAGCGCGCCCCAGCGCGCCGCCGGTCCCCAGCGCGCCCCAGCGCGCCGCCGGTCCCCAGCGCGCCCCATTGGAGGCAGCCCACACGTGAAGCAGCTTGTCAGCGTGATAGAATATGCTTACGTTCGAAAGGAGCTGGCATGGCAAAGCGCGACAGCATCATCCTGCACATCCTTACCACCGAGAAGAAGGTCGAGGTGGCAGGCCTGGCCGAACGCCTGGGCGTATCCACCGTCACCATGCGCAAGGACCTGGACGCGCTGCAGGCAAAGGGCCTGATCGTGCGCGAGCACGGCTTCGCGATGCTTGCCAACCCCAACGACGTGGGCGGACGCCTCGCCTACCACTACGACGAGAAGCTCCTCATCGCCCGACGCGCGGCCGAGCTCGTGCCGGACGGGGGCACCGTCATGGTGGAAAGCGGCAGCTGCTGCGCGCTGCTGGCGCGCGTGCTGGCCGACACCAAGCAGAACGTGACGGTCATCACCAACAGCGCCTTCATCGCCAACTACGTGCGCGACAGCGCGAGCGTTTCATGCACGCTTCTGGGCGGCACCTACCAGCACGACTCGCAGGTGATGGTGGGGCCCCTCGTGCACACCTGCGCGCAGGAGTTCTACGTTGACCGCCTCTTCATCGGAGCGGACGGCTGGATTGACGGCGTAGGCTTCACCAACGCCGACCAGATGCGCGCCGACGCGGTGCGCTCGATGGCCGCCTCTGCGTCAGAGGTCGTCGTGCTCACCGAGTCGGAGAAGTTCGGGCAGCGGGGGGCTGTCCCCATGCGCCTGCCCGGAAAGCGCGTGAGCGTCATCACCGACGAGAACGTCTCTGACGAGTGGCGCCAGAGCCTGGAGCGCTCGGGCGTGACCGTGACCATTGCATAGCCACGACAGGAGGATCCCATGGCCAAGCACGACCTTAGCTACCTCGAGCTGCTGTCCGAGCAGTTTCCCACCCGCCGAGCCGCCTACACCGAGATCATCAACCTCCAGGCCATCCTCAACCTCCCGTGCGGCACCGAGCACTTCATCAGCGACATCCACGGGGAGCTTGAGGCCTTCACGCACATCCTCAACAACTGCTCCGGCGTCATCCGCGAGCGCGTGAACGCCCTCTATGCCGACGAACTCGACGAGCGCACGCGAGCCGACCTGTGCACCCTCGTCTACTATCCCGACGAGAAGCTTGAGCTGATGCGCCGCAAGGGCGAGCTAAGCACGGAGCGCCTGTACGAGGTGCTTGTGCACCTCACCAACCTGGCACGCCGCCTTGCCGACGGCTACACCAGGAGCCATGTGCGCAAGATGCTGCCGCCTGACTACGACTACATCATCGACGAGCTGCTGCACATCAGCCTGGGCAAGGACTCGGCACACCACACCTATCACGAGGACATCGTCCACTCGGTGGTGGAGATTGGCGCGGCCGAGGACTTCATCCGCTCAATTGCGCACCTCATCAAGCGGCTGGCCGTCGACCGCATCCACGTGGTGGGCGACATCTACGACCGAGGCCCGCGCGCCGACCGCATCGTGGACGAGCTGATGTCCTACGGCAGCGTCGACGTGCAGTGGGGCAACCACGACGTGGCGTGGATGGGCGCTGCGGCGGGCAGCGAGGTGTGCATGGCGCAGGTGGTGCGCACCTGTGTGCACTACAACACGCTTGAGGTGCTGGAAAGCTCGTACGGCATCTCCCTGCGCGAGCTGGCCCTCTTTGCCGACGCCACCTACGCCCACGAGCCGGGCACCCACCGGATGCATCGCATCGAGAAGGCCATCAACATGATCTTGTTCAAGCTGATGGAGCAGGCCATTGCGCGCCACCCAAACTGGGGCATGCAGGACCGCTGCCTGCTGGGGTCGATTGACGTCGAGGCCGGCACGGTGCGCATCGACGGCCGCGACTGGCCGCTTTCCACGCGCGACTTCCCCACGCTTGACCCCGCGCACCCCGCCGAGCTGACGGCGGGCGAGCGCGCCGTGATGGACGGCCTTTCCGCAGCCTTTGCCGATTCCGACCGCCTGCGCCGCCATGCGCGGTTCCTCTTTGAGAGCGGGTCGGTGTACAAGGTGTGCAACGGGCGGCTGCTCTTTCATGGCTGCGTGCCGCTGGACGAGGACGGCCAGTTCTCCACGGTGGTAAGCGACGGCCACGAGCTGCGCGGGCGCGCGTACCTTGACTACGTGGACCGCATGGCCCGGCGCGCCTGGACCACGGGCGACCAGCTTGCCCTTGACTGGATGTGGTACCTGTGGTGCGGATCGCACTCGCCGCTGGCCGGTCGCGTGATGAAGACCTTCGAGCGCGCCTACGTGGCCGACAAGGCGGCCTGGAAGGAGCCGCAAGACCCCTACTTCGACCTCACGCGCGACCCCAAGGTGGCGCGGCGCGTGCTGGCGGAGTTTGGCCTGGAAGGCCCCCGCGCCCACATCGTGAACGGCCACACGCCGGTGCACGAGGTTGACGGCGACACGCCGGTGCGGGCCAACGGCCAGCTGTTGGTGATTGATGGCGGCTTCTGCCAGGCCTACCACGAGACGACCGGCATCGCGGGCTACACGCTCATCGCCGACGCACGCGGCCTGCGCCTCAAGGCGCATCGCCCCTTCGCTGGGGTTGACAAGGCCCTGACCTCCAACTTCGACATCGCGAGCGCTCATGAGCAGGTGATTGACGACACAAGCGACTGCCCCATCCGCGTGGCGGACACCGACCGCGGCGCACGCATGCGCAAGCGCATCGCCGCCCTGACGGAGCTCCTCGAGGCCTATCGCGAGGGCGACCTGCCCGAGCGGCGCAGCAGGCGCTAGGCGCGCAATCACGGTGGGGTCCGTCGCGCGTACGCCGACCATGCACACGGTGGAGGCGAGGCGGCCCCCCTTCCGCCTAAAAGAAGGCCTCAACGCCCTCGCTCAGATAGATCTGCCTGTAGCCCTCAAGGTCCTCGGGATGCAGGTTCTTGACGCCATGCAGCGTGTACGGCATGTCGAGGAGGGCGTACTTGCCCTCCCCATAGTTGTGGAACGGAAGCAGCTGCACGCGGTGCGCACCGGCGTGTCGCCGTCAACCCCATGAGCTGGCTCGTCCTGCGCTCCGTGGCCCAGACGCGCCTCACCCAGCCCAACCTTACCGTGCGCTACCACGCCAACCTTGACCAGGCCTTCTTTGACGAGTGCATCGAGGTCATGAAGCTAGGCTTTGGCATGCCTGCCCTCAACAACGACGAGATCATCATCCCCAGCTTCCTTGCCTGGGGAGTAAGCGAGTACGACGCGTACAACTACTCCGCCATCGGTTGCGTTGAGACCGCCGTCCCGGGACGCTGGGGCTACCGCTGCACGGGCATGAGCTATATCAACTTCCCGCGCCTGCTGCTTTGCGCCATGAACGGCGGCGTTGACCTGACCAGCGGCAAGCGCTTCGTCGAGGCGCACGGCAACTTCCTTGAGTGGGAGAGCTTCGACGACCTCATGGCGGCGTGGGACGCGTCGCTTCGCGAGATGTGCCGCTGGTCGGTGGTGGTCGAGAACGCCATCGACAAGGCATCCGAGCGCGACGTTCCCGACGTGCTGTGCTCCGCCCTCACCGACGACTGCATCGCCCGCGGCAAGACCATCAAGGAGGGCGGCGCCGTCTACGACTTCATCAGCGGCCTGCAGGTGGGCATCGCCAACATGGCCGACAGCCTGGCCGCCATCAAGAAGCTGGTGTACGAGGAGGGCGCCATCACGCGCCAGCAGCTGTGGGACGCACTGCTAAGCGACTTCGAGGGCGAGGAAGGCGCACGCATCCAGCAGATGCTCATCGACGGCGCGCCAAAGTACGGCAATGACGACGACTATGTGGACAGCCTGGCCGTGGAGTGCTACGAGCCCTACATCGACGAGGTGGCCAAGTACCACAACACCCGCTTTGGCCGCGGCCCCATCGGCGGCATTCGCTACGCCGGCACCAGCTCCATCTCGGCCAACGTGGGCCAGGGCATGGGCACGATGGCCACGCCCGACGGCCGCCACGCCCACGAGCCGCTGGCCGAGGGCTGCAGCCCCGCGCACAACTGCGACAAGCAGGGCCCGACGGCGGTGTTCAAGAGCGTCTCCAAGCTGCGCACCGACAAGATCACCGGTGGCGTGCTGCTCAACCAGAAGGTGACCCCCACCATGCTGGCCAGCGACCAGAACAAGCAGAAGCTGGAGATGATGCTGCGCACGTTCTTCAACCGCCTGCATGGCTACCACGTGCAGTTCAACGTGGTGGACCGCGCGACGTTGCTTGACGCCCAGGCCCACCCCGAGCGCCACAAGGACCTCATCGTGCGCGTGGCTGGATACTCCGCGTTCTTCAACGTGCTGTCCAAGGCCACGCAGGACGACATCATCGACCGGACGGAACAGGTACTATGATGGGGCGATGGCGGTCTTCATCTCCTGCTCAGACAGTCCTCGCTTCGCTGCGGAACTCGCATGAGACGAAGACCGCCATCGCATACGCGGCAGTCATGCACACATGAGGCAAAACACCAAATAGATTAGTGCGCCGCTGCGCGGCGCCTTAGAAAAAGGAGTTCGTTATGGAGTTCTTCATCGACAGTGCTGACATCGAGGCCATTCGCGAGCTGTGCGCGTTTCTGCCCATCGATGGCGTCACCACCAACCCCACCATCATCACCAAGAGCGGCAAAGAGCCCCAGCAGGTGTTCGACGAGCTGTGCGAGGTGCTGACCGAGGACCAGAAAATCATCGCACAGGTCGTAAGCGCTGACTACGACGGCATGCTGGCCGAGGCCGACAAGCTTGCATCCATCCGCGGCGGCAAGAACATCGTGGTGAAGATCCCCGTCACCCGCGAGGGCCTGCGCGCCATCCCGGCCGTCAAGGCCAAGGGCATCACCGTGCTAGCCACCGGCATCTACTCCCCCGACCAGGCCTTTTGGGCCGCCAAGGCCGGCGCCGACTACCTGGCGCCCTACGTCAACCGCATGTGCAGCTACGGCGACGGCGTGGGCCAGGTTGTCGAGCTGGTGCATACGCTCGCGCAGTATGGCTTCGAGGCCAAGGTGTGCGCCGCAAGCTTCAAGAACGTCGACCAGGTGCACAAGCTGCTGGCCTCCGGCTGCCCTGCAGTCACGGTGAACCCCGACACCATCCGCGACATGGTCGACCACCCCGGCACCGCCATCGCCATGGACGAGTTCGCTGCCCACTGGGAGAAGGCCTACGGCCGCACCACGCTGTAGCACGCGGACTGGCTTACGAGCCCTGGCCCTCGTTGGTTTAGCCACGGGGGCCTTTTGCCTTATGGCAATTGCGGCTGTCCTCTCCGTTGATTAGCATGGCTAATAAATCAGGGAGGAGGCCACATGGAGCTCAGGCAAATCGAGTACTTCTGCGCAGTGGTGGAGACGGGTTCGTTCACGCGGGCCGCCGAAACGTGCCTTGTGTCGCAGTCAGCCATATCGCAGCAGGTCAAGGCCCTGGAGGCAGAGCTGGGCTTTGCCCTTCTTAACAGGCGGGGTCGCAGCTTTGACGTAACCCCGGCCGGCGAGCTGTTCGCACGCAAGGCGCGCGTGCTTCTGGGCCAGCTAGACGACCTGCGCTACGAGGCCGAGGGCGTGGCCAACGGCTGGGCCACCACGCTCTCGGTGGGGTACCTCAACCGCTATGAGGGCTGGGAGGTGCAGGCGGCCATCACCGCCTTTACGGCTCGTCACCCGCACATTCCCGTGCATGCCACGGCGGGCAGCCATGACGCCCTCTACCGGCTGATCCTTGACCACGAGGTAGACGTGCTCTTCTCCGACCGGCGGCGCGCCCTGTCCGACACGTACGTCAACCTGCACCTCTTTGACGGATGGCAGTGCGTGGAGGTGTCGGAGGCCAGCGGCAAGGCCTGGGCAGAGCAGCTTACCGTGGCCGAGCTGGCCGACGTGCCGTGCATCCTTATCGCCTCGCCCGACCAGGAGGACATCGAGCGCGAGTACTACCGCAATACGCTGGGCTTTCGCTCTGACTTCCTCTTTGCGCGCTCGCGCGAGGAGGGCCGCATGATGGTGGCGGGCAACCGCGGCTTCATGCCCGTGGAGACGCGCACCCAGACGGGGCGCACGGGCGCCGCCATCCGGCGCATCCCGCTGGTGGGTCAGGACGGCCAGCTAAAGAGCGAGTACTACTACTACTGGCCCAAGGATCGCTCGAACAACCTCATTGAGGAGTTTGCCGACATCCTGCAGGGCCTCTTCGAGGACGCGGCAGGCCAGCCATAGGCGACGGGGCGGCCAGGCCGTGCGGCTCCGGGCCACCCCGCGCAACATGGCCTCGGTATAATGGCCCTGCCAGGTGGGCAACCGACGGGAGGTCAGCGGCATGGGATACTGCGAGTGGGCATCCTCCAGCAGCATGATGCAGCGCTACCACGACCAGGAGTGGGGCGTGCCCGTCCACGACGACCAACGCATGTTCGAGCACCTCTGCATGGAGTCGCTGCAGTGTGGACTCAGCTGGGCGCTTGTGCTCAAGCGGCGTGAGGTGTTCCGCGCGTGCTTCGCCAACTTCGACTTCGACGCGATGGCTGCCTTCGACGAGGGCGACGTGGAGCGCATCCTTGCCACCGACGGCATGCTGCGCTCGCGGCGCAAGGTAGAGGCGCTCATCAACAACGCGCGCCGCTACCAGGAGGTTCGCCGCGAGTTTGGCAGCTTTTGCAACTACCTGTGGGCCTTCACCGACGGCAGGACCCTGGTGTACGAGGGCCATCCGCAAGGCAACGTGCCTGCAAGCAACCAGCTATCCGAGCGCATCGCCCGCGACCTCAAGCGACGCGGGTTCACATACGTTGGCGGAGTCACCGTCTACTCGCACCTGCAGGCATGCGGCCTCATCAACGACCACGCGTGCGACTGCCCGCGCTTCGAAGAGATTAACCGGAAGCACCCCGTAACGTTCGTAGGCGCTACGAGTACAGGATCAGCGCGATGAACTTGAGCGGCACGTCGCCCGTGTTTACCAGGGCATGGCACTCGCCGTCGTTGCAGACGGTGGTGTCGCCCGGGCCCACCTGCACGATGGTGCCGTTGTCATTGTACTCGGCCGTGCCCTCAAGGAAGTAGAAGATCTCGTTGTCGCCCTCGTGGGTATGCAGGCCGATGCTGTTGCCCGGCTCCACGATCATGAGGTTGAACAGGCGGCCATGGCCATACAGCTCCTCGACGCTCTCGGCAATCTTGTGCTGCTCGGTCTCGCCCTTGCCGCCGCGGATGCACCTGAACTCGACTTGCTGGTCTTCCTTCTTGCGAATCATCCCGGTCTCCTCTCTTGTGCTGCCATCATGACGTCACGCCCCTCACGGGCGGACGAACAGGCCTTCCAGAATCGTACGGACGTCGTCAACCGTGACGTCGGCCCGGGTGTTCTTCACCGAGCCGTTGTCCTTCCAGCGAGGAAGCGCGGCCAGCACCTCGTCCTCGCTCATGCGGATGTCGTAGTTGGGCAGGCAGCCGCTTGCCAGCTGGGCAAGGTCGACGTCGCTTGCCCCAATCTCGGCACAGAACGCGTCGGAGTAGGACGCGTCGTACGCGCGCACGCGACGCAGCATCTCGGGAAGGAACACCGCGCAGGCAAAGCCGTGCGGCACGCCGTAGTTCTCGGTGAGATAGTAGCCCATGTTGTGGGGGAAGCAGGTGCCTGTGGTGTTGATGGCAAGGCCGCCCAGGATGGAGGCCTCGTACAGCTGGCGGCGCTGTGCGTCGTCAAGCTGGGCGCCATCGGCCGCGCGCGACAGCGGACCCATGGCAAGGCGGATGGCGCGCACCGCGTAGGCGCGCGAGATCTCGTCGGCCTTGCGGCTGAAGTAGCTCTCGGCTGCATGCGCCAGCACGTCGACGCCGCAGGACAGCGTGACGGCCGGCGAGCACGTGCTGGTATGGCGGCTGTCGCCAAAGGCCACCGCTGCGAAGAGGCGGTCGTCGTGGATGCTGTGCTTGCGATGAGCCATGTCGGTAAGCACCGACACCTTGGTGACCTCGCTGCCGGTACCTGCGGTAGTACCCACCAGCGCGATGGGCACGGGGCTGTTTGCCCATGCCTTGGCGTAGAAGCCTGCCTCGTCAAGCGTGGGGTTGGCCACGAACACGGCCACAGCCTTTGCCGCGTCCAGCGCCGACCCGCCGCCGATGCCCAGCACGAACTGCGCGCCATGCTCGGCGCCAAGGTGCCCGGCATCGATGCACGAAGCCACCGGCGGGTTCTCGGTCACGCCGTCCCACACCACGTGCGAGATGCCGCGGTCGGCAAGGGCGCGCTCCACGTCGTCCAGGGCGCCGCTGGCCTTTGCGGCGTGCCGTCCGGTGACAATGAGGCAGCTTGTGCCCAGGCTGCGAAGCTCGTCGGCGTGCTGGGTGATGCAGTCGGTGCCTGTGAACAGGCGCGTTGGCATGAAGTAGTTCATGGCTGGATCCTCTCGAACGGCGCACTGGACTCATCATAGCAGGGCCAAACGAGACGGAGGCAACCTATCCGCAGCCGGACGAAGTGAGCGCAGCAGGGCGGGATGTCGGGTGCGTCGCGCGCGCGCAGCGTTCCCGACGCTTGGCGGCCCGCAGACGTCGCACACGGCACCCCTTACGTCTACACGCCCCTAGCTCACGGCAGCGGAGATACCCCATGTGAAGCCGACGGTCAGCACCACGAAGCCCACGATGATCAGCCACGTCTCGCGCCGGCCTATGTTGACGGTCCACCCCACACCAAAGCGCTTCGGCACGAAGATGCTGGGCTCATCGGGGTTGCAATAGAACACGCCCAGCTTCCAGTACGCGTCGTCATCACGAGCCATGCTGCCCTCAGGCGCCTCGGCTACGATGCGCCCGCCTGCCTGACCTAGCCTGATGGAGAGGGCAAGCATGACCACCGCGAACAGCAGCGTTACCACCATCTCCACCAGCGCGGCAGAGGAAAGCGGCAGCACGCCCAGCGAGCTGGCATAGAACACCGCACCAGTCGTGGCGCTGAGCACGAGCCCTCCCGCCAGCATGACGATGCTCTGGATGCGGGCAAAGCGCCCGTAGGCCAGCGCGGTGCTTGCGGGGATGCTGGGGTCGATGGGCTTCTTGGACTGCACGATGCCAACATGCGTTGCCGCGAAGACCACGCCGAGGAACGCCGCCACGATGGCCGGGAACAGCACCGAGGCAACGCTCTTGGGCGCGTAGCTTTCCACCACGCCATTGAAGTTGATGTTCATGGGAATCTGGTCGGGAAAGCGGTCGTAGTTGAGTAGCGCAAACGCCACCATCACGGCAATCAGCGGGAGGTAGGTGATGTTCCAGTACACCGAGATGGGCTGCGGGAAGTCGTCCGGCCCCATAACCGCCGCAGAGCGCTGGGAATCGGCCACCCAGCCCTTCTCCCGCTTGACCTGCTGCACAAGGCGGCGATAGCGCAGCATCCACACGAACGATGCAAGGATAGGCGCGCACAGGGAGAATGTGAGCAGCAACGAGAAGATGGCCATCCCGCGGTCGGTGGAGAGGTCCATACCAAAGGGGCCGAGGGCGATCGGCCAGACCAGCAGGCAGAGGGCGGAGGCGATGGCCGTGCGCACAGCGTAGGCGCGCATGAGGCACCGGAGCGGCTCCTTCTGGCGCTCGCCGTGGGGTACGGTGACGGTGAGGCACTCGGTCTCGGGCATGAGCCACGGCGTGAAGACGATCAGGGCGTCGAACGCGAGGTTCATGGCAAGCAGCAAGATGATGGACAGGTTCATGGCTTCTCCCCTCTAGCGCTTCGTGGGGTTGGATGCGGGGTTTGACGTGGTGCCGGGCGTGGTGCCGGGCGCGACTCCGTACGCCGCGGCCGCCTGCTCTATGGCCAGCGACAAAAACTCCTCCCTGCTGCCACCCCGCGCACGGTGCTCGAGCGCAAGTTTCAGCAGGTCGTCAGCCAGACGATCGCGGTCAAGCGAGTGTGCCTCGGGCGTGAGCGAGGCGGCGCGGTCGGCCACCATCACGCCCCTGCCCCGCCGCATGGCCACGTACCCCTCGTCGCGCAGCACCGCGTAGGCCTTGTTCACCGTGTGCATGTTTACGCCGAGGTCGGTCGCAAGCGACCGCACGCTGGGCAGAGCGTCACCCGCCTGCAGCTCGCCCGTGGCGACGCCATGCACCACCTGCGAACGTATCTGCAGGTAGATGGGCTCGTCGGAACTGAGGTCTATCTGGATGATCATTTCATGGCCTCCTCACTGCGTGCCGGGGCATCCCAACCGTTGCGTACAAGGTCGCACGCCATCACGAGAGCCGCCACCACAAAGAACGCACCGCCCACGATGCCCGTGGGCATGGGCCCCACGAAGGGATTGCCTCCCGTCGCGGAAAAGGTGATGCCCAGCTGGGCGCACCCGTTAACCATGCCATGGGCAAACACCGCGGGCAGACAGCTGCCCGTGCGCAGGGTGACGTAGCCCATGAACACGCCAAGCACCGTGCAGAAAAGGCACATGGCCGCGATGCCCGTGAACGGGTAGCCCGCGTAGCCCACGCCATAGTTGTGGCCCAGCACGGTGATGGGCGCATGCCACAGGCCCCAGACGAGCCCGCTCACAAGCAGCGTCTGCCCCATCGGCAGGTGCTCCAGCAGGTGCGGCAGTAGATACCCGCGCCAGCCCCACTCCTCGCCGAAGCACGTGACGGCATTGATCGCGGGGGCCACCAGCACCATCGCAAGGCTTCCCACTAGGCTCATGCGCAAAGATGCGTCATCGACCGGCACCGTCGAGCCGCTGGCCTGCGCCGCCTGGCGCGCGACGTCGATGGCATAGGACATCGAGGGGTCGAAGTCGCTCGGATTGAGCAGGTAATATAGCGCCGCACCGGCAACCGTGAGTGCAAGGGGCCCGAACCATGCCAGCACGTACGTGCGCCACTTCGCGCGAAAGCCCGTGGGAACCACCCACGCGTCGGCAAAGCCCTCACGAGTTACCAGGCGCGTCGTCGCGGCGGCAAGCGCCGGCGCGAACATGCCCGCGGCTACCGCAAGCTGCACGGACACGGTAAAGCTGCCAGCCTGGCCATACAGCGGGTAAACGACGGCAAACCAGAGGCCCCACGCCAATCCGCAGGCCAACGCAACATACAGGATGATCCTTCTTCTGCCCATCGCACCCTCCTACCGCGCATTACGCAATTGGCTGTTCCAATTGTTCTAGTAGCACTATAACAACTAGAACCACGCGATGCAAGGAAATCTCGAAACGCAAGCAGCGGCGCCGCGCAGGCAGGCCACGCCTCATGGCCTTCCACAAGCAACGGGGCGACCGCACCTGCAGCCGCCCCGCCACGCCTTCAGCCGAAACCTTCCGCTGGCACTACCTCATGATCGACTTGAAGAACGCACACTCGTCGTCGTTGTAGCGCGCAGCCTCGTCAAGCCGCATGTTGCAGTGGAACACGTGCCCCAGCACGCGCTCGGCGCTGTGGTAGTAGTGGAAGGTCACCTCCACGTTGTGCTCCATCAGCTTGTGCACCATGGGCAGGGCGTCCCCCGCAAGGAAGTCGCCCTCGGCCGTCATCACGAACGTGGGCGGGTAGTCGCCGTTCACGTAGTTGATGGGCGAGATCAGCTCGAACTCCTCCGCCGTGCCGCCATCCGGCAGCAGCTCGGCCATGATGTCGGCGAACATGTCCAGCAGCGCATCGCCCGTCCTCTCGTGCACCTCGTTCTTAAATGCGCCGCAGTTCAGGGCCACACCCGTGGGCACGAAGCCCGCGGGCGTCTGGATGCCCACCTTGGCGGCGTAGGCCGCGTCTACGCACATAGCCGTGTACATCGACAGCATGTGCGCGCCGGCTGAGTCGCCCACCGCAAACACGTTGGCCGTGTCGAACCCGTACTCCTGCGCGTTGGCCAGCACCCAGGCAAAGACCGCGTTGGTGTCCTCAAGCCCCGCGGGGAACTTCCACTCGGGAGCCAGGCGATACGTGAAGTTGACCACCGCGAAGCCGCGCTGAGCCAGGCTCATGCAGTACCACTGGTAGCGCTCCTTGTCGCCGTAAACCCAGGCACCACCGTGCACGCTCACGATGACGGGCAACGCCTCTCCCTCGGCATCGCGCGGACGATACACGTCAAGCGTCTGCCAGTACTCGCTTTCCGGGCCATAGGCGATGTTGTCATGGCGCACGACGTCATCGGGGGTGGTGAGGCCAGCGTCACGCTCGTCGTCACCCTGCTTGAACATCGCTCGAACGGTCAGACCTACACCAGGCATGCTTCGCTCCCCTCCTGAGACATCAGTGGCTCCATCATCGCAGCTTGCGCACGACGGTACGAGGTGATTGCGGCAGATGGCCTGTCATTGGATGGCGTTGGTCGTTGCGTAGGGGCGGTCGTGCAGCTGGACACCTAGGCACCGGCACCCAGGCACCACGGGCCGCACACATTCAATGCTTCGAAGGCATTGACTTCCGTTAACACAATGGCAATAATTAAAGTCGAAATATTACGAGATTGTTTCCGGCAGGATGGAAGGTGCGGAAATGGGCGTGTTCTACATCATCGGCGGCGTCATTTTGGTTGGTGCGGTCATCGACCTGCTGTCCACGGCCACGGGCAACGGCCGCGTGGGCGAGTACGAGTATCATTTCGCTCCTGGCGTGGGCGCCGTGTTTGGACAGCGCGGCTAGCACCAAGCCGATAGGCAAGACAAGGGGACGGCGGGTACTGCCCGCCGTCCCCTCTTGTGTGCCGCGGTTGCGCATGCGACGGATGTGGCCGATGTGCCGGGAGCGCATCCGCCACCCACGCGCGCTAGGCCACCGTCAAAATGACGCGCTGGTAGTTGACCATGTACGTGTCGCGTCCGTTGCCCTCGTCGGTCACGCGCACGATGAGGTGGATGGTGTCTCCCGCCTTGGCATCCGCCGGCACGCGCACCTCGCACGCAGGGCCGTCGGCAGCAAGGCCCACCTCGGCCTCGCAGGTGTCCACGTCGGCGTAGCGCATCCAGCCAAAGGTGAGTGCATCGCCATCGGGGTCACTGGCCTCGGCGTGCAGCACCAGCCGCTCCCCTGCCGAAGCCACCACGTCAATCCCCTCGGCAACCGACACCTCGGGCGCATGGTTGGCCTCGCCAAAGCTTGGGGCCACGCACCAGCTGGCGCGGCTCGCGAAGTCGTTCATCCAGTCGCCGATCCACCGCGTAAGCTGGTAGGCGATGGGCCTCATGGGCGGCTCGCACGTGTCCTCGGCATTGCACCAGTAGTCAGCCGCGGGGTTGAACTCGTTGTCCTCCTTGCGCACGAAGCGCCCACCCCAACTGCCGTATCCCGGGTTTTCCAGGCTGCGCAGGCCCTTGTCAATGAGGTACAGGAAGCTGGGCGAGTCGCCCTCGGAAATCATGTCGTACTGGTCGCGCTCCTGATGGCCCCACCAGTTGCCGCCGGCAAGCTCGAGGTTGGAGCCAAACTGGCTGCGCGGCTCCTCGCCCGGGTACACATGGCCGTCAAACCACGTGTGGTACAGGGCCGGCAGCGGGCCCTTGTCCAGCAGGTTGGGCTTGATCCAAGCGCTCTTGAACACGTGCAGGCAGTCTGCCGGCGCCACCGTCTCGTCAAACATGAACGCGATGCCGTAGATGCTGGTGCAGTGCAGCATGCGCAGGTCGGGCCAAGCGCCCGCGATGTAGTCGCGGTACGTGTTGTCCTGCGTCACGATCATGAAGATGACGGCCTTCTCGCACACCTGACGGTAGACGGCGTCCCACTGCGGCGTGTCCCGGTACTCGTCCTCGATGTGCTTGAGCGCACGGGCGATGGTGTTGGTGCCGCCACCCGCCAGCAGGTACAGCTGGCGCGGGTCGTCGGCAAAGATGCGTGCGCGGATGAGCTCGGAGCCGTCGGTGTCGGCGTCCATGTCGCCCTCGGTGCGCACGTTGCCGATGCAGGTGACCGAGCGCAGGTAGTCGGGCGTGGGGTAGGCGGGGTCGTGCACCACGAGGTTGGGGTAGGCCTGCTCGTAGGCATCCAGGTAGTCCCACATCCACTGGCCGCCCGCCCAGCGCTTGGGTTCGATGCCTGCCGCCGGGTCGCCCTCGTAGTGGAAGCACGAGCTGGACAACACCAGGCCCTCGATGTCCACGTCATTGGCATACAGCAGCAGGTGCAGGAACGAGTTCATGTCGTCGCATTCGGCGTCGTTGGTAAAGATGGCGCGGGCCTTGAACTTCTGCATGGCAGGCCAACCTTTCTCGTTGGGAAGGAACCACTTGATTCTAGGGCGTCCCTAGTGGCACATCGCCTGCGCCACGGCCGCCTTCCAGCCAGACAGCAGAACCTCGCGGCGGACGTCCTCCATCTGCGGCGTGAAGGTCCTGCGCTCGATCTGGTTGAAGATGGCGTTGTCGTCGTAGACACCCGCTGCATGTCCCGCCACGTAGGCCGCGCCCGCAGCCGAGAGCTCGGCCACGCTCGAGACGCTCACCCCCACGCGGGTCACGTCAGATTGGAACTGCATGAGGTAGCCATTGGCGGTGGGCCCGCCATCAACGCGCAGCTCGGAGACGTCAAGCCCCGTGTCGGCGCGCATGGCGTCCACCACGTCGCCAATCTGGTAGGCAATGCTCTCCAGGCCAGCCTTCACGATCTCGTCGTGGCCGGTCGTGCGCGTGACGCCCGTCAGGATGGCCGTGGCCTCGTCGTCCCAGTAAGGGGCGCCCAGGCCCGTGAACGCCGGCACGAAGTAGGCGCGGTCGGCCGGGTTGGCGCGGCGGGCGCAGGCCTCGGCATCGCCTGGGTCGTAGATGAGGCGTGCGTCGTCCTTCATCCAGCTGACCACGGCGCCCGTATAGTTGATGTTGCCCTCAAGCACGTAGCTGCGCTGGCCACAGAACTCCCAGCCCAGGCTTGTGACCAGCCCGTTCTTTGAGCGCACGAGGTCGCTGCCCGCCTGCATCATGATGGACGAGCCCGTGCCGTAGGTGGCCTTCACCTGGCCCGGCTGCACGCACCCCTGCCCCATGAGCGCCGCCTGGCTGTCGCCCAGCATGCCGCAGATGGGAATGGGCTGGGCAAAGAGGCCACCCGCCGTGGTGTGGCCAAAGGTCGCGTCGCTGGGCATCAGCGTGGCCAGGGCGTCCATGGGCACGCCAAAGGCTGCGCACAGCTCCTCGCTCCACGCGCCGGTCGTGATATCCAACAGCTGCGTGCGACTGGCGTTGGAGGGCTCGGTGGCAAAGGCGTGCTCCTCCGAGAGGGCAAACAGCACCCAGCTGTCCATCGTGCCCAGGGCAAGCGTGCCCCGCTCGGCGGCATCGGCCACCGCGGGCACGTTGCGCACCAGCCACGCCATCTTGCCTGCGGAGAAGTACGGCGAGAGGTTCATGCCCGAGAGCTCGAGCACGCGCTGGGCGATGTGGGGGTCGTCGGCCTCCATCTGGGCGCAGATGTCCTTCGCGCGGCTGCACTGCCACACGATGGCGTTGTACAGCGGAAGCCCCGTCCTGCGGTCCCATGCGATGCAGGTCTCGCGCTGGTTGGAGATGCCCAGGCAGGCAACCTCCTCGGGCTCGACCCCGGCCAGCTCCACCACCTCACGGATGACAGCCAGCACGTTGGCCAGAATCTCCTCGCCGTCGTGCTCCACGAAGCCGTTGTCGTGGATGATCTGTCGGTGCGGCCGCGCCGTCTTGGCCACCAGCCGCCCATCGGCCGAGAAGAGCACCGCCTTGGTTCCCTGGGTTGACTGGTCGATCGAAAGCACGTAGCGCATCATGCTACTCACCCGCCCTGGCCAGCAGGTCGCGAGCCGCAGCCGCGATGCCTCCCGCGTCGAGGCCATAGTGCGCGAAGATCTGCGGGCTCGTGCCCGTTACCACCGGCTCGTCCGGCAGCGACAGGCACCGCACCGGGCGCGGGCAGCGCTCCCCCACCACCTGGGCAACCTGGCTGCCCAGGCCTCCGTAGGGCGAGTGCTCCTCGACGCTCAGAACGCAGCGGGCGGCGCTCGCCGCCTCCACCACGGCCTCGACGTCCAAGGGCTTCACGCAGTACATGTCAAGCACGGTTGCGGAGATGCCCTGGGCCTCAAGCTCGCGAGACGCCTCAAGGGAGGGGCGCACCATCTCGCCGGTAGCAACGATGGCCACGTCAGAGCCTCGTCGCAGCCACGTGGCGCGGTCCATCTGGAAGGGACAGTCGTCGTCGGCGTAGATGTCCTCCACCGGGTTGCGCCCGACGCGGATGTAGGCCGGCTTGTCGTCGGCAAGCAGGGCCTCCACCAGCCGCGCGGTCTGGAAGCGGTCGCTGGGCAGGTACACGCGCATGCCCGGGATGGCGCTCATGGCGGCGATGTCCTGCGCCGAGTGATGGCTCATGCCCAGCTGCCCGTAGCTCACGCCGCCCGAGATGCCGATGAGTTTCACGTTGGTGCGCGAGTAGGCGCAGTCCACCTTTGCCTGCTCGTAGCTGCGCGTGCTCACGAAGCTTGCCGGGCTTGCCGCCCAGGCCTTCTTGCCACAGGACGCAAGCCCCGCGGCAATGCCCACGAGGTCCTGCTCGGCGATGCCCACCTCCACCGACTGCTGTGGGAAGCGCTCGAAGAAGGGCGTGAGCGATGCCGATCCGCGGCTGTCGGAGCACAGCACCACCACGTCGCGGTCGCTCTCGGCCGCGCGCATCAGCACGTCGCAGATGGCCTGGCGGTTGGGGATCTTGTTAGGCATGCAGAGCCGCCTCCTTCCGAGCTACGAAGTCAGCGCTTATCTGCGCATATTCCTGGGCGTTGGGAAGCTGGTGGTGCCAGGGGGCCTTGCCCTCCATCACCGGGCTTCCGTAGCCCTTCACCGTGTTCAGGATGATGCAGGTTGGCTTGCCCTTGGTCTCGGCTGCCAGCGTAATGGCGGCGTCGATGGCCGCGAGGTCGTGGCCGTCGATGGACAGCACGTTCCACCCGAAGGCCGCCCAGCGCTCCTCCTGGCTGTCCAGACGCAGCACGTCCTCGGTGCAGCCGCTTATCTGCAGGCGGTTGCGGTCGACGAAGGCGCACAGGTTGTCCAGGGCAAAGCTCGAGCCGCTCATCGCGCCTTCCCACACCGAGCCCTCGGCAAGCTCGCCGTCACCCATGATGGTGTACACGCGGTAGTCGCGTCCGTCCATCTTACCGGCAAGCGCCATGCCCACCGCCACCGGCAGGCCGTGGCCCAGCGAGCCGGAGTTCATCTCGATGCCGGGCAGCTTGTTGTTGGGATGCCCGATGTAGGGGCTGCCAAACTGCTGGAAGCGCGCCTTTACGTCGGCAAGGTCAAGGAACCCCTGGTGGCACAGCACCGCGTAGTAGGCCTCCATGGCATGGCCCTTCGACAGCACGAAGCGGTCGCGGTTTGGGTCGTCGACCGTCTCGGGCGAGACGCGAAGGTGGCGCAGGTACAGCACCATGAGCGCGTCCATCATGCTCATGTCGCCGCCAATGTGCCCACCGCCGCCGGCCATGATGATGTCCACGCAGTCCTGGCGCAGGTCCCATCGCAGAAGATCGAGGTCTTCCAGCGTCGGAGTGTTTTGCCTCATGCTACTCGCCCCTCAGATATGCCTTGACGTCCTCCTCGATGGGGTCGTACAGGTCGGGCGTGATGCCCAGGTACTTGCAGGCCTCGTAGAGCACGGGCACCACGTTGGCATGGATGCCGGTGCAGTGGTGGATGTAGGGGCCCTCCACCACCTTGGCCTCGAGGCGCTTGAGGTTTGCCACCTTCACCCACACGTAGGTGCCCTTGCCGCGCGGCCCCTCGATGCCCTCGGCGTTGCCCAGAAGCAGGCTGTACTGGCCGTTGTCGCCGTCAAAGCGGGCCAGCGTCATCTGGCCGTGCTTGGCCTCGGCGGTCAGGGCGCCGTTGTGGTCGAAGGCCAGCGGCACGCAGATCTTCGGACGCTCGCGCGCCACGGAGCAGGGCCACGGGCCGCAGTGCTGCAGCAGCTCGCCGTTTGGCTCGTCCGGGTGCCGGATAGTCCAGTCGGCAAAGAAGGAGCGGTGGGCGCGCATGTCGGCGGCCTCGACCATCAGCGTGGTGATGGCGCCGTGCACGTCAGCCTCGCAGGTGATGGGGATGCCCTCCTCGTTGAGGATGGCGTTGGCCGCGCAGGGCATGATGCCCAGTTCGTGCTGCAGCTCGTTCCAGCACTGGATGCAGCCGGCGGTGCAGTGGTACTTCTTGATCATGCGGCGCATGGCCACGGCCATGGCGGCCACGGTGCGCACCTGCTCGGAGGTGCAGTCGCGGTCATAGTGCTCGTCAATCCAGGCAAGCTGCTGCTCGAACTCGGAGCTGCCGTCGCCCCTCTCCTCGGCCTTGGCGGCCTCCACGCCGCGCGTCAGCTCGGGCAGCGGCACGGGCACGACCTCGATGTTGAACCTCTCGATGAGCTCGCCCTCGTTGTACATGGTGGAGTAGAACTCGTACGGACGCGGGCCAATCTGCAGGATGCGGGCATCGCGGAAGGTCTTCACCACGTTGCAGACGGCCAAGAAGTCGCGCAGGCCGCGCTCGAACACGGGGTCGTCCACGCGGCAGTTGGTCATGTAGGTGAAGGGCACCTGAAAGCGGCGCAGCACCTTGCCGGTAGCAAAGAGGCCGCACTGCGTGTCGCGCAGGCGGGTGCCGTCGGCCTCGGGGCGCTCGTCGAGCGGTCCCCACAAAAGCACGGGCTTGCCCAGGTCCTTGGCCAGGCGTGCACAGATGAACTCGGTGCCAAAGTTGCAATGCGGGAGGAACAGGCCATCCACGCCCTCGGCACGGAACTTCTCCAGCACCTTGATGCGGTCGTCCTCGTCAAAGAGCAGCCCCTCGTCGTTGATGTCATCGATGTCGACGAACTCGATGCCCAGCTCGCGCAGCTTGTCGGCGATGATTCCGCGGTACTTGCGCGCGTCAGGGGCGCTGAAGATGCTGCGGCGCGTAGGTGCGTAGCCGATCTTGAAGGTGTCCATGAGGCCTCCCCCTTCTAATGGGTTTTCCACTGCTACCTACTATGGGCCTTTTGGCACCATTTAGCAGGTTGTAGACCTCTTTACTAAATTGGTTAGTAAACTCTAGTTGTTTTTTTAAATCGCTTGTCAGGCATCGACGGGAGGCCACATGACAGTGACGGCGCGCGACGTGGCGCAGGCGGCAGGGGTCTCCCCCGCCACCGCATCGTTGGTCTTCAGGGGAAAGCCCGGCGTGGGGCGCGAGACGCGGGAGCGCGTGCTTGCCATCGCGCGAGAGATGGGCTTTGAGTACGAGACGCGCGAACCGACGCAGAAGACGAGCACCATCCTCCTCGTCATCTACAAGCGCAGCGGCCAGGTGGTGGGCGAGACGCCCTTCTTCGAGGAGCTCATCAAGGGAGTCTCGGACGCCACGTACCAAAGCGGCTACCACCGCCTGTCCATCTCGTACTTCTACGCGCAGCAGAGTGCGTCCGAGCAGCTCAAGAGCCTGCGCTCGGTCAAGTGCGCCGGCATCATACTGCTGGCCACCGAGATGCTGTCCATCGATGTCTCGCAGTTCGAGCGCCTTGGCGTGCCCATCGTGATCCTGGACAACTGGTTTCCCAGCAAGCCCATGGACTGCGTGGTCATCGACAACCAGCACGGCGCCTGGGAGGCGTCGCGCTACCTCATCAGCAAGGGCCACACCAACGTTGGCTACCTGCACAGCAAGGTGGAGATTCGCAACTTCCTCGAGCGGCGCAGTGGCTGGCGCACCGCCGTGCAGGGCGTGATCGAGGACGAGGGCAATCCCGAGCGCTTCGTGGCGCGCGTGGGCTCCACCACCGAGAGCGCCTATCGCGACATGACCGCCTACCTCGATGGCAACCCATGCCTTCCCACCGCCTACTTCGCCGACAACGACGTCATCGCGGAAGGCTGCATCCGCGCCATGAAGGAGCACGGCATCCGCGTACCCGAGGACATCTCGGTGGTGGGCTTCGACGATGCCCCGATGACCGAGATGGTCGATCCCCCGCTCACCACCATGAGCGTGCCCAAGGCCGCCATGGGAGCCCTCGCCGTGAGGCGCCTGATCGCGCGCATTCGCGAGGAGACGCATGGCGAGGCCGTGCGCGTCTCGGTGCTGCCGCAAGTGGTGGAGCGCGAGAGCGTGCGTCCGCTTGAGGTGAAGCTGCCTTAGGGGTGGGGATGGGCCTGCGACGCGGGTAGGGCCGCCCGCGTGTCGCGGCGGGGACCGCGGCCAAGCCGCGGCCAAGCCGCGCCTGGAGTGTACATTTAATTTCACTTATTCGAACTCCGTTTTCGGGAGCCCGAATAACTCGAATTTAATGTACACTCCGGGAGCATGAACGTGTGAGCCGCCAGCCCAGCCTCCCGAAAGCCGAAGCTTCCGAGAGGACACATCCGTGCCTATGCCAAACTGTGCTTGCCCACCCACTGCCAGAGGGTGACCGGGAAGCCGTCCCAGCAAACGAGGCTGCCGTCCAGGTCCGTCTTGGGCTCGTCATTGTAGGCCTGCACCCACACGAAGTGGCCGATGAGCGGCGCGCCGTTCGCGTCGACTATGTGGTCGAAGTAGGTGGCGTGCAGGTCCTGCGCACCCGCCTTGACCAGGCGCTCCCACGAGGGCTTGAAGTGCGTGGCCACCGGCACGATGGGGTCGTCGTCCGACTGGACCCACCACATGGGGGTCTTCGCCATGGCGGCAAACTCCTCGTCGGTGGCAAGGTCGCCCACCCACGGCGCGCACACCGGCACCGCAGCGGCAAAGAACCCAGGATACTCGGTGATGAGGCGACAGGTCATAAAGCCGCCGTTGGAGAGCCCTCCCACATAGATGCGCTTGGTGTCGACGGCGTCGGCATGGGCGGCAACGAACTCGTCGACAAGGGCCTTCAGCGCCTCGGTGTAGAAGCTCTGGTTGTCGTCCACCAGCTGGCCCTTGCCGTCCGGATCCATCCAGAACGTGGGGCTGGAGGGTGCCAGCACCCATGCGGCGCCGCCCAGCTTGCCCTGGATGTCGGGGCCACTGAGCGCGGTCACCTTGTTGCCGCATACGGTGCGATAGGGCTCCTGCCCCTCGCCCGCGCCATGCAGCCACAGCAGCAGCGGTAGCTTCTGCGGCAGCGGATCCTGATGGAAGAAGCCTGGCAGGGCGCGGAAGGCGTTGATGGCCGCCACGTTGGGCTCGAACCAGGCGTAGTTCATTTCGACGCCCGCAAAGGTGCCCACGCCGTCAAGGCTCCAGCCGTCAAGCGCCGGGCATACGTCGCCGGCACACTCGTCGAAGACGAGGCCCACCACCGGCGCGTCACCGGGCGTCTCGGCGGGAATCGACCTCAGCTGCGTCACGCGGTACTCCATACCGCGGATGTAGCCGCGCATCACGTCGCCGTCGATGCGCTTGGTGAGGCGGCACTCGGTAAGCTCCAGCGCCACGTAGGTGCCCGCCTCGACGGCGTTGCCCTTCTCGTCGCACACGTAGGCAGCAAGCACGTCAACGTAGCCGCGGGAGGGCAGCAGCGGTCCTCCGCGATGCTCGGCCGCAAGCGCGATGCCCCCCTGCTCAAGGTCCATGCGCTCCGCATACACGCTGAACGAACCCGCAGTCACGTCGTTGGCACGCGCGGTCGCGGGCAGCTCGAGGATGAGCTTGCTCACCACGGGCCCCATGTCCGTGCACGTCGTAAAGGTCTTGTACTGTGCCATGCTTAAGTCTCCTTCCCGCTTTGAAAACACCTGTTGCTGAGCTATCTAGCCGTTATGACGACGCGCTGGTAGCCCTTGAGGCCATGCGCACCGTCGTCTTGCACCTGCGCAATGAGATGAATGGTGTCGCCTGGCTGCGCATCTGCGGGCACCACAAAGCTGACCTGCGGTTTGTTTGCGTCCTCAAGCACGAGGGCGTCCTGCTTGCCCGCCGGTGCGTCCGCGCTGCGGTCAATCAGGAAGCCCGTCGCGGCATGAACGTCGTCGTGCAGCTGTACGGGGTCGTGGCCATTGGCATACGTGTCCGCCTCAAAGTAGTGCCACCAACGGTACGACAGCGCATCGCCGTCTGGGTCGTCACCGCGGGCCGTCAGCGTCACGCGCTGGCCCGGCGCCGCCGTCACGTCAATGCCCTCGAGCACCTGGACGGACGGCGCATGGTTGGCGTCCTGAAAGCGCTCCGCGGTGCACCAGTCAACGCGTGCCGCAAAGTCTGCCTGGATGTCGTCAACCCAGCGCATGAGGGTATAGCTTGCCTCGTAGCGCCCTGTGTAAGGGTCATAGTCCCCCACCGTGTTCTTGTGGTCCGCACCAAAGCGGCCGCCCCAGCCCCCAAAGGTCGGGTCTTCCAGCGCACGCAGACCCGGCTGCAGCAGGTAGAAGAAGCTTGGGGAGTCGCCCTCGCTGATGAAGTCGTAGCGCTGATAGCCAGGGTTTGCCGCAAGGTAGGCGTCCCAGCCACGCTGCTCGTCGTCAAGCTCGCCTGGCATGGTCTTTCCGTCGCCCATAAGCGCATAACGCGCCATCAGCGGACCATGGTCGCCCAGCACGTTTTGGCGATGCCAGGCGGCACCTAAGCTCTTGATGAGCGGTGCGGGGTGCTGCTTCCACAGGTACGCAAAGTGCCAGAAGCTGCTGGCGTCAACCAGCACCTGCAGATTGGGCCAATGCGGAGCGATATAGTTGGCATAGCTCTCGTCTTGGTCGAGGATGATGTAAAGCACCAGCTTGCCATACACCTTGGCCTGCACGGCCCCCCATTCGGGAGTGCCCGCATAGCGCTCCTCGATGGACTTGAGCGCACGGGCCGTCGTGTTGGTGCCACCCCAGGTCTGCACGTACAGCGTGCGCGGGTCGTCATCCAAAAACAGCTGCTCAAGAAAGCGGCTGCCCTCCGTGACCTGGCTCATCTCGCCCTTGTACGACACGTTGCCCACCTTGTAGACCGACCGCAGGTAGTCGGGCGTGGGATAGGCAGGGTCATGCTGCGCCAGGTTGGGGTAGACCTGGGCATAGGCATCAATGAACTCGAGTGGCCACGTGCTGCCCGTCCAACGGTACGGCACAATGCCCCTGGCCTCGTCCCCCGCATAGTGGAAGACCGAGCTGGTCAGCACGATGCCCGCGATGTCCATGTCGTTGGCGTATAGCAGCGCGCGGATGAACGAGTCCTGGTCGTCCACCTCGCCGTCGGTCGTGATGACCGTCCGCGCCTTCTGTCGCATCGTGCGCGTCGTGAGCTCCGCAGCCATGGCACTCCTTCCCTGATGGCCCTCTTACCTAACGGTAACGCCAACCTGCGCATAAGAGGTCATGGGACGAGCAGCCTTGTCGCGGACGGTAAGCGTAAGCACGTAATGTGCGCCAGGCGCAGCATCCGCAGGCACCGCGAAGTTTGCCTGCAGCGACGCCTCTTCCCACGCTGCCGTGCCATCGGCCGCAAACAGGCTCCAGCGGCAGCACAGCTCGTCGCCGTCGGGGTCGCTTGCCGCGGCAGTAAGGTGCACGGTCTCCCCTGCCGCCACCGTGACGTCGGGGCACACGTCCGTGATGACGGGCGCATGGTTGCATGCAGCCGGCTCGTGCGCGCACCACTGGGCCCGTGCGGCAAAGTCCTCCTGGAAGGCACGCAGGAAGGGGTTGAGGTTGGTGGTCTTGGGCTTGAAGGCGTCGGCCATGCTCGTGAAGCTTGGCGAGCCTGCTGGCGCAGGGTCCCCGTCGCGGAACAGCTTGCCCAGCACGGTGTCAAAGCCCTGATCGGTCGCGCCGCGCAGGCCAAAGGGCAAAAGCGGGATGAAGGTCATGGAGTCTCCCTCGGCCATGAAGTCGCCTGCGTCAAAGACGAGCGGCCCCACGCCCGGGATGCCCCAGTCAAGCGTGGCATGCTCGCCAAACTGGTACTTCTCGGGCTCGCCCTCGTAGTGCTTGCCGTCGCCATACAGCATGTAGCGCGCCATGAGGGGGCCGTTGCCCGTGGTGATGTTTTGCTCGGGCCACGGCGCCTTGAAGAGCTCGATGGAGTCTGGCTGCGCAAACTTGGCGTCCACGTAGCCGGCGTAGGAGAAGGGTACGCGCAGGAACGTGAGCTCGGGGAAGAGCCGCGCGCCGTGGTCGAGCCAGCTGTTGTCCTGGCCCACGCCGTCCATCACGCCCATCACGCGCACCTTCTGGTACACCTTGGCCTGCACGGAGGGCCACTCGGGCGTGCCCTGCCAGTCCTCGGCAATGCTCATGAGTGCCCGCACGATGGTGTTCATGCCGCCCCAGGAGAGCAGCCAGAGCGTGCGCGGGTCGTCATCCATTATGGCGCGCTTGATCACGTCGGAGCCGGGGGTGTCCTGCCGCACGTCGCCCTCAAAGGCCACGTTGCCCACGTAGGTGCGCGCCAGCAGCTCCTCGGACGTGGGATAGCCCTCCGCGTTGGCCGAGAGGTAGGGATACGCCTCGCGATACTCGTTGTCCCACAGGCGCTCGATCCAGCCCTCGGGGAAGGGGCGGTACCGCGTCAGCTTGCCCGCCTCTGGGTCAGGCCCGGAGATCTTCTCGCCCTCGTAGGAGCGCACGCCCTTGGTGCGCCAGTGCGGGTTGGCCTCGGCCAGCGTGTGCACGCCATCGCCCTGGAAGTGGTACTGCGACGAGGTGTAGACAAAGGCCTCGACGTCCAGGTCGTTCAGGTACAGCGCCAGGTGGATGGTCGAGTTCATGTCGTCGACCTCCATGTCGGTGGTCACGATGACGCGGGTCTTGCCCAGGCGGTCAGCCATGCAATCTCCTCTCTATGGGAAAGGGGCCCGGGCACCGCGGTGCTCGGGCCCCGAAGGAAGGGGTGACGCTGTGGTTAGGAAAGCTCTGCAAGCTCCTCATTGGAGAAGCCGAAGAGGTAGGTCACGATCGTGGCCACCACCACGGAGACGATGCAGCCAATCACGGCGAAGGCAACGTTCATCGGGCCACCCTGCAGGTAGTTCAGGAAGATGAGCAGGTTGGTGCCGCCACCAGCCATGTAGTAGGTCACGCCGAGGATGCCCGAGACGAGAGCGCCAGCAGCGCCACCCGCAAACATGCCAAGCATGGTGCGGCGCCAGCGCATCACGACGCCGAAGAGCGCGGGCTCGGTCACGCCGCCAGCCAGGGCGGAGATGATGTAGCCCATGCAGAGGCCCTTCTCGTCCTTCTCCTTGATGCGCAGGAAGGCACCGATCGCGCAGCCCCACACGGCGAACATGGCGCAGTTGGTGGCGATGAACAGCCACTTGTCGTAGCCCTGCTCCATGATCTGGACGATGGCGAGCATGATGATGGGCATGTGCATGCCAGCGACGACCATGAGCTGCCAGATGGCGCCGATGACGGCCATGGCAATCAGGGTGCCGATGCCACCAGAGTTGCCGATGCCAAAGAGGATGTTGCCAAGGATGCCACCGATGATGTTGCCGATCGGGCCCATGATGCAGAGAGCGATGGGAATGGTGATGGCGACGGTGCAGAACGGGGTGAAGACCGTGGAGAGCGTGTCCGGCATGACCTTCTTGATGCGCTTCTCGACGAAGGCAAGCACCGGCATGGTGAGCATGATGGGCAGGACCGACTGACCATAGTTGGCCGCTGCGATGGGAATGCCGTAGACGGAGATCTGGGCACCCTCAGCAGCCGCAGAAACGATGGTCGGCGAGATGAACAGGCCGCCGATGAACAGTCCCAGGACCTGCGTGCAGCCAAGCTTCTTGGCCGCGGCCCAGCCCAGATAGATGGGCAGGAAGTAGAAGGATGCGTCATAGATGGTCTGATACAGGAACTGGTAGGTGGCACTATCCTCGGCGATGAGGCCAAAGAGCTGCGGCCCGAGCACCACGGCGATGGTGCGGAAGAGGCCGCCGGCCATCATGAGCGGGATCATCTGGGTCATGGTGCCGGACAGGTAGTCGAGGATGATGTTACCGAGGTTCTTCCACTCGAACTTCTCGGCCGGGGCATCGTCGAGGTTCTCGTCAACGGCGGCGCCACGCGTGACGCCAGAGAGCGCGATGAACTCATCCAGGACCTTGGGCACGTTCTGGCCAATGATGACCTGCAGCTGTGCGCCAGAGAACTGGGCACCCAGGACACCCTTGACCTTCTTGAGGCCCTCAAGGTCAGCCAGGCTGTTGTCCTTGAGGGTGAGGCGCAGACGCGTCATGCAGTTGGTGGCGACGGTGACGTTCTCGGCACCTCCCACGAGCGGCAGCACGTCAGCGGCGATTTGCTTGTTGTCGGCCATTCTTCCTCCTTTGGTTGGTGGCCTTCCATTGAGTCTCACCTTATGACCATGAGACACATTCGACAAGTCCTGCTTGGTGCCCACAACACGACTAGTTGTTCAAAAATAGTGCCGTTTACCTGCTGTTTTGTTGCCTCTCCCATACAGCTCGCTCGCGTTCGGCATTTGGATTTACTAAATCTATAAACTCAGTTTAGTAACCGTATGACCCGATGATCGCTGTGTTCCTTTTCCTATGTAAATCTTCAGTTGTGAGCTCGCTACTGACAATTGTCTGGTATATGGCCTGACTCGATTTCAAAAGAGGAAAGTCGAAAAAGTTACTGCCCTCCCACGCACGGGGAGTCGGATGCGGCAGTAAACAAAAAACCCGCCTCACGCCGATGACGTGAGGCGGGCGGAAGGAAGGCTTGTGCGAGAGGCGTTACTCCCTGCCCTCGGCCTGCTCCTTGGTGAGGCCGAAGAGCCACGTGGTCACGAAGGCGACGGCGAAGCCGATGGCCATGGCGATGCAGCCGTTGATGAAGTTGCCCTGGCTGCCGCCTGCGAAGGCGAGGGGCGAGAAGATGCCGGAGGCCATGGTGTACAGGGTCACGTGGGTGAAGGCGGCGTAGAGGCCTGCCGCGGCGCCACCGCAGAGGGTGCCGACCCAGGGACGCTTGTAGCGCAGGAACACGCCGTAGAGCAGGGGCTCGCCCACACCACCGAAGAACTGCGTCAGGAAGTAGCCCCAGCACAGGCTCTTGTTCTCGGGGTCCTTCATCTTGAGGGCCACGGCCAGGCCGACGGCGGAAGCGGTGAAGTTCTGCACGGTGGAGGCCATGAGGAACATCGCGTCGGAGCCCACGTTGCCGAAGTTGGCGATGGCGATGCCCATGATGCCGATGTGCATGCCGGTGAGGACGAGCATGGGGTAGGTGGCGGCGAAGATCGCGATGGCGAGGAAGCCGAGCGGGGAGTTGCCGATGACCTCGAAGAGGGTGGCCACGGCGTTGCCAAGCAGGCTGCCCAGCGGGGCCAGGATGTAGAGCTCCAGCGGAATCATGATGAGGACGGTGAGGAAGGGCCCAAAGACGGTGCGGATGGCGCCAGGCATGAAGCCGTTGATCTTCTTCTCAAGGAAGGCGAAGATGGGGATGCAGAGCAGGATGGGGATGAGCGTCTGGCCATAGCCAAAGAGCGGCATGGGGACGTTGGCGCCAAAGAAGGACAGGGTGTTCTCGGTGCCCACCATGGCCGCGAAGCTGGGCTCGAGGAGGATGGCGCCAAGCATTGCGCCGAGGTACGGGTTGGCACCAAGCTTCTGCGAAGCGGTGAAGCCGGCGAGGATGGGCATGAAGTAGAAGCCGGCGTTATACAGCATGTCGCACAGGAAGACGAGCGAGCTGTCGGCGGGCACCAGGTTGAGGAACGTGGGGCCAAAGACGGCGCCGAGGGTCTTGAAGAGACCGGCGGTCATCAGGACGGGAACCAGCGGGACAACCGAGCCGGAGAGGTAGTTGAGCACCGCGTCGAAGACGTTCTTGGGCGTCCACTCAAACTTGGCAGGAGCCCCGTCGGGGTTCTCATCAATCGCGGGCTTGGCCGTGAAGCCGCCCTCGGCGCAGAGCGCCTCGTACACCTGCGGGACGTTGGTGCCGATGATGACCTGGTACATGCCACCCTGCCTCATGACGCCGAGGACGCCCTTGATTGCCTTGACCTCGTCATCGTTGGGGATGGTGTCGTCAACCAGGTTGAAGCGCAGGCGGGTCATGCAGTGGATGACCTTGGTCACGTTCTCCTTGCCGCCGACGGCCGCGAGCACGTCTGTGGCGATCTGCTTGTTGTCTGCCATTTCCGTTTCCTTCCTTCTGTTGGTGAGCCTGTCTTTCCGACTTGCTGTTACCAACTATAATTTGCGCCTAATAACTGCGACAATACCAAAATGTGGCATCGACACTATGACTTCTTACCAGATGGTATGGTCAGTTCACTTTTTCTAAAGTCGCACTACTTCTACACCCTCGGGCACCTCTACTGACACCTCAATGCCCTGCGGCACCGCATAAGAGAAGGTCACAGCTCCCCGCTCGTCACGCGTCCACGCCGTGCGGATCTCGCCATGTCGTGTCACGAACGAGCAGCTCACCTCGTCGGTAAGCGGGCTGAAGTACGGCCGCAGCTCGATGTGGTTGGCGCTCACGGCGTCATCGGCAACGCGAATGCCCCCCAGGCCCTGGTAGAACCATTGCAGGTAGCTGCTGAACATCGCATGGTTGTACGACGAGAGGAACATGACGAACTGCTCGGCAAGTGCCTTGTTGCCACTCGCTAGCATGGCCTTATAGCTGGGCGCCTTATCGCGCGTGAGCCACGCCTCCACCAAAGGCCAGCGTCGTGCCGAAGATGCCCGTGGTGAGCACGCCATCTTCCTCGGCAATCTGGGCTGCCAGCCGATCAGCAAGCGCTTGCTCATCAGCAAGGCCTAGGTCAGCCGTAAAGGCCAGCCCCGTCTGCGTGCCATCGCCCCAGCTACCGTCATCGTGCGCAAAGCGTGCACGAATCTGTTCGCGCAGCTCGTCGTAGCGCACGTCATAGCCCGAGGAAGGCACCCCAAGAATCTCTTCGAAGCGAGCCGCGGCCCGGGCAAAGCGCGCAATAGTGCACCATCCCACCAGCTCCTTGTCAGGCGTACCAGTCTTGAAGCTTTCGCTCGTCACCACGGATCCATGGTCTCCCAAGCAATGGGCCGCGAGCTCTGCCGGGTCCCAAGCAAGCAGGTAGTCTACGAGCTTCTTGACGTGTGGCCACTCCTGCTCAACCAAGTCGCGACTGCCGTAGAACTGGTAGGCGCGCAACACCAAGTGCGGATAGGCAAGCTGCCACAAAAGCGGCCCCTCGCCGTAGGCCGTGCCGTTGGAGCC
>CADALE010000023.1 GCA_902788705.1 uncultured Coriobacteriaceae bacterium | reverse complement strand
TGCGGTAGTGCACCTCGGGGTTGGGCTCCTGGTACTTGGTGAAGCGGATGGCAGCCTTGGGGCATGCGTGGACGCAGGCGTAGCAGCCCGCGCAGGTGGTGTAGTCCCAGCTGGGCCTGTTGTCTTCCATGGTGATCGAGTGCATGGGGCACACGCGCGAACAGGTGCCGCAGCCTATGCAGGCGTCGGTCAGGCGATAGAGGGGGTTGTCGAGGCGGGGATGCAGGTCGAAGGCAGGATTGGCCATGTAGCCCTCATAGAAGTCAACCTCCTCCTTGGTGGCCGGCTGGATGTAGTGCCGGCGTGCTTCGACGTCGGCGCGGATGGCCTCGAGGTGCTCGTCCACGTGCTTCTCGGGATCGATGCGCATTTGCTCGGCCATGTCAAAGACCTGCAAGGCGTTGTCGACCATGATCACGGTGTTGTAGTAGTCCACGCGCCTTCCGGCAGCCTCGAGCCGCCTGCTCACGCGCTCGGCGATGCCGCCGTTGTGCATGCCATAGGTGCTGACGATGAAGAAGTAGTCGGTGTCGAACGTAGATCCTGCGATGAATCTCTCCACTACTGCTGGCAGGTCAAACTCGTAAAGCGGCACTACGATGCCGATGGCGTCATCCTGGTAGTGGCGATCGGTCTTGCGCAGCTCTTGCGCGATGCTCACAGGCTCCTCCCCGCCGCCGATCTGCCGCGCTGCATAGAGACTGTTGCCTGTCGCCGTGAAGTAAAAGATCATGATGATTCCTCCCACAAATGCCTCGCTACGACACATCTCCCTACGTGTCTTATGACTCAATTATGTGGGTGAGGGGCAGGCATATCAAATGCCAAATGGCGATGCCTTGCCATGCGCCGCCTGTATGGGTTGGCGATGACCTCGTGCGCATCAGGCGGCTTTACCCCGAGCAGGAAGCGCGCGCCGAGTTCTGGATGCAGGGGCCGTGCAAGGTGTATGCCTACGGGGATGAGTGCGGCCTGATCGAGCTGTGACGCCTTGCCTGGCGCACCGAGGGGACCAGCCGCTACGCGACTCCCAACATCCTCGGGCCCAAACCGACCTCTGGTTGTCACCAAACACGGAGGAGCTGCGTGCCCCGCATCGGCCAGCGCATCACCATCCGTCGGGGCTGACGTCGCGCTTGATCGTGCCCTTCGTAAGAAACCCCCTGTCCTTCATGGCGGGGAAGGCGCCCCAACCAATCTTCCTCATGCCCTCAGGGCAGACGAAGGCCACCAGATGGCGGATGCCGGGGAACGCCTTCGGCGCTATCGCGTGGACGTGCACGTCCTTGGGGATGATGCCAATGCGTGAGCATCTGCCCAAGTATCTCGTACATCGGTATCCCTCGGGCAGCACTGCGCAGCCGTATGGACGCTCGCCATGGCGCTCCTGGTCGGCCTCCCAATCGTAGATGGCCGACTTCGCGGAACTGGCAAAGTCATATATGACGCCTTCGCGGATGTCTATGGCGTCGGTTCGTGCCGCCATGACCACGTAGGACAGGTAGTCCTCGTCCCAGTCGTGCGCGTAGAAGGTGACCCCGCCCACCGTAACCTCGTGCAGCCGCGCGCAACCCTCGAAGGCGCCAAAGACTCCCACGGCGGGAAGCGTTGCCGAGACAAGCGAGGTGCAGCCTTCGAACAGGTAGTCTCCCGAGCTCTCGCTCATCGTGGGAGGAAGCTCGATGGACGTAAGGGCCGTGCAGTCCGCAAAGGCACGGGTCTTGATCTCGAGCGCGCAGTCCTCGTCGTCAGGGCCACTGGCAAACTCCACGTTCCTGAGCGCGGTGCAGCCTGCGAAGGCCTCCATGCCGATGCGCCTCAGCGTGTGGGGAAGCAGGACGCTCTCAACGTTCCGACGGCCACGAAACGCATAGTCACCAATAGCCGTGACAACCTCGGGAACGACGACGGTCCGACGCGAGCCGTCGTAGTAGAGCAGCACCCCATCCTCTACCTCGGCACCTGCGAGAACCGTCAACTCTCGCTGGTTGTAGCTCGTGAGCGTGTCCGCGAGAGGGCCGCGGCTTGCAATCTGCTGGGCGGTGAGCCACTCCTGCTGCCGCTTTGACCACCAGGAGCCCCGTGAATTCGCAGGGGGAGCGGGCACGGCGCCCTCCAGCCCTACCGGCCACGCTTCTGACATCTCCCAGAAGATGAGCGACGTGCACCCGCCAAACATGTCGCGTGCGCTCAGAAGCGACGTGGCGTCGATGTCCGAGAGGTCCAGCTCCTCGAGCGACGTGCATTCGGCAAACATGCCATCCATGCGCTGTACCTGCGAGAAGTTCGCACCGTCTAGGTCTACGTACGTCAGCGACGTGCAGCCGCGGAACAGGTCGCTCGCATCCTCGAAGCTGCCTGCCTTGGGTAGCCTTACCTGCTCAAGCGACGTGCAGCCTGAAAAGACGGCGCTTCCCAGCTCGCGCAGATCGTCGGGAATCAGCACTTCCGTGAGCGACGTGCAACCCCTGAAGGCGCCATGCCCGAGACTGTATAGATTGTCGACGCGTACGCGCTCGAGCGACGTGCAGCCCGCGAACGCCTCGCTTTCGATGGTCTCGCTGCAGAGATACTGACCGTCATCATCAGGGCCGTCGTCGCATTCGACGCTCGCGAGTGCGGTGCATCCGAAGAATGCCTGGTCGTGCATGTTGATGCTGCTGCCGCGTGTCGCGACTCGCTCCAAGGAGGCGCATCCCGCAAAGGACCGCTCGCGCAGCTCGATCATGCCCACCTCGCGGAAGTCAAGCTCGCGGAGTGCCATACAGCCTGCGAAGGCCTCGCGACCCACGTCGAGGTACGAGCCTTCCACCGTCAGGGTGTGCAGAGAGGTACAGTGTGCAAACGCGCTCTCGTCAATGATGAGGACGTCGCACACGGCGCGCACACGCTCGAGCGACGTGCAGCCCGCGAATGCCTCGCTTTTGACGGCCTCCACCTCGGGGCCAAGGGAGAGCTCCCTCACGCGCACGTTGCCGGCGCAGGCACGCGCGCCTATCGTGTGGATGCCGGGAGGCAGTTCGATGCTTTCCTGCGTGCCGGTGTAGCTCACGAGCGTGCCGTCAACCACCTCAAAGCCATCGTTGACCTGCATGACGTACCTCCTTGGGCCATGCCGCAACGGCTACACGCGCGCTACCAGAGAAACGGCACGAGCCGCCAGCGAACGTCGCTTCGGTATTGCGCGTACCCCGGCAGCTCGCGCGCGAGCATCGCGTCCTCGAGGGCCGTGCGCACCACGATGACCACGGCCACGGCCCCCGACACAAGCGCCACCTGTACGCTGAACAGCACCATGACTACCGAGACGCACCACATGATGATTGCGGAGTACATGGGATGCCGAACGAAGGCGTAGGGGCCGGTTGTGCATACGCGCTGCCCGCGCTCCTCCTGCACACGCGAGACGGCCTCGGCATACTTGTTCTCGGCCAGGGCCCATGCCGTGAGGACGCAGGACAGCAGGTAGATGACGGCGCCGATGATGGCGAGGGCATCGATGGGCAGCGAGAGGTCGCACGTGCGTCCCGCGACCCAGTACACCACGAAGTAGCCGAGCAGCCAAAACACCGCAAGCAGGACCTTGTCCCACGTGGGCGTCACGTCCTTGGTCTCTGCGATGGAGAGCCGGGCCTCCATCGTGTCGGGCGCCGCGTGATAGACCCAGACTACCGAGCCGATTGCGGCAAAGTACACGGCAAACCAGAGCGTGCCACGTGGTCCAAGCACGCCGCCCGAACCCACCAGGAAGAGCGCGAGCCCAATCGCCCGCTCTATGACGAGCCGGGTAAGGTAGGCAATTGCGCCTCTGCCTCTCATCATGACACCGCCTTTCACGACAGGTCGCCTGCTTGGGCGCTTGGCGCATAGGCCAGTCGCGCCCAGATCAGAGCCGAGGACGGTTCCCCTGAACAACGCCACGATAGCAACGCTTGGCATGCTGGCGCGTCCTTGGCGATGGCTATTCGAGCAATGGTAGGAAGGGCGGTGGCGCGCGTTAAGGCGGGCGACCACCTGCCTTCTTAGGGCGTTAGCAGTCGATGCCTCGCTGTGGAAGGCGGCTATCTCGTGTATCGTTGTGCAATCGGAGCACACTGAGACGGGAGGCACGCATGGCACGCGGCATCAAGGCGATTCTGCTGGACATCGACGGCACGCTCACCAACGACCAGAAGGTCATTACCCCGCGCACGCGCGAGGCGCTGCTCAAGTGCCAGGAGAAGGGCGTGGTGCTGGTGCTGGCCAGCGGCCGAACGGCAAACGGCCTCTCGGGGTACGCCCGCGACCTCGACCTCGCCCACCACGGCGGCGTGCTGGTGTGCTACAACGGCGCCAAGTCGCTCAACTGCGAGACGGGCCAGGTGTACTTCGAGCAGTCGATGACCGTCGAGCAGGGCAAGCGCGTGCTCGAGCACATGAAGAAGTTTGACGTGGCGCCGGTCATCGACCATGGCGAGTACATGTATGTGAACGACTGCTTCTTCACCATCACCCGGCCGGACGGCTCCACGTGGTACATCCTTGAGTACGAGGCCCACTCCAACAACTACAAGCTATGCGAGAAGCATGACCTGGCGGCCTACGCCGACTGGCGCATCAACAAGATCCTGAACGCCGGCCAGCCCGAGTACCTGCAGGAGCACTGGCAGGAGATGGCAGCGCCCTTCGAGGGGGAGCTCTCGTCGATGTTCACGGCCCCGCACTACTTCGAGTTCACGCCGCTGGGCGTGGACAAGGTTCGTGCCCTCAAGGACACCTTCGAGGTGCTGGGCATCGACCAGTCCGAGGTCATGAGCTTCGGTGACGCCCAGAACGACCTCACCATGATCAAGTGGGCACAGGTGGGCGTGGCCATGGGCAACGCGGTGGACGAGGTCAAGGCAGAGGCTGACTACGTGACGGGTGACAACAACTCAGACGGCATCGCCGACGCGCTCGAGGCGCTGGTGCCCCAGCTGCTGGCATAGCCGCACAGAGAAGGCAGGCATGGACAAGGGAACGCTCTTTGGGGTGAGCGTGGGGCCGGGCGACCCCGAGCTACTCACGCTCAAGGCGGTGCGCGTCATCCAAGAGGCTGATGTCGTTGCGGTTCCGGTCTCTTCTGGGGGCCGGACCACCGCTCTTGACATAGCGCGTGAGCACGTGGGAGACAAGCCGGTCATGCGCTGCCCAACGCCCATGTCGTCTGACCCGCAGGTACTGCGGACGACACACCTTGCCATTGCCGACCAGCTGTGCGCAGAGCTGGACCAAGGCAGGAACGTGGCCTACCTCTGCCTTGGTGACGTGGGCATCTATTCCACGTTCTCGTATGTGCGCGACCTTGTGCTGCAGCGCGGGTACCAGGTGCAGACGGTTCCCGGCGTGCCCTCGATCTGCGCGGCTGCGGCAACCACAAATGCCGCCCTGTGCACGGGAGGAGAGACCTTGGCCATCGTTCCGGCTGCATCGTCCAAGCTTGGCAGCATGCTAAACCTTGCCGATGCCACGGTGGTCATGAAGCCAGGGAGGTCGCTCGAGCCGTTGCGCGCGACGCTTGAGTCGCAGGGCCTTGCGGACGACACGGTGGTCGTGAGCCGTTGCGGCATGGAGGGCGAGCGTGTCTACCGGGGCTTGGACGGCTGTCCGGATGACCTTGGCTACTTCTCGCTTGCCTTGGTGCGGCCGGGACGGGATTTAGCCTCCTCGGCCGGGACGGCGTAACCAAACGCCCCCCAAACGCCCGGTCGGGACAGGGTCTCGTCGCACGTGTATACTCCTAGGGGCAACCTGAGAGGAGTGCCCATGCGCAAGCCCAATCCCGAGATGGACGCATCAGACTTCGTCCTTCTGGCGGATTACGTTCCCAGCGTGATCCAGGAGATTCGCTACCACACCACGTACAACTTCATCGGCGACCGCATCGATGGCTACGAGGACCCGGTGGCCCTGTGCACGCGCGAGTGCGCCCGTGCGCTGAAGAGCGTTGCGTCCGAGCTCTTTGTGCAGGGGTATCGCCTTAAGGTGTTCGACGCCTACCGGCCGTCCATGGCGGTGAAGCACTTCGTGCTGTGGGGCATCGAGGACGCCGACCAGCGCATGAAGCCCTACTTTTACCCCGACATCGACAAGACCGAGACCTTCAAGCTGGGCTACATTGCCGCGCGGTCCAGCCACAGCCGCGGCAGCACGGTTGACCTCGCGCTGCTTGACATGGCTACGGGCCGCGAGGTGGACATGGGCAGTCCTTTCGACCTGTTTGGACCCATTTCGCACCCCTCCTACACCGGGGTCACCGACGAGCAGCGCGAGATGCGCATGCTGCTGCAGCGCACGATGGTGCGCAACGGGTTCGAGCCCTACGACTGCGAGTGGTGGCACTTCACGCTGGCCGACGAGCCCTATCCCGACCGGGCGTTCAACTTCCCGGTGGCCGTGGCAAGCGTTCGCGCATAGGCAGGAGACGACATGGGTGACTATACCGACCTGTATGGCAAGAGGATGACCCCCGAGCAGTACGAGGAGTTCTGCCAGGGGCTGCGAGAGGACCTGCACCGCATTGGCCAGATTAAGGATGACGAGCGCACCAAGATAGAGATCTACCGCCTGTTTGCGCGGCTGAACGGGCACAAGTTTCCGGAGACCAGCGGCGGCCAGGAGACGGACGGCAGCGGCCAGGAGACGGACGACAGCGGCGAGGGACCGTCGTCGTGAGGTGCGCCACCTGCGGCCATGACCTTGTGGAGGGCGCCGCGTACTGCCCGCGGTGTGGGGAGCGCGTGGACGGCGTCGCCGAGCGCGACGATTACGCCTACGAGGCGTTCATCAGCTACCGCCACCTGCCCGTCGACCGTAACGTGGCGGTTAGGCTGCAACGGTCGCTGGAGGGCTTCCGCATCCCGCGGCAGCTGCAGGAGGCCGCGGGCCGACGCCGGCTGGGCAAGTGCTTCCGCGACGAGGACGAGCTGCCCACCTCCGACTCGCTATCCGACCAGATAGAGGAGGCGCTCAGGCGCTCGCGCTACCTGGTGGTGGTGTGCACCCCAAAGACGCGCGAGAGCCGCTGGGTGCTGCGCGAGGTCGAGCTGTTCGCGTCGTACCATGGCCGGCACAACGTGCTGGTGGCGCTTGCCGAAGGCGAGCCCGACGAGAGCTTTCCCCAGTTGCTGCTTTCCCAAGCCAGGGTGGCGGACGATGGCTCGGTGACGGACGAGCCGGTAGAGCCGCTGGCGGCCGACTTCCGCGACCTTAGCCGGGGCAAGTTCTCGGTGGAGCGGCTGCGCATCGCCTCCACGCTCATCGGCTGCGGCTTCGACGACCTGCGCCAGCGCCAGCGCATGCGCACGACGAGGCTGGTGACGACCATATCCCTGCTGGTAGCCGTCGTATCGGCGGTGTTTGGCGGCATGGCTACCTACCAGGAGGCCCGCATCCGCGAGAGCTACCGCCAGATTCAGCTGAGGGAGTCGGAGTTTCTTGCCTCGGAGGCAAGCGACCTCCTTGAGACGGGCAACCGCTACCAGGCGCTGCAGGTTGCCCTTGCGGCGCTTCCCGATGCGGAGTCGGGCGTGGACCGCCCCTTTGTGCCGGCGGCCCAGATGGCGCTCGAGCGTGCGCTGGGCGCCTATCCCGAGCAGGGAGATTGGCTGAGCTGCTACGCGCAGGAGCAGCTTTTGGACCGCGTGACCAACGACGGCGTGTGCTACGGGGAGGGTGGCCTTGACGCAATCGTGGCCCACGACCGCTTCGTCGAGGTGCACGACACCCTGACGGGCTCCCTCGTGTCGCGCTTCGACGTCGAGTCGGCCTTGGGAATAGAGGCCCTGTCAAGCGACATGTACTGCGCCATGACGTTTGCAGGCGACCGGCTGGTTGTGGTGTTTGGCGATGTCGCTGGCTGCTTTGACGCGCAAACCGGCCAGCTGGTCTGGGAGCTGCACGACGAGGACCTTGCCTACCGCAATGACTCGGTTGCCCTGTCGCCCGACGGCAGCCAGGTAGCGCTTGTGCAGATGCCCAGCTATACGCGTGAGGATATGCTCGTGCACTTGGTGGACGTGGACACAGGCGACATCACCAAGACGCTTGACCTGCCGGGCTTTGGCGAGCTGGGCTGCGAGGAAGGCTACTGGTACTCGGAGGAGCCTCCCATCGCCTTTTCGCCGGATGGGGCCACCTTGGCCGTTGGCTCGTGGAAGACGCTGCTGGCCGTGGACGTTGCCACGGGTGCGGTGACCCAGCGGGCGCTTCGTCACGAGGAGGTGGTGTCGCTGCGCTATGTGGGCGACGTGCTGTCCGTGACGTCGCGCGACTATGAGACCCGCTTCCTGCCGGGCAACGAGGTTGCCCTCGAGGTGTTTGACGCGTCGCTCTCTCCGCTGTGGGCGCGAGATGCCGTCCTCGATCCGCTGTATGACGGCAAGGGGAATAGCTACTACAGCAGCCTGGGAGCGTTTGGCACGTGGAGCTATCATGCCGGCGACGACCAGCAGCTGGTGGTGCTCCTTGGCACCGATTTGCTGCTGCTTGACGCGCGGACGGGCAAGGAGGAGGCGTGCATCTCTGGCGAGACGCCGTTTCTGGGCTGCTCCGTACTTGAGGTGGCCGGCCAGCGGCGTATCTGTGCCTGCACGGCTGATGGCACGGTGATGGTGCGCGTGCCTCTGGATACGAACGAGGGCCTTGGTGGGTCGGCCTACGACCTGACCCTTGGCGACGGCTACCTGCGCTCCGCCGAGTTCGTGGTGGCGGATGGCCGCGTGTGCTGCTCGCTGTGGGAGGGCCTGCTTGAGAGGCGGCTTGTGTATCGCCTCTGGTCGACGGATGACATGGTGGGCGACCGCCCCCTCGACGTTGAGGTGACCTCGGGCAGCGTGAGGTCGTTCTGGTTTGGCGACGAGAGCGACGTCGTGCTGCGCATGGACAACGAGCTGCTGTTTCTTGACGGCGACACCCTGCAGCTTCTGTCGCGGACCAGCATGGACAAGTTCTCGCTCCTTGATCCCGAGGTGTCGTATTCGTACCAGTTGGTCCAGATGCCCTCGGGGTACTGCTACCTTGCCGGCCAGAGCTCGAAGCAAAGCGACGGCTACCGAAACGTCGCGGTATATCGCGTGTCGGCACAGGACGGCTCCGTCGACCTGGTGGCGCTGATTCCCCAGTCGTACAGCCTGGATGCGTTCGACTCGGTGCTGGACGACGGCTCGGAGCGCCTATTGCTGGCAGGGCACCTAAAGGGCACCCATCGCGTGATGGTGCTTGATCCGGACAACCCTCGCGACGACGCGCGCAACATCGACGTGGAGGTGCCTGGCGCAGACCGCGCCTGGTGCGACGGCGACCGACTGGTTGTATACCTGAGGGACGGTCTCAAGGAGTCGGGCAGGTTCATGCTGGTGGACGCGCGTACGGGCGACGAGCTGGCCTGCGACCTGAGCAACTACGATGTTGCTCGGCCGTACTCCTCAGACCTCCTGTGCTCGCTCTCGTACGATGGCACCACCTTCGTCGTAAGCTGCTCCGACGGGCTGCTGAGGCTGTTCGACGCCCACGAGGGGTCGCTTCTGTGGGAGACCGACCAGGCGCCAGCCGACGTGAACCTGCTGCAGATGACTCGGCAGGGCAACGTGTTCACGCAGGACATGCAGGGGCGCTGCGTGCTGGTGTCCGGCGCCACGGGTGACGTGCTGCAGGCAAGCATGGTTGCGCTCCCGCGGTTTAGGGGTGCGTTGCACCACAGCGACGACAACACCATCGTGGCGTACTTCTCTGAGGGGTTCGTCCTGCAGCAAAGCGGCATCGCCATCGTGTCGCTTGACGAGGAGGCCTTCGGTCCGCTTAGCGTGATGTACGACGGAATGCTGGTCTCGCACGACAGCTCTCTCCTCATGTATGCCGACCGCTGGAGCGGGCTGCTGCATGTGGCCCAAAGGCCAAGCCTGGACGAGCTTGAGGCCCAGGCAAACGAGCTGGTGGTGGGGCATGGGCTCTCGGAGTCCGAAAAGAGCCTGTATCACGTGAGCTAAGAAGACGTACGATGACGTCCGATGACGTCCGTAATGTTCCGGTCGGTGGCCGTAGGGTGTCGCTTACCGTGACGTCGTGCGCGTTCGGAAGGTGTGTGGGTATCATCGAACGCGCGGACTGGTCGTGCGGCCTATGGATGCGGGCGGTCCGGGGAGAGAAGGGACGGTGCCTCATGGCTATCATTCGCAACGACAACAGGAGGGGCGCAAACCGTCGCGACGAACGTGCCGCGCAGGCGGCCAAGCACATCGCAGAGGTGGACGCCACCCTTGGCAAGGAAGTAGCAAGGTCCCTATCTGAGCTGCGCGTATATGACGCCATGCCCAAGGTTGAGGCCGAGCGCCGCGTGCCGTCCGTGAGGGTGGTTGACCAGGACAGCGTGAGCGCCATCATGGAGCTGGGCCGGGGCCTTGCCAGTGCGTGCGACATGGCCGTGCTTAACTTCGCGTCGTTCACCAACCCGGGCGGCGGTTACGACCGTGGCGCCTGGGCACAGGAGGAGGCGCTGTGCGCCGAGTCCACGCTGTTCAACGTGCTGCGCGACCAGCACAACTGGTATGGCATGAACCGGCGTCGCAACATCAACTGCGAGCTGTACCGCAACCGCGGCCTGGTGGTGCCCAAGGTGCGCTTCGACCGTGGCAAGTTCCACAAGTATGCGGACGTCATCGTGGTGGCTGCGCCAAACGCCCGCCGTGCGCGCGCCGACTACCACGTGGCCGAGGACACGCTGCTTACCGCGATGCGCAACCGCATCCGCTTCGTGCTGGCCATCGCCGACGACCTGGGCCACGACAAGCTGGTGCTGGGCGCCTATGGCTGCGGTGCCTTTGGTTGGGACGCCGAGGTGGTGGCCAAGCTCTTCCTTGAGGAGCTTGCCTCGGGCAAGCACGTGGCAAGCCGCGTTACCTTCGCCATACCCAAGGCCAACTTCGACGAGAACCTCCCGCGCTTCGAGCATGTCTTCGCCAACTTCCCCGAGGCCAACGACCAGCCGTACGTGCCGCTGGCCGAGCGTCCCAAGCCCGTGGTTGAGCAGACGGACGACGAGGATGACGACGACGATTGGCGCCAGTACCTGTAGGAGCCACCGAAGAGTGCCAGAGGGGTGCCTAAGGGGTGCCAAAGGGGACAGTCTCCTTTGGCACCCCTTTCGTATCCACTCCCCGCACTGCGCAGCGCATCTGCCTAAGTGCGGGGAGCGGCGCTTTTTGCGCGCTCCATAATCAGGCCAAGAGGCACTTCGCCCCTTGAAACCGATGAGAGGAGAGGGTCATGCTGCATGAGGTAAAGTTCGCGTCGTTCAACGGCCGTGACGAGGTGACGGGCTGGATCTATGTGCCGGCCTGCGAGCCCGTGGGCATCTTCCAGCTGGTGCATGGGTTTGGCGAGCATTCCCGCCGCTACTTCCACATGATCGTGGCCCTGATGGACGCCGGCTTCATCGTGGCCGCAAACGACCACGTGGGCCATGGTGCCACCGCCATCGCCAACAACACGTGGGGCGACTGGGGCGACGCGGGCCCGCACACCATGATGGAGGACGAGAAGCGGTTCCACGACGTCGTCGTGGAGAAGTACCCCAACCTGCCGTACTTCCTGTTTGGCCACTCCATGGGATCGATGATCGCCCGCGACTTCTCCACCAAGTATGGCGACCTGCTGACAGGTGCCATCTACTGCGGCACGACGGGCGTGTTCGAGAGCACCGCCGAGGCACGCAAGATGGCCGACGACCTCGTGCAGGCTGGCAAGGCCCACGAGAGCGACCCCGCCATCACAGCGAAGCTCTTTGGTTGGATGTTCAGCCGTTGCGAGGAGGGCGCGAAGCTGGGCAACGAGTGGATCTGCCATGACCCGTGGGTGCAGAAGGACCACGCCGAGGACCCGTTCGACGCGTTCACGCATCCCACGCACAACATCAGCATGCGCGACTTCATCGACATGATGCTGTGCATCGAGGGCAAGGAGTGGGCCGAGAAGGTTCCCACGGGGCTGCCCATCCTGCTTATCGCGGGCGACCAAGACCCCGTTGGCTGCTTCGGCGAGGGCGTGTACCAGTGCGCCAACTGGCTTACCGACACCGGCCATGACGTGGTCACCCAGCTGTGGAGCGGCTACCGTCACGAGATTCACAACTACGACGAGATCAAGGACGACGTCGAGGCCACCATCATCGACTGGATGCTGATGCAGCTGTAGCTGTAGGCTGCGATCTCGCGGCAATCGCGAACCTAAAGGGGCGCTGCCTTTCGTGGGCGGCGCCCCATCTTGTGTTTGGGCCAGGCTACCAGCTAAGGCCTGCCCAAAGCTGCTCGAGACGCTGCTGGTCAAGGAATGCCTGCTCAGACCCATCGGGTATGACCTCGGAGGCTACCACCGCAAGAACCTGGCCGTCCGAGGTTTGCGTGGCCGAGACCAGGCACACGTTGCGGCGTCCGTACTCGTCGTCGAAGGCGTAGGTGCCCCAGCTTAGCTCATGGCCACCAAGGGTTGCCTTAACGGGGTCTCCCACCTCGATATTGGTGTACCGCCCGCCAAACAGGTGGCTGGTTATGATGGTGTCCTCGTTTAGCTGCCACGCAAGCAGGTCGGCCACGTCGTCGGTGGCATAGGTAAGCACCACGTTGCCCGTCTCGAACGAATAGGTAAGGTGCGTGTACGAGCGGCTTGGGTCATCCTCGGAGGCGCCGTCGGTGGCAACGCCAATCACCCAGTCGGGCGGCGTCGCCGTGATGGCCGGCGCCTCGGGGGCGTCCTCCGACACCAGCGTGTAGGACTCGAAGGCCCGCTCGCCGTAGTCGTCCGATGGTACCCAATCGCTTAGCGCGCGGTCGGCGGTTCCGCTGCAGGTGACGAGCGTGATCGTAAGAAGGATGGCGCAGAGCAGTCCCAAGGCGCCGGGCAGGTGGCGCACAAGGGGGTTCTCGGGGCCGTTGGCGGCGTTTTTCATCGAGGTCCTCCATCGTCTTCTGCGGGTGCGCGCAGCGCCTTTGCCACCACCAAGGCCATGCCCCTCACCTCGGCATGGTTCACCTCGATGCGGCTGATGCCCATGCGCTCCATGGCTGCCTGGGCTGCCGCGTTGCGGGCGTCGCCGCGCACCGTGCGCGTGGAGTCCATCGCAAAGTGGCGTACCTCGAAGGCCAGCTCTTCCTGCTGGGTGCGGTACCACGTGCGTAGTGGGTGCGCCAGGCTCTTGAAGGCGGCCTCCTTTGCCCCAAACTCGGTGGCATAGGCAAGCGGTGCGTCGTCGGTTACCACCTGGGGTGCCAGCTCGTGCTCGCGCGGGGTAAACAGGAGGCGCACGAAGCGGTCTGAGGCGGGGTGGTCGCCAAAGTCGTAGGTAGAGGCCAAGTCGACGCCCACCCCAACTATCGGCGAGCCGTGGGGCACACGCGCCCACGCACAGGCCAAGAAGTCGCCCTCGTCGGCAAGACTTAGCAGAAGGCCGGGCAGCTCGTGGCCCGTCTCGTCGCAGGCAAAGGGGGCCTCGCGCTCGTCATAGGCAATGTGCAGGTCAAGCGTGGCATCTCCGTGCGGCAGCTGGATGCCTCCGCGCTGGCGGGCGTTCCAGGAGCGGGCCCCCTGCAGCACCACGATGCCAAAGTCCTCGCATCCAAGGCCGCCAAAGGCGGCGTTGGCCAGCGCGTCAAGCGCGTCTTGTTGTATGGCATGCAGGGTGGGCAAGCTATCCTCCTTGGCTCAAGCCATTCCATGGTAGCGCACCTGCCCGACGCGGGCATGGGCGGGCGGTGCCTTGATGCTTGCGTGCCAGAGCGCAACGCCTGCCGCTTGCCTTGCGCTTCGTGGCGGCGTTTTGCCAGCATGTGGTTATCATGGGCAGCAAGCCGTGCGGGGCACGTCGCCAGCATGCAGCGGGGGTTCGGAGCCCGGTGCTTGCACATGCGGGGCACGTCGCCATGTCGCAGGGCGAACACGCAGCGACCAAGGAGCAGCCATGCTGAGGGACTTCGCCAAGCCTACCAAGCCCGAGAAGGACGAAATCAAGCAGCGCATGGAGACCGAGCAGGCCAAGCTTGCCGCCAACCAGATGCGCATCAAAGAGGCGAAGGTGCCGGTGATGGTCATCTTCGAGGGCTGGGGAGCTGCTGGCAAGGGCAGCGTGCTCTCCAGGGTCATCAAGGAGATGGATCCGCGCTTCTTCCAGGTGGCCACCATGGACGCACGGCCAACCGAGGAGGAGCAGCGCCGACCATTCCTGTGGCGCTACATGGTGGAGATTCCCGAGGAGGGGCAGTTCAAGTTCTTTGACACGTGCTGGATGGAGGAGGTGACGGGCGGCGTGCTGTCAGGCCAGCTTGACCAGGAGGCCTTCGACAAGCGCGTCGACTCCATCAACATGGCCGAGCGGCAGCTGGTTGACAACGGCTACCTGGTGATGAAGTTCTTCTTCCAGATTGGCAAGTCCGAGCAGCGGCGCCGGCTGGACGCCCTTGCCGCCGACCATAACACCAGCTGGCGCGTGGACGACGAGGACATCTGGCAAAACGACCACTACGACCAGTGCCTTGCCGTGTACGACCGCTATCTGCGCGACACCAACCGCTCGAGCGCGCCGTGGTACATCATCGACGCGAAGGACCGCTCGTGGGCCACGCTGCAGGTGCTGGAGTTTCTTAACGTGGGCATCGACATCGCCATCCGCAACCGCGGTTACGAGGCTCCCATCAGGCAGAACGTGTTCCCGCTAAGGCGGATGCCCCTGCTGGCCGACATCCCGCTGGACAAGACCATCGACGAGACCGAGTACCATGTGCAGCTCAAGGCCCTGCAGGCCCGCCTGGGCGAGCTGCACAACGAGCTGTATCGCAAGCGCATCCCGGTGGTCATAGCCTACGAGGGCTGGGATGCCGCGGGCAAGGGCGGCAACATCAAGCGCATCACGGCGGCCCTCGACCCGCGCGGCTACCGCGTGCATCCCATAGCCAGCCCCGAGCCGCACGAGAAGGCGCGTCACTACCTGTGGCGCTTCTGGAACCGCCTGCCCAAGAGCGGGCACATCGCCATCTTCGACCGCACCTGGTATGGCCGGGTGATGGTGGAGCGGCTTGAGGGCTTCTGCAGCGAGAACGACTGGCAGCGCGCCTACAACGAGATGAACGAGTTTGAGAAGGAGCTGGTGGATGCCGGCACCGTGGTCATCAAGTTCTGGGTGCAGATCGACTCGGACACGCAGCTGGCGCGCTTCACCGACCGCCAGAACACGCCCGAGAAGCAGTGGAAGATAACCGAGGAGGACTGGCGCAACCGCGAGAAGTGGGACCAGTACGAGGCTGCCGTCAACGAGATGCTGCGCAAGACCAGCACGACGTTTGCCCCATGGCACGTCTTGGAGAGCAACGACAAGCGCTATGCACGCATCAAGGCGCTGCGCATCGTGGTGGACGCGCTGGAGCAGGCCTGCGCCGAGCGGTAGGGGACGGCTGGGGCTGGTAGAGGGCTGCTAGCTGGCCTCGGGCATCGAGCTAAGGAGGATGCCCGCCACCACCACGGCGCCGCCAACCAGCTGCAGCATGCCGATGTGCTCGCCCAGAACAAGCGCCGAGAGCACCAGTCCCACCACGGGCGTGAGGTTGACCAGCGACGAGACCACGGTGGCCGAGAGGGCCTCGAACCCATAGTTGTAAAGCGAGAAGCCCGCAACGGTGCAGAAGACCACGAGGTAGGCAAGGGACGCGAGCGCCGTCATGCTAAGCGGGCGCAGGGGAGCGCCCTCGAGCAGCGCCAGCGGCACGAAGCCCAGGGCCCCAAAGAGCGTCTGCCACGCCGTGATAACCAGCGGCGAGTGCCTGCCCGCAAGGGAGCGCATCATGAGGTTATACACGCCCCAGCAGAGGCCTCCCAGCATGAGGATGACGATGCCCGCAAGCTCGCTCGAGCCATCGCCGGCGGCGTCGCCCAGCGCGAGCGCACATACGCCGGCAAACGACACGGCGATGTCCAGCGCGGTGCGCGGGCGGGGTACCGTGCGGTCGGCAAGGCACTCAAGCACGAGGGTCATGGCCGGAAACGAGCCGATGACCAGCGAGGATGTGGCGCCGGAGGCAAGGCTTGCCCCGTAGTTCTCGGCGGCGAAGTACAGCGTGGTGCCCAGCAGGCCCGAGGCGGCGATGGGCACGAGGTCGCGGGCGGGCGGAGGCGTGAGCTGGTGCCTCGGTGCCAGCAGGGCGAAGAACAGCACGGAGGCAAGCGAGAAGCGCAGCAGCCCCAGCGACATCGGCGCAAGCGAGTCATAGCTCAGCTTGGTGCCGATGACCGACCCTCCCCAGATGGCGCAGGCAAGCGCCACCGCCAGAAGATGTGTGCCGTGCCGCTTGTCCATGCGTCCCTTGTCGTTGGTTGGTGTGCGAGAGGTAGGGTAGCACATCAGGCCCTAGGCATACCAAAGGGGGTAGGCCCCGGCAGCTCCTGCCAAGGAGGTGCCTCCCCGGGGTTCGATGGACCGCAGCATGCTTTGGGCGCCTGCGTCACGTCCTTGCGCTACCATGGTGGCCCACGAAAGGAGGGGTGAGCCATGGAGGCAGCGCAGGACGGGCGTCCCACGATGGACGACGCGAGGGCCGTGCTGGCCCAGCACTTTGGCTACCAGGCCTTTCGTCCGGGGCAGGAGCGCGTCATCGAGGCGGTGCTTCAGGGCCGCGACGTGCTGGCCGTGATGCCCACGGGCTCGGGCAAGTCGGTGTGCTACCAGGTTCCTGCCGTCCTGCTTGATGGCCTCACCATCGTGGTGTCGCCCCTCGTCTCCCTCATGGCCGACCAGGTGCGCGCCCTCAAGGAGGCGGGCATACGGGGCTCGTTCTTTAACTCCACGCTTAAGCCGCATGTGCGTCCCGAGGTGCTGCGCAGGGCGCTGGCCGGCTGGTACGACATCATGTACGTGGCGCCCGAGCGCCTGTCCGACCCCGTGTTTTGCGAGTTTGCCGCGCAGGCGCGCATTCCCATCGTGGCGGTGGACGAGGCGCATTGCGTGAGCCAGTGGGGGCAGGACTTCCGGCCAGCCTACCAGCAGATTGCCGCCTTCGTGGAGTCGCTTCCCGTGCGGCCGCCGGTCATGGCGCTTACGGCAACGGCCACGGGCCGCGTGCGCTCCGACATCAGCGGCCTGCTGGCCCTGCGCAACCCCGTGGTGCAGGTGAGCGGGTTTGACCGGCCAAACCTACGGTTTGCCTCGTTCGAGCTGCAGCCCAAGCGACGCGAGCAGTGGGTGGCAGGCTACATCCGCCAGCATCCGGGCGACGCGGGCATCGTGTATGCGCAGACGCGCAAGAAGGTTGAGCAGCTGGCTGACAAGCTACGTGAGCAGGGCGTGGCTGCCCTCGCCTACCACGCGGGCATGTCGGATGACGACCGTACCGAGGCCCAGCGCGCCTTTGCCCACGACGACTGCCTTGTGCTGGTGGCCACCACCGCCTTTGGCATGGGCATCGACAAGTCAAACGTGCGCTTCGTGATCAACTGCGGCCTGCCGCTCTCGCTGGAGGAGTACTACCAGGAGGCAGGACGAGCCGGCCGCGACGGCGAGCCGGCCGACTGCTACCTCCTGTGGAGCAAAGGAGACATCCGCACGTGCCACTTCTTCATCGACAACATCGATGCGGAGGGCCTCTCGCCCGAGGAGCGCGAGCGCGTGGTGGCCAACAAGGAGCGCCTGCTGGGCGAGATGATTGGCTACGCCATGAGCGAGACCTGCCTGCGCCGCCGCATCCTGCGCTACTTTGGGCAGGACGTCTCGGCGCTGGGCGATGGCTGCGGGCGATGCTCGGCGTGCGATGGCGAGACTCCCGAGCGCTACCTGCGCCAGCAGCGCCGGGCAAGCGCCGCGGTGGAGCGCGTCCGGGCGGCTCGTGCCTTGCGCGACGAGGTGTCGCACGACGACGATGACCAGCTGTTCGAACGGCTGCGCGTCCTGCGCAAGCAGCTGGCCGAACAGCAGGGCTTGCCGCCGTACATGGTGTTTTCCGACGCCACGCTGCGCGCGATGGTGCGTCGCCGCCCACAGACGGCCGAGGAGCTGCTGCAGGTAAGCGGCGTGGGCCAGGTGAAGCTGGAGCGCTATGGCAAGGCCTTCCTGAGGGAGCTCGAGGCGTAAGGCGGGCCCCAGATTCCTGGAGGCGACAGGCAACCCCTCTTGGCACGGCGCCAGCCTTTAACCTCGCCGAAAACCTGCGGCACTATACTTGCCTCCCAAGCCATCACAGCGGAGGTACCCATGCCCATCGTCGACATGCACGCGCACGTCTATCCCGACAAGATCGCCGAGAAGGCCACCACAAGCGTGGGCCAGTTCTACAACGTGCCGATGCAGGCAGTGCTTGGTTCGGTGGGCAACCTGGTGAGGCGGCGCGAGGAGACGCCCATCACCCATACGGTGGTGTGCTCGGTTGCCGTGAAGCCCCAGACGGTGTCCTCCATCAACGACTTCATTGCCCGGACCTGCGCCGAGGATGACACCCTGCTGGGCCTTGCCGCCATGCATCAGGACTTCGAGGATGTCGAGGCCGAGCTTGACCGTGTTTCTGAGCTGGGGCTTCATGGCGTGAAGCTGCATCCCGACACCCAGGGCGTGAACATGGACGACCCCCGCCTCATGCGCGTGTACGAGGCGTGCGAGAGGCGCGGCTTGCCCCTGCTCATGCACTGCGGCGACTATCGCTACGACTACTCGCACCCCCGCCGCCTCAAGCGCATCCTCCACGAGTTTCCGCAGCTAAGGATATGTGCTGCGCACTTTGGCGGCTGGTCTATCTACGACCTTGCGCTCGAGTTTCTAGAGGACGAGCGGTGCTTCCTTGACGTGTCCAGCTCCATGCGTTACCTGGGCCTGCGCCGCAGCCGCGAGCTGATCGAGGACTACGGTCCCGACCGCGTGATGTTTGGCTCCGACTTTCCCATGTGGGACCCGGGCGAGGAGTGCGAGTCATTCATGTCGATGGGCTTCTCACGCGCCGACTACGAGCGGATGAGCTGGCGTAACGCCGAGCGGTGGCTGGGGTGCGACATCGGGTAGGGTGCCCAGGCGGCTGCTGCGGGCCGCATTTGCGAGACTAGTGCCACCGAATCGAGGGCGAGGGGCGCCAGCCTATGCCGCCCGCGCTATCATGTAACAGTCTTGCCACGTCAAGAGCCGGAGGTTACCCGTGATAGAGCTATACCTTACCGAAGGTTCCGATACGCGCGTGGTGCTGGACATCGTTGACTGGACATGGGTAAAGCTCACGGCGCCAACATCCGACGAGGTAGACCGCGTTGCAGCCTCGCTGCCGGGCCTCGACCGCGACGACCTCATCGCCGCAATCGACCCCGAGGAGAAGACGCGCCTTCAGTACGAGGACACCTATACCCTCATCCTCATCGACATCCCCCGTCGTGTGGTTCGCCACGGCATCAATACGTACGACACCATCCCCCTGGGCATCATCATGATGCCGCACAACGTGATCACGGTCTGCTCCGAGGACACGCAGGTGCTGACCCCCTTCCATGCGGGGCGCGTGCGTGGCTTCTCCACGCGCATGCGCGTCAGCTTCGTCCTGCAGATCCTGCTGCGCACGTCGCTGCTGTATCAGCAGGCGCTTACCGTGGTGGACCGCAGTCGCATCCAGTTCGAGGAGCACATCGAGTCGATGACCGACGAGCGCGACCTGATGAGCCTGCACGAGCTGGAGTCCACGCTGGTGTACTTTGCTACTTCGCTGCGCGGCAACGGAGGCGTGCTGTCGCGCCTGTCGCGCTCCGAGCGCATGAAGGGCAGCCAGGACGACCGCGACCTGCTAGAGGACGCCATCGTCGAGAACCAGCAGGCCGTCGAGATGGCGCAGATATACCACGACATCATCGACGGCACGCGCGACCTCATGAGCAGCGTGATGGACTCGCGCCTGAACAACGTGATGCAGCGCCTGACCTCCATCACGCTGATCCTTTCCATCCCCACGGTCATCTCGGGCATGTACGGCATGAACGTTGACCTCGACTGGATGCCGCTGGCCCTTACGCCGCACGGCTTTGGCATCATCTGCGCGCTCACCAGCCTGGTGTGCGTGGTGCTGGCCATCTGGCTGGCGCGAAAGGGCTGGATGTAGCACGATGGCCTGCCATGGGGTTGGCCTTCGTGGCAGGCGTCCCTTGCAGGGGCTATGCCCGCCTGAAGCAGGTGGCCGTCATGCGCGCCACCTTCGTGCCGAGGTCGTCCACGACGCTCACGGTATAAAAACCCAGGCTGCGGCCGCTCTTGTCGGCCTCTGCTGTGGCGATGAGGCGCGTGCCCTTGGCCATGCTGAAGTACTCGATGGAGCTTTGCACCGACACGGTGGGGTTCTCTCCGATGTTGCAGGCGATGGCTAGCGCGAAGTCGGCCAGGGTGAAGATGGCGCCGCCCATCACGTTGCCCTGGGCGTTTTTGTGCTGCGGGCCGATGGTGAAGGCGCACACCCCGTGCCCGTGCGAGGCCCCCAGCACCTCGCAGCCGCAAGCCTCTGAGGCAAAGCGGTCGTGGCCGAAGTACTCGCGTACCTCCTCGAGGGAGCTTGTCTCGTCAAGCATCGTGCGCTCCTGTCCCTATGGCGGGTGCCTGCGGCCTTACAGCCTGCTGGCCACCGCGGCGATGAAGTCCTGCGTGCTGAGCTTGCGGGGGTTGGGAAGCGTGGTGATGGCCGCGAGGTCGCCCGTCATCTCACCGTCCTCGATGGTGGCAAGGGTGGCCTGCTCCAGGCGGGAGGCAAAGGCAACGAGGTCGTCAAGGCCGTCAAGCTCGCCACGCTTGCGCAGCGCGCCCGTCCAGGCAAAGATGGTGGCCACCGAGTTGGTGGACGTCTCCTCGCCAGCCAGGTGCTTGTAGTAGTGGCGCTGCACGGTGCCGTGGGCAGCCTCGTACTCGTAGTAGCCGTGGGGGCTTACCAGCACGCTGGTCATCATGGCAAGGCTGCCGAAGGCGGTGGACAGCATGTCGCTCATCACGTCGCCGTCGTAGTTCTTGCAGGCCCAGATGAAGCCACCCTCGCTGCGGATGACGCGGGCTACCGCGTCGTCGATGAGCGTGTAGAAGTAGGAGATGCCCGCCTCCTCGAAGCGCGTGCGGTACTCGGCGTCAAAGATCTCCTGGTAGATGTCCTTGAAGCGGTGGTCGTAGGTCTTGGAGATGGTGTCCTTGGCGGCAAACCACAGGTCCTGCCTCGTGGAGAGCGCGTACTCGAAGCTGGCGCGCGCGAAGCTTGCGATGGAGGCGTCCAGGTTGTGGATGCCCTGGGCGATACCGGGCTCGGCAAAGTCCTGCACCGTGGCGCGCACCTCGGGGCTGCCGTCGGCCGGCGTGTACACCAGCTCTACCTTGCCCGGGCCGGGAATGCGCAGCTCGGTGTTCTTGTACACGTCGCCATAGGCGTGGCGCGCGATGGTGATGGGCTTGGTCCAGGTGCGCACGTAGGGCTCGATGCCCTTCACCACGATGGGGGTGCGGAACACTGTGCCGTCAAGGATGGCGCGGATGGTGCCGTTGGGGCTCTTCCACATCTGGGACAGGCCGTACTCGTCCACGCGCGCGGCGTTGGGGGTGATGGTGGCGCACTTCACGGCCACGCCAAGGCGCTTGGTGGCCTCGGCGGAGTCGACGGTCACCTGGTCCTTCGTTGCCTCGCGGTTGCGAAGCCCCAGGTCGTAGTACTCGGTCTGGAGGTCAACGAAGGGGCAGATCAGCTGGTCCTTCACCAGCTGCCAGATGATGCGGGTCATCTCGTCGCCATCCATCTCGACGAGCGGGGTGGTCATGCGAATCTTCTCCATCGGTGCCTCCAGGTGATGGTGGGTTTGGCGGTTAGCCACTTGCAGCCCATCCATTGTACCGATGCGAATTACCACTGTTCACAAGGGAGTTCAGTTGTTACAATGTTCGGAGTAAAGCACGTAAAGTATTAAGCACTATATCGTAAAGCAAGGAGCCAAAACGGCAGCAACTGCGCAGATAAACGTGAGGTTGGAGCGCGAGCTTAAGGAGGCGGGCGACGCCGCCTTGGCGGAGCTTGGCCTGACGCCCTCCACTGCCGTGCGAGGCCTGTGGGAGCAGGCGGCCCGGCGGGGCAAGGGCATCGAGAGCATCGCGCCGCTGCTTCTGGGCGAGGTTGCGTGCCTCAGGCTGCTGGTGTGCACCGACGTGTGGGTGGCGCTGCTTGACAAGCGCCCCCGCCCCGAGGCGCAGGGGCTGCTTCGGAGTGCCCAGGCCGCCAAGGCCGAGCTGCTGTACCCCGCCACGGCGCTCAAGGACGTGTTCGTGGCGCTTGGCGGAACAGAGGGCAAGAAGGGTGCCTGGAGGGCCGTGGATCGCATGCGCGACCTAGGCACGGCAGTAGGAATGGACGAGGCCGACCTCACGGCGGCATGCCGCTACCGCATGCTGTCGGGCAGCCTCGACGAGAACATGGCGCTGGCCGCGGCCGAGCGTGCGCAGGCAGACTACCTCGTTACCTTCAGCGAGGCGCTGCTGCAGCGCTCCACGGTGGCGGCGCTCTCACCAAAGGACATGTGTGCGGTATTGGAGGCACGGGCGTGAGCAACGGGGGCTCTATCATGGCACGCAGGACGTGGGCGGCAGAGATGGTACGTTCGACGGGTGGCAGCCTGTACGACGCAAACTTCAACGACGAGCTCGTGGGTGCGCGCGCCGAGACGAAGGGCCTCTGCTTTGACTACAACTACACGGTGCGCCCCACCGAGATAGCCCGCCAACAGGCCCTGCTTGGCCAGATGCTGGGCAAGGTGGGCAACGGCGTCACGGTGGTGGCGCCGTTCTGGTGCGACTATGGCACCAACATCCAGCTGGGCGACGGCACCTTCCTCAATCACAACACGGTGATGCTTGACGCCGCCCCCATCACGTTTGGTCGCAACGTGTTCGTGGCGCCGGACTGCTGCTTCTCGGCGGCCACCCACCCCATCGATGCCGAGCGGCGCAACATCGGGCTTGAGTACGCGCTGCCCATCACCATCGAGGACGACGTGTGGATTGGCGCCGGGGTGATGGTGCTGCCGGGCGTCACCATTGGAAGTGGCTCCGTCATCGGCGCAGGCAGCGTGGTTAATAAGGACATTCCGGCCGGCGTGGTGGCCGTGGGCTGCCCCTGCCGTGCGATTCGACCCATCACCAACAAGGATGCCGAGATGGGCCAACTGTGGCAGGGAAGCAGCAAGTAGGCGTGGGCGCCGCCATGCAAACCTTTACGAAGCGGGACCTGGGAGGCAGGGCCTCGCTTGAGGGCGAGGCCGCTGGTCTTAGGTGGCTGGCCGAAGCCGAGTGCGACGGTGGCCTGCATGCGGCCACGGTGATCAGCGTCACAGGTTCCGAGCTTGTCGAGGAGCGCATCTTTACCTGCGCGCCTACGCGCGACGTAGCCCGGCGCGCCGGTGCGGCCCTTGCCCGCACCCATGCGGCGGGTGCGGCGTGGTGGGGTTGCCCGCCTTTGGGGTGGGAGGGCAGCTATCGTATCGATCACTCGCTTACGCCCACGGTGGCCAAGGCCGATGCGTCCTCAACCTGGGGCGCGTTCTACGCCGAGCATCGCGTGATGTGTTACGTACGCGTCCTGCGTGACGAGGGAAGCCTTGGCCCGACCGAGGTGTCGCTGTTCGAGCGCCTGGCGTCGCGGCTTGAGGCGGGCATCTTTGACGCACCGCAGCCTGGCCTCGTGGCGGGGAACGGGCACCAAGTGGCCCGCCTGCACGGCGACCTGTGGGCGGGTAACCTGCTGTGGGATGCGAACCCCGCCAACCCCACCGGGGCGGCCATCATCGACCCGATGGCTCACGGCGGCCATGCCGAGACCGACCTTGCGATGCTCCAGCTGTTTGGATGCCAGCACCTCGACTGCCTGCTTGCGGGGTACGACGAGGTGTCACCGCTTGCGGACGGATGGCAGGAGCGCGTGCAGCTTCACCAGGTGGCGCCGCTCCTTTTGCACTGCGTGCTGTTTGGCGACAGCTACCTTCCGGCAACGTTGCGCGCTGCCAGGCGCTACGTATAGGCGGCCAACGACCCCGGCTTCCGTTAGGTGAGGGGCAGGGTGACGCGGAACGTCGAGCCCTTGCCCACCGTGCTCTCAAGCTCGATGGTGCCTCCACCGCGGCTCACGGTGTTGCGTACGAGCGACAGGCCAAGACCCGTGCCTCCTGCCTCGCGCGAGCGCGCGGTGTCAACGCGGTAGAAGCGCTCGAAGACGCGGTCCTGGTCGGCGGGCGGGATGCCGATGCCCGTATCGGCCACCTCCAGCGTCGCGGCCGCCCCATCGCTGGCTAGGCGCACGCGCACCGAGCCCTTCTCGGTATAGGTGAGGGCGTTGTCCAGCAGGTTGTCCACCAGCAGCGTGGCGTTGGCAACCGAAAGCCGCACGCGGCAGCTCTCGCCATCGGGCACGTCCTCGTCAAGCGTGAAGGCGAGGCCCTTGGACAGGGCCCGGTGGCGATGGGTCTCGAACGATGTCCCCACCACGGTGAGCAGGTCGCACGACTCGGCGCCCATTGCGGGATGCAGCTCGCCCTCCACGCGGGAGAGATCCATGAGGTCGGTCACGAGGGACTGCAGGCGCAGAGACTCTCGGTCCAGGCGCTGGGCAAACTCGTCTACGGCGGCAGCGTCGCCCATGTCGCTTGCCTGCCTGATGGACTCGGTGAGAAGCCTGATGCCCGCGACGGGGGTTTTCAGCTCGTGGCTTGCGTTGGCCACGAAGTCGGTGCGCATGCGCTCCAGCCGGCTCACGGGCTCGGAGGCTCGCGTGAACGACAGCCAGGCGGTTCCCACGGAAAGCAGCAGCGCGGCAGCCAGCAGCGCGAAGCTGGTCCAGTAGAAGCGACGCATGTCAGCGTTTGCCTGCGTGACGGGCATGGACACGCGCAGCGCCCCGCTTCGGCCCTCGACCACGCAGGGCACGGCCACGTACAGGTACTCGACCCCGTCGGTCTCAGAGACGCGCCGGTCGAAGCCCGTTTCTCCGCCCAATGCGGAGACCACCTCGGGGCGATCGGCATGGTTTGCCATCTCGCCGTCCTCGGAGCTCTCGGCCAGCACGCTGCCATCCCGCGAGATCAGTGTGATGCGCAGGCGCTCGCTTGTGGCGATGCGGTCCAGCACCTCGGAGTCGGGAAGGTCACTTGCATCGAGGGCAACGCTCGCCGCGTTGGCAACCGACAGCAGCACCTCGCGCTGCCGGTCCTCAAGGGCTTGGCTTACCGGCCCAAGCAACGAGAAGGTCCACACGGCCGCCAGCACCATCACCACGACGGCATAGCCAAACAGCAGCCGTCCGCGCCACCCGCTTGTTGCCTTGGAGAGGCCTCCCATCACTGCGCCTTTCTTGGTTCAAACCGGTATCCCATGCGATGCTCGGTCTGGATGTAGGTCCACTCGCCAGTCTCGATGGCCTTGCGCAGGCGTCGGATGTGCGTGTCGATGGTGCGCGACGTGGGAAGGAACGTCTCGCCCCACACCTCCTGCGAGATCCACTGGCGCGTGCACAGCGCACCCGGCCGCGACGCGAGGGCAAGCAGCAGCGCATACTCCTTCGAGCGCAGGCGCACGGGCTGGCCGTCAACCTCCACGCGCATGGCGTCGACGTCTATCGTGAGGTTGCCCGCCTCGATCACGCCCGAGTCGTGCGTCTGCTCCGCAGCCTTGCGCCTGAGGTTGGCACGGATGCGCGCAAGCAGCTCGGCGGTAGAGAAGGGCTTGGTGATATAGTCATCGGCCCCGGCGTCGAGGCCGGCAACCTTGTCGTCGTCGCTGTCCAGCGCCGTGAGCATGATGATGGGCGAGCGAAAGCCCGAGGCCCGCAGGGTCCTGGCCACGTCAAGCCCCGACATCTTGGGCAGCAGCACGTCAAGAAGCACGAGGTCAGGCTGGGTGCTGAGGGCAGCGTCCAGACCTGTGGCACCATCTACGGCGACGGACACCTCGTAGTTGGCCTTGGTGAGGGCAAAGTCAAGGGCCAAGCGGATGGACTTGTCGTCCTCCACAAGCAGGATGCGTGACATGGCTTGGGGCCTCCTTGTCTGGTCTGGCGGCCATGGGGCCGCACGTGGCCTGAGCATATCATCGCGCAACAGGAGCTGCGCTGCGAGAAGCTTCTAGGGCGGACTGGTTGCTCGGTATCAGAGTTTACCCTCATGTCACACGGGTTCACACGCACACAACCACTTCCTGGGTCGCGTTCCCTACGATTTAGATGGGGTCGTTCTAAGGAGGAATCATGACGTCCCTCTCAGAGTTCGTATCGCTGATCTGCAATAACCCGCTGCTTGCCCTTACCCTTGCGCTCGTTGGCGCCTCGATGTTCGTGAACGGCTCAACTGATGCCGCCAACTCCATCGCCGAAGCCGTGGGAACGCGTTCCATCACCTTCCGCAACGCCGTCATACTGGCCGTCATCTGCGACTTTACTGGCCTTGTGGGGGCAACGCTCATCTCCACCGCCGTAGCTGACACCATCAGCGGCATGGTGGACTTCGGTGGCGACAGCCATGCGGCGCTCGTCGCGCTAGCGGCCGCCATGGTGGGCATCGTGGCATGGGGCGGCATCGCCTGGATGTTTGGCATCCCCACCAGCGAGAGCCACGCGCTCATCGCCGGCCTCTCGGGCGCGGCCATCGCCGTGTCGGGTGGCATCGAGGGCATCAACATGGCCGAATGGGCCAAGGTGCTGTACGGCCTGGCGTTCTCCACCGTGATGGGTTTCGCGCTGGGCTGGGTGTCCACCAAAGCGATACGCGAGATCTGCGCGTTTTCGGACAACCGCGTGATGAACCGGGTGTTTGGCCGCGTGCAGGTGGTGGGTGCCGGCTTTGGTGCCCTGATGCACGGGGCTCAGGACGGTCAGAAGTTCATGTCGGCCGCCATGCTGGCCGTGTCGCTGGCCACCGGCACCGGCAAGCCCGAGGGCTATCCCCTCTGGATGATGGTCGCGTGCGCGGCCATCATGTCTACAGGCACGGCTGTGGGCGGCAAGAAGATCGTGAAGACGGTGGGCTCGCAGATGGTGCCCATGGAGAAGTACCAAGGCGCCGCCGCGTCCATCAGCGCGGGCATCAGCCTGCTGCTGTCCAGCTTCGGCGGAATGCCGGTGTCGACCACGCACACCAAGACGGCCGCAATCATGGGCGCGGGCGCCGCAAAAAGCGTGCGCTCGGTCAACTGGGCCATCGCGGGCGACATGGTGATGACGTGGCTGCTCACCTTCCCGGGCTGCGGCCTCATTGGCTACATACTGGCCTGGGTGTTCCTGCGCATCTTCTAGGGTTGCAGCCACAGGCCTTTGCCCGCGGGCGAGGCCCCGCGCCTAGAGGCCGAACAGCTCCTCCAGCGTGGTGAGCACGCCCTGGTCCTCGTTGCTGGGACACACGTTGCCCGCGGCGGCCTTCACCTCGTCGCTGGCGTTGGCCACCGCATAGCCGTGGCCTACCCAGCGCAGCATCTCGATGTCGTTGCCGCCGTCGCCAAAGGCGGCACAGTCGCGGGGGTCAAAGCCCCAGCGCTGGGCCAGGCGCGCAAGCCCGCTGGCCTTGTGGTTGCCCTCGATGATGAGGTCGATGGCGCCGTGGCCGCTGGTGGTGGGCACGAGGCCGCCGGTTAGCGACGCGCGAATCTGTTCGTAGTAGGCCATCGTCTGCTCCTCCGGCACCGAGAGGGCAAACTTGAGCACGGGGTCGGTCACGTCGCGCAGGCTGTCCACCCACTCCAGGCGGTGGTAGTAGGTGCGCATGAACTCGAAGAACCACTCGCGCATGCGCCCGCGCTCGGCGTAGGCGCAGTCAAGGCAGCTCATCACGTTCTCGATGTCGGGGTGGGCGTCAATCCAGTCCAGCGTTCCCCGCACAACGTCCGGGTCCATCTGGGCCGTGAACACGACGTCGGCATGGTCCTTCACGTAGGCGCCGTTCTCGGCAACAAACGAGATGCGCTCGTCGTAGCCGGGAAAGTAGTCGCGCAGCTGCCAGTACTGGTTGCCGCTTGCGATGACGAACTGGGCTCCAACCGCGTCCATGCGGTCGAGGATGCGCTTGAAGCGGTCGACGTCAAAGCTGTAGTCGCGCCTGATGAAGGTGCCGTCAACGTCTACGGCCACCATCTTGATGTCTGCCATGTGCCCTCCGTATGGGTTGTCCCGGTCGACAGTATACGGCACGCTAGCTCCTAAAGATGAGCCGAGGCCAGCATGCAACAAGGGGACGGCAGGTGACGGGCCGGACAGTGGGGACGGGCGCGGACAGTGGGGACGTAGCACTTTGTCCGGGCTCTTGCTAAGCGGGCAATGAGTGAGCTCGGACAAAGTGCTACGTCCCCACTGTCCGCGGCACGAGGCTGACGATGGGTGACGCCAACGCTTCCGGGCCCGACGCCTCCCATGCGTTGGCCGTATGGTGATTACCACGTAAACTGGGCAATTCGCACTGCCTCTCCACAGGGTTGTGGCAAACTTCATAAGGTTACCTGCAACCAAAGGAGACTCATGGCTGAAAACACCGTAAAGATTGCGCTCATCACCGGTTACCTCGGTGCTGGCAAGACCACCCTGCTTAACCACATCCTGTCCAACGAGGAGGGCATCCGCGCCGCCGTCATCGTCAACGACATCGGCGAGGTGAACGTGGACGCGCGGCTCATCGAGCAGACCGGCGTGGTCACCCAGGTGAACGACACGCTCGTGCCGCTTACCAACGGCTGCATCTGCTGCACCCTGGCCGACGACCTTGCCCGCCAGCTCACCGAGCTTGCGACGTCGGGCAGGTTTGACCACATCATCATCGAGGCGTCGGGCATCTGCGAGCCCATCCCCATCGCCTTCACCATCGACAACTTCTGCAAGCAGATGTCGGCCCAGGGCATCTCGGTCCAGCTGGACAACATCATCGCCGTGGTGGACTGCGCCCGCATGTTTGACGAGTTCAACGGTGGCGAGGACCTGCTTGAGGAAGACATCGACGAGGACGACATCGAGGCGCTGCTCATCCAGCAGCTTGAGTTCTGCACCACCTTGGTGCTGAACAAGGTTGACCTGGTGAAGCCCGAGCAGGTGGCCGAGCTGAAGGCCCTCGTGCGCGGCCTGCAGAAGGACGCCAAGATCATCGAGGCCACCAACGGCGCCGTCGACCTTGACGACCTGCTTAACACGGGTCGCTTCAGCTTTGACGAGGCATATGGGTCGGCCGCGTGGATCGACGCGATGGAGCATCCCGAGGAGCACGAGGACCCCGAGGTGCTTGAGTACGACATCGCCACCTTCGTGTACCAGCGCCGCAAGCCCTTCGACATCGACCGCCTCGAGGCCTTCGTGCGCGAGTGGCCCGAGACCATCATCCGCTGCAAGGGCCTTGCCTGGCTGTCGCAGGACCCCGACATGGCCTACGTGTTCGAGCAGGCGGGCCATCAGGTGCACCTGCAGGAGAACGGGCTGTTTGTTGACTCTGCCCCCGAGGCCGAGAAGCAGAAGATCATTGCCGAGAACCCCGAGATCCTGAACGACTGGGACGACGAGGTGGGCGACCGCATGACCAAGCTGGTGGTGATTGGCCGCCACATGGATCAGGACGCCATCGTGGCCGGGTTCGACACCTGCTTGGTGGAGCGCTGGTAGGCACCAAGCTCAACGGATAACCGTTACAAAAGGGAGCATCCCCTCCGGTACCGTACCGAAGGGGATGCTCTTTTTTGGAACCATTATCTAGTTGCGCACGATGACCTGGGCGCCACATCCGGCAACGGTGTCGTGCACCATCTGGCCAAGCGACTCCACCTCGATGCGGCCCGAGCGGGGGTCGCGGATGGAGTCCACGTGCCCGCGTACCGTGGCCTGCACGTCAGAGCCCTCGAAGGCGAGGTCGCAGTTGGCCATCTCGCAGTCCACCAGCGTGAGGTTGCGGCAGTTGACCAGCGGCTGGGTGCCCTCGATGTGGCAGTGCTCGAGCGTGAGGCCTTCGGAGTACCAGCCCAGGTACTCGCCCTTCAGCACGGCGTTGCGTACCGTCACGTTGCGCGCATGCCAGAAGGCGTCCTTGGTGTCAAAGACACCACCTTCGATGACGAGGTTCTCCACGTACTGGAACGAGTACTTGCCCGTGAGGTTGGTGTCAACAAGCCGCAGGTCACGGCTGTCAAGAAAGGCATACTCAGCCTCGATGGTGCAGTTGCTTAGCGACACGCGCTCGCACTTCCACCCAAACTCCGGCGAGCTGATGGTGGAGTGGTCTAGCGTCACGTTGGTGCAAGCGCGCAGTGCCTTGATGCCCAGCAGCCTGCTGTTGGCGATGCGCACGTCCTGGTCGTACCAGAGGGCGGCGCGGCAGGTGTCGGTGAGCGTGCTGCCGGCAACGCTCAGGCCATCTATGTGCCACATGGGGTAGCGCAGCTCGAAGAGCGAGTCCTCGATGGCGATGTCGACGCACTCCTTGAGGGCGCTCTCGCCGTCGGCAGGCCCGGCAAAGGTCACGTTGGACAGCGTGGCATGGCGCAGCCCGTACAGGGTGCGCTCCTCGTCAAGCTGCTGGTCTTGAATGTAGGTTCTCTCAGGCATTGGTCGCCTCCAGGTCATGGATGATCCAGTCGCACACGTCGATGGGCCGTTGCGCCTCGTGAAGGGCGCAGACAAGCTCGCAGCGATGAAGTCGCAGCAGCTTGAGGCACGTGTCAGTGTCGCCCTCGGCCTCGCGGGCACGATAGCGCTCGATGAAGGCTTCGTTGCAGCCCGCATCGCGCAGGCAGGTCTCGACGTCGCTGTGCATGGCATCCCCCTCGTACGTTGACGAGCATAACGATACGCTGGGCGAGAACATATAACAAATGCCTATTAATAATGCTTTATGATAATTGTCGATTATGATGCACCAGCGCCGGCGTGATGCTGGCGCCATCCGCATGACGAAGGGAAGCCGCATGGAGCTCAGGACGTTGCGATCGTTTCTCTCGGTGGCCCGCGAGGGCAACGTGACGCGGGCGGCTAGGTCGCTGCACATAACCCAGCCTGCGCTTTCGCGCCAGCTGGCCGACCTCGAGCGCGAGCTTGGGTGCGAGCTGCTGGTGCGCGAGAGCCGTGGCGTCACGCTTACCGACGCGGGCATGCTGCTGCGCAAGCGCGCAGAGGAGATCGTGAGCCTTGCCGACCGTACCGAGCTGGAGATGCGCGCACCCACCGCCGAGGCCGAGGGCGACGTTTGGGTGGGGTGTGGCGAGTCGAGGGCCCTGGAGGTGGTGGCACGTGCCGCCGCCCAGCTCTCGACCGAGCAGCCCAAGCTGCATCTTCGCCTGCACTCGGGCAATCGCGACGACGTCACCGAGCGCGTGGACAAGGGCCTGCTTGACTTTGGCATCGTGTTCGGTGATGAGCCCGAGGCACGCTACGAGTGGCTGAGGTTGCCCTGGATGGACAGGTGGGGCGTGCTCATGCGCTCGGACGACCCGCTGGCGGCCCGCGAAGGCCTCACGCTTGACGACCTTCATGGCAGGAGGGTTATCGCAAGCAGCCAAAGTTCGCGCCAGGAGGGAGTGGAGGAGCCGTCCGCCTCGTTCCTCGACCGCGGTGGCATCGACCTCGTTGCCACCTATACGCTGCTTTTCAACGCATCGCTGCTGGTGGAGCAGGGCTTGGGGGTGGCCGTGTGCTTCGAGGGCGTGGTGCGGTCGGGCAAGGGAACGCCGTTTGCCTTCGTTCCCCTCGTAGACGCTCCGGGTGTGGCTTCCTACCTTATCTGGAAGCGGTACCTGCCACTGTCGCGGGCGTGCGACGTGTTCCTGCACACGATGAGGGCCTGCTGTGCCGAAGGGGACCTCGCGGCAGGCCGATAGGGACCCGTGGGGTGGCCGTCGCGCCGCATGTCTGGCAGCTGTCCCACGTGCGGCCAATCGGCAAACCATGTGTCTTGCGCATGGCAGATGCCTACCAATAGGCATTGGATATTGCATCGCGTTACCCATACACTAATAGCTGGGGAATTGCGGCACAGCCCGCACTAGGAGAGGAGCACTCATGGATCTTATGCCCGCGAAGAAGCTCGGGTTTGGCCTCATGCGCATGCCACAGCTTGATCCCAATGACGGCGCCAGCGTGGACGTCGAGCAGGTGAAGCAGATGGTTGACCTGTTCATGGCCAAGGGCTTCACCTACTTCGACACCGCATGGATGTACAACGGCTTCGCGAGCGAGCGCGTAGCCAAGGAGGCGCTGGTAGACCGCTATCCGCGCGACAGCTTCACGCTGGCAACCAAGTTGCACAACGGCTTCTTCAACTCGCTTGAGGGCCGCGATGAGGTGTTCAACGCACAGCTTGAGAAGACGGGCGCCGGCTACTTCGACTACTACCTGCTGCACGGCATCGAGGCGGGCAGCTATCCGCACTACGAGAAGTTTGACTGCTTCCAGTGGCTGCTTGACAAGAAGGCCGCCGGCCTCGTGCGGCACGTGGGCTTCTCGTACCACGATACGCCCGAGCTGCTTGACGAGATCCTGACCAAGCACCCCGAGATGGAGTTCGTACAGCTGCAGATCAACTACCTTGACTGGGAGAGCGAGTGGATCCAGTCGCGCAAGTGCTACGAGGTGGCGCAGCGCCACGGCAAGCCGGTGGTGGTGATGGAGCCCATCAAGGGCGGAACGCTGGCCAACGTGCCCCCTGCGGCCGAGGCCCTGCTTAAGGGCCTGGAGCCCAACCTGTCCGTTGCCAGCTGGGCCATCCGCTTTGTGGCAAGCCTGCCGGGCGTGATGTGCGTGCTGTCTGGCATGAGCAACCTGGCCCAGATGGAGGACAACCTCTCCTACATGGATGAGTTCACGCCCCTTACCGACGCCGAGCGCGACGCATGCTTCAAGGTGGCCGACCTCATCAACAGCCAGACGGCCATTGCCTGCACCGCCTGCCACTACTGCACCGACGGCTGCCCCATGCACATCTGCATCCCCGAGTACTTCTCGCTGTACAACGAGGACATGCGCGACGACCTCGAGCACAAGGGTTGGACCATCAACTTCACCAACTACGACAACCTGACGGGCGAGTTTGGCCGTGCGAGCGACTGCATTGCCTGCGGCCAGTGTGAGGAGATGTGCCCGCAGCACCTGCCCATCATCGACACGCTGGTGAAGGTGGCCGAGCACTTCGAGCACTAGCCTGGGGGCCTGAGGGGCTGAGAGGCTTGCCATAGAGCGCGATGGCGCGCCGGGGATTGTCTCCTCGGCGCGCCTTCTGTGTCGTCGGTGCTGTGGGGTGGCGTCCTCGTCCGTGGGGACGGCCTGGACTTGGGGCCTAGAGCTGGGCCTTGATGGCCTCCTCGACCTCGGCCATGTCGACCGTGGGCTCGAAGCGCGCCACAGGGGTGCCGTCGCGGCCCACGAGGAACTTGGTGAAGTTCCACTTGATGTAGGCCTTGTCACCGTACTTCTTGTTGTTGGCGGCGGCGAAGGTCTCGAGGGCCTTCATTTTGAGGCCACGGCCGAAGCCCTGGAAGGGGAAGGCGGTGGCGAGGTCGGCAAACAGGGGATCGGCGTTTTCGCCGTTCACGTCAAGCTTCTTGAACTGCGGGAACTCGGTGCCAAACTTGAGCTTGCAGAAGGTCGTGATCTCCTCGTCGGACTCGGGGGCCTGGTCGGCAAACTGGTTGCAGGGGAAGTCCAGCACCTCGAAGCCCTGCTCGCGGTAGGCGGCGTAGATGCGCTCGAGGTCATCGTACTGGGGGGTGAAGCCACAGCCGGTGGCGGTGTTCACCACAAGCAGGACCTTGCCCTGGTACTGGGAAAGGCTGACGGCGCTGCCGTCCTTGGCGGTGACGGTGTAGTCGAAGACGTTCATGGGTGATCCCTTCTCGTTGGGTTACTCTCTGGAACTATTATAATTGTACACAATCGATTTGTAAACAAGTAAAATTGCGCCGACCGGCGCGGACAATGGGGACGTAGCACTTTGTCCGCGTCCCCGCTGTCCAGCCCCACCGGTGTCCGCTCGCCGCCCGTCTGGTATCCTTTCGGGAACGCAGCGAAGGAGGGAAGATGGCGGGTTCGAGGCGTGGGGCGCTGCTGGCGCTTATTGCCCTGGTGGCGCTGCTGGTTGTGGGCTACGTGGGCTATGACGTGCTGTCAAGCCGTCAGGAAGCCCCAAGCTCCGTGGCTGGCGAGGCTCAGGAGGCGGCCGCCGCAGACGCTCCTGCCGCCGACGCCGTCCTGCTCGCCGACCACGACGCCACGGTCTACACCGACCTCGGCGAGCCGCTCAGGCTTTCCACCATCGCCGACGGGCGGCCGCTGGTGATCAACTTCTGGGCCACCTGGTGCCCGTACTGCGTGCAGGAGATGCCCGACTACCTTGACATCTATCGCGACTATGCTGACCGCGTGAGCTTTGCCTTCGTTGACGTCACCGACGGGCAGCGCGAGACGAAGGACGCTGCGATGACCTGGTTGTCCGACAACGGGTTTGCCGAGCTGCCCGCGTACTTCGACAGTGAGCTCGAGGCAAGCACGGCCTTCGGCGCATGGAGTCTGCCCACCACGGTGGTGGTCTCTACCGATGGGGAGGTGCTCACCATCTCGGCTGGCGCCATCGACCCCACGCTGATGCGCGGCGCCTTGAACACGCTGGTGTGACGCGGCTATGGATGTGCTGCTAACGTTTCTCGAGGGCATCATCACGTTCGTGTCGCCCTGCCTGCTGCCGATGCTGCCCATCTACGTGGCCTACTTCTCTGGAGGTGCCGGCGCAGGGGCGTCGGAAGGCGGCTCCGGGAGAGGTGGGGTGGCCCAGACCCTGCGCAGCGCCCTTGGCTTCGTGGTGGGCTTTGGGGCGGTGTTCACCATCCTGGGGGCCTTCGCGGGAACGCTTGGCGCGGCGCTCGTCAGCCATCAGCGCGTGCTGGACGCGTGCTGCGGCATCGTGGTGATGTTCCTTGGCCTCAACTACCTAGGGGTTCTGCGCGTGTCCGTGCTCAGTCGCACGTGGCGTCCCGCATCGGGCGTGCTGCCCCGTAGCTTTGGCACGTCGCTGCTGTTTGGCATGGTGTTCGCCATCGGCTGGACTCCGTGCGTGGGAACGTTTCTTGCCTCGGCGCTCAGCCTGGCCGCCGACGAGGGCAGCATGGCCAGGGGAGTCGCGCTGCTGGCAAGCTACTCGCTGGGACTGGGGGTGCCGTTCGTGGTATCGGCGCTGCTGGTGGACCAGCTTGAGGACGCCCTCTCGTGGGCTCGTGGCCATTACGGGGCAATCGAGAAGGCCAGCGGGCTGCTGCTTGTGGCGGTGGGGCTGCTCATGGCCACGGGACGCCTCGGTGCGTTGCTGCGGCTGCTAGCGGGATAGGGCCGGACACTGGGGACGTAGCACCTCGTCCGGACACTGGGGACGGACACTGGGGACGTAGCACTTTGTCCGGGCTCCTTCAGCATCCGGACAAAGTGCTACGTCCCCAGTGTCCGCGTCCCTACTGTCCGGCCCCGCTACATGCCTCTCAATGTTAGACAACGCTTACTTTTGCTATCATCGGTGGGTCAAGCCACGTGCAGAAGGGACGTCGTCATGGCGCAGGCAGATACCACCAAGAAGATTCACATCGAGCAAGGATCGGTGCAGGAGACCCTCATCATTCCGTTGTACGGGCGCAAACTGTGCGCCGAGGTGTTCCCGCGCCTGTACAACGACACGAGCGCGGCAGAGCTGTGCGCGCGGCTCGACTACGACTTCTCGGAGCTGGACGGCAACGCCAACAGCACCTTCTGGCGCTTTGGCGCGCTGGAGGCGGCCATGCGTCAGCTGGACATGGAGTGGGAGATCAAGGACTACCTTACCCTGCATCCGCATGCGGCCGTGGTCAACATGGGCTGCGGGCTTGACCAGACACCGCGTCGCTGCGACAACGGCACCTGCCTCATGTACAACGTGGACATGCCCGACATCATCGAGGCGCGCGCAGGGTTGCTGCCCGAGGTGGATCGCGAGCACAACATCGCCTGCGACCTCAATGACTTTCGCTGGATGGACGAGGTTGACGGCTCGGGCGGGGCCATCTTCTTCGCGGCGGGCGTGTTCCACTATTTTACCGCTGCGCAGGTGCAGGCAATCGTGTGCGCGCTGGCAGACCGCTTCGGCAGCTGCCGCATCGTGTTCGACACCATCGGCAAGCTGGGGCGTTTCCTGATGCGGAAGACCTTCAAGAGCTTTGGCATGGAGAACTATGACGAGTGCCTGTGCGTTGAGGACGTGTCCGAGCTGCGCAGCTGGTGTCCTGGCGCCATCGTCTCGGCGCGCGGCTACATGCTGGGCTACTACGACATGGACGACCCTGCCGTGACGGGGCTGCACCGCTTCCTTGCAAGGCTTGGCGACCGGCGGGTGAAGATGCAGATCATCCGCATGGACATCTCGGGGTAGGCTCGGGCAGCCGGGGACGGACAGGGAAGGCGGCGGGACGGGGGTGCGGACAAAATGTTGGACCATCCTGGTCCGGATTGGAGTCCGCATGAGAGACGTCGAGCTCGAGGCACGGGTCGTCGCGTACGTCCGGGAG
>CADALE010000022.1 GCA_902788705.1 uncultured Coriobacteriaceae bacterium | reverse complement strand
CCCTCCCGGACGTACGCGACGACCCGTGCCTCGAGCTCGACGTCTCTCATGCGGACTCCAATCCGGACCAGGATGGTCCAACATTTTGTCCGCACCCCCTTGTCCGCGCAGGAGCTCCGTCCTTCGCGGACAAAGTGCTACGTCCCCATTGTCCCAGCGTCCCGCACCCAAAACAAAAGGAGGCCGCCGTTGCCGGCGACCTCCCTCATATCCTGGTGCCCCCAGGGGGACTCGAACCCTCGACCTTCTGCTCCGGAGGCAGACGCTCTAATCCGCTGAGCTATAGGGGCGAACGAGCGTCTAGTATAGCCCAACTCAATCGGCCATGTTGTCGAAGCTCCAAATCCCGACAAGGTTCGCGGCGAGCATCACGCGACGTGCATGACGTGCCACCCTCTGGTAGATTATTCTTTGGCGCAGTAGCCCCGCCTTAGGGCTCGTGCCGTTACCTGCGCAGATCATCCGATGCAAGGGGGTTGCCCATGCCCGCGTCACAACAAAGCAGGAGAATCATCACCTACGCGCTCTTGGTCCAGCTCGTCCTCGAGGTAATCGGCATCACGGCAAGCCGAATCATCGCGCCGCTCTTTGGATACGCTTTTCTGTCTGCCATCAATCAGGGGCTTCGCATCGTGAACCCGGTGTGCAACGTCGTCATCGCTTTCGGCTTCCATTCCCTGTTTACCCAAGAGCATCAGCCTGCCGACCGCGTGGTTGCAGCCGCCTATATCCTTAGCCTGATTACCCAATTCTTTCCTCTTACCAGTCCATTTGCGGTTGTGGTATTTGGCATCGTCTCGCGCATCGGCATTCTCGCGTTGGCTTGGCGCCAGCAGCAGACGCGGAGGAGCTACGCGCTTCCGCTCGCAACCTGCTTTGTCATCGAGTCCCTTGCTCGTGCGCTGTTTTTCTACATCATCTATACCGGCAATCTCATGAGCTTGGTGTCCATGGCTAACGGCCTGTGGAACTGCTCCGCTCTTGTGGCGTCAGCCGTGGCGTACCTTGCCATGCGCAGGGAGCTCAACCTTACGCCTGCCGCCGCGTTCGCACCGACCACCACTGTGCCGCCGGTGACGAGGCAGACCCCTCCGGTAACGAGGCAGACCCCTCAGGTGACGAGGCAGACCCCACCGGTGACGAGGCAGGCCCCTCAGGTGACGCAACAGCCCAACACCTTCGATGACGAGGCGGTTCGGCGCATGAAGGAGAAGACTGGGGCAAAGCCGCAGGTACAGGCCACGGCAGCGGTGCCACCAGCCGCACCGTCCGCGCCTGAACGCGACGGCGGCATGGACGCCGAGTCCAAGCTGACCAAAAAGAAGCTGTAGGGAGTACTGCGTCGGGATTGCCAGGGCGTTGGTGCCGCCGTGCCGCCGGAAGCGGAGAAGCGTCCGCGATCCGCCGCCCGTCGCACATCAAAAATGTGTCGCAAGAATCAAGTACACGAAATCGTGTACAAGTTGTGCTGCGGGGTGGTACCCTGATAACACAGCGCACGGTGTGGCCGTGCCACGTCGCAACAGGAGGAGTTGCCATGCTCATGAACATGCGGGAGCTGCTTGCCCCCACCGACCAGCACCAGTTTGCCATCCCCGCCTTTAACATATCGAGCTATGCGATGTTCAACGGCATCATGGACATCACCGAGCAGAAGGAAGCCCCTGTCATCATCGAGATCCATCCCGACGAGCTCAAGCACCTGGGCTCCGACGTCATCGCCAGCGTGCGCCAGCGCATCGAGGCCTCGCCGGTGCCGGCCGTCATCCACCTGGATCACGGCCCTGACCTGCGCTCCGTTATGGCAGCCATCCGCAGCGGCTACACCAGCGTGATGATTGACGCCTCGTCCAAGCCCTTCGAGGAGAACGTGGCCATCACCAAGAAGGTGGTTGAGGTGGCGCACGTGGCCCAGATGTGGCAGGTATGCACCGACGCCGACGACCCGCGTGTGGCCGAGGTGCCGGCGGGCGATTCATTTGCCTATGTGCCGTCGCTCTTTGCGCGCGACATCTCGGTCGAGGCTGAGCTGGGTAACATCGGAGTGACCGACGCCGACAAGGCCTTTGGCCAGGTCATTCACTACACGCAGCCCGACGAGGCGGTTGAGTTCATCAAGCAGACGGGAATCGACACGCTGGCCATCGCCATCGGTACCTGCCACGGCATCTACCCGGAGGGCTACGTGCCCGAGCTCAAGCTTGACCTCCTGCGCGAGATCAAGGCGGCCATCGCGGCGGCCGGCCTGGATACCAAGCTGGTGCTTCACGGCGGCTCCAACAACCCCGACGACGAGATTGCCGAGGCAGCGCGCATCGGCATTGCGAAGATCAACATCTCGTCCGACATCAAGGTTGCCTTCTACAACAAGATGCGCGAGGTTCTGCAGGACAAGGGCCTGCGCGAGCCCAACGAGATCGAGCCGCCCTGCGTACGTGCCATGCAGGCGGTTGCGGCCCAGAAGATCGACCTGTTTGGCTGCACGGGCAAGGCGGCGCTGTACCGCTAGGCCAACGACCGTGCAGGCATGATCTGCAGGCAGTAGGGCAAGACACCGAATGAGTGGCCGGGGCTGGTCGGAATCAAGGGTTCCGACCAGCCCCGGCTTTTTTGCCGACGGCGACCAACGAGTGATGCTTCAATTGTTATGAGTAAGGGGTGGGTGCGGCGGTATGGCCCCGGCAAGAGGTCGCTCAGGCTGCTGTAATGGCATCTCGTCTTGCTCTGGGGGCCGGGTGGGGCAATTTCGTGCACGTTAAATCCTCTAATCGGAGCGTTTTCAGCGATTTTGCTATCTAAGAGCGAGGGTGCTGTACAAAAAGCCGAGCCAATGCACGCCATCTGGCGGAGTCGCGCGGGCGCCCGCTTCACTTCAGTTCGGGGACATGGCATCTAGCTGCGGTTTTGTGGGGCCAGCCGGGAACCGTGTATCCTCATTGCAAAATGGTCTCCGGAGTGGGTTGTGGGTTTTATAGCGTCTCGTTACAAAACCGCAGGTAGATGAAAACATCAATAAAGTAAGTAAATAGTTGATGTGCATTGGCTCGGCTTTTTGTACAGTGCTAGGGCGGATATGCAATGCGAAGGGTGCCTTGCGGCTACGAGGGCTGGTCAAACCTGTTCGGGTGTGTCCTAAAACCAATGGACTCGGCGCCGCAGCCTCATGCGCTATGACGATTCTCTAAATCGTCTCATCGTATGAGGCTGCTGTCAGCCTGCCGACGGACCGTGTCGCGTACAATCACACGTGGCCACAACAAAGGGGGAGCGTATGGAGGCACAGGCACAGCAGGCGCCGGATCTGCTCGGACTTACGGACGAGCAGGTCGCCCAGCGCGTCACGGCCGGCCTCACCAACGCCAATACCGACCCCAAGACCAAGTCCATCAAGCAGATCTTCGCCGAGCACACCTTCACGCTCTTCAACGGCATCAACTTGTTCCTTGCCGTCCTCGTGCTGTTCACGGGGCGCCTGCGCAATATGGCCTTTATGGGAGTTGTGTTCTTCAACATGGCCGTAGGCATTGTGCAGGAGGTTCGCGCCAAGCGCATGGTGGACCGCCTGACCATCCTCACCACCAAGCAGGTGCGGGTGATGCGCAACGGCCAGCAGGCGGAGATTCCCGTCGAGGCCATCGTGCAGGACGACGTGGTCCTGCTGCGGCATGGCGACCAAGTGCCAGCCGACGGCACCGTGCTGCGCGGCCAGCCCATGATGGACGAGAGCCTGCTGACCGGCGAGAGCGAGTCGGTGGAGAAGCACGAGGGCGACGAGCTCTACTCGGGCAGCTTCGTGGTGACGGGCGACGTGGCATACCGCGTGACGCGCGTGGGGGCCGCCGGGTACGCGGCGCAGATCAATGCCGAGGCCCGCTACGTCAAGCCCGTCAACTCCGAGATTATGCGTACGCTCTCGATGATCATCGAGTTTGCGTCGATGGTGCTCGTGCCGCTAGGCGCGGGGCTGTTCCTGCGCACCTATGTGGTGGAGGGAACGCCGCTGGTGGACGCCATGCTCTCTACGGTGGCCGCCATGGTGGGCATGATTCCGCAGGGGCTTGTGCTTCTGACCTCGGGCGTATTGGCCATCGCTACCACCCGGCTGGGTATGAGGAATGTGCTGGTGCAGCAGAGCTACTGCGTGGAGACCCTCGCTCGGGTGGACACCCTCTGCCTTGACAAGACGGGCACTATTACGAGCGGTCAGATGGAGGTCACGCAGGTGCGTGCGGTGGGGGAGGCGCTGCGCGAGGATGTGGAGCGTGCCATCTGCACGGTGACGCACGCAAACGCGGGAGACGCCAACGAGACCGCACTGGCGATCATGGCCTACGCCGAGGGGCAGGGCGTGAGTCCAGAGGACGTGAGGCGCGCCGTCCCGTTCAGCTCGGCGCGCAAGTACTCGGGCTGCGTCACCACCGATGGGAAGGCGCTCGTGCTTGGCGCGGCCCAGTTCGTGCTAGGCCAGGCGATGGGGCGCTGGCAGGAGGTGCTCTCGTCATTCGGCGAGCGCGAGCGCGTGCTGACGGTGGTCGAGGCAGACGGCTTCGACTCGGCTGGCACCCTCGTGGGCACCCCGCACGTGCTGGGCTTCGTTGCCCTGCGCGACGAGATCAGGCCCACTGCTGCCCAGACCGTCAGCTTCTTTAGCGACCAGGGCGTCAACCTCAAGGTGATATCCGGCGACGACCCCCGCACGGTGTCGGCCATCGCTCGGGCCGTGGGCATCGCAGGCGCCGACGAGTACGTGGACGCCTCGACCCTGATTACCGACGAACAAGTCGCAGACGCGGCGCTTACCAAGAGCGTCTTCGGTCGCGTGACGCCGCAACAGAAGCGCACCATCGTGAGGGCCCTGCACGGCGCGGGTCATACCGTGGCCATGACGGGCGACGGCGTGAACGACGTGCTGGCGCTCAAGGAGGCGGACTGCTCGGTGTCGATGGCGTCGGGCTCGGCGGCGGCGCGAAACGTGAGCGAGATCGTGCTTGTGGACAACGACTTCGCACACATGCCAGAGGTGGTGGCAGAGGGGCGCCGCTCCATCAATAACCTGCAGCGCAGCGCATCGCTCTTCCTGGTGAAGACGGTCTTCTCGGCGCTGCTCACCTTCATGTGCATCTTCCTTCCGCCGTACCCGTACATCCCCATCCAGATGACGCTGCTGGCAAGTGCTGTCATCGGCTGGCCGTCGTTCGTGCTGTCGATGGAGCCCAACCACGACCTCGTGACCGGCGACTTTTTGGCCAACGTGCTGAGGCGCTCGCTTCCGGCGTCGGTGGCCATCGTGGCGTCGGTGCTTGCGGTTCAGTTGCTGGGCGAGCCGCTTGGCATGGACTTCGGCCAGCGCTCAACCTGCGCGCTGTACCTGTCGGCGCTGGTGGGCGTGGCGCTTCTCGTGCGCATCTCGTGGCCCCTTTCGCCGTTGCGCGCGGCGCTTCTCGTGTCGGTTCTCTGCGTGCTGGTGGCAGGGTGCTTCGTGTTTCCCTCGTTCTTCTCGCTTGAGCGCCCCACGGTTACCATGGCGTTATTTCTTATGGTCTGTGCCGTTGGCTCGCTTGCGCTCTTCCATATGCTATACGGACGGCTTAACAGGCCACGCGACGCGGGCGACGACGACCGCCTGAGCCACGTCGTTAGGTGGCTTGAGCAGGGCTATGACCACAGGCACCGTAAGGCGCCGACGGCATCCAGATAGGAGACCCTTATGGCAGAGATTACCCCTGAGTTTCGCGACGCGGTGCTTTCGGCGTCCATCCCGCACGAGCTTGCCGCCGGAGGCGTCACGCGGCTTGTGTACGACGTGGCGGGCATCCCCGGCGCGGAGCGTCTTCCGCGCGCGCTGGTCATCCTGCTGGAAAACGTCGTGCGCCGGGTGACCGACCCCGAGCGTCGCGTGCAGCAGGCTTGGGCCATCGTCTCGGCTGGCCTCGCGGGCCAGCAGGGAGACGAGATCGAGTTCATGCCGGCGCGCGTACTGTTCCAGGACTTCACGGGCGTGCCCGTGTTCGTTGACTTCGCGGCGATGCGCGACGCCATGGTGGACCGTGGGGGAGACCCGTCGCTGGTCAACCCGCGCATCCCGTGCACGCTGGTTATCGACCACTCCGTGATTGCCGACGAGGCGGGCTGCGCCGGCTGCGCTGACACCAACGAGCGCCTGGAGGCGCAGCGCAACCGCGAGCGCTTCGCCTTCCTGAAGTGGGCCTCGCGGTCCTTTGGCAACGTGCAGATCGTGCCGCCAGGCGTGGGCATCTGCCACCAGCTGAACATCGAGCGGTTCTGCCAGGTGGTCATGGACGATGCGCTGGCCGCGGGCGAGGTGCCCACGGCCTGCTTCGACACGCTGGTGGGCACCGACTCGCACACCACCACCGCCAACGGCGTGGGGGTGCTGGGCTGGGGCGTGGGCGGCATCGAAGCCGAGGCCGCGGCCCTGGGGCAGCCCATCTCGATGCTGGTGCCGCCGGTGGTGGAGCTGCACCTCACCGGTGCGCTGGCAGATGGCGTCTCGGGCATGGACCTCGCCCTCACGGTGTGCGAGCTGCTGCGCTCCGAGGGCGTGGTGGGCACGCTGGTCGAGGTGACGGGCAGCGGCGTGGCCACCCTCACGGCCACCCAACGTGCCTGCGTGGCCAACATGACGCCCGAGTACGGCAGCACCACCACGCTGTTCCCCGTCGATCAGCGCGTGATGGAAAACCTCGAGTTGACGGGGCGTGACGCTGCGCAGCTGGCCTTCGCGAAGGCATACTTCGAGCGGCAAGGCCTGTGGGGCGAGGGCGGGGAGCGCACCTATGCGCGCACCGTCACGCTTGACCTAGGCAGCGTCGTCACGTCGCTTGCCGGCCCGTCGCGCCCGCACAACCGCGTGCTGCCCTCTGGCCTTGCTGAGCGCTTCCGCTCGGTGGCCGTGCAACATGGGCGTGACCTCGACGAGCGCTTCCAGGTAGAGGTGGGCGGGAACACCGCGGAGGTTGCCAACGGCGCCATCGCCATCGCAGCCATCACCAGCTGCACCACGGCGACTGACCCCGCCATGATGGTGGCGGCCGGCCTCGTGGCCAAGGCGGCGGTGGAGGCCGGCCTTGCCGTGAAGCCGTGGGTGAAGACGGTATTCGCGCCTGGCAGCCGTGCCACCGAGCTGCTCCTGAAGCGCGCGGGGCTAGCCGACTATCTCTTCAAGCTAGGCTTCTTTACCTGCGGCTTTGGCTGCATGAGCTGCATCGGCAACTCCGGCGAGATCCACCCGGCCCTCAAGGCCATCGCTGGCAAGGCCGACCTCGCAAGCGTGCTGTCGGGCAACCGCAACTTTGACGGCCGCATCAGCCCGGACGTGGCGCAGAACTTCCTGAGCCAGCCGGCCCTGGTGGTGGCCTATGCCATCGCCGGCACCGTGGACGTCGACCTGGACATCGAGCCGCTTGGCTACAACTCCGAGGGCGCCCCCGTCTACCTCAAGGATCTGTGGCCCACCAATGCCATGATCGACGAGGTGCTTGGCAGCGAGCTCACGGCCGATCTGTACGCCGCCGGCCGCGCCGAGGCGGCCGAGGGCTCCGATGCCTGGCGCGAGATCCCGTCCAGCGAGTCGGCAACCTTCCCGTGGGACGAGGCGTCCACCTACGTGCGTCGCGCCCCGTACTTCGACCTCGCGGTGCGTCAGGACCAGGTGTCCATCAGCGGCGCCAGGGCTCTTGCCCTGCTGGGCGACTTCGTCACCACCGACCACATCTCGCCGGCGGGCTCGATTGCCAAGACCTCGCCTGCGGCGCGCTACCTGCGCGACAACGGCGTGGCCGAGGCCGACTTCAACACCTATGGCGCCCGTCGCGGCAACCACGAGGTGATGATGCGCGGCACCTTTGCCAACGTGCGCCTTGAGAACCACCTGGGCGACGGCCGCAAGGGCGGCTGGACGCGCGACCTCACCGACGGCGAGGTAAAGAGCATCTACGACGCGGCCGAGTCGTACCGCCAGGCCGGCGTGCCGCTGGTCATCGTGGCCGGCAAGATGTATGGCTCGGGCTCCAGCCGCGACTGGGCTGGCAAGGGTCCGGCTCTGCTGGGCGTGCGCGCGGTCATCGCCGAGAGCTTCGAGCGCATCCATCGCTCCAACCTGGTGCAGATGGGCGTGCTGCCGCTGCAGCTGGGCGAGGGCCAGACGCCCGAGTCGCTTGGTCTGGACGGAACCGAGACCTTTGACATCGACACGGTTGACGTGAGCGCCGGCCTTCCTGCCAGCAGAAACGTGACGGTGTTGGCGCATAAGGCCGACGGTAGCACGGTAAGGTTCGAGTGCGTCGTGCGCGTGGATACGCCGATGGAGGGCGAGTTCCTGCGCTCGGGTGGCATCCTGCCGTACGTGCTTGACCATCTGGGTTAGGACGATGGGCCCGGGGCGGGTCATGCGCCCCGGGCTTATCGCTTACGGCGGGCATCTACCTCTCTGCCGAATATGTGAAAGCTGCTCCCAGCCGCTAGAATACTCTAAATAGCTATGCTTGTAACAGCGCTGCCCATTCGGGGCGGCGCGACGAGGGGAGTAGCACATGGGATTCTTTCCAGACCCGCTCTACGAGCCGAAGTACCAGGTGGTGGGTGACGAGGTGGCCGTGTTTGACACGGGCAAGGGCGTCATCCGCGTGAAGCTTGACGGCAAGGGCGCCCCGCGCCACGTGGCCAACCTCTGCGAGCTTGCGCAGGCCGGCTTCTACGATGGCCTCAGGTTCCATCGCTATGTGCCGGGCTTCGTGATCCAGGGTGGCTGTCCCAACACGCGCGACATGTCCGAGGCCGACGTGGCCGACGGCAAGTCGGGCCCCTACGGGCGTCCCGGCACCGGTGGTCCCGGCTACCGTATCCGCCAGGAGTACACCACCAATCCCAACAACAGCCATGTTGACGGCGCGCTTGCCATGGCGCGCTCGCAGAACCCCGACTCGGCGGGCTCGCAGTTCTACTTCTGCCTGGGCCCCCAGCACGGGCTTGACTCGGGCTACACCGTCTTTGGCACCACCATCGAGGGCATGGACGTCATCGCGGCACTGCGCGCGGGCGACATCATCAATTCGGTACGCATCGAGCACGCATAGGACGGACGAGGGCATCAGACGTCCGAGGGACCGCGCGAGGCGCGAACGACACGAGGAGCTGACGTGAACCAACGGGCATACGAGGCTGGCAAGGCAGCCTATCGCAGGGGCGACATCCAGGGTGCCGTGGAGGCGCTCTCCCAAGCAAAGCAGGACGGCGAGGTGTCGGGTGCCGTCGATCACCTTCTGGGCAACTGCCTCATGAAGCTGGGGCGTTTTGCCGATGCGGCCGCCGCATACGGCCATGCCCTCGAGGACGCATCCTATGGCAACTCCGGTGCTCTTGCCTGCAACCGCGGCCGCGCGCTGCTGGCCGCCGGGCACCTGCAGGAGGCCATCGAGTCGCTGACCCTGGCCACCAAGGACTCCACCTACGCCACGCCCTACAAGGCCAACGTGGCGCTTGGCAATGCCCAGCTCAAGGCTGGAAACCTGCGTGAGGCGGGCGTGGCGTTCAGGAACGCCGCAATCGACGAGACCAACCCCGACCCGTCAGGCTCGCTGCGCAGCCTGGGAAGCTGCTTCATGCAGATGGGCCGTCCCATCGACGCGGTCGAGGCCTACCGCACGGCGCTTGACTTCACCTCGCCGCTGTCCGACCAGAACCAGATCTACGCCGACCTTGGCCTGGCCTACGTGGCGTCCAACCGCATGGCCGAGGCCGTCGACGCCTTCAACCATGCCACGGCCGACGGGCAGCTGGTGCTGTCCAGCGAGGCGCAGACCGCCTACGACGCGGCGCGCCGCGCTACCATGACCACCTCAAGCTCGCCGTCCGACACCAACGCCATGCTGGCGGCTGCCGGCTACGGCACGGGCAGCTTCGACCCGCTTGACCCGCTGGGCGAGTCCGGCGAGTTCATGCCCTCGCCCGAGGACACGGGCTTCTTCTCGATCAGCGAGCGCGAGATCGTGGAGCAGGACCGCCGCGACCGTCGCGCCAAGCGCAAGCACCGCGGGCTGCGCAGGTTCCTCACGTTCCTGCTCATCCTTCTCATCTTCGCGGGCGTGGCCGGCTATGCCTACTACAGCGGCTTTGGCTGGCCCACGCAGGAGGCGGTTGCCGAGGGCATCTTCCAGACCAAGGGCGATGGCGGCGACATCGCCGACTACCTGGCCGGCACGGTAAGCGAGGACGCGGCGCGTCAGTACTCGTCCATCCTTCCGTCGTCGCTTTCTGGCGTGAAGGTGAGTGGCGTCGACCGCTCGATGAACGAGTCGACGGTCATGGCCACCGCCACGCTTGCTGCTGGCGGCGAGCAGAGCTACCGCATCCAGATGGTGCGTGACGGCATTGGCTGGAAGGTCGCCGACATCGAGGTCATGTACCCGTCGCAGGGTGGCACCGACGCCACGCTGGAGGATGCCGAGACCGAGGCCCAGGTCGACGCCGAGGCCGAGGTTCCTGCCGAGACCACACCCACCGACGCGGCTCCTGCCGAGGAGACCCCCCTCGAGGGCGAGGGCGTCGAGGGCGAGGGCGTCGAGGGCGAGGCCGCAGAGGCTGAGTACGTAGAGGGCGAGTCCAGCGAGGACACGGCCGAATAGGGGCTTCGAGCCCACAGTAACACCGCCGGCGCATCGCGCCGGCTCAACAGTTGACAGGATTGGGAGACATGTCGCTGCTTGATACGCTCTTCGGAGAATACGATGGCGATCTTGCCATCGACCTCGGCACGGCCAACACGCTTGTTGCGGCGCGAGGCCAGGGCATCGTGCTCAACGAGCCCTCGGTCGTTGCCATCGACAAGAGCGAGGACCGCGTCCTTGCCGTCGGTTCCGACGCCAAGCGCATGATTGGCCGTACGCCTGGCTCGATCATCGCCGAACGTCCTCTCAAGGACGGCGTCATCGCCGACTTCGACGTAACCGAGGTCATGCTTCGCTACTTCATCGAGAAGGCCCGTGGCGGACGCCGCTACCCATGGTCGCCGCGCCCGCGGGTCGTGGTGTGCGTGCCCTCGGGCGTCACCTCGGTCGAGAAGCGCGCCGTCTTCGAGGCAACCATCTCGGCTGGCGCGCGCCAGGCCTACCTCATCGAGGAGCCCATGGCGGCAGCCATCGGCGCCGACCTGCCCATCGAGGACCCGACGGGCTCGATGGTGGTGGACATCGGCGGTGGCACCACCGAGGTGGCCGTCATCGCCATGGGCGGCATCGTGGTGTCGCAGTCCATCCGTACGGCGGGCGACGAGTTTGACCAGACCATCCTCGAGCACGTCCGCGATGCCTACAACCTCTCCATCGGCGAGCGCACGGCCGAGGACATCAAGATCAAGGTGGGCTCTGCCGCACCGCTGGCCGAGGAGCTTGACGTCGAGGTGAACGGCCGAGACGTCATGAGCGGCCTGCCCAAGACGGTGCGCATCGAGAGCGAGGAGATTCGCCGCGCCCTCGACAAGCCGCTTGACGCCGTGACCAAGGCCGTGAAGGACGCGCTTGACGTGACCCCGCCCGACCTTGCCTCCGACCTCATGTACTATGGCGTGCTGCTTACGGGTGGCGGTGGCCTGCTTCGTGGCCTTGACCAGCGCCTTCGCGAGGAGACGGGCGTTCCCGTGAACGTGAGCCCCACCGCGCTCGAGAACGTGGTGAACGGCTGCGCCAAGGTGCTCGAAGCCAACGCGCTTTCGGGCGGCTTCGTCCAGAGCGCCACCTAGCGGGGCAACATGCCGCTCACGGGCAAGGGCACCGCCCCGCAAGGCGCACTGCACAAGGGATCTTCGTCGACGGGCGGCAGGCTGCTCGTCGTGCTGCTTGCCGTCTCGGCCGTGCTCTTCACGCTGAGCGTGCGGGAGGCTGGCACTGGCGTGCTCTCTACGGCCCGCAACACGTTCCAGATGATCACCACGCCCGTCCGTCAGCTTGGGATGGTGGTCACCTCTCCCGTGCGCGCAGTGGGCAACATCATGTCCAACCTCACGGCCGACCAGGAGACGCTCTCCGAGCTTCAGGCCGAGATTGACGAGCTGAGGGCCCGCAATGCCGAGCTTGAGGAGGCGGCTCGCGCCACCGAGAGCCTCGAGGCCCTGCTTGACCTGAAGAGCGCCTATAGCCTCGAGTCCACCGGTGCCCGCATCATCTCGGGCTCCACCGACTCGTGGTCGGCCACGGTCACCATCGACAAGGGCACCTCGTCTGGCATCGCGGTGGGCATGCCCGTCACCGACTCGGTGGGTGCCATCGGGCAGGTCATCGAATGCAACCCAGCGTCGGCCACGGTGCGCCTCATCACCGACGAGAACTCCGGCGTCTCGGCCATGGTGCAGTCGTCGCGTGCGCAGGGAATGCTGCGCGGCTCGGCAACGGGGTCGCTGCGTCTCACGCTGATCCGCACCGACCAGCAGGTTGAGGTGGGGGACACGGTCATCACCAGCGGCTTGGGCGGGGTGTATCCCAAGGGCCTGCCGCTGGGAAAGGTGTCCAGCGTCGAGAAGGCGGCTGGCGCGCTGTACTACACCATCGTGGTGGAGCCCGTCACCTCTGCCGAGAGCCTCGAGGAGGTGCTGGTCATCACCTCGCTGACCGATGAGCAGAAGGCAACGGCCGAGGACATTGCGAGTGCGGATGCCCAGGAGTCGTCTGCGTTGGTTGAGGGACGCGGTACGGGCGTCGTGGAGCAGCCCGTGGCCGACGAGGACGCCGCTTCGGCAGGCGAAGGCGAATAGGGGGGTGAGGGCCCAATGCAGGTGAAGGACAAGCGCAAGAGCAGGCGTGGCGTTGGCGTGCTAGCCCTCGTGTGCCTCGTGTGCCACCTGGCCCTCGCGCCCAACATCGCGCTGGGCAACGGGCACGCCAACTTCGCGCTCGTGTTTGCGGAGGTCGTGGCGCTTTCTGTTGGCGGCCCAACCGGCGTGCTCTGCGGCTTCCTTGGCGGGCTGGTGTACGACCTCTCGTCGACTGGCCCGATAGGGCTCATGGCCTTCCTGCTTACGGCGGCGGCCTACCCCCTGGGCATGGAGGTGCATGACCGCATCGGCGAGGACCCGGGCTCTACCTACGTGCCTGTGGCCGTCACCACGCTGGTGGTCACGTTTGTCTACCACCTGGCCATGCTGCTCGTGGGGCAGTCGACGTCGTTCTTTGAGGGCGTCGTGTTCCGCACGCTGCCCACGGCGCTGCTCACGTTTTTGGCCTACATCCCGTTTGCCGTGGTGCTAGGAAGGTCCACCCGAGGCGGTGGCAGGCGTCTGGGCACCCCCAGCGTGCAGGGAGCCCGTCGGGCCGCGCGGCACTCGCTGCGCACGAGGTAGGCTTCACCCATGGGCAGGGTATTCGTCATCATCATCTGCGCGCTTGCCGCGCTGGTGCTCCTCTACCTGGTGGTGCGCAACGTTTCGCACGAGGGTCGCTACTCCATGGACATCGGTGGCGCCGCGCCTACGGCCGCAGGAGGATCGGACAACTCGGCCGAGACGGGCTTCAAGAGTCGCCTGCATGGCCTTGGCATCTTCTCGGGAACCATCCTAGGCGTGCTGCTGGCGCGGCTCTGGTCGATGCAGCTGATGTCGTCTGACAACTACTATCAGCAGGCCGAGTCAAACCGCACGCGCACCGTCACCACCGACGCCCCGCGCGGGCGCATCCTCGACCGCAACGGCGTCGAGCTGGTAACCAACCGCCCCAGCCTCACGGTGGTGGCCGACCCCTCCGTGGTGGACGACGAGGTGGAGATGCAGCTGCTGGCCAACCTCATCGGCATGCCCTACCTGGCCGTTCGTCGCAAGATCCAGGACCAGAGCGCCGGTGCGCAGAGCAAGCGCACCGTGGCCGTGGACGTCTCGCGCCGCGTGGTGGCCTACGTCGAGGAGCACACGCACCTGTTTCCGGGCGTCGAGGTGGTGGAGCGCACCGAGCGCTACTACCCCTGCGGGAGCCTTGCCGCGCACGTGCTGGGCTACACCGGCACCATCACCCAGGAGCAGCTGGACTGGAGCCGTGACCCCAACAACGAGAGCGGCATCACCTACGAAGAGGGCGACATCGTGGGCCAGTCGGGCGTGGAGTGGCAGTACGAGAGCGTGCTGCAGGGCATCCGCGGCGAGCAGATCGTGTACGTGGACGCCTATGGCACCGTGCTCGACCACTCGTCGTCGGTCGCTCCGCAAAGCGGCTCGGACGTGGTGCTGACCATCGACGCCAACGTGCAGCAGGCCGCCGAGGAGTCGCTGGAGCGGCGCATCAAGCTGCTGCACGACGGTGGGTACACGGCGTGCATCGCGGGATGCGCCGTGGCTATCGACGTCACCAACGGCGAGGTCATCGCGCTGGCCAGCGCACCTACCTACAACCCCAACGTGTTCGTGGGCGGCATCAACGACGACGACTGGAACGCGCTGAGCTCGGAGGACGGCGGCTACCCGCTGATCAACCGCGTGGTGTCGGGCCAGTACCCCTCGGCCTCCACCATCAAGCCGCTGGGCACCTTTGCCGCACTGGACTACGGCATCGCGTCGGAACAGACCGGCTTCTACTGCACGGGCTTCTGGACGGGCTTCGGCGAGGACTATGGCCAGTACTGCTGGGACCACTCGGGCCACGGCGCCATGACCCTGCAGACGGGCATCACCTACTCGTGCGACGTCGTGTACTACGAGGTGGGCAAGGGCTTCTTCTATTCCGACCAGCCCGAGGGCCTGCAGGAAACCTACCGCCGCTGGGGCCTGGGGGCAGAGACCGGCATCGACCTGCCATCGGAGGAGGCGGGGCGCGTTCCCGACGCCGAGTGGAAGTGGAACTACTGGGACACCGCGGCCGACGACGTGCGCGCCTGGCAGGGCGGCGACAGCACCAACCTGGCCATCGGCCAAGGCGACCTGCTGGTCACGCCGCTGCAGATGGCCTGCGCCTACGGTGGCATCGCCACGCGCGGCACCATCTGGCGCCCGCACGTGCTCAAGAGTGTGCGCTCTGCCACCGGCACCGGCACCGTCATCGAGCACAGCCCCGAGATCAGCCACTCGGTGCAGGAGGACTCCTCCTACTTCGACCTGGTCATCCGCGGCCTGGAGGGCGTGATCTACGAGGAGTCGCCCGCGCAGGCCGAGCACTTCGTGAACATGGCCGAGACGGTGGCGGGCAAGACCGGCACGGCCGAGCGCCCCGACCAGGAGCCCACCGGCTGGTTCGTGGCCTTCCTGCCCGTGGAGAGTCCGAAGTACGTGGTAGCCTCGCTCATCGAGCAGGGCGGCTTCGGCAGCCAGTCGTCGATGTACGTGGTGCGCGACATCATGGGCGCCATCTACAACGAGCCGGACACGTCAGACGCCGTCGACACGACCGGCGCACGATAAGGGGGGCACCATGGCAGAGCTCACAGGGTCACAGCCTGCAGGTTCGCTCACGTCGCTGCTTGGCCGCGAGAGCGTCCCCACCACGCAGAAGCGCCATCGAGGGGGCTGGAGGCAGGCGTTCTATTGGCAGCAGCTGCTGCCAGCGTTGCTGCTTATCGCCTACGGGGCCGTGGTCATCTGGTCAGCCTCGCTCAACATCTCGAGTGCAAACTTCCCCCGGCACATGATGGGCATCGTCATCGGCCTGGCCGCCGCCCTGTTCATGCGCAGCTATGACTATCGCGCGCTGGCAAACATGTCCACGGCACTGCTGGTGCTGGATGCCGTGCTCATGGTGATGCCGCGCATACCCGGACTGGGACTCTCGGCCATGGGCATGACGGGCGTGGTGCGCATCCCCATCATCGGGTTCACGTTCCAGCCCTCCGAGCCCGCCAAGATCGTGACCATCTTCCTCATGGCCTCGCTGGGGGCGCAGTTCAACGGCAAGATCGAGAACCTCAAGGACTACGTGCGCCTCTGCGCCATCCTCACCGTGCCCTTCCTGCTCATCCTAGTGCAGCCCGACCTGGGCACCGGCCTCATCATCCTGGTGACGGGCGCGGCCATCATCATCGTGGCGGGACCGCGGCCCAGCTGGGTGCTGGTTACCATCGGGCTCATCGTGGGGTTGGCGGCGTTGGCCATCGTCACCTCGATGACGCCCGGATTGCCGCACGTGCTCAAGGAATACCAGCTCAACCGCCTTATCGTGTTCGTCGACCCCTCCGTAGACCCCGGTGGCAGCGGATACAACCTGCAGCAGGCAAAGATTGCGGTGGGCTCGGGCGGCCTTCTGGGCAAGGGCATCGGCAACGCCAGCCAGTCGGGCACGGGCTTCCTGCCCGAGGCCCACACCGACTTCGTGTTTGCCTTGCTGGCCGAGGAGTTTGGCTTCGTAGGCGCGGCGGGGCTCCTGGCGCTTTTTGCGTGGACCATCTTTGCCACCATCTCGCTGGCCCAGCGCATCGAGCAGCCCTTTGCCAAGCTGGTGCTAACCGGCGTGGTGACCATGTGGTCGTTCCAGATACTGCAGGAGGTGGGCATGTGCATGGGCATCATGCCCATCACGGGCATCCCGCTGCCCTTCATCAGCTTTGGCCTCACGTCCATGGTCACCCACTGCCTGGCCATCGGCGTGGTGCAGTCGGTGTGGCTGCACCGGTCGAAGCCCGCGTAAGCTCAAGGCGCGCGTTGCTGGCGCGCACGGTAGAATGACGGTGATGGCCCAGTTCTCGACGAGGGGGTGCTGATGGCTCAGTCGGGCACGATGCCCATGGGGCATTTGGTTGACATGATTGGCGTGGCGCGCGAGGCCGACCTCGAGCGTGTCGAGCCGGTGCGCGTGGGCGTGATGGTGGATGCGCAGTGCGATCGGGCGCTGGTGCTTGCCGTGCGCGACGCGCTGCTGCCGGTGCACGAAGGCGCCACGCTCTCGATATCGCTTCTCTCCGATGGCGCCGAGGCCACCCGCGCCAGCACATGGGACCTGGGCATCGTCATCGCTGGCGGCTCGGACGCCCAGGTGGTGCGTGCCGTGCGCACGCTGGCAGGGCAGGGCGTGCCGGTGGCCGTGGTGGCCGAGTCGGCGCTTGACGCCCCCGATGCCGGCCTCTCCGAGGCCCAGGCGCAACTCATGGCGGTGGTGGCGGCCTCTGACGCACGCGAGGTGGTGCGCGGGCTTGCCCGCTGGCTGGTTACGGCCACGCCAAAGGGTACCGCGCTGGCGGCCAACTTCCCCTTCTGCCGCAAGGCTCGCGTGGACGAGCTCGTGCGCTCGTATGCGGCCAAGAACGCCGCGGCCGGCGCCATGAGCAAGTCGGAGGGCGAGTCCTCCAGCCTAAGCTCAAGCCAGGCGCGCCTGTATATGCAGATTGCCGCGGCGTATGGCAGGGCTCCCTCGCTGGGTCGCGCGCTGGAGCTGTCGGGCGTCCTGTGGGCGGGTTACGGCTACGGTGTCATCACGCGCTCGGCTCTGGGAATCATCCCCGGTTCGGGATGGGCCCTGCGGGCCGGTGTTGGCTACCTGGGCACCTGGATGACCGCCAAGGCCGTGGCCACCTACTTCGACAGGCAGGATGCCGGCGAGGCGGTCATCCCCACGCCAAAGGTGGTGGAGGCCGCTGGCAACGCAGTGCGCGCGGCATGGGCCAACCGCCGTCGCCGCGCAGGCGCCGCGCTGTCGGACGCCCTCGTGCCACTTCGGGGGGCAACCTCATGAGGGTGCCGCGTACTGACTGCTTCGACCAGCTTGAGCCGCTGCTAGCCCAGGTGTCGCACCCAGCGCGCTACCTCAACCATGAGTGGGGTGCCGTGGAGAGCCAGGAGGGGCCCTTCCACGTGTGCATGATGTATGCCGACGTGTACGAGGTGGGCCAGCCCAACCTGGGCATCGCCATCCTGTACAACGAGCTGAACCGTGCCGAGGGCATCTCCTGCGAGCGCGCCTACCTTCCCTGGACCGACCTCTCGGCGCTTATGCGCGAGGCGGGCGTGCCGCTGCTTTCGCTTGAGACGTCGTCGCCCGTGGCCTCCTTCGACGTGGTGGGCTTCACGCTGGCGCACGAGCTGGTGGCAACCAACATCATCGAGGCGCTTGACCTTGCGGGCATTCCCATCAGAGCCGAGGATCGCGACGATGACGACCCCATCATCTTTGCCGGCGGCCCCTCCGCCTGGAACTGCGAGCCGCTCTGCGCCATGTTCGACGCGGTGCTGCTGGGCGACGGCGAGGAAGAGATCGTGGATGCCGCCCGTGCCGTGCGCGACGCGCGCGCTGCGGGCCTTTCGCGCGCCGACGTGCTGAGGGAGCTCTCCCACGTGCAGGGCCTCTACATTCCCTCGCTCTACGACGTGGTGGTTGACGAGACGTCTACCAGGCATGGATACGCCGTGCCCAAGCCCGGCGAGGACGTGCCCGACACGGTGTACAAGCGCTGCATCCCCAGCCTTGCCGACACCGACCCCTGTCCCCAGAAGATGGTGCCCTACATGGGCATCGTGCAGGACCGTCTGGCCATCGAGGTGCTGCGTGGCTGCGCCCGTGGGTGCCGCTTCTGCCAGGCGGGCATGACCTACCGCCCCGTGCGCGAGCGCCCCGCCGACCAGGTGGTGCAGGCCGCGGTGGAAGGCCTTGCCACCACCGGCTACGACGAGGCGTCGTTGTCGTCGCTCTCTACCACCGACCACTCGCAGTGCCGCGAGATCCTGCTGCGCCTTGACGAGCGCCTGCGCGACCAGGGCGTGCGCGTGTCGATACCCTCGCAGCGCCTTGACTCCTTCGGGGTTGACATGGCGGCGGCCGTGTCGGGTTCGCGTCGCGGCGGCCTCACCTTCGCCCCCGAGGCGGGAACCCAGCGCCTGCGCGACGTCATCAACAAGAACGTGACCGAGGACGACCTCGAAAACGCTGCCCGCAACGCCTTCCAGCAGGGCTGGCGCCGCATGAAGCTGTACTACATGATGGGCCTTCCCACCGAGACCGACGAGGACGTGGTGGCCATCATCCGCCAGGCGCAGCACGTGCTGGACATCGGCCGCGAGGTGGTGGGGAAGGGCTACCGCAGCGGGGTGACGGTGTCAATCTCGGTGGCGGTGTTCGTGCCCAAGTGCTACACGCCCTTCCAGTGGTGCGGCCAGCTGCACATGGACGAGGTGAGAAGGCGCCAGCAGCTGCTGCTGCACTCGGCCAAGGACCGCGACCTGCGCATCTCCTATCACGACGCGAAGGTCTCGGTGGTGGAGGCGGCGCTTTCCAAGATGGGCCGTGACGGGTTCGAGCTGGTATACGGCGCGTGGCAGCGTGGCTGCCGCTTTGACGCCTGGACCAGCGAGTTTCGCTATGACCTGTGGGTGGAGGCAGGCCAGGCTATGGGTATCGACCTCGAGGAGCTGGCCGCCGAGCCCACCCCGATGGACGCCCGCCTGCCGTGGGATCACACCTCGCCGGGCGTCTCGAAGGGCTTCCTCAAGCGCGAGTGGCGTCGTGCCGTGCAGGGCGTCACCACGCCTGACTGCACCAGGAACAGCTGCCAGGGCTGCGGCGTGTGCCCGGTGCTGGGCGTTGACAACATGATTGCGGGTGAGCGCCATGGCTGACGGGCTGTACCGGCTGCGCGTCTCGTACCGCAAGGACGGGCGCCTTGCCTACCTGGGGCACCTCGAGGTCCTGAACACGCTTGAGCGATCAATCAGGCGCGCCGGCCTGCCGTTCTCGGTGGGCAACGGATTTGCGCGGCGCATGCGCGTGCAGTTCTCGCAGGCGCTGCCGGTGGGTGCCTCGTCGGAGGGGGAGTACTTCGACGTGATGCTTACCGAGGAAGTCCCCACAGGCGAGGCCCTGGACATGCTGCGCAGGGCCACGCCCTCGCACCTGGGGCCCCTGCAGGCGGCCTACGTGGTGCGCAAGGTGCCGGCGCTCGAGGCGTGGCTCAACCGTTCGGTGTGGCGCCTGCACGTGATGGGCGAGGGCATCTGTCCCGAAGCCCTGGACGAGGCGCTGGGACTCGTGCGCCGGGCGGGCTCCATCACCTACATGCGGGGCGAGAAGCCCCGTACTATCGAGCTGGGCCCCACGCTCGTGGGCTGGGAGTTCGTGGGTGCGCGCGATGACGGCACGTGCGTCGAGATGCTGCTGGACACGCGCTCTTCCAACCTCGGGGCCCTGCGACCGGCGGTGCTGCTTGACGCCGCGTTTGGGCAGCCCCCGCTGGCTTCCTCGCGCCAATCCTACGTGCGCGTGTGCCGAAGTGCGCAATGGCATGAGGAAAATGGGGAACGTATGGAGCCTTTTGACGAGACGTTCTGCGCCTCATTGACGTAAGTGGTGATACTTGATAAGATTGCGAGCTGTTGCAGGCAATCAGCAATGAAGGGTCCAATCATGTACGCAATCGTTTCCACTGGTGGCAAGCAGTATAAGGTTGCCGAGGGCGACGTCATCGACGTCGAGAAGCTTGAGGCAGAGCCTGGCGACAAGGTCGAGCTTGACGTTCTCCTGCTTGCCGATGGCGCAGGCATCGTGGCTTCTCCTGACGAGCTGGCTAGCGCCAAGGTCGTCGCTGAGGTCGTCGAGCAGTTCAAGGGCAAGAAGGTGCTCGTGTTCAAGCTCAAGAAGCGTAAGCGCTATCACCGCACGCAGGGTCATCGCCAGAACCTGACCAAGCTGCAGATCGTCTCCATCCCCGCGCTCCGCGCAGAGTAGTCCAAACCTCGAGAGTAGTTAGGCAGGTAGCATCATGGCTCATAAGAAGGGTCTCGGCTCCTCGCGCAATGGTCGCGATTCCAACGCGCAGCGTCTTGGCGTGAAGATCTACGGCGGTCAGGCCATCAAGACCGGCCAGATCATCGTCCGTCAGCGTGGCACCCACATCACCCCGGGTGAGAACGTGGGCCGCGGCAAGGACGACACCCTGTTCGCGCTGGCTGACGGCGTGGTGGAGTTCACCAAGGGCGCCAAGCACTACGTGCACGTGCGCACCGCATAGCAACGCGTAGATTTGCCAGTTTCGAGGGGCCTCGCAGCAGCGGGGCCCCTCGTGCATACGCGGACACTGGGGACGGGACACTGGGGACGTAGCACTTTGTCCGCGCGACACGCAGGACGGACAATGGGGACGTAGCACTTTGTCCGCGCAATCGTCAGGCCAACCTCGACAGGCCTGCGGACAACCTTCCGGCACTCCCAACAACGGCTGCCCACGCGGCCCGTTTCCGCTACGATAGACAGGCTAGACACCAACAGCAGAACGGAGGGCATCCGTGCCTACCGCAACCTTCACAGACCTCGTGAGGATAAACGTCAAGGGTGGCGACGGCGGCGCGGGCTGCATGTCGTTCAGACGCGAGGCCTTCGTGCCCAAGGGTGGCCCCGACGGCGGAGACGGAGGCAACGGCGGCAACGTCATCCTCGAGTGCGATCCGCAGCTCTCGTCGCTCATCGACTACCGCTTCAAGCACCACTTCCGCGCCACGCGCGGCACTCATGGGCAGGGCGCCCGTCGTCACGGCAAGACGGGCGAGGACCTCGTGCTGCGCGTGCCCGTGGGCACGGTGGTGCGCGAGCTTGACATGCAGACGATGGAGCCCCTGTACCAAGTGGCCGACCTCACGCAGCCTGGAGAGCGCGTGGTGGTGGCCCCTGGTGGCATGGGTGGCCGCGGCAACATCCATTTCGTCACCTCCGTGCGCCGTGCGCCCGCCTTCGCGGAGAAGGGCGAGCCAGCGCTCGAGCACTGGATCGAGCTCGAGATGAAGCTCATGGCCGACGCCGCGCTCGTGGGAATGCCCTCGGTGGGCAAGTCATCCCTCATCGCGCGCCTCTCGGCCGCACGCCCCAAGATTGCCGACTATCCCTTCACCACGCTCGTGCCCAACTTGGGCGTGGTGCGCTCCACCTCGGGCGACTCGTTCGTGGTTGCCGACGTGCCTGGCCTCATCGAGGGAGCAAGCGAGGGCAAGGGCTTGGGCCACGAGTTCCTGCGCCACATCGAGCGCACGGCCCTGATCCTGCACGTGGTTGACGTGACGGGTGGCTACGAGGGGCGCGACGCCATCGCCGACTACGAGGCCATCAACGCCGAGCTTGCGGCCTACGCAGAGGAGCTGAGCCAGCGTCCGCAGATCGTGCTGGCCAACAAGTGCGACATGCCGGGCACCGAGGAGGCCGTCATGTGCCTGCGCAAACGCGCCGAGGCGGACGGGCATCCCTTCTTTGCCGTGTCTGCCGTGACGGGCATGGGCCTCGACGCAATGGTGGCATCGTGCGCCGCCATGGTGTCCGAGCTGCGCACCGAGCTGGTGAGCGCCGAGCCCGCGCAGGACTACAGCGCCGTGTACGAGCGCAACCGCAGGCGCCGCGACCAAACCATCACCATCACGCGCGAGCAGCGCGGCGTGTGGCGCGTGTCGGGCGGTGCGGTGGAGCGCATGGTGGTGCAGACCGACTGGGACAACGACGAGGCCATCTCGTACCTGCAGCATCGCTTTGACCGCATCGGCCTTGACTGCCTGCTGGCCAAGCATGGTGCGCAGCCGGGCGACGAGGTGCGCATCCTGGGCTACGCCTTTGCCTACGAGGGCGATGTCGACGATGAGTACGCCGAGCTGAGCGACGACGATGACGCCCTGATCGAGGAGGATGAATAGCATGCTCGTGGTCGTGAAGGTGGGCTCGTCCACCCTGGTTGACGCCAATGGCGCCGTGGACCGCATCTACGTGCGCGAGCTGTGCGACCAAGTGGCAGGCCTGGTAAGCCAAGGCCACCGCGTGGTGGTGGTGTCGTCTGGCGCCGTGGCGGCGGGCCGTGAGCGCCTTGGCTTCGCCACCCGCCCCACCGACATCCCCAGCCTGCAGGCCTGCGCTGCGGCGGGTCAGGCGGTGCTTACCGAGACCTATGCCGAGATGCTGGCAGGCCACGGCATCCCCTGCGGGCAGGTGCTGCTCACGCGGCGTGACGTGATCGACCGCGAGGGATACCTCAACGCGCGCAACACCTTCGAGCGGCTGCTCTCGCTGGGCGCGGTGCCCGTGGTGAACGAGAACGACACCGTGTCGGTGGCAGAGTTTGCCTTCGGCGACAACGATATGCTGGGTGCCATCGTGTCAACGCTGGTGGGGGCCAACCTGTACGTCATCTGCTCCGACGTGGAGGGCCTCTACACCGCCAATCCCGCCGTCGATCCCACGGCGCGCCTCGTGGAGCGCGTGGAGCGCATCGATGCCGAGGTGGCGGGCATGGCGGGCGGTGCCGGAAGCTCGGTGGGGACCGGAGGCATGGCCTCGAAGCTGCGTGCGGCCCGCGCCATGCTTGCTGCCGGCATCCCCACGGTGGTGTGCCAGGGACGCCGCCCGTCGGTGCTTGCCGACGTGGTGGCCGGCAAGCACGTTGGCACGCGCTTCGAGGCACCCGAGGGCTCCTCGCGCGAGAGTGCCCTCAAGCTGTGGATCGGCCTCGCAGAGGTGCCTCATGGCTCGCTCGTGCTTGACGAGGGCGCCTGCCAGGCCGTGCTTGCCCGCGGCGCGTCGGTGCTGCCGGTGGGCGTGGTGCGCCACGAGGGCACCTTCGAGAGCGGCGACGTGGTCAACGTGACCTCCGAGGACGGGGAGCTGCTGGGCAGGGGCGTGGTGCGCTACTCCTCCGAGGAGATGGGCCGCGTGCATGGCCTTCGGCTAGACGTCATCGCCCGCTTCATGCCCGAGAAGGACGGCCAGCCGGCCATCCACCGCGACGAGCTGCTCGTGTTCTAGGGAGGGCGCATGTCCGTAGCCGACAACACGACAGATAGGGCCAACGAGGCCGGATTCGGCGAGGTCACGCACGACCTGCCGCCCCTTGGCCAGGACCCCACGCGCGCGTACCGCCTGGGCATCATGGGTGGCACCTTCGACCCCATACACCACGGCCACCTGGTGGCTGCCGAGCAGGCCTTCGGCGACCTGGGACTCGACCTCGTGGTGTTCATGCCTGCGGGGCGTCCCGCCTTCAAGCAGGACCGCAAGGTTTCCACCGGCGAGGACCGCTACGCCATGACGCTGCTGGCCACCTCCGACAACCCGCACTTCGTGGCCAGCCGCTTCGAGGTTGACCGCGAGGGGGTCACCTACACAGCCGACACGCTGGAGCTGATGCGTGGCATCTACCCCGAAAACGTGACGCTGTACTTCATCACGGGTGCCGACGCCATCGCCGACATCGTCCGGTGGAGGGATGCCCACCGCATCGCTGCCTGTGCAAAGCTGGTGGGGGCCACCAGGCCCGGATACGACCTCGAGAGCGCGCGGCGCACCATTGCCGCCTCGCCCTACCCCTTTGACGTCACCTACCTGGAGGTGCCCGCGCTTGCGATATCGTCCAGCTACCTACGCGAGCGCGTAAGCGCGGGCCAGAGCCTGCGCTACCTCACGCCTGACCCCGTGACGGGCTACATCCACAAGCATGGCCTCTACGGCCTGCAGGGGCCTAGCTTTGGCCAGAGGGGAGAGGCGTGATGGGCGAGACTGCCTGGAAGTGGCATGTTGGCAAGGCGTCGTACACGCCCGACCAGAAAGCCCAGATCAAGGCCCTCGAGGCCGACCTCGAGGCCCACATGGCCCAGGCCAAGCCGCGCCGCTATGCCCACTCGCTCTCGGTGTCCCGCACGGCCGAGCAGATGGCCCTTGCCTATGGCGTCGACCCCTTTCTGGCGCGCGTGGCGGGCATCCTGCACGACTGGGACAAGGTCCTGAGCAACGACCAGCAGGTGGCGCATGCCGTCGAGCTGAGGGTGGACCTTGGCGTGCCCGCCCAGCTCGTTCAGCCGCTGCTGCACGGCATCACGGCGGCGCGCACCCTGCCCGAGGTCTACCCAAGCCTGCCCCCTAGCGTATGGCAGGCGATAGAGCGCCACACCATCGGCGCCATCGACATGAGTGACCTCGACATGGTGCTGTTCGTTGCCGACGGCGTCGAGCCGCTGCGCCGCGACGTGCCGGCCATCCGCCGCACGCGCGAGATGATCGAGGCGCACGAGCCGCTGTCCGAGGTGTATTGGTCATCCTTCTTCCAAGGTGTGGCCTACGTGATTGACACCGAACGCTACCTGTATCCGGGCACGCTCGACATATACAATGGGCTGGTGCTTGCACGCGCAGCCCGCAACGAATAGGAAAGGATCCACATGGCAGTAACGCCTCTCGAGCTTGCGAAGGTCGCGGCCGTCGCCGCCGACGACAAGAAGGCAACCGACATCGTGCTCATCGACCTCACCGACGCCTCCGACATCTGCGACTACTTCCTCATCTGCACCGCGGCCAACCGTCCGCAGCTCGATGCCGTTGTCGAGGCTATCGAGGAGAAGGTGAAGGCCAACTGCGGCGAGAAGCCCCTTGCCATCGAGGGTCGCGCGGGTTCCAACTGGGTTCTGGTGGACTACGGCTCGGTGGTTGCCCACGTGTTCAAGCCGGAGATTCGCGACTTCTATCGCCTCGACCGCCTGTGGGGCGAGGCGCCGCGCGTGACGCTGGGCCTTGAGGGCGAGATGGGGGAGCGCACCTGGGAGCCTGACCCCCTTACTGTCGACCCTGCAGAGTAAGGCCCTTGCCTTGGGGCGCCTCACTGCGCGTCAAACTTGCCGGTGGGCATCGTGTCCGAGACGTCTTCCCTAAAGCGTAGGTCGCGGCCGTAGGAAAGTGCCGCCGAGCCAAACCGCCGGCGCACCTCGTCGGCGGTGACGGAAAGCTGGCGCAGGTCCTTCGCGGAGCCGCCGGCACCATCTTGCTGGTCGTCCTGCCCAAAGAGCGACATCTGCTGTGCCACCTCGTGGTCGAAGCCGCCTATGGCCACGCCCACCAGGCGCACGTGGTCGCCCGGTGACCACACCTGCGACAGCAGCTCTTGGGCTACCGGGCCAAACACATGCTCGTCGTCGGTCTTCGCAGGTAGCTGGCGCTGCGCCGTGTGCGTGTGGTGGATGTCCTGCTTCACCTTGAGGGTTACCTGCGTGCCCGTGAGGCCCTTGCGACGCAGGCGGGTGCCCACCAGCGTGCTCACGTGGTCGATCGCGGATCGAACCTCCGCCTCGTCCACGAGGTCGTGGGCGAAGGTGCGCTCGTTGGAGACCGACTTGACCTCCTCGGGTGCGTCGATGGCACGCACCTGGCTGCGCTCCCTTCCTGCGGCCCGCAGCACCATGCGGGGCCCCGACACGCCAAAGGTGCGCTGCATGGCATCGGGGTCCTGTCTAGCCAGCTCGCCCAGCGTGCGCACGCCCAACTGCTCGAGGCGCTGGGCCGTGGCCTCGCCGATGCCGCTCATGCTGCGTACGGGCAGCGGTGCAAGGAAGCCCGCCTCCATGCCCGGCAGCACCACGGTGAGCCCGCGGGGCTTTACGCGCTCGGAGGCAATCTTGGCCACCGTCTTGTTGGTGCCAAGGCCGATGGAGCAGGTGACGCCCAGTTGGGCCACCCGCTGCTGTATGCGCCGGCAGATGGCCACGGGGCTCTCGCGTGAGAAGCGCCCGGGCGTCACGTCAAAGAAGGCCTCGTCGATGGACACCTGCTCGACCAGGGGCGTCTCGTCAAGGATGCAGGCCATCACGAGGTTAGACATCTCGCGATAGCGTGCGTAGTGCCCATGGGTCCAGATGGCGTTGGGACACAGGCGACGAGCCTGGAAGGAGGGCATGGCCGAGTGCACGCCATATCGGCGGGCCTCGTACGAGGCCGTTGACACCACGCCTCGGCGTTCGGCAGAGCCGCCCACGATGACGGGCTTGCCTCGCCACTCGGGATGGTCGAGCTGCTCGACGGAGGCAAAGAATGCGTCAAGGTCCAGCAGGCCCACCGCGGGGCCGTCCCAGGCTATCGCGTCAAAGGTGCTGTGGGTGTTCTCGTCCATGCCATGAGTATAGCGCGAGGGCGTCGATTCGAACAGGTATTCGAACGGGGCAGGCCGTACCGCCTAGAGCGTCACTGTGAACGTGGTGCCGCTGGCCTCGTCGCTTGTGGCCATGATCTTGCCTCCATGAGCCTCGGCGATGCCCTTGGCGATGGCAAGGCCCAGCCCAAAGCCTCCGGTCTCGCGCGTACGCGCCTTGTCAGAACGGTAGAAGCGGTCGAAGATGTGCGCGAGGTCCTCGGGGTCGATCACGTTGCCCTGGTTGTTGACTGTGAGCGTGGCATGCCCCTGCACCTTGGCAAGCCTCACCGTGATGGTGGACCCCACCGAGGCGTACTTGCAGGCGTTGTCCACCAAGATCTTGGCCAGGCGCTCCAGCCACTGGGCGTCCCCCTGCACGTGCAGGCCCGGCTCCACCTCGCTCTCGATCAGGCATCCGCGCTCGAAGGCGATGGCGTCAAACTCGAGGGCGGCCGACTCCACGACGTCCGAAAGGTCAACGTCGTCGGATCGCATGACTCCCGACGAACGCCCCTCGTCGGTGCGTGCCAGCTCCAGCAGGTCGTTTACCAAGGCGCGCATGTGACCCGCCTCAAGTGCGGTGCTCTCCACCCAGCGCCTGCTCTCCTGCGACAGGCCCTCGTCGGCCATGAGGATGTCGGTGTTGGCCACGATTACGGCAAGCGGCGTCTTGAGCTCGTGGGAGGCGTCGGCAACAAAGCGGCGCTGGTCCTCCCACGCCTGCGCGACAGGCGCAAGCGCCCAGGACGAGAGCGCCCACGAGATGCCCAGCAGCGCCACCATGGCCACCGCCGTGATCAGCAGGCTGTTCTTGAGCTGCCCCCTGAACGCGCTGTCCATGGCGGTCGTGTCCACGATGGAGACCCGTGCAAAGATGCCATCGTAGTCATCATCGTCGTAGTCGTAGTCCTCATCGAGGTCGTCATCGTCGTAGTCGTCATCATGGTCATAGATGCGCCGCATCCAGGCTATGTGCAGCTCGTCCATGAAGCCCATGTCGTCGTCGGACGCAAGCGCGTGCGACACGACCTCGGCCAGCACCGACGTGTTGATGGCGATGGGGGAGCGGCTCGACTTGATGATGACGCCGCCCTCGCCCACGTCCACCGTAAGCACCAGCAGGTTCTCGCGCGCGCCGCCGTCCTGGGCATCCGGATGGTCGCCATGCATGCCCATCATGGGCATGTGGTCAAGGTCGTCATCAAGGCCCCGCTCCAGCGCCTCGGTCGTGATGTCGCGCTGGGTGGTCCAGGTGGTCCAAAGGGTCGAGCCAAGCACGCCGATAAGCACCGCGCCAGTGAGTGCCAGCGTGATGAGCACGAACTGTGTGCGGAGGCGCTTGAGCATGAAGGCCTATGCTCCGAGGTTCTCGAACACCTCGAGGCGATATCCCAGCATGCGAAGCGTGGTCACCTGCACCTTGGAGCCAAGGTGCGCCAGCTTCTTGCGCAGGAACGACACGTACGCCTCGACGGAGTTCTCCGATGCCTCGCCGTCAGTGCCCCACACGCGGGCCAGCAGGTCCTGCTTGGACACGACGCGCGCGGTGGGCCCCATCAGCATGCGCAGCACCTCGAACTCCTTGCCGGAAAGGTGCACGCTCTTCTCGCCGCACCGCAGCTCATGGGTGGAGAGGTCAAGCGTGAGGTCGGCGAAGGTCATCTCGTCGATGACCACGTCGCCCTGTCTGCGGGTGAGGGCGCGCACGCGAGCCAACAGCTCGGCGGACTCGAAGGGCTTGGTCATGTAGTCGTCGGCCCCGGCGTCGAGCCCCTGAACCTTGTCGGTCGTCGCAGTGCGGGCCGTGAGCAGCAGGACTGGCACCGAGTTGCCGGTGCGGCGAAGCTCGTGCACCACCTCGAAGCCATCCATGCGTGGCAGCATCACGTCAAGCACCACGGCGTCATACAGGCCGCTCTGGGCGGCGTTCAGGCCCTCGCGACCATCGTAGAAGGCCTCGGCATGGTATCCGGCGCCGTCCAATATGTGGCAAATGGCGTTGGCAAGATTGCGCTCGTCCTCAACGACCAGAATGTTCACGTTATGCACCCACTCTCCCCAGAAAAGGCTTATGCATAGTTTACTCACCAACGCTTATAGACACCTGAATAGACCACAGTGGACAAGTTGGATATGCCAACTGTTCACAAAAACTGCACCTTGCGTGATGTCATGAGAGTCGTATTATGGATAGTTGCTTGTAAGGCCATGCGGCGCAGCCTATCCAACAAGACCACGTGCGCCGCCCGTCTGGAGGAGTTTTCATTGGCAGTCAAGATTCGCCTGGCCCGTCACGGTGCCAAGAAGCGTCCGTACTATCGCGTCGTCGTCGCTGACAGCCGCGCCCGTCGTGATGGCCGCTTCATCGAGCAGGTCGGTCGCTACAACCCGCTGACCACCCCCAAGACCATCGACATCGACCTCGAGAAGGTCGACGCCTGGATCGCCAAGGGTGCCCAGCCCACCAACGCCGTCGCCCACCTCATCGATGTCGTGCGCACCGGCGCTCCGGTCCCCGAGAAGAAGCAGAAGCTCTCCAAGAAGGCGGCCGCCAAGGCTGCCGCTGCCAAGGGGGAGTAGTCTCGTGGCCAACCAGCGTATCCAGAACGAGGCAACGCTGGGCACCGACGCCACGTACGCCGAAGAGATGCCTTCCGACCGCGTTGCAGATCTTGTCGAGTACATCGTCTGCGGCCTCGTCACCGACGAGGATGCGGTCACCCTTGATGTCACTGACAGCGACGGCTCCGCACTCATCGAGGTGGGTTGCGCAGCCGACGACGCCGGCAGGATCATCGGCCGCCGTGGTCGCACGATCAAGGCCATCCGCACACTGGCACGCGCCCTTGGGTCGCGCGTCGGCACGGCGGTAGAGGTCGAGGTCCTGGGCTAGGCGCGGTGCGCGAGCGTTACAGAGCCATAGCCCATGTGGCAAAGACCCATGGGAAGCGGGGGGAGGTCGTGACGGTTCCCGTTCACGGCCTTCCCCTTGTATTGGACGTCGGCATGGGCGTCTGGCCCGTGCCGCCTGCCCTCAAGGGGCCCCGCATGCTTACGGTCGCGTCGTGCGAGGACGGCCCCAACGGGCAGTTGCTGGGCTTCCGCGAGGTGAGAGACATCGAGGCCGCCTCTGCCCTTGTGGGAAAGACGCTGCTTGTGGCAGCGTCCGACCTGCCGAAGGGCTTTGCCGCGCACGACGTTCCCTCGTTGGTGGGGCGCCAGGTGTATGACAAGGCGCTTGGCCTTCTGGGCACCATCCAAGAGGTGATGCAGGGGGCCGCAAACGACGTGTGGGTGGTGTCGGGCGAGCACGGCGAGGTGCTGGTGCCCGTCGTGGACGAGTTCGTGGGCACAGTCCCCGCCTATGGGCCCATCTCGGTGGCCTTGCCTCGCGGCCTGGCAAGCTGGGAGGACAGCCCATGCTGATTGAGGCCATCTCCGTCATTCCCGAGGTGTTCCAGCCCTACATGGACGCCTCCATCATGGGTCGCGCGCGCAAGGCGGGGCTCTACGAGCTTCGTGCCTACGACCTGCGCGAATGGACCCACGACCGGCATCGCACCGTTGACGACGCGCCCTTTGGCGGCGGTCAGGGCATGCTGATGAAGGCCGGTCCCATCTACGAGGCCGTGGAGGACGTCTCGTCGCGGGAGGAGACGAAGCCCTACGTGGTGTTCTTCTCGCCCTGCGGCAGGACCTTCGACCAACGCGTGGCGCAGCGCCTGGCAACCAAGGAGCGGCTGCTCTTTGTGTGCGGGCGGTACGAGGGCATGGACGAGCGCGCCTACCGGCTTGCCGACGAGGTGCTTTCCTTGGGTGACTACGTGCTTACCGGCGGCGAGCTTGCTGCGCTGGTGGTGGCCGATGCGGTCGTGCGCCTGATTCCCGGCGCCCTGGGCGACGAGAACAGCGCACAGGACGAGTCGTTTTCCGACGGGCTGCTTGAGTACGCGCAGTACACCCGTCCGGCAACCTTCAGGGACATGCCCGTGCCCGACGTCCTGCTTTCGGGCGACCATGCGGCGGTGGACCGCTGGCGTCGCGAGAGCTCGCTGGAGCGCACGGCGCGCTGGCGTCCCGACCTGCTTGAGCAAGCCGATCTAAGCGAAGGAGAGCGTGCCTTCGTGCGCCGTCTTCTGGAGGATGGCCAGGACGTGGGAGGCTCAGATGGCTAACCACTTTGCCTACGAAGGGGCTGCCCACGTGCGCGTCGAGTCCGAGGAGCCGCCTCGGCCGGGGCGCCATGCCGCGCCCGACAAGCAGCACGGCCTTGAGGACACCATTGAGCCCGAGGGGCTGCCTCACGAGGAGCAGCCGGATGTGCTTGAGCCCGAGGAGCTGCACGAGCTTGAAGGCGTGCCTGAGCCCGAGGAGCTGCGCGAGGTTGAGCAGTTGCTGGTGGGCGACGAGCAGGACGATCCCTACGAGCTGGATGATCTTGAGGAGCCGGGCGGCATCCCTGCGTGGCTGGACATCACGATCACGGTGGTCGTGACGGTCGTCGTGATGCTGTGCGTGCGACGCTTCGTGCTGGATGCCTACCGTGTGCCCACCGGCTCGATGCTTGACACCATCCAGCTGGGCGACATGCTCTTCGGCGAGAAGGTCTCCTACTACGTGCGCGACCCCCAGCCCGGCGAGATCGTCACCTTCGAGGACCCCGCCGAGCCCGAGGTAACCCTCATCAAGCGCGTCATCGCCACCGAGGGCCAGGAGGTCAACCTCGTGGGCGGCGTCGTGGTGGTGGATGGCCAGGCGCTGGACGAGCCCTACGTGGAGGGCCGCCCCTCCAACCCCATCGACCATCACGCAGAGTTCCTCGATGCCGACATTGCCTATCCCTACGTGGTGCCCGAGGGTTGCATCTGGGTGATGGGCGACAACCGCACCAACTCGCTAGACTCCCGCTACTTCGGGGCGGTGCCCGTGGGCAACGTCCTGGCGCGCGCGGTGTTCATTTACTGGCCGCCTTCCGACATCGGTGCACTCTAGCTATAGTGCTACTGGTATCGAAGGCCTCGACCCAAGGAGTGAGAAAGAGCAACATGGCAGCAAGTCCCCTCACGTTCCAAGACATGATCTTGGCGCTTACCAAGTACTGGGCCGACCTCGGCTGCACCGTGATGCAGCCCTACGACTCGGAGGTTGGCGCGGGCACCTTCCACACCGCCACCACGCTGCGCAGCCTTGGCCCCGCGGCATGGCGCACCTGCTACCCGCAGCCCTGCCGCCGTCCCGCCGACGGCCGCTATGGCGAGAACCCCAACCGCATGCAGCACTACTACCAGTTCCAGGTCATCGTGAAGCCCTGCCCGGCCGACAGCCAGGACCTCTACCTGGGGTCGCTTGCAGCCATCGGCCTCGACCCCGCCGAGCATGACGTGCGCTTCGTCGAGGACGACTGGGAGAGCCCGACGCTTGGCGCCTGGGGCCTTGGCTGGGAGGTGTGGATGGATGGCATGGAGGTCACCCAGTACACCTACTTCCAGCAGGTGGGCGGCATCGAGGTAGACCCGGTTCCGGTGGAGATCACCTACGGCCTCGAGCGCATCGCCATGTACATCCAGGGCGTCGACTCGGTGTATGACCTCGTGTGGAGCTACCTGCCCGACGGCACGCCCATGACCTACGGCGACGTCTTCCACGAGAACGAATACGAGTTCAGCTGCTACAACTTCGAGGTAGCCAACGTGGAGATGATGCGCCGCAAGTTCGACGAGTACGAGGCCGAGTGCCACTCGTGCCTGGCCGCGAAGCTGCCGCTGCCCGCCTACGACTGCGTGATGAAGTGCAGCCATGCGTTCAACATCCTGGATGCCCGTGGGGCCATCTCGGCCACCGAGCGCGCCAACTACATCTTGCGCGTGCGCACCGTGGCCAAGGCATGCTGCGAGGCATACCTCGAGCTGGTGGCGTCCAAGCAGGCACAGAACAAGAGCAAGGAGGTGGCCTAAGATGGCTGACACCCTCGACTTCCTGTTGGAGATAGGCACCGAGGAGATGCCCTCCGCGCCGCTCATGAAGGCGCAGGAGCAGCTGGGCAAGCTTGTGGCCAAGGGCCTCGACGACGCCGGCCTCGCGCACGGTGACGTTCGGACCCTCTCCACGCCGCGGCGCCTTGCGGTGATCGTGGACGCCTGCGCCACTGCCACCGAGGAGATCCACGAGACGATGCGCGGCCCCAAGGCCCAGATTGCCTTCGACGCCGACGGCAACCCCACGCGTGCAGCCGAGGGCTTTGCGCGCAAGTGCGGCATCGCGGCCGACCAGCTGGTGCGCCGCGTGGCACCCGACGGCAACGAGTACGTGTTCGCCGAGCGCACGCAGGCCTCCGTCAGCGCATCCAAGCTGCTGTCTACCCTGTGCGAGCAGACCATCGCCAACATCCAGTGGCCCAACTACCGCAGCCAGCGCTGGGGGAGCGAGCACCAGACCTTCGTGCGCCCGATCCGCTGGATCTGCGCGCTTCTGGGTAGCGAGGTCATCGACGTGGCCTATGCCGACGTGCGCAGCGGCAACACCACCCGCGGCCACCGCGTCCTGGGCCCCGGCGAGCACGTGGTAAGCGAGCCCGCTGCCTACGAGCAGGTGCTCGAGGACGCCTACGTGCTGGGCGAGAAGCGCCGTGCCGAGGTCATCCGCCAGGGCATCGCCGAGCTCGAGGCCCAGCGTGGCGGCGCGCACGTCGACGCGCCCAAGAGCGTGTTCGACGAGGTGGTCAACCTCTGCGAGTGGCCCACGCTCGTGGTTGGCTCCTTCGACGAGGAGTTCCTGGCCGTGCCGCACGAGATCATCGTCGAGGCCATGCTCAAGCACCAGCGCTACTTCCCGATCTATGCCGCCGACGGCTCGCTCACCCGCGAGTTCGTGATCGTTTCAAACGCCAACCCCGCCGTCAACGACACGGTGCGCTCGGGCAACGAGCGCGTGGTGCGTCCGCGCCTGGACGACGCCAAGTTCTTCTACGACGAGGACCTCAAGGTGGGCCTGGACGCCTTCCGTGAGCGCCTCTCCCAGGTGGTGTTCCAGAAGCGGCTGGGCACGGTGCTGCAGAAGAGCGAGCGCATGGAGGCCCTGGCGCGCGAGGTGGCCCTGCAGGCCACGGGTGACGCCGCGGTGGCCGACGAGGCTGCCCGCGCCGCGCACCTTGCCAAGGCCGACCTGGTGAGCCAGGCCGTGGTGGAGTTCACCAGCCAGCAGGGCGTGATGGGTGGCTACTACGCCAAGGCCCAGGGCGAGTCCGACGTGGTAGCACAGGCCATCGCGCAGCACTACCGCCCGCGCTTCGCCGGTGACGAGCAGCCCGAGACGGTGGTGGGCAAGGCCGTGGCCATCGCCGACAAGCTGGACACCATCTGCGGCATGTTCGCCATCGACGAGCCGCCCACCGGTTCTGCCGACCCCTTCGCGGTGCGCCGCTCGGCCATCGGCGTCATCGCCATGCTGCGCAGCCTCCCCAAGGTGTCGCTGCGCCCGCTTATCGCGCTGGCGCTTGCGTCGCTGGCCCAGCAGGGCATCCAGTTTGACCCCGACGCGGTAGCCGACAAGGTGGCTGCCTTCTTTGCCGGGCGACTTGCCGCCATCGCGCGTGACGAGGGCGTCGAGCCCGACACCATCGAGGCGGTGTCGGCGGTGGGTGTCGTCGACCCGGTCGAGTACCTTGCGCGCGCACATGCGCTGGAGGACGCTCGCCGCGACGCGCCGGAGCTCTTCGACGACCTTGCCACCGCATACGCGCGTGCTGCCCACCTTGCCGACGAGGCGCTGGGCGTCGAGGTGGACGAGTCCATCATGGGCGAGCCCGAGATCACGCTGCTTCACGCATGCGAGAATGGCGCCAGGGATGTGGAGAAAGCGTTGACGGCGGGCGACTATGAGGGGGCCTGTAAGGCTCTTGCCGAACTAAGGGCGCCAATCGACCATTTCTTTGATGCAGTACTTGTCATGGATAGCGATACTAGGGTAAGGGAGAACCGACTCCGCCTTCTCAACCGGTTTGCCGGCGTGTTTGGTGGGGTGGCAAACATCGGCGTTCTCTCGAAGCGTAGGTAGCTGTGCCACGCCGTGGCGAAACTTGGATTTGGAGGACAATGAGATGACAGCGACCATCGAGGACATCTTCGTTGAGGAACCACCGATCGTGTTCGTGCTCTCCGACGCTCGCGGCAAGACGGCGTCCGGCGTGGTCGAGGCTGCCGCCTCGCAGTTCGTCGATGACATCGTGATCATCAAGCAGCTGGGCAACGTGCGCGACATCAACATGGTCACCGAGTACCTTGACGCCAACATGACCGAGAACGCTCAGGTGGCCGTGTTCCACACCATCGTCGACCGCAACCTCCGCCGCGAGATCAGGCGCGAGCTTGACGCCCGTGGCATCCCCTCGGTCGACCTGCTGGGTCCGGCAATCACGATCATCTCCACCCTCACGGGCGAGGAGCCGGTCTACGAGACGGGCCGCCGCACCACGGTGAAGATAGAGAACGCATAGCGCCTTACCTCGCAAAACCTGTTTTGATGTGCAGGCCCGTCACGGGAGTGATGGGCCTGCGCTCTTTAGTGAAGGCCAGACCGGTGCCAGAACGCCCTGAAGCCGACATCGGGAGGCGTGGCCCGGCCCGGTCCCTTTCGTCTGGTCTGTGCGTGAATCGTTCGAAGAGGTATCCATTCGCTGTGCATTCGCGGTATGATACAAGGTCGAATGCCCCGAAGGGCGTAAGTCTAGGCGTGCAGGCACGCACGCCACGAGAAGAGGAGTGTGTATATGGCTGAAAAGCACGTGTATCGCTTCGGTTTCGACGAGAACGGCAACAACGTGACCGAGGTCGCGGGCGCCACCGTCGACGAGGCCAAGTGGATCACGGGCGGCAAGGGCGCCAACCTTGCCGAGATGGCCAACATCGGCCTGCCCGTTCCGTCCGGCTTCACCATCACCTGCCAGACCTGCGTCGCCTACTCCAGCGCCGGCAACGTGTGGCCCGAGGGCGTCCTCGACGAGATCGACGAGTACCGTCGTGACCTCGAGAAGCGCATGGGCAAGAAGCTCGGCGACTCCGAGGATCCGCTGCTGGTGTCGGTGCGCTCGGGCGCCCCGTTCTCCATGCCCGGCATGATGGACACCGTCCTTAACCTCGGCCTCAACGACGACTCCGTCCAGGGCCTCATCAAGCAGACCGACAACCCGCGCTTCGCGTACGACTCCTACCGTCGCTTCGTGCAGATGTTCTCCGACGTCGTCATGGGCGTCTCCGGCCAGCTCTTCGAGGACGCCATCAACGCCAAGAAGGCCGCCAAGGGCGTCAAGCTCGACACCGAGCTGGATGCCGACGACCTCAAGGACCTCGTCGAAACCTTCAAGCAGATCTTTGCCGACAACGTCGACGTCGCCAAGTACCCCGAGGTTGAGGTTGACGGCAAGGCCGTCTTCCCGCACGACCCGCTGCTGCAGCTGCGCCTCGCCGAGCAGGCCGTCTTCGGCTCCTGGAACACCGAGCGCGCCATCCTGTACCGCAAGCAGAACAAGATTGACGACAGCCTCGGCACCGCCGTCAACGTCCAGGTGATGGCCTTCGGCAACAAGGGCAACACCTCCGCCACTGGCGTCGCCTTCACCCGCAACCCGGCTGACGGCACCAACGAGCGCTACGGCGACTTCCTGGTCAACGCCCAGGGCGAGGACGTCGTGGCAGGCATCCGCAACACCGAGCCCATCGCCGACCTGCCCAAGGTCCCGGGCCTCGAGGAGGCTGGCCGCGAGCTGTTCCACGTCTTCGAGATCCTCGAGGACCACTACGCCGACATGATGGACCTCGAGTTCACCATCGAGCAGGGCAAGCTGTACATGCTGCAGACCCGCGTTGGCAAGCGTACCGCCCTGTCCGCCCTCAAGGTGGCCATCCAGATGGTCGAGGAGGGTCGCATCACCAAGGAGCAGGCCGTCATGCGCGTCGCTCCCGACCAGCTTGACCAGCTCCTGCACCCGCAGTTTGACGCTGCCGACATCAAGGGCCGCGAGGTCATCGCCAAGGGCCTGAACGCCAGCCCTGGTGCCGCCGTGGGCGCCGTCGTGTTCTCCTCCGAGGACGCCGTGGCCTTCCGCGACGCCGGCCGTCCCTGCATCCTCGTGCGCTGGGAGACCACGCCTGACGACCTGCCTGGCATGGACGCCGCTGACGGCATCCTCACCTCGCACGGTGGCAAGACCTCTCACGCCGCCGTCATCGCCCGTGGCATGGGCGAGCCCTGCGTGTGCGGCGCCGAGGCGCTCCAGATCAACGCTCCCGCCAAGACCTGCACCATCGCCGGCACCGACATCGTGCTGCACGAGGGCGACGTCATCTCCATTGACGGCTCCACGGGCAACGTCTACATGGGCGAGGCCAAGCTGGTCCGTCCTGAGCTGGGCGGCGACCTTCAGACCATCCTCGACTGGGCCGACGAGGTCCGCCTCAACGAGGAGCGCGGCCGCGTGATGGGCGTTCGCGCCAACGCCGACAACCCGGCCGACGCGCAGCTGTCCCGCGACAACGGTGCCGTGGGCATCGGCCTGTGCCGCACCGAGCACATGTTCCTGGGCGAGCGCAAGTACCTCATCCAGAACTTCATCCTTGCCGACGACCCCGCCGTCAAGGCTGACGCCCTCGCCAAGCTGGGCGAGGCCCAGAAGGGCGACTTCCTTGGCATGTTCAAGGCCATGGAGGGCCTGCCGGTGATCGTGCGCCTGCTCGACCCGCCGCTGCATGAGTTCCTGGACGCCCCGCGCGAGCTCGAGGTCGAGATCGCTAAGCTCGAGGCTGCCAGCAAGGCCCTCGAGGCTGCTGCCTCCGTCGACGACAGCCTGGCCGACATGAACGAGGAGCTTGAGAAGGCCATCGCCACCAAGCAGGCCCTGCTCAAGCAGCTCGACTCCTTCCAGGAGGCCAACCCGATGCTGGGCACCCGTGGCTGCCGCCTCGGCTTCCTGTATCCCGAGCTCAACCACATGCAGTTCCGCGCCATCGCGTCCGCGGCTGCCGAGCTCATCAAGGAGGGCGTTGACGCCAGGCCCGAGATCATGATTCCGCTTGTGGCCTTCTCCGAGGAGCTCAAGCACCTCCGCGCCATGTGCGAGGCCGACATCGCGGCCGTCGAGGCCGAGTACGGCGTCAAGCTTGAGATCCCCATCGGCACCATGATCGAGCTGCCGCGCGCTGCCATCACCGCCGACCACATCGCCAAGTACGCCGACTTCTACAGCTTCGGCACCAACGACCTCACGCAGACCTGCCTCGGCTTCTCCCGTGACGACGTCGAGTCCTCGTTCCTGGACACCTACATGAACGAGAAGCTCATCAAGACCAACCCGTTCGCCACGCTCGACCGCGGCGTCGCTCGCCTGGTCCAGACGTCTGCGGTGAGACCGGTGGCGACCCCGACTCCATCCAGAAGTACTACGACCTCGGCCTTGACTACGTGTCCTGCTCGCCGTACCGCGTGCCCATCGCGCGCCTCGCGGCTGCCCAGGCCAAGATCAAGAGCAACGGTGGCCCTGCCACCCTCTAAGCTCATAGAGCATCGAGGCAAGTAGCCAATGGGGGAGGGACCTTCGGGTCCCTCCCCTTTGTCGTGCGGGGCACGTGTGACAAGGCTGGCGCCTTCGAAGCAGGCCCATATCGTTACGGCCCGTCATCATAAGCTTACGAACTGCGCCGATATGCCTACAATGGTCAAAGGCACGGCAGAGGAGGCTAGCATGTGGGTCACGATGCGCGAGGACATGGAGAGGCGCGAGCACGAGCTGCTTGCTCCCGAGGCAACCTTCGCCGATGCGTCGCGTGGAAGGGAGCATCCGGAGGAGCCCGACCTGCTGCGCACGTGCTTCCAGCAGGACCGCGACCGCATCCTGCACAGCAAGAGCTTCAGGCGGCTTGCCAACAAGACCCAGGTGTTCCTTGCGCCCGAGGGCGACCACTACCGCACGCGCCTTACCCACACGCTGGAGGTGTCGCAGGTAGCCTGTGCCATCGCGCGGCCGCTGGGGCTTAACGTCGACCTCACCGAGGCCATCGCCCTTGGCCACGACCTTGGCCACACGCCCTTTGGCCATGCGGGCGAGCGTGCGCTGCGTGCCGCGCGTGCGCGCTACCGGGGCATCGATCCCGCAAGCAGCGAGGGACAGGACCTCTTTCGTCACAACCAGCAGAGCGTGCGCATCGTGCGGCTGCTGGAGCGCGACGGCAAGGGGCTCAACCTCACCCTCGAGGTAATGGACGGCATGTGCTGCCACACGGGGCCGCTACCGGCCATGACGCCGGAGGGCCGCATCGTGGCCCGCGCCGACCGCATCGCCTACGTGGTGCATGACATCGACGACGCTGAGCGCGCGGGCCTGCTGAGCGAGGCCGACCTGCCCACGGCCGCCTGCGAGGTGCTGGGCCGCACGGCGTCGCAGCGCCTGGAGACGATGGTGCAGGACGTGGTGCGCACGAGCGCCGAGGAGGGCGACATCGCCATGTCGGAGCGCGTGTGGCAGGCCCTCATGGAAATGCGCACCTTCCTGTACGACAACCTCTACCTGCAGGGTGATGCCAAGAGCGAGGAGCCCAAGGCCGAGCACGTGCTTACGGGGCTGTTCCGTCACTTCGTGAATCACCTTGACGAGGTGCCTGGCGAGTACCGCCTGCATGACGACGCGCCCGACGTGCAGGTGGCCGACTACCTCTCCAGCATGACCGACCGCTATGCCATCCGCCTTTACGAGCATCTCAACGTGCCAAAGGGCTGGTCGCTGCGGTAGGATGAGGGTGCCCTGAGGCTGCCATGCGCACGTGTGGCCGGATGGGCCTTTCCGCAGGCGGCAACTTTATGGTGTTCTTGTCATGCCGCCGCTGCTTGCCTATACTATTCGCTTGTGTGTAAACCTATGTGTCGTTCAAGCCGGGCGGCACCTCTAGAGAAAAACGAGGTACAACATGGACTACATCCGCGCCATCGAGCGCCAGCAGATCCGCGATGACATCCCCACCGTCATCGTGGGCGACCACGTGAAGGTGCACTACCGCATCAAGGAAGGCGAGCGCGAGCGCGAGCAGGTCTTTGAGGGCGACGTCATCCGCATGAGCGGCGCTGGCGCACGCGAGACCTTCACCGTTCGCAAGGTCAGCTTCGGCGTGGGCGTCGAGCGTACCTTCCCCCTGCACAGCCCCAAGATCGCCAAGCTTGACGTGGTGCGTCACGGCGACGTCCATCGTGCCAAGCTGTACTACCTGCGCGACCGCGTCGGCAAGGCCGCCCGCATCCGCGAGAAGCGCTAAGGTTCTTAGGCATGTGTCGAGCCGCCCCGTGCACCGGGGCGGCTTTTTTGTGCGGGACGCATGTCCCGTTGCAGGTACGAGGGGATGGCTGATGGCAGAGCTGGGAGGCGGGCACGCGGCGACGGCGCGCGAGATCGTGGCGCTTCTGGCTGACGCACCGGCAGACGACGTCGAGAAGCTGGCGCAGCGCTATGCAGAGGACCCGCGCAAGCAGGTTCGCACGGCGGTGCAGAGTGCCGTCAAGCGTGCGCGGCGCGAGCTTGCCGAGCGTGACCGCGTGCGGCAGCTCTATGCCGAGCAGGAGCGGCTTGGCGGCACGGGCATGGTCGTGGGCATCGACGAGGTGGGCCGTGGGGCCATCGCTGGCCCCCTCACGGTGTGCGCCGTTGCCCTGCCTCTCGAGCCCATGGTATGGGGCCTCAACGACTCCAAGCAGCTCACCCCGGCAAAGCGCGAGGCGGTTGCCGCCCGCGTGGCCGAGGTGGCCACAGCCATCGGCCTTGCGCACATCGAGCCGGCCGCCATCGACGCCGTTGGCATGGGCACCGCGCTCAGGATGGCCATGGCACAGGCGCTGCAGGACTGCGGGGTAGAGCCTGACGTGGTGCTCATTGACGGCAACCCCGTGCACGTGCACCCACGCGAGCGGTGCGTGGTAAAGGGCGATGCGCGCATTGCCTGCATCTCGGCGGCGTCGGTGGTGGCCAAGGTCACGCGAGACGAGATGATGGTGGCCTATGACGCCGACTACCCGCAGTACCACCTTGCCCAATGCAAGGGGTACGGGTCGCCTGAGCACATCGCGGCCATACGCGAGCATGGCCTCAGCCCCATCCATCGCGTGTCGTTTTGTGGCAACTTCTTGGAGACGCCTCGCCTCTTCTAACGTGATTAACTGGCCGCAAACTTGAAACCGTGCGCCCTCGTCACAAGCTGACGAGGGCTTTTGCGTCGTAGCTTGCCAGATCTCGGGCCTTCGTGCCAGAGAGGCGTCAGCCATCTGCGACATCCGTGCAAGGTGCCCCTGCCACACTTCCAAGTCCCACAGGAGGACGAAGGAGGAAGCGATGAGGAACCCCGGGTCAGCAGCGCCGTTTGGCGCCGCATCACGCACGCACGAGATGGAGGAGGAGTACGTCACGTGGCCTGAGAGCCTGTTTCCCGACAAGCCGCTTAGTGCGTACACCAACCGCGAGGTGGGCTTGGAGGGGGAGCACTACGCCGCGGAGTACCTGATGGCCATGGGCTACGAGCTGATTGACCGCAACTGGCGTTGCAAGTATGGCGAGGCCGACCTCGTCATGCTGGACGATGACATTGCGGTGCTGGTTGAGGTGAAGACGCGCGTGGACACGCCGGAAGGCCGTGACGTCGATCCCAGCTCGGCCATCACCGAGGCAAAGATAGAGCGCTACCGCCGCATCTCGTCCGCCTACATCACCGAGTATCCTGCGGTGAGGTCGGCCCGCATGGACGCGGTGTCGGTACGGCTCCTGCCCGACAAGCACGCCTACCTGCTTCACAGCGTGAACGCCTACAACTGGGATGACTGAGATGCTGGGCGTTGCGGTTCGAGGCGCCGTGATCAGGGGCGTCGAGGCGGTTCCCGTCACGGTTCAGATAAGCATGTCAAACTCGCTTCCAGGCATCACGCTCGTGGGCATGGCCGACCCAAACGTGGCGGAGGGCAGGTCAAGGGTTCGCTGCGCCATCAAGGCGATGGGCTTCGAGATGCCTCAGGCGCACATCGTCATCAACCTCGCGCCTGGCGAGCTGAGGAAGACCGGCACGGGCCTCGACCTGCCCATCGCGGTGGCAATACTGGCCACGACCGGTCAGATTCCCACCGAAGGCCTGGACGAGTGCCTCTTTGTGGGGGAGCTGGGCCTGAACGGGCAGGTGTATCCCGTGCGAGGGTCGGTGGCCTACGCCATGCTTGCCGCGCGCGAGGGGCTCACGCTCATAGGGCCCGAGGAGGAGCCCTATGGCTGGGTGGCGTCCGAGCGGGAGCGGAGCATCTCGCTGCTCTCGGAGCTGGCGGGCGGGGTTCGCAACGTGATGGGGCGCGATAGCCTGCCCACGTTGGACATCACCAAGGTGCACATCGCGCCGGACCTCGACTTCGTTGACGTCGTAGACCAGGAGGTTGCCAAGCGCGCGCTGGTCGTGGCGGCGGCAGGCGAGCATGGCGTGCTGATGATGGGCCCGCCCGGTGCAGGCAAGACGATGCTTGCGCGCCGCATGCCCACGATCCTCTCGCCGCTCTCTCCCGAGGAGCGCATCGAGTCGATGCTGCTGCACTCGGTGGCTGGGCAGTCGCTGGCGGACGTGGACGCCGGAGGCAGGCCCTTCAGGTCGCCGCACCATTCGGTGTCCGCAGCGGGACTCATCGGTGGGGGCAAGCCGGTGACCCCAGGAGAGGTGTCGCTGGCCCACAGGGGCGTGCTCTTCCTTGACGAGCTGCCAGAGTTCAACAGCCATGTGCTGCAGGCACTGCGCCAGCCCATGGAGGAGCACGTGGTCACGCTCGTGCGTGCTGAGGGCTCATACACCTTTCCCAGCGACTTCATGTTCGTGGCGGCGTCAAACCCCTGCCCCTGCGGCCACCTTGGCGACCCGGGCCACACGTGCACCTGCACCCCTGCGAAGATCCAGGCCTACCAAGGCAGGATCGGCGGTCCCCTCATGGACCGCATCGACGTGTTCATCGACGTGGCACGTCCCAACACGCGCAAGGTGATCCGCGGAAGCGAGGGGATGACGTCGGGCGAGATGGCCGAGCAGGTGCTCGAGGCCCGTGAGTTCCGTTCGTGGCGCATGTCGCGAGAGGGAAAGGAGGGCAACAGGCTCAAGGGCATGACGATGGACGAGAGGGCCCGAAGCGTGCTCGAGGGCCTGGCCGAGCGCAAGAAGCTTGGTGGCCGAGGCATCGCGCGCGTCGCAAGCGTGGCGCGCACCATCGCCGACATCGCACGCCATGAGTCGGTGGGCGTGGAGGAAGTCATCGAGGCGGGGTCGTATCGGCCCAGGACGGAGTAGCCATGGACAAGACGCGGTTTGAGATTCGGCGCGGTGAGCGAGGGTACCCGACCCAGCTCGAGGACCTGGAGGACCCACCTGAGGTGCTGCGGGGCTATGGGGACCCGACGGCGATGGAGGGGCCTTGCATCGCGGTGATCGGGGCGCGCCTGGCTACCCCCTACGGTATCGCCGTGGCCGAGATGGCCGGACGCGTGGCCGCGGAGTGCGGGATCGTGGTGGTTTCGGGAGGTGCGCTGGGATGTGACTCGGCGGCGCTGCGTGCCGCGCAGAAGGCAGGCGGGCGCGTGGTGGTTGTCCCGGGAAGCGGGGCTGACGTCGTGTACCCGCGCGAGTCGCTGGACGTGTTCGAGAAGGCGGCCTTTGGCGGCAGCTGCGTCGTCTCCATCGAGCGCTGGGGCATGACCCCCACCAGGTACACCTTTCCCAAGCGGAACCGCATCATAGCGGCACTTTCCCAGTGCCTCATGGTGGCGGAGGCGGGGGAGCGCTCGGGTACCACCAGCACCGCTGACTGCGCTGCCGAGCTGGGCCGCACTATCTATGCGGTCCCAGGCTCCATTTTCTCGCCCGAGTCGGTGGGGGCCAACCGCCTCATCTCAAACGGGGCGGCCGTCATCTGTTCGGAGGAGGACCTCGAGGTGCGCATATCGCTTGACTTCGGCGTGGTGAGGCTGATGAGCCAAGGACAACCGCGCAGGCACAATGGCTTGCTTGCGGCGCTCGTCTCATCTCCCATGCGACCCGACGACCTTGCCAACCGTCTTGGCGAGGATCCGCTGGACATACTGTACACACTGGCCGACTACGAGCTGCGTGGCGTGGTGGAGCGCCTCCCTGACGGACGTTATGCGCCGACACGGGAGACGTACCTGATGCACGATACAATAGAGGGCTGAATCAAGACTACGTGACAGGCACGGCAGCGAGGCGATGCCGGCATTGCAGCGGGCTGCAGGCGCAGGGGAGGAGACGGAACATGGAAAGAGTGACCGTGGTGGGCGGTGGCCTGGCGGGCAGCGAGTGCGCACTGCAGCTGGCGCGAAGGGGCGTTGCGGTGACGCTCGTGGAGCAGCGTCCGGCCAGCACCTCCCCGGCACACCACACCGACCGATTTGCCGAGCTCGTGTGCTCAAACTCGCTGAAGTCTACACGCGAGGACAGTGCCGCCGGTCTCCTCAAGCTTGAGCTCACGGCCATGGGAAGCGCACTTCTGGAGATGGCACGACAGGCCCAGGTGCCCGCAGGAGGCGCGCTGGCGGTGGACCGTGACGTGTTCTCAAGGCTTGTCACCGAGGCAGTGGAGTCAAACCCGCTGATCACGGCGGAGCGGCGCGAGGTGACGGCCCTTCCCGAGGGCCGTTGCGTCATCGCCGCAGGCCCGCTGTGCTCCGACGCCCTCTTCCAGACGCTCTCCGAGCGTCTGGGCGCCGAGGCACTCTCGTTCTTTGACGCGGCGGCACCTATCGTGGAGGCCGCCACCATCGACCGCTCGGTGGTGTTCGAGCAATCCCGCTACGGCGAGGAAGGGGCTGGCGACTATCTCAACTGCCCCATGAGCAAAGACGAGTACGAAGCGTTCTACGATGCGCTGGTGGGGGCGTCGCGTGTGATTAGCCACGACTTCGACCAGCGCGAGCTGTTCCAGGCCTGCCAGCCGGTGGAAGAAGTGGCGCGCAAGGGGAGGGATGCCCTGCGCTTTGGCGCTATGAAGCCGGTGGGCCTCACCGACCCGCGTACGGGTCGCCGCCCATGGGCGGCCGTGCAGCTGCGGGCCGAGAACGCGGATCGCACCGCCTACAACCTGGTGGGGTTCCAGACCAACCTCACCTGGGGGGAGCAGGCGCGCGTGTTCCGCATGATCCCCGGGCTTGGTGAGGCCACCTTCAGCCGCTATGGCGTGATGCACCGCAACACCTTCGTGGACTCGCCGCGCGTGCTTGACGAGACCTTCGCCATCCCAGGCACCACGTGCCGCCTTGCCGGGCAGATCACCGGCACCGAGGGCTATACCGAGGCTATCGCCTCGGGCCTTCTGGCGGCGCTCAACACCTATGCCGACCTCAAGGGCCTTGAGCGCGTGTCCTTGCCCGCAACGGGTGCTCTGGGCTCGCTCGTGGCCTATGCCACAAACCCTGAGACCAATCCCTACCAGCCCATGCACGTCAACTTCGGCATCGTTCCTCTGCTGGATGACGCGCGCCTCAAGAAGCGCGAGCGCTACCGGGCATATGCCCAGCGTGCGCGGCGCGACCTTGCGGCCTATCTCTCCACGCGACGCGACCTCCTTCCGGACGCAGACCTGTCGGTGCTGGTGGGCGAGGGCGGCGAATCGTGAGCGACCAGCCTCTTGACAAGGGTGCATCCCACCGCACCGAGGAGCAGGAGCGCTTCCGAGGCTTCGTCGACCGCTATATCGCCTACCTTTCGGGCGTGCGCAACCTCTCCACCAACACGGAGCGCGGCTATCGCACCGACCTTGACGCCTACTGCGACTGGGCCGAGCGCCAGGGCGTGGAGGCCCTGCAGGTAAGCCATCGCGAGCTGCGGGGGTACCTCTCGTACCTCTCACGCGCCCGCTACAGTACCAAGACCATCAACCGCCACCTGTCTGCCCTGAGGGGGCTGTACCGGTGGCTGGTGAGGGAGGGCCTCACCACGTCGGATGCCGCCGCGGCGCTGGCAAGCCCCAAGCTTGCCAAGACGCTTCCCAACACCATGAGCGACGACGATGTGCGCGACTTGCTGGGCACCTGCGACGACGGGAGCGCCGTGGGCCTTCGTGACCGCGCCTTCCTGGAGCTGCTGTATGCCTCGGGCGCACGCATCTCCGAGATATCGGGCCTTGACCTCCATGACGTCGACCTTGCCCAGGCGCAGGCGCGCCTTTTTGGCAAGGGTTCGAAGGAGCGCATCGTGCCGCTCTACGACACGTGCCTTGCGTGGGTGCGGAGCTACCTCATGAGGGGAAGGCCCGAGCTTGTGGCCAAGGCAAGGGACGAGGACGCAAGGTCGGCGCTCTTCCTCTCCACGCGTGGCAACCGCATGAGCGCAGCCGCGCTGAGGACCGTGTTCGAGCGCCACGTGGCATTGGCAGGCCTTGACCCGTCAATCACGCCCCACGCCATGCGCCACACCTATGCCACCGAGCTTCTGGGGGGAGGGGCCGACCTGCGCACCGTTCAGGAACTGTTGGGGCACGCCAGTCTCTCCACCACGCAGATCTACACGCACCTCTCTGTGGACCGCCTGAAGGAGGCCGCGCGACAGGCGCATCCCCGAGGGGAGTAGGCTCCCTGCGGATGCTGAAATGCTGGGGTGGATTACGACAACAAGCCTTGTTGACTCAGGAGGGGGAAAGCGATGGAGAAGGGACCCGACGCGGAGAGCAAAAGGAGGCCTGACGCAGGGGAGCCTCTCGTCGCGGGCGTCTGGCAGTATCGCCCGTGCGAGGACGGCACCGCTGCCATCGTCGGATGGCTTGGCGACGTCTACGACATGGGTGGCGTGACGATCGAAGTTCCTGAGTCGATTGACGGGCATGCGGTGAGCGGGCTGGAGGGCGACCCGTTTGGGGCTGACCGAATCGCCGGCATGGTGGACGACGGGTGGTTGCCGCCCGTGACGATTGTCTCGGCACCGGACTCTCCCGTGCGGACGTGGTGTGCCACGCACGGCTCAGACTACCTGTATTGGTGTCCTCCTGATGACGGGCAGGAATCCTGTGCCTTCACGGTGCTGGAGGACGGCACGGTGCGCATCGACCTCTGGTGGAGCTTGGGGCCCGAGCTGAGACTGCCTGCCAAGGTGGACGGACATGACGTGAGCACTCTAGGCACAGGATGCTGCTCGTATGCCCAATTCGAGCGTGTCGTGGTTCCCGAAGGAATCATCACCATTGGCAGCCACGCGTTTTATAAGTGCTTCGACCTTGTCGAGGCTTCGCTTCCCTCAACCTTGCGGGAGGTGGGCGACCACGCCTTTGCGGGATGCTCGCTTGCGCGGGCCGACCTTCCACGGGAGGTGCGATCCATCGGCGGGCACGCCTTCGCCGAGTGCGAGTTTGAGTCCATCGTGCTTCCTGAGGGGCTGCGTCACCTTGGACCAGGAGCGTTTTGCGACTGCGCCGAGCTTAAGTCCGTGACCCTTCCGAACCGGCTTGCGGCCATCGAGCCGTATACGTTCGAAAGCTGCTCGTCGCTGCGGTCGGTGGTGGTGCCGGACGGCGTCACCTCCATTGGGAGCCTTGCCTTCGCGTTCTCTGGCGTAACGAGCGTGTCGCTGCCGGCAAGCGTCGAGCACATCGAGGACCACGCCTTCGTTGGAGGCAAGGCCGACATCGCGGTTGAGGCGCCAGCGGGCTCGTACGCGTCGCGTTGGTGCGAGACCCACCGAACGCTCATCGGCGCCAGCCTGCTCGACCTCATCTGACCATCGTCTTTGGAAAGCCAAAGGCGGTCGCGTTTGCAGGCGCGCGGGTCTGGGCTCGCTGCCTGTACGTCCTACGATGTGGAGCGAACGTGGTACGCAAGCTGCCGCTTCACCAACTGACCATACCTGCTATACTTTCAATTTGCTGTGCATCCGCACAGCACTCAATCACGCACGCGCGACGACTCCAAGGCTGCGGTGCCCGCGTTCCCAGCCAGAACACGGGTGGCTTGAGGGGGATGACCTCGCGCGGAGGACAAACCACAGGAGGTTACCATGGCTGTCAAGATCAATCTCAAGACCCTGCTCGAGGCCGGTTGCCACTATGGCCACCAGACCCGTCGCTGGAACCCGAAGATGAAGCCCTACATCTTTGGCGAGCGCAACGGCATCTACATCCTCGACCTCAAGCAGACGGTCATCAACGCCGACCAGGCCTACACCTTCGTTAAGGACACCGCCGCCAAGGGTGGCACCGTCCTGTTCGTCGGAACCAAGAAGCAGGCCCAGGAGTCCATCGCCACGCAGGCCGAGCGCTCCAACATGCCCTACATCAACCAGCGTTGGCTGGGTGGCATGCTCACCAACTTCGTCACCATGCGCTCCCGCATCGACCGCATGGAGGAGCTCGAGGCCATGGTGGCCGACGGCAGCATGGCCCAGCGCGGCAAGAAGGAGCAGGCCGTGCTCACCAAGGAGCTCGAGAAGCTCCAGCGCAACCTGGGCGGCGTGCGCGAGATGAAGGCCCTGCCCCAGGCCATCTTCGTGGTTGACACCAAGCGCGAGGAGATTGCCATCAAGGAGGCCAACCGCCTGCACATCCCCGTGATCGGCCTGCTTGACACCAACTCCGACCCCGACGTGGTCGACTTCGGCATCCCCGCCAACGACGACGCCATCCGCTCCGTCGCCCTCATGTGCGAGCTCATGGCTGACGCCGTCCTGGCTGGCTCTGGCCAGGAGCAGATCTCGGAGGCCGAGATGGCCGCCGGCGAGACCACGCCTGCCGTCGAGACCGATACCGTCGAGGTCGCTGACGCCGAGTAGCGCCTCCGCACCAACTGCCCAAGAAGAACAACCCTTATCACAAGGAGGAACACACATGGCTCAGGTTACCGCCGCTATGGTCAAGGAGCTTCGCCAGATCACCGACGCCCCCATGATGGAGTGCAAGAAGGCCCTCGTCGAGGCTGAGGGCGACCTCGAGCGTGCCATCGACGTCCTGCGCGTCAATGGCCTTGCCAAGGCCGTCAAGAAGGCTGGCCGTGACACCAACGAGGGCACCATCGCTGCCTACATCTCCGAGGACGGCAAGGTTGGCGCCCTCGTCGAGGTGTCCTGCGAGACCGACTTCGTGGCCTCCAACGCCAAGTTCAAGGCCTTCGCCACCTCCCTGGCCAAGGTCGTCGCCGAGTGCGACCCCGCCGACATCGACGCCCTCATGGCCTGCCCGATGAACGGCTCCACCGTCGACGAGGCCCTCAAGGAGAACATCTTCGTCATCGGCGAGAACCAGAAGATCCTGCGCTTTGCCCGCGTCACCGCCGAGAACGGCACCCTGGCCAGCTACATCCACCACGACGGCAAGCATGCCGACATCGTGGTCTTCGAGCTGCAGAACGCCGCCACCGCCGAGAACGACGAGTTCAAGACCTTCGCGCATGATATCGCCATGCAGGTCATCGCCTCCGACCCGATCAGCGCCCGCCGCGAGGACATCCCGCAGGAGACCATCGACCACGAGACCGAGATCTACCGTGCGCAGGCTGCCGAGTCCGGCCGCCCGGAGAAGTTCTGGGATGGCATCATCAGCGGTCGCCTGAAGAAGTTCTTCCAGGAGCGTGCCCTCACCGAGCAGGCCTTCGTCAAGGACGGCAACGTGACCGTGGCTCAGCTCTGCGCCGACCTCTCCAAGAAGCTTGGCGACGACATCCAGCTCGTCCGCTTCGTGCGTTTCAACTTCGGCGAGTAGAGCCAGCTGACATAACGACAGCATCGGGGGGCGCTTTGCAACAGCAGGGCGCCCCTCCTGTCATGTGCGGAGAGGACGTGTCGCGCATGCGCAGCTATGGTGTCGCTGGGCGATGGCCACAGGGGCACGCTGGACACCTCTGCTAGAATCTAAAAATTGGAATGCGTGACAAGATGACAGGGAGGTACCCGTGACGGATTACAAGTACCAGCGCGTGCTGCTCAAGCTGTCCGGCGAGGCCCTTATGGGCGAGCAGGACTTTGGCATCGACCCAGCGGTGCCGCAGCGCATCGCCGAGGCCATTAAGCCAGCCTATGACGACGGAATCCAGATTGCCGTGGTCGTGGGCGGCGGCAACATCTACCGCGGCGTCGAGGGGGCTGCCCAGGGCATGGACCGTGCCCAGGGTGACAACATGGGCATGCTGGCGACGGTCATCAACTCGCTGGCCCTGCAGGATTGCTTCGAGAAGTACGGCATGGACTGCCGCGTGATGAGCGCCATCGAGATGCACGCCATCTCCGAGACCTACATTCGTCGTCGCGCCATCCGCCACCTCGAGAAGGGCCGCATCGTCATCTTTGCCGCCGGCACCGGCAACCCCTACTTCACCACCGACACCGCGGCCGCCCTGCGCGCCTGCGAGATCGGTGCCGAGGTGCTGATGAAGGCCACCAAGGTTGACGGCATCTACGACAAGGACCCGGTGAAGTACCCCGAGGCAAAGAAGTTCGATACCATCACCTACCGCGACGTGCTCAAGTGGCGCCTGCAGGTGATGGATGCTACAGCCACGGCGCTGTGCCAGGACAACCACATGCCCATCATGGTGTTCAACATGGACCAGGAAGGTGCGATCGTCGACGCGCTCAAGGGACTGCCCGTGGGCACGACGGTCATAGAGGAGAACTAGGGAGACCCTCATGAGCGAGTACACTGACTCAGCACGCGCACAGATGCAGAAGTGCATTGACGCCCTTCGGCACAACTTCGCCAAGGTGCGCACCGGCCGCGCCAACCCGCATGCGCTTGACGACATCAGGGTTGACTACTACGGCGTCTCCACGCCCATCCTGCAGCTTGCGGGCATCAAGGTGCCCGAGGCGTCCATGCTTGTGGTGGAGCCGTGGGACAAGAGCTCGCTGCGCGACATCGAGCGCGCCATCATGAACTCTGACCTGGGCATTACCCCCAGCAATGACGGCGTGTGCATCCGCCTGCCCTTCCCGCGTCCCACCGAGGAGCGCCGTCGCGAGCTGGTGCGCGAGTGCAACAAGTATGCCGAGCAGGCAAAGATTGCCGTGCGCAACGCTCGTCGCGACGCAAACGAGGAGGTTGAGCTCCTCGAGGAGGAGGGCGAGCTCACCGAGGACGACCTCGCACGCGAGAAGAAGGCCATCCAGAAGGTGACCGACGAGTTCGTGGCCAAGATCGACGAGCTGCTCAAGGCCAAGACCGCCGAGGTCATGGAGATCTAGGTGCAGCCGAACATGGAAAAGCTCGGGGCGTACTTTGCCGACGCCCCGAGTGACATATCTCTGCAGGACATCGACATTGCCCGCATCCCACGCCACGTGTCGTTCATCATGGATGGCAACGGGAGGTGGGCGCAGGCTCGAGGACTCGACCGTTCGAAGGGCCACGTCGCAGGCGTCGACTCGCTGCGTGAGACCGTTACCTGCAGCGTTCGCCTGGGCGTTGACGTGCTCTCTGCCTATGCGTTCTCCACGGAGAACTGGAAGCGCCCGCAGCGCGAGGTCAACCTGCTGATGCACCTGTTTGCCACGACGCTGGTGAAGGAGCTGCCGCTGTTTCACCAGGAGCATGTGCGCCTGCGTTTTCTGGGCGACCTCGAGGCCCTGCCTGCCGAGACGCGTGAGGTGTTCCAGCGAGGGCTTGACGAGACGGCTGGCTACGACGTGATGACCTTCGCCCTCGCGGTCAACTATGGCTCGCGTGCCGAGATCGCCCGTGCGGCAAGGCTTATCGCGGAGGAGGTGGCGGCTGGCAGGATGCGTCCGGAAGACGTGGACGTCGATGCCGTGTCCCAGCGCCTGTACACCGCGGGACTGCCCGATCCCGACCTGCTGGTGCGCACCTCCGGCGAGCTGCGCCTCTCAAACTACCTGTTGTGGCAGCTTGCCTACACCGAGATGTACGTCACCGACCTATTCTGGCCCGACTTCGACCGTTGGGAGTACCTGCGGGCCGTTCGTGCCTTCCAGGGGCGCGGACGACGCTATGGGGGAGTGGTGAACTCATGAGCGAGGATCGTCAGGAAGGCTCGCGGCCTACGTCGCACACGACGACCGAGGTGGACAGCGGCAGCCGCATAGAGGCGGGCATCGAATGGCTGGAGCGCCTGCGCGCCCGCAGGCCCATTGACGACGAGACCGGCGCCCCCAAGGAGACGCGCGTGCGCGGCTGGATGGAGAAGCTCATCCTGCGCACGGCCACCGGTGCGGCCTATGCCGTGGCCATTGTGGCCTGCCTGTACCTGGGCGTCATTCCCACGGCCGTGCTCATCTCGGCCATGGCTTGGCTGTGCTGCTCGGAGTACTTCCGCATGGTGCGCCTTGCCGGCCGCATGCCCAACGAGATACTGGGCCTGGCTGCGGCGGTGGCGTACCCACTTGCCGCGCTGCTTCCCTTTGCCCACCAAACCATGGTCGTAACGTCGGTCCTGCTTCTGTGCTGTGCGGCTTGGTATGTGGTAACCCCACGGGCCAACATCGCCGACGTTGCGGTGACGGCCTTTGGCCCCATATACACCTCGCTTGCCTTCTCCAGCATCGTTCACATCCGTGCGGTCGACGCGGGCTTCCAGGGCTTCCTGCTGTCATTCGGCGTCATGGGGTCAGTCTGGCTCAACGACACGTGCGCCTACTTCGTGGGCTCGCGGTACGGCAAGCACAAGCTGGCGCCGCGCATCTCGCCCAACAAGTCCACCGAGGGCTTCTGGGGCGGTGTGGCCGCGACCATCTTCATCTGGCTTCTCGTGGGCTTTCTCAAGGTCGAGGGCGTATCCATCTCGCTGGCGCTGGTCACGGGCGTCGTGGTTGCCTTCTCCTCGGTGATGGGCGACCTCTTCGAGTCCCGCATCAAGCGTGGCGTGGGCGTGAAGGACTCTGGCGACATCCTTCCGGGCCATGGCGGGCTGCTTGACCGCTCGGACTCGATGCTCTTCGGCGGCATGGCCGCCTATGTGCTGCTTCATATTGGAGGAATTCTTTGAGCATACTTCCCGACAGTACGGCCCCGTACGTGCGGCGTCATCCCATGCGCGTGGCCGTCATCGGCGCGACCGGCTCCATCGGGCGCCAGACGCTTGACGTGTGTCGCGCACATCCCGACCACCTGAAGGTGGTGGCCCTGGCTGCCTACGACTCTACCGACGACCTCGTGCGCTATGCCCACGAGTTTGGCGCCAAGCATGTCGCGGTGGGCAACGTCGAGCGCCGCTACGACCCCGTTCTGGCCGAGCTTCCCGAGGGTTGCTGGCTCTCCTTCGGCCCCCAGGCGGTGGCCGAGCTTGCCGAGCTTGACGGCGTCGACTGTGTCATGAACTCGGTGGTGGGCGCGCTGGGCATAACCGTGGGGCATTCGGCCCTGCAGGCCGACAAGATCTTGCTGTATGCCAACAAGGAGTCGATCGTGGTTGGTGGCGACCTGCTGATGCCCATGGCAAAGCCGGGTCGCCTCATCCCGGTTGACTCCGAGCACTATGCCATCTTCGACTGCCTGCTGGGCGAGGACATCAACGACGTGCACTGCCTGTGGCTCACCTGCTCGGGTGGCCCCTTCTACGGCCGTACGCGCGACGAGCTTGCGCGTGTGACGGCCGCAGATGCGCTCGCGCACCCCAACTGGAACATGGGCCCCAAGATCTCTATCGACTGCGCGACGCTCATGAACAAGGGCCTCGAGGCTATCGAGGCTCACCAGCTTTTCGGCGTGCCGATTGACGACGTGCGGATACTGGTGCAGCGCCAAAGCCGCATCCACTCGATGGTGGAGTTTGCCGACGGCACGGTGAAGGCGCAGATAGGCGCCTCCGACATGCGCATACCCATCCAGTGCGCCCTCAGCTTTCCCGAGCGCTGGGAAAGCCCCTGCGAGCGCCTGGACTACACCCATGAGCCTGCCATCACATTTGGCGAGGCGGACGAGCGCACCTTTGGGTGCCTGGCCCTTGCCAAGGAGGCGGGGCGCACAGGCGGGACGCTGCCGTGCGTGATGAATGCCGCCAACGAGGTGGCCAACGAGGCATTCCGCAACGGCGCGTGCGGATTCTTGGACATCGAGCGCGTGGTGGGCGAGGTGATGGCTGCTGCGACGGCCGAGCCGGTGGAGACGATAAGGCAGTTGCTTGACGTCGACGCCGCCGCACGTGAGCACGCGCACCGCCTCATCGAGGTGATCTCTCGATGAGCTTCGTCCTGGGCACAGCGTCGGCCGTGTTCTGGGGTCTGCTGGTGCTGTCGCTGCTCGTGTTCATCCACGAGGGTGGCCACTACGGTGCCGCCCGCGCCTTCGGCATGCGCGTCACCGAGTTCTTCTTGGGCATGCCCAGCCCTTGGAGGCTTTCCCACAAGCTCGAGCGCTATGGCACCGAGATTGGCGTCACGCCCATCCTGCTGGGCGGCTACACGCGCATCTGCGGCATGGAGGGCGAGCAGGACGAGCTGCTGGCTCGTGCGCTTGCCTGCGTGCAGCGCGAGGGGCGCATGAGCGTGGAGGAGCTGGCGACGCAGCTGGGATGCGACGCCGAGCGTGCCGCCACCATCATGGAGACCCTCTGCGACTGGGCGGCAATCCGTCCTGCCCCCGTGGAGGTGCCGGACGACTCGTATGGCATCTACGAGACGCAACGCCGCGACGCGCTGCTGCGCACCGAGTACGACCGCGACCACGACTTCACGATGGAGGGCAGCACGGAGGCGGGGTCGCCTCGCGATCCGGGGATGTCGGCGGATGACTTCCTTGCGCGCGAGCGCGACAACACCTATCTGGGCAAGGGGTTCTGGCAGCGCATCATCACGCTCATGGCAGGACCTGCCGTCAACATCGTGTTCGCCACGCTGCTCGTGGTGGTCACGCTGTCCGTGTTTGGCATGACGGTCGAGACGTCGGAGGGCAGCTTCCTGTGGCGGCCTGACGTGGTCACGGCCACGCGCTTCGCCTTTGACTACGCCCTCGAGGTCGCACGCTTCGCCATACGGCTGCTCATGCCCCAGCACACCATGGAGGTGCTCGAGTCATCGTCGTCGGTGGTGGGCATCTCGGTGATGGCGTCGGAGGCTGCGAAGGCCAGCCCCATCGACCTCGTGCTGCTGGTGGCCTCGGTGTCCATGTCGCTGGGCTTCATGAACCTGCTGCCCATCCCGCCGCTCGACGGCGGCAAGATACTGGTGGAGGTCATCCAGCTGGTGATGCGCCGGCCGCTCTCCACCAAGGCCCAGCTGGCCATGAGCTACGTGGGCCTTGCCTTCTTCCTGTTCGTGTTCGTCGTCGCGCTTCGCAACGACATCGTTCGCTTCGTGATTGGCTAGGATTCTCATGACGTCACAGCTTGGAGGCGCGCCCGTTGCGCGCCAGCTCACCCGCCAGGTGATGGTGGGCAACGTTGCCGTGGGCGGCGGGGCCCCCGTTTCGGTGCAGTCGATGTGCACCACCAAGACCGACGACCCGCAGGCCACGCTCGCGCAGATCGGCCGCCTTGCCGCCGCAGGCTGCGAGATCATCCGCGTTGCCGTGCCGGCGGCATCGGCGCTGGACGGGTTCGAGGCCATCTGCAAGGACAGCCCGCTTCCCGTGATTGCCGACATCCACTTCGACCATCGCCTCGCCATCGAGGCGGCGCACCGCGGTGCCGCGGGGTTGCGCATCAACCCCGGCAACGTGGGGTCGTTCGAGCGGGTGGACGCGGTCATCGACGCGGCGGGCCAGGAGGGCATCCCCATTCGCATCGGCGTCAACGCCGGGTCGCTTGACCCGCAGGTTGCCGAGCGTGCCGACCTCACCCTGCCCGAGAAGCTGGTTGCGTCCTGCGCGTCGTTCGTGGCGCACTTCGAGGAGCGCGGCTTCTCCGACATCGTGCTCTCGGCCAAGGCGCACTCGGTTCCGGTCACCATCGAGACGTACCGACGCCTCTCGCGCGAGCTGCCAAGCTATCCGCTGCATGTAGGCGTGACGGAGGCGGGCACCTTGCGCCAAGGCACCGTGAAGAACTGTGCGGCAGTCGGCACGCTTCTGGCCGACGGCATCGGCGACACGATGCGCCTGTCGCTTACGGCCGACCCTGTCGAGGAAGTTGACGTGGCATGGGAGCTGCTTGCCGCCATGGGCATGCGACGCCTGCGCCCCGAGCTGGTAAGCTGCCCCACTTGTGGCCGCACCCAGGTGAACCTCATCGCCATGGCCGAGGAGGTCGAGCGTCGCCTGCGCGACGTGCGGGCCCCCATCAGCGTGGCCGTGATGGGCTGCGTGGTAAATGGCCCCGGCGAGGCGCGCGACGCCGACCTGGGCATTGCCTGCGGCCGGGGAGTGGGCGTCATCTTCGCCAACGGTGAGCCACTGCGCAAGGTGAGCGAGGAACAGCTCGTGGACGAGCTCTTTGCCGAGATCAAGGCACGTTACGGCGCCTAAGCAAGAAAAGACGGACAATGGGGACGTAGGACGGACAATGGGGACGTAGCACTTTGTCCCGTCCCCGCGGACAAAGTGCTACGTCCCCATTGTCCGCGTTGTCCGCGCACATCCACCTGTCCCGTCCCTAACTGCTAGAATCGAACGTCGAGCGTCAACGCGTGCACGAAAGGACCAACGCATGAAGTCATACATGAGGATGTCGTCTCTCTATGCCCCCACGCTGAAGGAGGACCCTGCCGAGGCCGAGCTCGCCAGCCATCGCCTGCTGCTGCGCGCCGGCATGATCCGCAAGACGGCGGCTGGCCTCTACAGCTACCTGCCGCTTGCCTGGCGGTCGCTGCTTAAGATTGAGGCCGTGATCCGCGAGGAGATGGAGGCCATCGGTGCCCAGGAGATGCTGGTGCCCATGATCGTCCCCGCTGAGATCTGGCAGGAGTCGGGCCGCTGGGACGTGTATGGCCCCGAGCTGCTGCGCCTTCACGACCGACATGACCGTGACTTCGTGGTAGGCCCCACCCACGAGGAGACCTTCGTCGACCTCGTCAAGAACGAGCTGCGCAGCTATCGTCAGCTGCCGGTGACGCTGTACCAGATTCAGGACAAGTTCCGCGACGAGATGCGCCCGCGCTTCGGCCTCATGCGCGGCCGCGAGTTCATCATGAAGGACGCCTACAGCTTCGATGCCACCGTCGAGGGCATGCAGGCCAGCTACGAGGACCAGAAGGCCGCCTACGCGCGCATCTGCGAGCGCTGCGGGCTTCACGCCTTGCCGGTGGTTGCCGACTCCGGCCAGATTGGCGGCGACACCTCCGTGGAGTACATGGCCCTTGCCGAGGCCGGCGAGGCTGCGCTCGTGTGGTGCGACTGTGGCTATGCGGCCGACGTCGAGGCTGCTTGCGTGGGCATCGACGTCGAGGAGGGTCCCGGCGCCGAGTGCGAGCGCATCGAGACGCCGTGCGAGGGCAGCATCGCCGCTCTGGCGGCCTTCCTGGGCGTGAGCGAGAAGGCCTGCCGCAAGAGCTTCGCCATCATCGCCGAGGACGGCACGCCGGTGCTCTGCCTGCTGCCCGGCGACCACGAACTCAACGAGGTGAAGGCCGAGCACGCCTTTGGGCACTACGACGCCATGGACGAGGAGCAGATGGCAGCATACGGCCTCGTGAAGGGCTACATGGGCCCGATTGGCGCCGACAAGCGCGTACGTGTGGTGGCCGACATCGCGCTCAGGGACTCCCAGAGCTGGCTGGTTGGCGCCAACGAGGCTGGCTGGCACATCAAGGGTGCCCGCCCGGGACGCGACTTCGAGGTTGACGAGTGGCTGGACCTTGCCTCGGCCAAGGAGGGCGACCGCTGCCCCAAGTGCGGCGCCCCGCTCAAGAGCGCGCGCGGCATCGAGGTCTCGCAGGTGTTCCAGCTGGGCACCAAGTACTCCGAGGCCATGGGCGCCACCTTCGCCGACGAGAACGGCGTCGAGCGTCCCTTCCAGATGGGCTGCTATGGCATCGGCGTGAGCCGCACGCTGGCTGCCGTGGTCGAGCAGCATCACGACGACCAGGGAATCATCTGGCCGGTGTGCGTGGCGCCCTTCGAGGTTGAGGTGGTGCCCCTGGACGTGAACGACGACCTGGTGTGGCCCGCTGCCGAGCGCGTGGCCAAGGGCCTCGTCGAGGCAGGCGTCGAGGTGGTCGTTGACGATCGCAAGGAGCGCCCGGGCGTGAAGTTTGCCGATGCCGACCTCATGGGCTATCCCTATCAGGTGGTGTGTGGCAAGCGCGCCGTGAAGAACGGCAACGTCGAGGTGAAGGACCGTGCCACGGGTGAGCGTACCGAGGTGGCCATCGATCAGGTCGTCGCGTATCTGGCCGAGAAGGTCGCCGCGCAGCGCCTGTAAAGCAACAACCACAGGTCTCTTGCGGGCGGACGTGGCCGGGCTGGTCGCGTCCGCCCGTTTTTTGTTCGGTTGCGCTGCCGGTACGCCACTCGTGGAGACGCTATGGCGAAAGATGCCCCCTCGCTCGTACCATGTGAGTATGGCGAGGAAGGGAGCGAGCGATGCAGTACCTCTGGATCTGTCCTGTGTGCCTCGGGCTGGCTGCCTGGTTCATCATGGTCGAGCGCGCCGAGCGCTACGTGATGGCCGACGTCATCAAGGGGGCGGCGTCGGTCTGCTTCGTCTTGCTTGGCATCCTGGGCATGCTGCGCTCGGGGGATGCCAGCAACATCGAATACCTGGTCACCATCTGCGTGGGCCTTGTGATAGGGGCTGTGGCCGACGTGGTTCTCAACCTGCGCTACGTCTTCGAGGGCGCCAAGGGCAGGGCGGCCTTTCTGGTGGGAATCCTCGTGTTTCTCCTGGGGCACGTGGCCTACCTTGTCGCGCTTCTGCGCAGGTGCGCCATGCCGTACCTCTACATGGGCATCGGGTTGGTGCTTACCGGGGCCCTCATGTACTGGATCCTGCAGCGCATCGAGGCTGCCCTGGCATTCAAGGTCTTTGGCGTGTTCTACATCGGCGCCATCACGGTGATGAACAGCGTTGCCGTGGGTGCCCTGCTTACGCAGCCAAGCGCGCATGCCGCCATGTTCGTGGCTGGCGCGCTTCTGTTTCTGGCAAGCGACGTGATCCTTATCCTCAACACGTTTGGGCCTACGCAGCGCTTCACATGGCGCGTGTCCAACCTCATGCTGTACTACGTGGGGCAGCTGCTCATCGCGCTAAGCCTGCAGCTGGTGTAGAGAGAAAGCCCCTTTCGGTACAGGCCGAAAGGGGCTCGAGGCAGATTTGATTGTGGTGAAGCGATGACGGGCGCTAGACGCGCTCGAGGTCCTTCACTATGCGATGCGAAAACACCAGCATGGCAAGCGAAGCCACGGCAACAAGCGCAAGGGCACCCAGCTGCAGGGGAGTGGGATTGCCCATCAGGTAGGCCACGACCCCAAACGCGATGGTGGCCACAAGCACGATGAGCGAGATAGTGCGCACCTTGGAGGCGTTGTTGGGCACGTTGGCAAGGCGCGAGGCCTTGGCGCCGGCGGGAGTGGCCCCTAATCCACAGACGATGGTGGCAAGGGCGTCCACGTCAAAGAGCTCCTGGATGCCGGCGACGATGCCCACCACGATGGCGGCGAGGCCGACAAAGAGGCAGGCGATGCACGAGAGCTTGAGGTTCTTGCCCAGCTTGTTCATGTGTGTCCAATCGTTTGGCAGTTGGTCCGACGCACCATACCTGGCGTTGACGGCCGATCGTTCATCAAATTCCACACACAAGTGTAGTCGCTCAAAAAAAGTACTTGACCGAGAATTTGAGTCTGGTATAGTAATTCCCGCACCAACCCAAGGGGATATAGCTCAGCTGGGAGAGCGCATGACTGGCAGTCATGAGGTCAGGGGTTCGATCCCCCTTATCTCCACCAAAACCTTCGGAGCGACGAGAGAACCTCGTCGCTCTTTTGGTATATCTGCCCATGTTGCAAGGGGCTGACGGCACGTCTGCCTGTGCTTCCAAGCCTCCAAATACGAACGAGGGGCCAAACGATGGTTACCATCACCACGATCTTCTTCCTGCTCATGACCGCTGCATCTGCGTTCTTCACGGTGCTTGCGGCGCTTCGCGGAACGAACATGGGCGGGCGTTGGCTGCGCCTCGCGCCTGCGTTTGCCCTGCTCTTGCTTACGTGCATGTGCGGCTCGTTCGTCTGGTGGACCGCAGGGCTGGCAATTGCCATGCTTCCGAGCGCTGGTATCGTACTGGCGCAGGTGCTTCCCTTTGCCCTTTTGGGCGCCCTCGCCGCACGTCACATGGCGGCTTCGTATGGTGAGGCTCGCCAAAGAGGCCAGGCCCGCTCGACCGAAGGCGGGCTGCAAGCCCATTCGTACCTTCGCATGCCTGAGGGGTGGGCTGGAGACCGTCGTGCAAGGGCAGCACTCGCCTTACTGATGCTGAGTATCGTCGCACTCGTTGCCTACGCCATAATCGCTGCCACGTCTCGCTGGCACAACGACTTCGTATCCATCTTCGTGATTGCCACGATTCAGGCGCTTGTCACTGCGGCCGTATCGGGCTGGTATCTGTGTGGGCTGGTTGAGCGCGTCGAGGGACCGTCGCATCCCGAGGCGAATGGCCAGAAGCGGACCTCCGTAGGTACTTCCGGTGGCGGCTACGTACCGCCTTCGGATGGCGCGTTCGACAGCGACGACGCTGTAGTTGGGGCGTCCTCCGAACGCAGCGTCACGCATGAGAACACGAAGACGTCCATACGAAAGGGGCAGAGGGTGCCTGCCAAACCTCAGCCTCAGGTGCCTGCACCGGAGGAGCTGGTAGAGCAATGTGAGCACGTGATCGCCCGCTACCTCGATGCGCGCCAGGCTCGCGACACGGATGCCATGAGGGCGGCGTTCGTGGACATGGTCACGGTACGCGACCAGCTCGTCGCGCCTGGAGAGGCGCAAAGCGTGCCTAGCTACTACGAGAACCTTGGCTACCTGCTCACCCTGATGGCCTCTTGGCGCCTTGAGGAGGGAGACATCGACCTCGACGAGGGAGGTGCCTACGCATTGGAGGCCATCGAGGCGCTTGCGAGGGCGACGGAGCGAGGCGTAGGTGATTTGGGCACCATCAGGAACCTTGCCAACATGTCACGCGTGTGGGCGGGGTACGTGGCCTGGTCGCAGGACCGCAGGAGCGACTTCGCGAACCTGTTGGCCGACGGTCCCTACAACGCCTTTACCTATGCCATGATGGGGCACATCATGATGTGCTCGGCGCTTGAGGAGGCCGACGCCAACAAGGCGTACATGGCCCTGCAGACGTTCCAGCTGATGGATAGGACGGCAGGGGAGGACTTTGTTCCCGGTGGGGTGAAGGGACGAATGTATCCCATTGCCATTTCGGCCGGGTATGCTGCGTACGGCACGCTGCTTGCGCAGGGGAGGCGCATGTTCGAGACCCTCAGGGCCGAGGACGACGTGCCGGCTGCCATCTCCGTGCTCGAGCGTGGACGCGCCTTTCTGGCCGAGCCGGAGACCTACGCGCACCAGATTGACGACGCGCTTTCCAGAGTCCGTGGGGAGCGTTAATGGCGCTCGTGTCACCCGTCATCCCATGCCCACTTCATCATCCGTTCGGGGGATTCTTAGCATCTGCCCGACTTGCTCTGGATTGACAATTCGGGGAGTATCCTCAGTTCAAGCCAGCATTAGGTCAGTACAGCGTGCATAGGGAAGGAGTATTGACAATGAGCATTCCTCGGGACCAGTACTACGAGTACCGCGAGATGATCGAGCACATCTGCAAGTATGGCGACAAGGAGCAGCTTGAGCGCCTCTACCGCGAGATCATCGCCCGTTATGGCCACGACGACGACCTGTACACGCTCGACAAGTTCTACAACTACCGCTGGCGCATCCTGTAGCGGCGGTGGTGCCGGCTGCCTTTTGCGTGGGCACACCGCGTGGGCACACCGCGTGGGCACACCGCATGCACACATAGGAAGAATTCTCGTTTGCAGCGCGCCGCAGTTCTGCTAAGATGCTTTCTTGCACGGGCGATTGGCTCAGGGGTAGAGCACATCCTTCACACGGATGGGGTCGCTGGTTCGAATCCAGCATCGCCCACCAGAAAACATGAGGTCAGAGGCTATGTTCTCTGACCTTTTTTCTTTCCTTGCACCAAGGCCTCGGCTGGTTTGCACCATATTTGCACCAAATTCGGCCCCCAGCTTGCACCAAATCGCGAATCGGCGAACGGCAGGGCTGTCGGGCGCCATGCATAAAAGCGCCATTAGGTGCATGAGGCTTCAAGGAGGCCGCACCTTATTGGCCTCATGGCTCAGAGGTTCTTCACCAAGATTCTTATGAACACTTCTTCTAAGCATGACGCTCCTGTCATGCGCTCATGACAAGCTTGTCTGTTTGGCATGGCGTTCCCATCATCCCAAGCGGATTCCCGAACGGACAGATTTGTCATACGCCTCGGCGCACCGTGGACAATATGTCAGAGGAGGGCAGATCTGCCACACAGTCTGGCCCCTTGGCATGACGGGCTTGTCATACCAAGGGGCCGATTCGAGACCGTCAATCGTCTGCCTTCGAGGTCGTTGGCATGACGCGCCTGTCATCCCATCGGTTTCTGGGGCCTCCAAAACCCTTGGGATGACGTACTTGTAATTCCATGCCCTCCTCGCGCCTTCTCCTGTCCCACTCCACGCGCTCCTTGCGGTTGAGAATGCTCGACGGGGGTGCGGACGATTTCTTGGACCGGCTATGCGGCCAGCCCAAGCCTCCTTCGCCTGCCGTCGATCGTATCGTAGTACTTCCCCTCGCCGTCGTCG
>CADALE010000021.1 GCA_902788705.1 uncultured Coriobacteriaceae bacterium | reverse complement strand
TACCAGTCGTAGGAGTCCTTCTTCACGCGCTCAAGCGTGCCATGGCCGTCATTGAAGCGGTCCACGTACACAAAGCCGTAGCGCTTGCGCATCTCGCCCGTGCCGGCGCTGACCACGTCGATGGGACCCCAGTACAGGTAGCCCATGATGTCACAGCCGTCCTTGATGGCCTCCTCCACCTGCAGCAGGTGGTCACGGGTGTACTCCACGCGGAACGGGTCGTGAATGTGGCCAGTCTCGTCCAGGTTCTCGTCCAGGCCGATGCCGTTTTCCACGATGAACATGGGCACGTCATAGCGGTCCTGCAGGTAGTTGCACACGTAGCGCAGGCCCTTGGGGTCAACCGGCCAGCACCAGGGCTCGGGACTACAGGCGGTCAGATAGGGGTTCTTGACGTTGCCCGTGGCGCCGCTCGTGGCGTTCTTCACATCGTCGGCGCCCTCGGCCTTGCTGCTGAAGACCGAGCTGCGGTAGTAGCTGAAGGCAAAGTAGTCGTTGGTGTAGGCGGCGATGAGCTCCATGTCGCCAGGCTGGATGTCGAGCTGCACGTCGTTCTCCGCCCAGATGCGCTTGACGTAGCCGGGATAGCGGCCCTTGAGCATGACGTCCGAGAAGAACGACTGCTTGCGCTGCATGGCCTGCGCGCCTAGAACGTCGTCGGGGTTGCAAGTCTCGGGGAAGCACGCGATGCCCGACTGCGAGAGCATGATGCCCATCTTGCAGTCCGGGTCGATCTCGCGCGCCAGCTTGACGGCCAGCGCATTGGCCACGAACTGATGGTGCCAACCCTGGTAAAGCTGCTGCTGGGTGAGGTCGGCGTTCACGACCTCCTTGTTGGTGGGATGAATGTCCAGCATGCCACCCGCGGCAAACGGAATCATGCGTCCCACGTTGATCTCGTTGAAGGTCATCCAGTACTTGACCTTGCCCTTGTAGCGCGTGAGGATGGTGCGCACGTAGCGTTCCCAAAAGTCGATCATCTTGCGGTTGAGCCATCCACCGTAGTCCACCAGGAGGCCCAGCGGTGTCTCGTAGTGGCTGATGGTGATGACGGGCTCCATGCCCAGCTCGAGCATCTTGTCAAAGAGACGATCGTAGAACTCCAGGCCCTTCTCGTTGGGTTCCTCCTCGTCGCCGTGCGGGAAGATGCGCGCCCAGCTGATGGAGGTACGGAAGGCCTTGAAGCCCATGCCCGCCATGAGCTCGAGGTCGCTCTCGTAGCGGTGATAGAAGTCGATGCCCTCCTCGGAGAGGTGCACGAAGTCGTGCTCAAAGCTGGGTTCCCATTTGCCCGTCTCGTCGTTCCAACGAATGTCAGGCGGGTTTCCGATGCCCGTCATGACGTCGGTCACGTTCAGCTGCTTGCCATCCTCGAGGTACGCACCCTCAAGCTGGTTGGCAGCAACCGCACCGCCCCACAGGAAGCCTTCCGGAAATGCCGTAGCCATGCTGTCCTCCTCCTTTGTCCCTGCCACCATGCCCTACCTAGTATCAATCGTCAGGCTGGCTCGATACCACCGAGCATCGCGCCGGTACTTTTTTAGCATACAACAGAGGAGGCGCATCAAAACGACCACCCCGTCGCGGTTTGGCGCAACCGCGCCGAGGCCAGGCTGCAGAGGAAGCTTGCCCGTTAGGCATTTCCATTGCGCACTGAAGGAGCGGGCGCCTTGGCTCGGGTTCCGAGCCAAGGCGCCCGTTTCGTGCCGTGGAGGCGCTCCACGGCGTCGAATCAGCGGCTAAGTACCTTAAATTGAACTTCTGGCTTGACGAACAAGGGTGTGGTGCTACACTAAATTGAACTTACAAGTTCAAATTGAACTTTGGAGCGCACATGCCCAACGACACGTTTGCAGACCGGCTCAGGGAGGCGATGAGCGAGAAGGGCCTTAAGCAGGTCGACCTTCTCCGCTATGCTCAAGAGCGTGGCCGCAAGCTAGGAAAATCCCAGCTTAGCCAATACGTTTCTGGTAAGACTATGCCTCGCCCCGACATGCTTGCCTTCCTTGCCGAGGCCCTCGGCGTAACCGAGGAGTGGCTTTCCGCAGAAGATGAACCAGCCGTTGAACTAACCACATCGCACGCTCAGGAGGTTCCCATCATGCCCGTCAGGAAGTTCAGCAAGTCCAGCAAGCTCGACCATGTGTCCTACGACGTGCGCGGCCCCGCGCTTGACGAGGCCATGCGCATGGAGGAGGAGGGCATCCACATCCTCAAGCTGAACATCGGCAATCCCGCGCCTTTTGGCTTCCGCACCCCCGACGAGGTGGTGCAGGACATGGCCAGCCAGCTTACCGACACCGAGGGCTATTCCGACAGCCGCGGCCTCTTTGCCGCGCGCAAGGCCATCATGCAGTATGACCAGCTCAAGGGCATCCCCAACGTGCAGATGAACGACATCTACACGGGCAACGGCGTGTCCGACCTCATCAACCTGGTGATGCAGGCCATGGTCAACACCGGCGACGAGATCATGGTGCCCAGCCCCGACTATCCGCTGTGGACCGCGTGCATCACGCTGGCGGGCGGCACGGCCGTGCACTACCTGTGCGACGAGCAGGCGGATTGGCTACCCGACCTCGACGACATTCGCTCCAAGATCACCAGCAACACCAAGGCCATCGTCATCATCAACCCCAACAATCCCACGGGCGCCCTCTACCCGCGCGAGGTGCTGGAGGAGATCGTCCAGATTGCGCGCGAGCACCAGCTGATCATCCTGTCCGACGAGATCTACGACCGCCTGGTGATGGACGGCGACGAGCACGTGTCCATCGCCAGCCTTGCCCCCGACCTCTTCTGCATCACGTTCAATGGTCTGTCCAAGAGCCACATGATCGCGGGCTGGCGCATCGGATGGATCAGCATCTCGGGCAACAAGCGCCTGGGCAAGGACCTCATGGAAGGCATCCACCTGATGAGCAACATGCGCCTGTGCTCCAACGTGCCGGCGCAATCCATCGTGCAGACGGCGCTGGGTGGCTACCAGAGCGTAAAGAACTACGTGGTGCCCACCGGCCGCGTGTGCAAGCAGCGCGACTTCGTGTACGAGCGCCTGTGCCAGATTGACGGCGTGAGCGTGGTGAAGCCCAAGGCGGCGTTCTACATCTTCCCGAGGCTGGACCCCAAGAAGTTCAACATCACCGATGACGAGCAGTTCCAGCTGGACCTGCTTCAGGACAAGCGCGTGCTTATCGTGCCGGGCAAGGGCTTCAACTGGAACACGCCGGGCTACTTCCGCATCGTGTACCTGCCAAGGCGCGCGGTGCTGGGCGAGGCGCTTGATCAGCTTGAGGAATTCCTCACGTACTACCGCCAGTAGGCGTACTGCCGCCAGCAAGACCAAAGGGCGGGATGAGGGCGCATGGGCTCTCATCCCGCCTTCTTTGCGTGGCTTGACAAAGCCTTCGCGGGCGTACGGATCTATCGCATTCTGCGTACAGATTCGATGGGATAGGCCTCTTTCAAGACGAGGATGCTCCGGAGACTAGGCAATCCTCAGCCCCCCTGCGCTGTACTCATACAGAAGGTGGGCGTTGTTTGCAAGGAGGGATTTGAACGAGGCCAGCTCTTCGTCGGTAAACGAACCCTCCCATGGAGTCATGTCATATGTCGGAAGCTCAAAACGAACAGAGTCAAAGCCGTCGGGGGTGGGGCGTTCAAACTGAACGATGACGCGGCCACCATTGTCGTCAGGCTTCAGGTCGGAATGAAGCACCATGGTGCCATCGGCAAATGTGAGATACGGATGGAGCATGCCTAACCTCCAATCTGCTGCCCTTCCTTGAGCCCTATGCAAACGCCTTCGTCAACATGAACTCGCTGACGCTCGGCCTTATGGGACTCTACTGCTCGCTTACCATCGCGCAGGCCTATGCCGAGAAGCTGGGCGTGGACGTGAAGAGCGCCGGCCTGCTTGGTCTTGCTGTCTTCATCATCACCACCACGGGTACCGATGGCGTCGATGTCAACAACTGGTCTGCCTCGGGCCTCTTCGTCGCCATCGTTACGGTTCTCCTTTCCGTGCGGGGCTTTTCCTTTGCGCCGCACAGCCTCGCGCTGTTTACCAACTCACGACTTGACAGCTGGGCATCCTGTCGGGACGGCTTGTACGCGGCCGATGTAGTATCGGTTTCATACCTGATGAAGTAGACTCTATTCTTAACGAGTGGGTTCCTTGTTGGGAGGCGGGCATGATCGAGGACTACCGCAAAGCATGCAAGCGTGGAAGGCGTGAGGTGGCAGACGCCGTGGCGCATGGTCGCTACCCCTACCTTCCGGCACTTGACGACATCTTGGGCGATGACCGTGGTGCCGGCGAGCTGCCCGTTGGCGTGCGCGAGATTCCCATGGAGCTGGTGGTGGGCACCAAGACGCGGGGTCGTTCCAACGTGTTCTCCAGCAGCTTTCTGCCCATTGCCGGAGAGGGCACCGAGTTTGCCACCAAGTGGAGCCGCCTCTACGACGCGCAGACCTCCGAGGGCATCCGCGATCCCATCGTGGTGTACGAGTACCTGCAGCGCTTCTACGTGCAGGAGGGCAACAAGCGCGTGTCGGTCCTGCGCTCGCTTGACGCGCCCACCGTCATGGCCAGCATCACGCGGGTGATGCCACGCCCCTCGGATGACCCTGCCATTCGTTGCTACTACGAGTTCACCCGGCTGTACCGTGTGGCGCCCGTCTATGGGCTGGTGTTCTCCCAGGAAGGCTCGTGCGACCAGCTGGCGTTGATGCTGGGGCAGACCCTCGACCAGCCGTGGCCCGAGGATCTCGTGCGCTCGCTCAGGGCCACCTTCCACGAGTTCGTGAAGTCGTATCGCTCGCGCGGTGGCCAGATGCTGAACCAGACGGTGGCTGACGCCTTCTTGCTGTACGTGAAGGCCTACGCCACGTCGGGGCCCCTAAGCGTGGTGCCGCGCGAGATGGACCGCCGCGTGGCGCGCCTGTGGGGCGAGCTTGTCGTTGCGGCGCAGGATGATGCGATTGCTTATATCGAGAGTCCCCCAGAGGACCATAGGAAGGTGATTCCGGCGGTGAAGGGCGCCGCCCGCGGCCTCCTGCACACCAAGCCACTGCGCCTCGCGTTTGTGTATGACCGCGACCCCGCAACGTCGGGTTGGACCGCACTGCACGAGCGTGGCCGCCTTGATCTGCAGGATCGGCTGGGTGGCAGCGTTGACACCACGGCGGTCTTCGGCTGCTCGTCCGACGAGGACTTTGACCGCGCGGTTGCCGAGGCCCTGGCGGGCGAGGCTGACGTTGTGGTCACGGCCTCGCCGAGGCAGATGGAGCAGGCGCGCCGGGCCGCTGTTGCCCATCCCGAGGCAACGTTCATCAACTGCTCCGTGAACCTGACCTCCAGCGCTGTGCGCACCTTCCACGCGCGCATGTACGAGGTCAAGTTTCTCATGGGGGCGCTGGCTGCCGGCATGGCCGAGAACCACCGCGTAGGCTACCTGGCCAGCGCGCCGATCTTTGGCAGCGTGGCCGAGGTAAACGCCTTCGCCATCGGCGCCTCGATGGTGGACCCGTACTGCACGGTGTACCTCAAGTGGGCCTCGGCCGAGGGCTACGACTGGCGTGGCGAGCTTGAGGCCGACGACGTGCGCGTGCTTTCGGGACGCGACTACCCCAATCCGCGCGACCCGAGCGAGCCCTATGGCCTTGCGTGCCTGCACCACCTTGGGGCCTCCGAACGGGTGGCCATGCCCGTATGGGACTGGGGCCGCTACTACGAGCTGATCGTGCGCTCCATCCAAGATGACCGCTGGCGCCGGGAGGCAAGCCGGCATCGCGACCAGGCGCTCAACTACTGGTGGGGCATGTCGGCCGATGTGGTGCGCCTCGATTTGGGGCAGGGCCTGCCGGTTGGCCCGCGGCGCTTGGTGCAGACGCTGCGCCAAGCGGTGCTGGAAGGGCGTCTGCATCCCTTCGAGGGCATGCTGGTTGCCCAGAAGGGCGAGGTGGTGCGACCCGAAGGCTCGCCGCGCCTCACGCACGAGGAGATTGCCTCCATGCGCTGGCTCAACGAGAACGTGGTGGGCCGCCTGCCCAAGAGCTGGGAGCTCTCGCCCCATGCGGCAAGTGAGGTGGCCACCTCGGGCGTCATCTCAGCCGAGACCGACGCAGCCGAGGACTGAGGCGGCACCGATGCGCATCCTGGCTGTGGCTGACGTGGAGGACGACCTGCTGCTGGCGCGCCTGTCTGGCGGCCATGCCGGCAGGTTCGACCTGGTGGTGTCGTGCGGCGACTTGGGCCCGTCCTATCTGGACTGCGTCGCCACGCTGGCAAATGCGCCGCTGCTGTACGTGCGGGGCAACCACGACGTGGGCTACGAGGACAGCTTTGCCATGGGTGGCACCAATCTGGATGGGCGCATCGAGGAGGTAGGTGGCCTGCGGTTTGCGGGGCTTGAGGGCTCGTTGGACTATCGCGAGGGCATCGTCGGCTACAGCCAGACCGAGATGAGCCGCAAGGCGGTGGGGCTGGGCCTGCGGGCTGCGCTTACCGGAGGCATCGACGTGCTGGTGACGCATGCGCCTGCGCGCGGCCATGGTGACCTGCCCGATGGCCCCCACCAGGGCTTCGACGCGTTCAACGGGCTGCTCAACTGGGTGCATCCCCGCCTCATGCTGCACGGGCACGTGCACCTTGACTACGGCATGATCGAGCGTGTGCGCAACCATCCCAGCGGCACGCACCTGGTCAACGCCTTCCGTTGGTACGAGATTGAGCTGTGACGCGCCACCCTTTTTCGGCTGCATGGGCGAAGGGGATGCGACGGCACGCAAAAGCCCGCCCGCAGGTCTTGCTCCTGCGGGCGGGCCTAGGAAGGAAGGGCTGTGTATGCCCTTGAGCGCGATGGCCAGGGTGACGGGGTGGCTGGGAAGACAGACGGAGGGATGCGGCGATGAGCGAGACGGTCAATACGGCTTACGGTGAACTGGCGGGTGTGGACTGCGGTGACTACATGGTGTACAAGAGCGTGCCCTATGCGCAGCCGCCGCTGGGAGAGCTTCGTTGGAGGGCTCCCCAGCCGCCTGAGCCTTGGGAGGGCGTACTTGAGGCCACGCAGTTCCACGGGCGCTGCATGCAGGACGACCCCGCTGGTCCTCCTTGGGATAAGGACTTCTACGACGACCCAAGCTATATCACGCCTGCGACCGAGGACTGCCTGTACCTGCATATTTGGGCACCTAAGGACGCCCATGACGTACCGGTTGCCCTGTGGATCCACGGCGGTGCCTTCATGGGCGGCTATGCCTTCGAGAAGGAGTTTGACGGAGCGGCATACTGCGCACGTGGCATCATCATGGTAAGCGTAGAGTATCGCTGCAACGTCTTTGGATACCTGGCGCACCCCTGGCTGACGGCTGAGGCCGGGACCTCGGGTAACTACGGCACGCTCGACCAGATTGCGGCCCTGCGCTGGGTGCACGAGAACATCGCGTCCTTTGGCGGCGACCCAGCCAACATCACTGTGTTCGGCCAGAGCGCCGGCGCCATGAGTGTCCAGACGCTCTGTTCCTCTCCGCTGGCAAGGCCCTACATCACCAAGGCGATTCTGCAGAGCGGTGGAAGCTATGGTAGCGGTCTGCACCGCGATATGCCGCTGGCCGAGCAGGAGCACTATGGTCAGATGTTTGCTGAGGTGGCAGGGGTCAAGAGTCTCGACGAGATGCGTGCTCTTTCCGCTAACCGCGTGCTGACGCTCATCCCGCAGTTCTTCGAGAAGGCCATGCCCGAGGCGCACGGGCTCTTCCTCACGCCGACAATCGATGGCCGGGTCCTGACGGGCGGCTACTATGAGCTCATGGATGCAGGCGAAATCGCAGACATCCCGTACCTCATCGGATGCACCAAAGATGACATTCTCACCACGCCCGAGATGGACAAGCCCGCGGAGGACCCGCTCTACCAGGGATGCATTGCCTTCTCCCACAAGCTTGACGAGCTGGGTCGCAAGCCGGCGTACATGTACTACTTCACACGTGACCTTCCGGGCGACGACCTGGGCGCCTGGCACTCTAGCGAGCTGTGGTACACCATGGGAACGCTCGACCGCTGCTGGAGACCGTGGACCGAGGGCGACCGAGGGCTCGAGACGCGCATCTTAGACTATTGGGCTAACTTCATGCGAGACGGTGACCCGAACGGTGAAGGATTGCCCACATGGGCGCCATGTGATTGCGAGAAGTCTTTCGTTATGGAGCTGAACGTCTAGGAATCCGAAGGAGGACGGTGCCATGGAGCAGTATCTGGTTCTGGACATTGGTGGCACGTTCGTCAAGTATGCCGTGATGACGGCCGATGCGCAGTTTGTCATGCAAGGCAAGGTGCCGGTGGACCATTCGAGCGAGGAGGCCATGTATGCTGCGCTCGAGGCGGTTCGCGAGGCGGTAGCTGGCTACGAATACGAGGGCGTAGCCATATCGATGCCTGGACGAATCGACACGGCAGCTGGAATTGCCCATACGGGCGGTGCCTTCAGATGGCTGCACGACTATCCGGCGGCCGAGCGCTATGGTGCAGTGTTTGGCAAGCCAGCTACGGTGGCCAATGACGGCAAGTGCGCCGCATATGCGGAAAGCTGGAAGGGTGCGCTCGCAGACGCGGAGTCTGGCGCGGCCATCGTGCTGGGCACGGGAGTGGGCGGAGGCATCGTGCTGAACGGCAAGGTGTGGATGGGCTACACTGGCGGCGCGGGCGAGCTTTCGGGCCTGCTCGTGGACTTCAACGCCATGGGCCTGCCCTTCCCGCAGAGCATGAGTGCGCTCTGGGCCAACCGCATCTCCGCCGCGGCTATCTCCAAGGCGTATGCGGCGCGAAAAGGGCTGGAGAGCGCCGACGGCATCATGCTCTTTGACGCATATGAGGCTGGTGACGAGGATGCCAAGGCGGTGCTCGACGAGTTCGCCTTCCAGGCAGCCACGGGTATCATGAGCTTGCAGGCCACACTTGACCTACAGCGCTATGCCATCGGTGGCGGCATCTCGGCGCGCCAGGAGACGACGGAGCTTATCCGCAAGGCCTTCGATGGCCTGTACGATCCGCTTGCGGCGTTCATGCCGTATGGCAAGCCCGAGATTGTAATGTGCCGCTTTGGGAACGAGGCCAACCTCATTGGCGCGCTCGCGTTCCACCTGGAGCAGCAGAAGTAACATCTCGACCAAACCGAAGAGCCATCTCACGGTGCGTCCTGAGGCTATCTCGGGACGCACTTTGACAAGAGAACAGCCTTGTCAAAGAAACGAACAGTAGTACGGTTTATACTTGAAATCGAACAAATGTTGCGTTACTCTTTTCCTGCACATCAAAGGGACGACAGAAGGAGGCAACATGAGTTATATCGACGAGTATCTGCACTATTTCGGCCCTAATGCCAATCGGAGGTACGCAGATACGGTCTTTCGCGACCTGTTTGGAGACGAGTCTCGTAAGGCGAACACACTTTCGCTTTACAATGCGCTTAACGGTACCTCGTACGACAATGTGGATGACCTGGAAATCACTACGCTCTCCGGGGCCATCTACATGGGTTTCAAGAACGATGTCTCATTCCTGATTGATGACGAGATGGTGCTCTGGGAGCATCAAAGTACCTACAATCCCAACATGCCCCTGCGTGGCCTGTTCTATTTCTCGGAGCTCTATAACAGGTTTCTCGCCACGAAGGGGCTCAATCGCTTTAGTGCCAAGCGAATCATGCTCCCCGCGCCGCAGTACTTCGTGTTCTACACAGGAAGGGAGAGGCGGCCCGAGCGTGAGGTGATGCGTCTTTCAGACTCTATGAGTATAGGCGGCGTGAGCCTTGAGGTGACGGCTACGGTTCTCGACGTGCATGAGGGAAGCAACGCGAGCATCATGGAGGCGTGTGAGGCGCTGGCGGGGTATGCGCACTTCATTGGCCTTGTTCAGAGGACGCCAGCTGCTATGATGACACCAGAGCTTGTGGATGCTGCCGTCCGGCAGTGCATTGCGGATGGGTACCTTGTGGACTATCTGACTGAGAGGAGGGCCGAGGTGGTCAACATGATGCTCTACGAGTGGAACGCCGAGGAGGCAATCCGTATGATTCAGCAGGAGGCCATCGAGGACGGCCTTGCCGAGGGCCGTGAGAGGGGCCTGGCCGAGGGCCGGGAGCAGGGCCTTGCCGAGGGCCGCGCCGAGGGCCTTGCCGAGGGCCGCGCCGAGGGCCGCGCCGAGGCTCGCACTGCACTTCTTGGGCAGGTTTCCCAGATGATCTCCGATGGCCTTCTCACTATTGACGTTGCGACCGAGCGGTTTGGTTTCACAGAAGAGGAGCTCAAGGGCGCCCTCGGTGAGTAGATCTGCCTTGTACTACGGCAACCGATAGCGCTGCTTGGGGCTGCGAGGCTTCCCGATGCGCACCACGCTTCCGTCTTCCACAAGGTGGGCAAGCCGATAGGATACGGTGCGTCGAGGGAGGCCCGTAGCCTCGGCTATCTGCGCGGAGCATGCGTCGGGCACCGTGGTCAGATACGCCACAATCTCGTCGGGCGATGTGTCTTCCGTTACGGGGGAAGTGGGGCGAAGCAGGGTGAGAGAAAAGGACGATATGTGGTCCTCGGCCTGCGGTGCCGGAAGTCCAGCACGCTGAAGCTCGTCACAAATGAGGCGATATCCCGCCTTGCGGTTCTCGACGAGATAGCCGTCCGAGAAGGGCACGCTTTCCAGAAGCGAGAGCAAAAACTGGTTGCGCGCGGACGAATACCCCGGTGTGCCAAGGCTCTCGGAGGTGACGGTGCCATAAAGGCCTCCGGGACTGGTGATTACCAGGCGGTCTTCCAGAAGGCTGACCTGCACGGCGGTGCCACGGGCAAGTGGCGAGTAGTCACGGTGTACGAGCGCGTTGGCTATCGCCTCACGAACGGCTGCCAAGGGTAGCGCTGCCCCTCCTTCTTGCATGTTTTGCCGCACGGCCTGAAGCGTGTCTGCAAGGATGGTGGGTATGGGGCCGGCCATGGTTCGCGCGTCGGCGTAGGTGATGAGTCCCGTGGTGGCGTCGCGGGCGGGGCAGGCAGTGAAGGTGACTGTGAGCCGGGGGAAGAACTGCTGTGGGTACGTGCCCAGCGCAAGCAGGCCCGAGAGGGTGGGCCGAAGCGTGCCGTCTTCGGCCCGGGCAAGTACGTGCAGCATGGCCAGGACGTCTGCGTCGCTGCGCTCCCCGAAGATCTTGGGATGCAGCTCGCGTTGGCGCCGCAGCAGCTGCTCCACGAGGTCGCGGTCAAGGTCATGCTGGGCAGCGGTGGCCACGACATCAAGGTCGAAGGTGGGCTGCTGGCGCTCCTCCAGCAGACGGTCGATCTCGTAGGTGGTCAGCTTTCGGTCACCGTCAGAGACGCGGACGTACGACCCTTGGTAGACGCCACGCTCCGAGATGTAGCAGGGCTTCTCGAGGGGCGGCAGCTCGTGGACATGGGCTACCACCAGCTGCGTGCCCTCGAAGTCCACCACGTCTATCTCGGGGCGGATGGGTGGCGTGAGCTTGTCCGAGCAGATGGTGGCCAGCGAGTCTGCCGTGGGCTTCGCCCTAAAGCCCGGGGCGGCGGTGAAGCCGTTCTTCTCGGAAAGGCCCAGCACGATGGTGCCGCCGGGACCGTTGGAGAAGGCCGACACGGTCTCGGCCATCGAGGCGGGAAGCTTCTGCACCGACTCCTTAACCTCGATGTCCTGCGTGTCGGTGGCAACGCGGCGAAGGTCGCGCACAATGACGTCGATGCGTCTGCAATCAATTGCCATGATGGCCTCACTTCGCAAGATCTTGCAGTGATAAGACTATCTTAACAATAGAAGCCTGCCATGCTTCGCAAAGCTCGGCAAGCGCGAAGCATGGCAGGCCGTTTAGGGTTGCCCTTTGGTGGCCTCGTGGCCTAGTCGATGGAGCCGCTGCTGAAGCCCTGGTCGGCGTCATCCAGAGGCAGCCAGTCGATGACCTTCTTGATCTGGCGGTCCCAGAAGTCCCACTCGTGGCCACCCGGCTCCTCGTCGTACGTGAGGTCGACGCCGTCGGCTGCCAGCTGGTCGCGGAACGCGCGCGTGCTGGTGATGAACTCGTCATCCGTGCCGCAGGCCAGGTACATGCGCGGCATGGTGGCCTCGCCGGCCGCGACGCGCGCCTTGAGCTGCTCGTAGCACACCTGGTGGTTCTTGTCGGTCTGGGCTGCTGCCTCAAGGTCTCCAAACACGGCCTTGTCGCCTGCGATGGGGTGGAAGGTGGGGTCAAGCACGGTGATGGCGCTGGAGAGTGCGGCGATGTGGCTGAACGTGTCGGCGTACTTGAAGCCGTTGCGGATGGCGCCGAAGCCGCCCATGGAGAGGCCTGCGATGAAGGTGTCCTCGCGGCGCTCAGAAAGCGGGAATGCGGCCCGCATGATGCGGGGCAGCTCCTCGCCGATGAAGGCGCCGTAGTCGTTGAAGGGCAGCAGGCTGTTCACGTAGTACATGTTGTCGCCAGAGGGCATGACCACGGCAAGGTTCTTCTCCTCGGCCCAGCGCTGGACGCGGGTGTTGGCGCACCAGTCGGTGTAGTTTCCAAACATGCCATGCAGCAGGTACAGCGTCTTAAAGCCGCCTACGTGCTCCTCGTAGTCGCGCGTCTTGGACGAGACCTTGTCCACGGGCAGGATCACGTTGACGGGAACGGTTCGCAGCAGCGTGTTAGAGAGGTAGTTCATCTGAATGAGTGCCATGTGCGGATATCTCCTTCGTGATACAACTAGTGTACGATACCAATTCTGACGGTCGGGTGACGAGATGGCTAGAAGCAACGAACAGCGCTACAGCATTACGGGCGACATCGACCCCAAGAGCTTCTGGCTTGCGACCACGCCTGGCTCGGCGCAGCTCGAGATGCCCTTCGTGTGCACCGAGGCCGGAACGCTCTACGGCAGGCAGCACTTCGTGACGGGTCGTGCCAGCAAGGACAGCTACCTGCTTGTGTACACCTTTGGCGGGGCTGGGTACTTTACCCAGGCGGGCCGCACGGTGACCCTCGATCACGGACAGGCCCTGCTCATGGACTGCCGCATGCCCCAGACGTACGGAACCTCGCCTACCCGCGGCCATTGGTACCACCTGTGGGCGCACATCGAAGGTGCTGGCGTCGATGCGATGGCACGCAGGCTGGGCCTTCCCAAGCTCACTCCCATCACGCTCTCGGAAACGCGCATGCGCCCGCACTTCGAGCTGCTCTTTGACAAGATCAAGACGGAGAGCGTGGAGAACGAGGAGCGCATGGGCATCTCCGTTCACACCATGCTCTCGGAGCTTGTCATGGCAACCGCGCGCATCGGTGATGCCGCGGACGATCCCGTGCGTCTGGCCTGCGCCTTCGTCTCCGACCACCTGTCCGAGCCGATAGCCGTGGAAGACCTTGCCCGCGCTGCCAGCGTGAGCGCCAGCTACCTCACGAAGCTCTTCAGGGAGTCGCTTGGTACCTCGCCACACGACTATCTGCTGCGCCAGCGCATCAGCCGGGCAAAGCAGCTGCTGATAGAGACTGACGAGCCCATTGGGTCGGTTGCCCGCCAGGTTGGCTTCAGCACCGAGAGCAACTTCTCGTACCGCTTCTCCAAGATGTGCGACATTACGCCAAGCGCGTACCGAAAGCTGCGCTACGGCTTGGCGTAAGCCAGCTACATCGTTGCCCGGATGGCTCCGCCCACAAGGCCACTCAGCTGCCCCTGCTGCGACCAGCGCAGCGTCAGCGTCTCGGCCGGGTAGGGCTTGCGCAGATGCGTGCGCACGCGGTCGGCGAAGGCCTCTCGGTCGAAGCCCTGCATCAGTGGCAGGCCTCCGCCGATGATCACCTCGTCGGGGTCGAGGATGTTGGCCTCGGTGGCGACAGCGATGGCCATGGCCTCGAGCACCTCGATGACCTCGGGCTCATTCGAAAGGCGAGCGAAGGCCTCTGCGATGGGCACCTCGGGGAAGCGCTCCTTGCAGAGGCTGGCAAGGTGGTGCCCGCCTCCGAAGCACTCCAGGCAGCCGGGGTTGCCGCATCCGCAGGTCTCGGTGCGGCCCAGCTGGGGAACGTGACCCAGCTCGCCTGCGGAGCCATGCGCCCCATGCCACACCTGCCCACCCAGGTAGAGCGCGTTGCCGATGCCGGTGCCAAAGTAAACACCAGCAACCGACGCCTTAGGGTCGATGCCCAGGCTGTGGATATCGGACAGGATGAGCAGGTTCACGTCCTTCTCCACCATGGTGGGGATGCCCGTCATCTCCTCGATCTGGTCGGCAAGGGCAAGGCCGGAGAGACCTTCGACGTTGGGTGCCTGCAGGACCCTGCGGCAGGCGGCGTCGACGGTGGCGGGTACGCCAATGACCACGCGGGAGAGCTCGTCCCCCTCGGCCTCGGCGATCGCGGCCCACTTGAGGACCAGGTCGGCGAGGCCGACGCCGATGCCCTTGGCCGCCAGCTGGGCGGTAGGCTCGATGGCCGAGCCAAGCACGGCAAACTCGTCGTTGACGATGCCGACCCGCGTGTTGGTGCCACCGACGTCCATGCACAGGAACTTCTTGCTCATGATGCGCTCCTTTTTGATACGCGAGGGAAAGCGAAGGGTGTCGGGGCGTCCGTGGTGGACGCCCCGACGGGAAAGGAAGGGCCTACTCGTCGACGACCATGCTGTCGTCGAAGGCGAAGAGGTAGGTGCTCACGAAGCCCGCGATGCTGGCAAGCGCGATGGCGATCATGTGCGGCATGCCCAGGTTGGCGGCAAGGATGGGCAGGGTGAGCACGGAGGTGGTCAGGATGCCCACCTGATGCACGCCCACGGCCGCGGTGATGGCGCCACAGATGCCGCAGGACAGCGCCATGGCGATGAACGGACGCTTGAACTTGAGGAGCAGACCGTAGATGGCGGGCTCGGTGATGGCGCCCAGCCAGGCAGAGGCGAGGCACTCGGTTGCGGTGGCCTTCACGCCCTGCTTCTTAGACTTGAGCAGGATGGCCAGGACCACGGCGCCGACCACGTAGTTGGTGGAGTTGGTGATGGGGCCGATTACGTCATAGCCGAGGGTCATGAGGTTGGAGATCATGATGGGGATCATGCCCCAGTGCATGCCAAAGATGATGAGGACGGGCCACAGGGCAGCGATGAGGAAGCCTGCCACGACGGGGGCGACGTTCAGGATGGCCATGAGGCCGGTGGCGATCCAGCTGGACACGGTGTTGACGACGGGGCCAACCACCAGCAGCGTGACAAGCGAGGTGACGACGAGCACGATCATGTTGCCCACGAGGTCACGGGCGAGCTGCGGCATCTTTGCCACGGGCTTCTCGATCCAGGACTGCAGGTACACGGCAAAGATGATCGGGAAGACCGACTGCAGGTAGCCGGAGTCGGGCAGGATGACCGGCAGGCCGAAGAGGGTGGGGCCTCCGGCCTCGGCAAACGCGTCCTTGAGGCCCACCATGGAGGGCACCACCAGGAAGGCGGCCACGGCCATGGCAATCCACTCGTTGCACTTGAACTTCTTGGCGGCGTTGCGAGCGATGAAGATGGGCAGGAACTGGAAGACGCCGTCGCCGATGGCGTTGAGCACCACGTAGGTGGAGCTATCCTGGGTGAAGAGCCCAAGCGTGACGGCCATGGTCACCAGGGCGCGGGTAAGGCCGGCTGCGGTGAAGATGCCAATGAACGGAACGAAGATGCCGGACACGATGTCGAAGAGCGCGTTCAGGCTAAAGCCGCCCTTGCCCTCCTCGTCGTCAGCGGCAACCTCGCCGCCCGCAAGGCCGGGGAGCTGCGCCACAACGGCGTCGTAGGCGTCGCCCACCTTGTTGCCGATGACCACCTGGTACTGGCCGCTGGCGTGCATTACCTGAATGACGCCCTCAAGCTGGCCGATGCGCTGGTCGTCAGCCTTGGACTCGTCCTTCAGCCTGAAGCGCAGGCGGGTGACGCAGTGGGTGACGGAGGTGATGTTCTCCTCGCCGCCGACGAGCGCGATAACGTCCGTCGCGAGCTTGTTCCAATCTCGTGCCATGGTTAGATCCCTTCTCTTCCTTCCGGACGCGTCCGGATTTGTTGGTGAATGACGTTTGGTGTCTGTGGTGCTGGGGTGTTGCGGCTGGCTAGGCCACAGGGCCGGGCTCGGCCAGCGCGCGAAGCGCCTGGTCGCAGGCTTCGAGGGCCTCGTCGCTCATAGGGCGTGATCCGCGGGCGAGCTTGTAGGCAAGCTCGCGCATGGGGATGCCCAGCTCGTCCGGGGCGATCCAGTCGGGCTTGCAGTGCGCGCGGACCACGGCGTCGGTGTCGGGGGTGGCCAGCAGGTCGCCGATGGGCCAGTCAACGGTGGGCACACGGCGCAGCGGCGCGGTGGTCTGGTACTCCACCACGTGGGTGCCGGCCTGCAGCTGGTTGCCCCCCAGCTGCTCGTAGGCCGACGCGGGCGCGAATGGCAGGGTTACGTCGGCGGTGCAGCCAAAGGGCACGTCCACCTCGACGCGCAGGTGCGTCTCGTCCAGGCAGTTCCACGCCACGCGCCAGGTGCCGGCTGCGCAGCCGTGCGTGCACTCCAGGTGCCCCAGGCGCCAGCTTGGGATGGGGGCCACGATGGCGCGACGGAACCCGGGCGCGGAGGCCACGGGGCGCAGGCCTGTGGCGTAGCCAAACAGCCACTCGACGATGGATCCGTAGGAATAGTGGTTCATGGAGTTCATGCCGATGCCCGTGATGACTCCGTCGTCGTCCAGCGAGTTCCAGCGCTCCCAGATGGTGGTGGCTCCAAGCTTCACCTCTCGCAGCCAGCCGGGATAGCCCTCGTAGGTAAGCAGGTCGTAGGCCTTGGACGCCATGCCAGACTCGCACAGGGCGCGCGGCAGGTAGTTGGTGCCCACAAAGCCGGTGACCAGCTTGTTCTCGTTGCGGGAGAGGGCGCGGTCGAGCGCGAAGGCGTTGAACTCAGGAGCGCCGAAGCCAAAGGTGATGCAGAGGGCGTAGGCGGTCTGCGTGGTCACCGCGCAGCGGCCGTTGGGGGAGAAGTACTCGGCGTTGATGTAGTCACGCAGGTACTGGGCGAGCTCGTCGTAGTGGGCGGCGTCGGCTTCCTTGCCCAGCACGCGCGCGGCATCGGCCACCTCGCAGGTACTGCGCCACCAGTACAGGTAGGCGATGAAGTCGGGGTCGGTGGCGCCGGTTCGGTCGTTCTTGGGCGCGTCGAGAGCCAGCCAGTCACCCAGCTGGTGCAGGCCGCCCCACAGATGCTTCTCGCCCTCGTCGGTGCGCTCGACGTAGTCAACCCAGGCGGCCATGGCGTCGTAGTGCTCGGCCAGGATCGAGGTGTCGCCGCTAAAGAGGTAGCTCTGCCAAGGGATGAAGCAGGTCGCGTCGCCCCAGATGGCGCACGCGGGGCCGTCCAGCATGAAGGAGGGGGCAACCAGCGGGGCGCCGCCGTCGTGTTTGGCGGCCTCCTGGGCCATGTCGTAGGCAAACTTGCGGTAGAACTGCTCCTGGTCGGCCAGGTAGAGCGCGGTGGTGGCAAAGACCTGCGCGTCGCCGGTCCAACCCATGCGCTCGTCGCGCTGCGGGCAGTCGGTGGGGGTGTCCATGAAGTTGCTCTTCATACCCCAGCGGGCGTTCTCAACCAGGCGGTTGACCAGCTTGTGGCCAGTGGTGAGGGTACCCGTCTCCTCAAAGTTGGAGTGCAGGACCATGCCAGTGAAGTCCTCGGGCTTGAAGCTGGACAGGCCCTCGATCTTGACGAAGCGGTAGCCGTAGTAGGTGAAGCGCGGCTCAAGCAGGTGCTCGGCGCCGTCACTTACGTACACGTACTCCTGCTTGGCGCTGCGGAGGTTGTCGTTGTAGAACTCACCGTCCTGCAGCAGCTCGCCCAGCTGCACGCGAATGGTGGTGTCGGCGGGCTCGTGCACGCGCAGGCGGAAAGTGCCCGCAAACTCCTGGCCCATGTCCAGCACGAGGTCGCCCGAGGGCACGGGGACGACGGTGGGAGAGAAGGTCTCATGCGCGGTCACGGGCAGCGAGAGGCGGTCGGTGAGCTTAGCCGTGGAGGCTGCGGCCTCGTCGGCGCTGAGCAGCTGAGCTGCGACGGGCTCAGTTGCGGGCAGCGTGTCGTCCCTGCGCTCGCCGTCGTAGATGTTGGAGGCGGTGATGGTGGAGCGGGTCATGGTCCAGCCCTCGCCGGTGCCAAAGACCTGCGTGCTGCCGTCGGCGTAGGTCACGTGCAGCTCAGCAATGAGGCGCCAGTCGTTGCCGTAGAAGCCGCGGTCCTCGGGGATGAAGCCAAAGCGGCCCTTCCACCAGCCGTTACCCATCAGGAAGGCGAGATCGGCCGTGGCGCCGGCGGCGCGGAGCTGCTCGGTGACGTCGTAAGCCTGCACCTGCAGCCAGCGGTCGTACGCGTTGGTGCCTGGCGCGAGGTACTCGTCGCCCACACGCTTGCCGTTGATGCTTGCGTCATAAAAGCCCAGGCCACAGGCATAGAGGCGAGCGGAGGCAACCTCACCGGTCAGCGTGATGCTGCGGGAGAAGATGGGGTGGCGGGGAGACTCGGCACCGTCGCAGGCGATCCACTGGGCCGTCCAGGGCTCGTCCATCTTGCCGGTCTCGAAGGTGGCGGCGTCGGAAGTCGCCTCCTCGCCTGCGTCGGTGTGCACGGAGACGGTCCACTCGTAGCGGGTGCGCGGCTTGAGGGCGATGTCGATGCCGGCGGCAAGCGAATCAAGCTGGGTCCAGCCGGTGTCTGCCACGGTGGCGCCTTCACTGGTAACCACGATGCGCGAAGTGGTGGCAACGGTGCCCGCGGACTCCTCGACCGCCCAGGAGAATACGGTATGGAAAAACGCAAAGCCAAGCGGGTCACAAAGATGATTGATGCGAGGGTTGGTGATGCGCATTATGTCCTCCCACGGTCTGTTGCTGCTGTTTAATCGTTTTATACACGGTGGGAGAGGGAGGACGTAAGGTGTGTAGTGTTAGGGGAATCGAAAATCGAAAAAGATTGGTTGAATTTCGTGGGTGGGACCACTCGACGGCGCAAATGTCCTGTCAGGCGGGAACGCGATGACAAAGGGTCCGACCCTGCGGTCCTGCGCGGACCACAGGGTCGGACCCCTAGTGTGAAGCTGGTCGATACCTGCAGGTGCCTTACTGCTGCTTGTGCGCCATCGCCGCCTGGAGGATGGCGTCTAGGTCGATGTTGTTGATGGAGGGGGTGAGGCCGGCCTGCTCGCCAATGAGTGCGCCGAAGTCAACGTACATCAGCTCGCCCGAGACGAAGCGCGCCATGTCGGAGACCAAGAACACTGTGGGCTCGGCCATCTCCTCCGGCGTGGCCAGACGCCCCGCCTGGCCGCTGTTGACCAGGATCTTGTCCTCTCCGCCGGCCATGGCGGTGAACTCGTCGATGAGGCCGGTCTTGGTGGGGGCGGGAAGCACGGCATTCACGCGGATGCCCTTGGCGGCCAGCCGGTCCTGCAGCTTGGCCACGTAGAGGTTCATCGCGAGCTTGGAGTAGGGGTAGCCCATGGTGCCGGGGAACTTGGCAAACGGCAGCGCCTCAAGTGTGGCCACGGCGCCGTCCCAGCCGGCCGCGTCGAGGACGGGCTCAATCCACTTCTTGTTGCCTTCGCGCTCGAAGCCGAAGCCGGCGGCCGAGGTGATGAAGGCGATGGCGTCGCCCACGTCCATACGGTCGGCAAGGATCTCCTCGCAGATGTACTTGTTGGCGATGAGGTCGATCTTGGCACAGGTCATAAAGTCCATGTTGACGCCCGAGACGCCCGCGATGCCAAGAAAGGCGCGCACACGCCCAGGCACCTGCGCGAACGCGGCGTCGATCGAGTCCTTGTCGGCGAGGTTGACCTGGATGCTCGCGGCGAGCCCCGCGACCTCGACGGGGTTGACGTCCATGGCGTAGACCTCGGCACCAAGGTTTACGAGCATCTCGGCGGCAGCCTTGCCCATGCCCGACGCCGCACCAGTGACGACGCACGTCTTGCCAGCGAGACCAAAGTAGTCCTTCATGGTCTTCCTTTCTGTGGTAGCTGTAGTGACATATCACATGTAGCACATGCCCGCAGGAAGCGAAACGGGCAGAAGTGCGATACCTGACTATCTGCCCAGAAGCCCCTCTAGGATTCATGCGTCTGCCAGCAGCTGGCCGCCCGACGCCGATGACGTAAGGAGGCAGGCCATCAGCTCGTATCTTGTAGGCGAGCGCATCAAGACGGCGCAGCACCTGCTTGAGAGCGACGAGCGAAGCATCGCGCAGGATTCGAAAACTACTCACAAAGTACCTAATTGTGAGTAGTTTGGCCATCGAACGTGGAAGCGCTGGCCAACCGTCGTTCGGTCAGGTTGGCTTAAGATTGATGGGCTTCTATCGCATGCGTGTCCAGGTGCGGACCAGCTCCACCTTGAGGAAGGTTTGCAGGGGGCCTAGGTCACGCTCCGCATCCCAAGCCTCCATCGCGCCGTAGTAAGCCACGCGATCGGCATCGAACACAATGATGGGAGGGTGATTGGCGGTCCCGTGGGCATCCTCTCCTTCCCGCTCTTCATGGGCGAGGGCTTCATGGGCTTCGTGATTGCCATGCTTGTCGCCTTCATCGGCTCTGCGGTGCTCACCTTCCTCTTTGGCCACACGCCCGAGATGGACGAGTAGACGTCCCTTCCACCTGGGTGCCAGCCCTATCATGGGGCTGGCACCCTCTTCACGAGACTTTCCGACACGAAAGGAGCCACCATGGCAAAGCGTGATCGCCTCATATCCGTAGCTGGCAGCGAGACCGAGACCATGAGCCCCATGCACCTCAAGGAGTCCATCCGCAAGAGCGAGGGCCGCGTCATCTGCGGCCAGCACCTGTTGTTTGCCAACACCGGTCTGGTGCGCGGCGTCACCAACTCCGAGCTGATGTTTGCCTTCGGTGCCGACATGGTGATGCTCAACACGTACAACTTTGACGACGAGAGCAGGAACCTGGGCATGCAGGGGCTGTCCTTTGCTGAGCTTAAGGCGCTGTGCCGCAGGCCCATCGGCATCTACCTGGGGTGCCCGGGCAAGGATGCTCCTACCGAGGAGGGCCTCTACGACCGCAATGGCATGCTTGCCACCTCGGCACATGTGGCGCGTGCCATCGAGATTGGCGCGAGCTTCGTCGTGCTGGGCGGCAACCCCGGCAGCGGCACGCGCATCGCCGACGTGCTGGCAACCACCAAGCGCATCAAGGACGAGTTCGGCGACCAGGTGTTCCTGTGGGCCGGCAAGTGGGAGGACGGCGTGACCGAGCCCGTGCTGGGCGATCCGCTGGCCAAGGCCATGGGTCGTGACGACAAGCAGGTCATCGCCCAGCTCATCGACGCGGGCGCCGACTGCATCGACCTGCCTGCGCCGGGGTGCCGCGGCGGCATCACGGTGGAGATGGTACGCGAGCTGGTCGAGTTCACGCACTCATACAAGCCCGGTACGCTGGCCATGACCTTCCTCAACAGCTCCGTGGAGGGGTCTGATACCGACACGGTGCGCGAGGTTGCCATCCTCATGAAGCAGACCTGCGCCGACATCCACTGCATCGGCGACGGCGGCTTTGCCGGCTGCTCCAGCCCCGAGAACGTGCAGCAGCTGAGCTTCTCTATCAAGGGCAAACCGTACACTTACTACCGGATGGCAAGCGTCAATCGGTAACAAGCACGAGGGAGGGGCATCTGCGGATGCCCCTTTCCTTACCGGGAATGAAGGCATAGACACGGGATTTCCCAAGGGCTCTCTCTGGGGTGGCTCGATAAATGCAGAGCAGACCAAAGGCGGCGGTCGAGGATGACGAGTCTCCCATCATGCTTGACTGTGCCGATCTGGCCGACGGCGTGGCGTAGCGACGCGGCCGTCCGTGCGCAAGGTCTCACGGATGGAAAAACGTTTCCGAGCTAGGCCCACTGTCCTCGCATATGCTGAAACTGTCTGCCACGAATCGAGTTCTGCGCGACGCCGGGCAATCCCTGCGATACGCTTGCCATGGAAAGCAGGACACCTCGAGCTCGAAGGAGCACCCCATGGCTGACCGTATTCTCAACATTGGCTTCATTGGCAACGGCAAGGGCGCCAACCGCTACCATGCCCCCTTCTCGCTGGCTCTGCCCGAGAAGTTCCGCATCAAGACCATCCAGGCGCGCCACCTGGGCGGCCCGTGGCCGATGATTCCCGGCGCCGAGTACACCACCGACATGGCCGCCATGCTGGCCGACCCCGAGATCGACGTCGTGGAGGTGTCCACGCCGCACAGCACCCACTACTCCCTTACCAAGGCTGCGCTGGAGGCGGGCAAGCACGTGGTGTGCGACAAGGCCTTCGTGGGCACCGTGGCCGAGGCCGAGGAGCTCTTCGCGCTGGCCGAGGCCAAGGGTGTCACCGTGCAGTGCTACCAAAACCGCCGTTTCGACTCCGACCTGCTCACGGCCAAGGAGGTCGTCGCCTCCGGCAAGCTGGGCCGCGTCTTCGAGGTGGTCACCCACTACGACTACTGGCGCGAGGAGTACCTGCGCTACGCGAAGGAGATGCCCTACGACCGCCTGATGGGCATCTGCTATGGCCACGCCTGCCACAGCGTCGACCAGCTGATCTCGTGGTTTGGCGTCCCCGACCGCTGGCACGTGGAGACGCGCCAGCTGGGCGGCGAGGGGCACCCCGAGACCTACTACGACTTCGACCTGTACTACGACGAGCTGGGCATCAAGGCCACGGCGGCCTCCAACTACCACGCCGCCATCCAGCGCCCCAGCTTTGAGGTGTACGGCGAGCGCGGCACCTTCATCAAGGTGGAGAAGGACCAGCAGGAGCGCGACCTCAAGCACTGGTACCTGCCGGCGGGCCACCCCGACTTTGGCCTGGACACGCCCGACCAGTGGGGCTACCTGCGCTACTACGACGAGGACGGCCGCATGCACCAGGAGCGCGTGGAGACGGTGCGCAGCACCTACTCCATGTTCTATGAGGCGCTGTACGAGACCGTGGCCCACGGCGCGCCTACGCTCGTCAAGCCCGAGGAGACCATCGCCCAGCTGCGCATCCTCGAGGAGGCCACCAAGGACCTGAGGTAGCGGCACACGGCAGGGCCGCGCGGGTGGCACAGCCAAAGGGGAGGGGCTTGAAACTGCGTTTCACTCGCGCTGGTGCAAGCCCCTTCTCCTTTGGACAGAAGTTCCTTCTTTGTGGTTGGTCGCCCGCACGGTTCGCATCGAAGCCTAGAGTTTTCATTACCAAAAAAGTACGAGGAGAGAGGGACGATACATGGCCATCCATATCGTCGAGGAAGCAGAGCGTTGTCTGGGATGCAAGCGGCCGCAGTGCCAGAAGGGCTGCCCGGTGCACACCAACATCCCTGAGGTGATCCGACTCTTCAAGGATCGCAAGATCAATGACGCGGGAGCCATGCTCTTCGAGAACAACCCGATGAGCGCCGTGTGCTCCCTCATCTGCAACCATTCCGCCCAGTGCGAGGGCCACTGCATCCGCGGCCGCAAGGACTCGCCGGTGCACTTCTCGGCCATCGAGAGCTACGTGAGTGGCACCTACCTGGACCGCATGAGGCTGGCTGCAGGCAAGCCCACGGGCAAGCGCGTGGCCGTGATCGGCTCGGGCCCGGCATCGCTTGTGGTGGCCATGAAGCTGGCCCTTGCGGGCGTGGAGGTGACTGTCTTTGAGCGGCAGCCCGACGTGGGCGGCGTGCTGCGCTATGGCATCCCCGAGTACCGCCTGCCCAAGAGCCTCATCTCCAAGTATCGTGACCGCCTTGACGACCTTGGCGTGCGCGTGAGGCCCAACACCACCATTGGCGAGGCCATCGACATCGATGACCTCTTCCGCGACGGCTACGACGCCGTGTTTGCCGGCACGGGCACGTGGCGCGCCAAGACGGCGGGCGTGCCCGGCGAGGCCGGTGGCAACGTGCTGTTTGGCATGGACTACCTGGTAAGCCCCGACACCTGCTCCATCGGCGACCGCGTGGCGGTGATCGGCGCCGGAAACACGGCCATGGACGTGGCGCGCACGGCGCTTCGCCAAGGCGCACGCGAGGTCACGCTGTACGCGCGCAGCAAGCACATCTCGGCGAGCACCGACGAGCTTGAGTACGCGCAGCTTGATGGTGCCGAACTGGTGGTGGGCAAGGCCATCGCCTCCATCGACGACACGGGCGTTACCTTCCGCACGGCCATCTTCGACGAGGACGACAAGGTGATTGGCTACGAGGACGAGCTTGACCACGTGGAGTGCGACACCGTGATCGTGGCCGTAAGCCAGAAGCCGAGGAACGTCCTCATCACCACGACCGAGGGGCTGGAGGGAGACGAGCGCGGCCTCCTGATCGTTGACGAGGCTGGTGCGACCACCCGTCCGGGCGTCTTCGCCGCTGGAGACGTGGTGACGGGTCCCAAGACGGTGGTGCATGCCGTGGAGGCCGCCAAGCGGGCGGTGGACGGCATGCTTGCCTACCTTGGTCTGGCGGACAACGCTGCATAGGGGCTCATGACCTAAGGGTATTGAGAGGCCGGAGGGGGAGTCTCCCCTCTGGCCCTTTCCTGTGATTCGGGTGCCAAGGGCGGAGCGCCTCCTCCCGGTGTCCACGAGACGCTATCATGCTGCTGACAGGCACAATGCGAAAGGACACATCATGATCAAGCTCATCGCCTCCGACATGGATGGCACCCTCCTGGACGAGAACGGCCAGGTGCCGGAGGAGACCTTCGACCTCATCCACCAGCTCCGCGAGAAGGGCGTGACCTTCGCGGCCAGCTCGGGTCGCCGCTACAACACCCTGCGCTGGTTCTTCGAGCCCGTTGCCGACGAGATGGACTACGTGGCCTCGCTGGGAGCCGAGGTGTACGCCGACGGAAAGATCCTGCTTGACCGCGAGGTGTTCAGCTATGCCTCCGTCATCAAGCTCTGCGAGCTGTGCGCTTCGTTTGACTGCCTGCACATCGCCCTGTACGACGAGACGCGCACCTTCCTGCTGGACGACCTCTCGGCCTACGTGCGTGAGGTGGACAAGGACCTGCCCAATGCCGAGCGCGTGGACGACCCGCCCTCGGCTGACACCGGCATCATCAAGATCTCGGTGTGCTGCGAGCGCGCCAACGACATCATGGACATGGCCTACGTGCTGGAGCGCGAGATGGGCGACCTGTTTTCGTTCATGCCGTCGGGCTCCAAGTGGATTGACGTGACGCCCTCCATCGTGAACAAGGCCACCGGCCTCGACCAGATCCTGCGCTATCGTGGCATCGACCGCTCCGAGGTGATGTGCTTCGGCGACTCGATGAACGACTACCATATCCTGCGCCATGTGGGCCACCCCATGGTGATGGCCAACGCGCGCTACGCCGTGCGCCAGACGCCGGGCGCCCGTGTCATCGACACCAATGTGGCGCATGGCGTGCAGCAGGCCATGCGCGAGGTGCTCGAGTCGCTGTAGGCCAAGGCCAGGCGCCCAGATAACGAGGCTGCCGACCCTCCAGAGGGGATGGATATGCGACAGGCGGTGGTGGGCGTTCTTGCGCATGTGGACGCGGGCAAGACCACGCTTGCCGAGGCGCTACTGTATCACTGCGGCGCGATTCGCCTGCGCGGCCGCGTTGACCACGGCGACTCGCACCTGGACACCGACGCGATGGAGCGTGCCCGCGGCATCACCATCTTCTCGTCGCAGGCCCAGCTGACGCACGGCCAGACCAGCATCACGCTGTTGGACACTCCTGGCCACGTGGACTTTTCCGCCGAGGCGGAGCGCACGCTGTCGGTTCTGGACTGCGCGGTGCTCATAGTGAGCGCAAACGACGGCGTGACGGGGCATACCGCCACGCTCTGGCGGCTGCTGGAGTGCTACCACGTGCCCACCGTCATCTTCGTGAATAAGATGGACCTGGCCGGCACGAGTCGCGATGAGGTGCTGGCGCAGCTGGTGGCTCGCCTGTCAGATGCCTGCGTGGACGCGACCGACCTTGGTGCGCCCGAGCTGCACGAGGAGATGGCGGCAACTGATGAGGATGCGCTGGACGAGTACCTTGAGCAGGGCTTCATTGGCAGCGAAACCATGCGGCGGCTGGTGGAGGAGCGCAAGGCGTTTCCCTGCCTCTTTGGCTCGGCGTTGCGGGACGAGGGCATTAAGGAGTTTTTGGATGCGCTATGCGAGCTGCTGCCCGAGCGTACCTGGCCACAGGCCTTCGCGGCGCGCGTCTTCAAGGTGACGCACGAGAAGGGCGTACGTCTTGCATGGCTGAAGGTTACCGGTGGCAGGCTGCGCGCCAAGGACCTGCTGGAGGGCGTGGACGCGCAGGGGCCGTGGTCGGAGAAGGCCGACCAGCTGCGCACCTACCAGGGCGACCGGTTCGAGGTGGTTGGCGAGGTCGTTGCCGGCCAGGTGTGCGCGGTCTCGGGCCTTACGCACGTGGTGCCGGGAGATGCGCTTGGTGCGGAGGTGCCTGCGCCGCGTCCCGTGCTGGCGCCGGTACTTACCTATCGCGTGGACCCGGGCGGCCTGGACAGCCATGCGGTGTATGCCGCCCTGCGCGAGCTTGCCGACGAGGACCCAATGCTCGGGGTGACGTGGGACGCGCAGCTGGGCGAGATTCGGGTGCAGCTGATGGGGGCTGTGCAGCTTGAGGTGGTCCGCGAGCGGCTGGCGCAGCGCCTTGGGCAGCCGGTGGAGTTTGGCCAGGGCTCCATACTCTACCAAGAGACGATATCTGCGCAGGTCATGGGCTATGGGCACTTTGAGCCGCTGCGCCACTACGCCGAGGCCCACCTGCGCCTTGACCCGCTTCCTGCAGGTTCGGGGGTGCGGTACGGCACGGTGTGCAGCACCGACGACCTCGACCTCAACTGGCAGCGCCTCATCCTGTCGCAGGCGATGCAGCGCGAGCATCGGGGCGTGCTGGCGGGCTATCCGCTTACCGACGTGCGCATCACGCTGGTGTCGGGCCGGGCACATCCCAAGCACGCCGAGGGTGGCGACTTTCGACAGGCTGCATGGCGGGCCATCCGACAGGGCCTCATGGCCGCGCGGCAAAAGGACGCTGCCGTGCTCCTGGAGCCGTGGTACCGCTTCACGCTTGAGGTGCCGGCCGACAAGGTGGGTCGGGCGCTGGCCGATGCGCAGCGCATGCATGCGCGGTTTGGCTCGCCTGTGGTGCGTGGTGACATGGCCGTGCTTGAGGGAGAGGTTCCCGCAAGCGAGGTTGGCGACTATGCGCTTGACGTGGCGGCCTACTCGGGTGGCAATGGCAGCTTTTCCTGCGAGCTTCTGGGGTACGAGCCCTGTCACGACGCCGAGCGCGTCATCGAGGTCGCGGCTTACGACCCCGAGGCGGACCTGCCCCACACGCCTGACTCGGTGTTCTGCGCGCATGGGGCGGGCTACACCGTGAAGTGGCATGAGGCCGCGGTGCATATGCACGTGGCCGACGACCCCTCGCGCGAGCGCCCCTGGCGCGCGGCCGACGCCGCCTTCTTCGCGAGGGGATAGGGGCCAAGCGGGCCTCGCTGGCCTTCGGCTGGGGCTAGATCTCGCGAATCTCGCGGGTGCGCCACTCCCTGGGCGTATAGCCCGTGGCGTTCTTGAAGGCCGTCTGCAGATGGCTCTGTGACGAGAAGCCTGTCTGGTAGGCAATCTGGGCGATGTCGTAGTCGCTCGTGTCCAGCAGGCGCCTCGCGCGTTCGACGCGCAGACGACGCACGTAGGCTGCGAAGGTCTCGCCAGTATCGTTCTTGAAGCGTGTGCACAGCGTCTTGCGGCTGACGCCAAGCGCGCTTGCCACCGACTCCCCATCCAACGACTCGGTGATGTGGCTGCGCGCGTAGTCCATGGCCTGGTGGGAGAGGGGATGCGTCCTGGCCTCGCCGTCCTTGCGAACGGCCTTGGTAAGCTCCAGCATCATGGGCAGCATGAGGTAGTGCGCCACCTCCTCGTTGCTGGTCTCGTTGGCCAGGCTCATGTAGTGCTGGGTAATGGCGAACGACCGAACGGAGGGAAGCCCGCCCTTGCGCGCCGCCTCGATGCAGGCGCTTGCGAGGAAGGCCACCGCCGACCTGCCCTGTAGCAGGGGGTCATCCGAGGTCTTGGGCTCCATGAGGGGCATGTTGGTGCGGATGAAGCGCAGCAGCCCGTCGGTGTCGCCTTGGGAGATGTACGAGGCAAAGCCCTCGTACTGCTCGGAGATCTCGCGGGCCGAGACGTCGGTGTTGACGGCGATGAACTGCATGTTCTTGGAGTAGGTGACGATCAGGGCCATGTCATCGTTGGAGCGGCGCTCGTTGACGAAGTCGACGGCCTCGATGATCTCTTGCTCGGTGAGAAGCGTGGGGATGGTCTGGTCGAGCGTTTCGGCCTTCATCGTGCCTCCTGCCAAAATTGACCGAATTTGAGTGAACTTGACTCAATTAAACGACTCATGTTCGATATTACCAACCAAAAACAATCAAATCAAGTTAAAAACGTTCATATTTGCGAACGCATGGATCGTAATTGCGTTCACAAGTGGCGAGACCTTGCCCCGGTGCCCTCACTAACCGTCTCGGCCGTAACAGCAGTATGCAATTCACCCAAATCTGAAAGAACCGGTTACAGGGGTGATATCTCGGCGTGTCCCTCGCCTCCATAATAAATCTACAGTTCGCCACAACAGATGGAAATCGTAGAAAGGCCGCAGGTAGATGGCCTGAATTTTTGCATGGCTCTCAATCCCGTTGGTCTTGCTTCGGCCTCCATGGAACGGCCACATCAATCGAGAGGAGAACCTATGCGCTACCTGCTTCTTGTCAGCCACGGAACCATGGCCCCAGGCCTGCACAGCGTCATCCGCATGCTCCTGGGCGATCGCGAGGACGTGCTGAGCTACTCGATGGAGGACGGCGTCTCGGCCGACGCCTTCGTCGCTGGCCTCGAGAACGTCATCGCCCCCATTACCCCCGAGGACTCGGTTTTGGTGCTCGGCGACATCATCGGCGGTTCCCCGCTTACCAACACCCTCAACACGCTTACCCAGAAGGGGCTGCTTGCCCGCACGATTGCGATCGGCGGCATGAGCCTCCCCATGGCGATCAGCGCCCTCATGGCCATCGACGATGGCATGGACGACGCGTCCCTCGTCGCGTCTGCGATCAGCGAGGCACGAGAGGGGGCGAGGCAGGTCGAGCTTGCGCTCGGTGACGAAGACGAAGAGGACCTGTAGCACTGCACGCTGAACCTAACGAACAAGGGGGAAGGAAGCAAAGCATGATTTCATTCGTACGTATTGATGACCGCATGATTCATGGGCAGACGGTTACCCGCTGGAGCCTCGAGTATCCGTGCGACGGCATCATCGCCGTCAACGACGTCGCAGCGAGCAACCCCGTCCTGAAGGCCGCCTACAAGGGCGCCGCCCCGGACAAGAAGATCTTCGTCTGGACGATGGAGCACTTCAAGGAGAGCGCCGAGAAGGTGCTTGCCAGCCCGACCAGGTACTTCCTGATCACCAAGAACCCGCTGGACATGCGCGAGATCCTGGTCAACTTCGGGTTCAAGCCGTCCGACGTCAAGCGCGTCATCGTTGGCCCCTGCAACGATCGTCCCGGCACCGTCAAGCTGGGCAACAACCAGTCCATCACCGCTGAGGAGGCCCAGGCCTTCGAGGACATGACCAGGGCCGGCTATACCGTCGAGTTCGCCCTCATCAAGGAGGCCTCGATCGGCGAGTGGCCCAAGTTCCGCAGCCAGTTCGACGTTAAGTAAGGCAAAGGAGGAGTTTCATGGGTATCACTATGGTCCAGGCCATTCTGCTTGGCCTGTTCGCATGCCTGGCGTCCCTGCCCGGCATGGGAGGCACCACCATCGGTAACTACACGCTCGGTCGTCCCCTCGTGGGCGGCCTGGTCGTGGGCGCCATCCTTGGCGACATCCAGACCGGCATCATCGTGGGCGCTGCCATCCAGCTCGTCTACATCGCGCTCGTCACCCCCGGCGGCACCGTCTCCGCCGACGTCCGCGCCGTCACCTACATCGGCATCCCCCTGGCCATCCTGGCCATCCGTGCGCAGGGCCTCGATCCCTCGTCTGAAGCCGCTGCCGGCCTTGCCGCGTCGCTTGGCGCCGCGGTAGGCACCCTCGGCACGGTCCTGTTCTACGGCACCGCCACCCTCAACCTTGTGTGGCAGGGCATTGGCTGGAAGGCCATGGACGGCGGCAACTGGAACACCATCAAGAAGACCATCCCCATGGTCGACTTCGTGCTCCCGTGGATCAGCCACATCGCGTTCTCCTTCATCCCCACCGTCGTCATCTGCCTGGCCGGCGAGTCGATGGTCGGCCTCATGAAGGACTACCTGCCCATGGACGGCGTCGCCATGAAGACGCTGTTCACCGTGGGCTCCCTGCTTCCTGCCGTCGGTATCGCCATCCTGTGCAAGCAGGTCGTGCAGAAGCCGCTCGACTGGGTCACCTTCGCCTTCGGCTTCATCCTGGCCGCGGTCATGGGCTGCAACCTTATCGCGTCCGCAGTCATCGCCGTGTTCTTTGCCCTGATCAACTTCAAGATCGAGCAGCTCAAGCTCGCACGTCCGGCCATTGCCGCAGCTGGTGCCGGTGCGTTTGACGACGAGGAAGAGGAGGACATCTAATCATGGCTGACCTCAAGAAAGTTTCCCAGAAGGCGCGCAACAGCGCATTCCTTCGCTGGATCTATGGCAACCTGACCTGCTTCTCGCAGGAGCACATGCAGACCTTTGGCTACCTTGCAGCCATGCTCCCCATTGTGGACGAGCTGTACGACAGCGATGACGAGAAGGTCAAGGCCCTCTCCACCTACCGTACGTTCTTCAACACCGAGCCGCAGATCGGCACCATGGTCGTGGGCCTCACCGTCGGCCTCGAGGAGGCGCGCGCCAACGGCGAGCCGCTTGACGACGACACCATCAACGGCATCCGCGCTGGCCTCATGGGCCCGCTGGCCGGTCTTGGCGACTCCATCATCGTCGGCACCTTCATCCCCATCCTGCTGGGCATCGCCCTTGGCCTCTCCAACGGTGGCAGCGTCCTTGGCCCGCTGTTCTACATCATCGCGTGGAACCTTGTCATGTACTTCGGCATGAAGTTCGCGTTTGACCAGGGCTACGAGCTGGGTGGCTCGGCGGTCGAGGCCCTCGTCGGCCCCCAGTCCGCTGCCCTGCGCGACTCCATCGTGATGGTGGGCACCATCGTCATCGGTGCCGTCGCCGCCACATGGATCAACATCACCACCGCCCTCAGCTTCCAGTTCTCTGCCGACAGCGGCCTGGTGCTTCAGGACACGCTTGACTCCATCTTCCCCAAGTTCCTGAACATCTTCTTCGTGTGGCTGTGCTGGTACCTCATGACCAAGCGCAAGATGTCCCCGACCGTCGTCATGGGCCTGCTTGTGGTGGTTGCCCTCGTCGGCGTGCTCCTGGGCTTCTTCGACCCGGGCCTGTCCTACTAGTCACCTTAGGGGGCGGAGAGGCGAGATGGCGCTCAGGGACTTGTTGCGCTCGCGCGAAGGTAGGCCGACGCTCTATCGGCAGCCATGGTCCGAGACGAGCAACCCCCTCGTTGCCGAGGCGCGCTCCCAGACGCTCGCGATCCAGCAGTTGCAGCTCTGGCTACGCCTCGCCTACTCCGCCCTCGCCCTTGCGGCCCTGCTCGCGTACTGGGGCTTCTCTGACAACCAGAACGTGGCTGTCGGCATCGTCAGCGTCGCGCTCTGCGCGATTGCCCTCATGGTGGTGATTGTGCTGCGCACGGGCATTCGCAATGGCCGCGCAAACGTCGAGGCCATGCTAAGGGAGCTCGAGAGTAGCCGCAAGACAAGCGACTGAGGCACCTTCTGGCGTACTTGGCCTTCAAAGGAGAACTCTTCGGTTCCCTTCCCTCCCCTCTGAGCCCCGCGCGTCCTTCCCCGCGCGGGGCTCCTCTCATGGTTCGGGTTCGGGGCTAGAGCTCGATGGCCTGGTGGGGTAGGGTGGCGAGGCGGCGGGAGAGCTCCTCGATGATGGGTACGCCAGCCGAGGTGCCGATGCGCCGCGCGCCAGCCCGCACCATGTCTAGGAAGGTATCTGCGTCGCGGATGCCGCCAGCTGCCTTGACCAGCACTTCGTTGCCCACGTTGGCATGCATGAGCGCGACGTCCGACACGGTTGCGCCTCCCGAGCCAAAGCCGGTGGAGGTCTTCACGAAGGTGGGACGCACCTTGCGGGCTATCCGGCAGAGGGCAATCTTCTCCTCATCGGAAAGGTAGCAGTTCTCGAAGATCACCTTCGACGGCACGTTGGCCTCGTTGCACGCGTCCACTATCCGGTGCATCTCTTCTTCCACGTAGTACCAGTCATGCTGCCTCACGCGCGTGAGGTTTACCACGTAGTCAATCTCGGTCGCTCCGTTCGCGAGGGCGTCGCGCGTCTCGAAGACCTTTGCGTCGATGGACGTCTGCCCAAGCGGGAAGGCGATTGCGGCACCTACGTGCACGTCGGTTCCTGCCAGCCGTCTCGCGCAATGCCTCACCTGCACTTGGTTGATGGCCACCATCCGGAAGTGATGGCGCACGGCCTCCTCGCAGAGGCGGTCCATGTCGGCCTCGGTTGCATCGGCATGCAGGTTGGTGTGATCGACGAGGCGTGCAAGTTCGTCTAGGGTCCAGGTGCCCATGGTGCCTCCCATCGCAAAGGTGCTCTGTCCTTTAGGCCATGCCTCCAGTGTACGACGAAGCCTCAGCCCGCTCATTCTGGTACTGTAACCGGATGGGCGCATCAGGGGTTACAGCAATGAAATAGCCTCGTTTGGCCTGTCCATACAATGAAAGGACAAGGTTGTGCGGGCGTCCAAACGGCATCGTGTCTGGCTGTGACAGGGAGGCGTGATGGGGTATCGCTATGACAGGTTTCCCCACCTCGATATTGACGCTGGCGAGGTCGTCTGTGGCTACGATGCCATCATCCAGGTGATTCGCGGCGCCATCTCGCACCGCCCGTTCGTGCTTGCGGTGGAGACCTACCCAGGCGTGCGTGACGAGGAAGTGGTCCCCGAGCTCGAACGGCTATCCGCCGATTGCTTCGTGAACATGCGCGATCTGTACCTTCCCGATAAGGACATGAGCAAGAGGATGGCCCCCTGGCTCACGGATGACCGGGTCTTTGGGCGCATGTACTACGGTACTGTCGAGGAGTTCCTCGTGCCGCAGTCCGTCGCGGTGGCACGCGCGGCCGTAGGGGCCTGCGAGGGCCTCTCCATCGTGTATGGCATGGGCGCGACGCTTCTCTGCGACTTTGGCTGCTGCGTGTACCTCGACCTGACGAGGTGGGAGATACAGCTGCGCTATCGGGCGGGCATGGCCAACTACAACTGCTCGAACCACGACGAGGACATCCTGCGCAAATACAAGCGGGGATACTTCGTTGAGTGGCGCATGGCCGACCGCATCAAGCGGGGCCTCGGGAGGCGCATCGACTTCGTGGTGGACACGAATCGCGCCCACGAGCCCAAGATGATCTCGGGTAGCCAGTTCTTCAAGGCCATCGAGACGTTTGCCACGAGCCCATTTCGCATGGTGCCGTACTTCGACCCAGGCGTCTGGGGAGGCCAGTGGATGCGGGAGCATTGCAACCTTGACCCCGAGCCTGACAACTACGCCTGGGCGTTTGACGGCGTGATGGAGGAGGACTCGATCCGGGCACGGTTTGGCACCGTTGACGTGGAGCTTCCGGCAATTGACGTCGTGCTCTTCGCGCCGAAGGAGCTTCTGGGGGAGAGGAACCACTCCCGCTTCGGCGCTGAGTTTCCCATACGCTTTGACCTCCTTGACACCGTGGGTGGCCAAAACCTCAGCCTGCAGGTACACCCCACGACCGACTACATCCGTGGCCACTTTGGGATGGCATACACTCAGGACGAGAGCTACTACCTCCTTGACGCAACCGACGATGCCTGCGTCTACCTTGGTGTGAGGCGCGGCGTGCGTGGGGAGGAGATGCTCGCGGCGCTTTGGCAGGCGCAGGAGACTGGCGAGTTTGACGCGGAGCGCTACGTGAACAGGCTTCCCGCGAAGAGGCATGACCACTTTTCCATCCCGGCGGGCACCGTCCACTGCTCTGGCGCTGGCGCGATGGTGCTGGAGGTGAGCGCCACGCCATACATCTTCACCTTCAAGCTGTGGGACTGGGGCAGGCTTGGTCTGGACGGGAAGCCGCGGCCCATCAGCATCGAGCGCGGGGCGCAGGTCATCCAGTGGGAGCGTGACACCGACTGGGTGGAGGCCAACCTCGTGAGTCGCCCACAGCTCCTGCACGACGGGGACGACTATACGGAGGAGGCGACGGGCCTCCATGAGCTGGAGTTCGTTGAGACGCGCCGCTATACGATCCGCACCTTCGTGGAGCTGGGCATGCGTGGGTCGTTCTCGATCTGCAACCTCGTGGATGGCGTCGCGGCGAAGGTCGTCTCGCCCACGGGCGCGTTCGAGCCGCTCGAGGTGCACCATGCGGAGACGTTCGTCATTCCTGCCGCGGCAGGCATGGTGCGCATCGAGCCGATGGAAGGAGAGGTCATGCTGCTACGCGCGTATGTGCGCGGGTCGCAGCGCCCAACGGGCATGGCTGGTCCTGGGCATGAGGCATCAGCAGGCCACACCACGAAGGGAAGCCGCCAATGAGCACCAGGCCTGACATACGCATCGTCTTCTCCGACGTGGACGGCACCCTCGTGGACAACGAGCACCATCCCATTGCGGCAAGCGCCGCGACCATACAGAGGGTGGCGCGGCAGGTGCCCTTCTGCCTGGTCTCGGCCCGCTCGCCCGAGGGGCTGTACCCCATACAGCACCAGCTTGGGTTCGCGGGCCCCATCGCCTGCTTCTCGGGTGCCTACGTGCTGGATGCCTCGGGAGACGAGCTGTACAGCAGCGTGATCCCCACCTCGGACGCGCTTGAGATCAAGCGGTACCTCGACGAGGAGCTGCCTGACGTGACCACCGGCACCTATGGCTTCCATGCCTGGATTGTGGACGACCGCAGCGACCCGCGCGTGGCGCGCGAGGAGTACTTCGTGCAGGCGCGCAGCGTTGAGAGCCGCGACCTGGCGGGCACGTTTGGCGAGGGTGGCGTGCACAAGTTCCTGCTCATGGGCGAGCCGGCGTCCATCATGACCGCCCAGCGCGTGGTTTCCGAGCGGTACCCGCACCTTAACGTGGTGCGCTCCAATGACACGCTCTGCGAGATCATGAGCACGGATGCCAGCAAGAGCTGGGCGGTGGAGCTGCTTTGCGCGCATCACGGGGTAAGCCGCGCGCAGGCCGTGGCCTTCGGCGACGCGCCAAACGACCTGGACATGCTGCTGTCGGTCGAGCAGTCGTATGCGATGGCCAATGCCGAGGATGCGGTGAAGGCAGCCGCGGCCCACGTGGTGCCGTGGACCAACGAGGAAGATGGGGTTGCCCGCATGCTGGAGCAGCTTCTGCCGTAGGCGCTTTGCCGCGCGGCCCCGAAGGGGGTCGCGACACCAAGGCGGTCCGCGCGCCTCGCCTGGCGACCCTCGTCGCAATCCGTAATCATCCTGCTATGTGAGGGGGCTATACTCTTCCCTTGTCCCCAAGCAAAGGAGCCTCTCATGTCCAGTATCGACACCACCGTCATCCACGCAGGCTACAAGCCCGGTAACTCCGAGCCGCGTGCCCTGCCCATCTATCAGTCAACCACCTTCCACTACAGCTCGGTCGACGAGGTCGCCGGCCTCTTTGACCTTTCGGCCGAGGGCCACATGTACAGCCGCATCTCCAACCCCACGTGCGCCTACGTCGAGGAGAAGATCGCAGCCATGGAGGGAGGCGTCGGCGCCATCCTCACCACGTCGGGCCAGATGGCCACGCTCATCTCGGTCCTCAACCTGTGCTCGGCCGGCGACCACCTGGTGAGCAGCGCGGCCATCTACGGCGGCACGGTCAACCTGCTGTCCTTCACGCTCAAGCGCTTCGGCATCGACGCCACGTTCGTCAGCCCGCGTGCGTCGGTCGACGAGATTCGCGCTGCCGTCCAGCCCAACACCAAGCTGGTCTTTGGCGAGACGGTTGCCAATCCCGCCCTTGCGGTGCTTGACATCGAGGCCTTTGCCACGGCCGCCCATGCCGAGGGGCTGCCCCTGATTATCGACAACACCTTCCCCACGCCCGTGTTCTGTCGTCCCATCGAGTGGGGCGCCGACATCGTGGTGCACTCCACCACCAAGTACATGGACGGCCACGCCACCTTCGTGGGCGGCGTCGTGGTTGACTCTGGCAACTTCGACTGGGCCGCGCATCCCGACAAGTTCCGCGACCTCGTGGAGCCCGACGAGAGCTACCACGGCGTGGTGTACACGCGCGACTTTGGCAGGGCCGCCTACATTACCAAGGCTCGCTGCCAGTTGGTTCGCGACCTGGGCGTGTGCCCTCCCGCCGTGCATGCCTTCGCCCTCAACCAGTCGCTCGAGAGCCTGCCCCTGCGTGTGCGCCGTCACAGCCAGAACGCCCAGCGCGTGGCCGAGTGGCTCGAGCAGCGCCCCGAGATCGAGAGCGTCAACTACCCGGGACTTGCCTCCAGCCCCGACCACGACCTTGCGCAGAAGTACCTGCCGGACGGCATCTGCGGCGTCATCAGCTTCGTGATGAAGGGTGGCCGCGACCAGGCTGCCAAGCTGCTTGACTCGCTCAAGCTTGCCAGCATCGAGGTGCACGTGGCGGACAGCCGCACCTGCGTGCTGCACCCGGCAAGCTCCACGCATCGCCAGCTTACTGACGAGCAGCTGGTGGCGTGTGGCGTCGAGCCCGGCATGGTGCGCTTCTCCTGCGGCCTCGAGGAGGCCGACGACATTATCGCCGACCTCGAGCAGGCGTTTGCCGCCATCGCGTAGGCGTCGGTTTGCAGTAAGGATGGGCCCCGGCCCGCACGTCGCAAGACGGAGCGGCCGGGGCCCATTGCCATGTGCTGGCGCTAAGATAGGGGATGCAAAAAACCGTGCCGACCCCGCGGGCGACATCCCGAGAAAAGCGAGAACCCCATGCCCAAGAAGCTCCTGTATGCCATGCGCCATGCCGAGACCCTCTTTAACGTGCAGCACAAAAGCCAGGGGTGGTGCGACTCGCCCATTACGCCGCGCGGTATCCAGCAGTGTCGCATCGCGGGCGAGGAGCTTGCCCGCCGGGGCGTGGACTTCGACCACTTCTACTCCAGCACGTCCGAGCGCTGCTGCGACACCATGGAGCTGGTGTGCCAGGCAGCGTTTGGCGAGGTGAGGCCCTATGTGCGCAAGAAGGGCCTGCGGGAGTGCGGCTTTGGCATCTTCGAGGCCAAGGACGACTTCTGCGAGCCCGGCTTTATGGGTGACATGCTTGAGATGCGCGGGCTAGTGATGCAGGCAGGCGGGGGCGAGAGCATGCCACAGGTGCGCGAGCGCGTCTTTTCGTGCCTCAACGAGATCATGAGCAACCCGACGTCGCAGAACGTGTTGGTGGTGAGCTCGGGCGGTGCGCTTGGCCACTTCTTCGTGAGGGCATCCGGTCACGGCGCGCAGCGGCCCTTCCCCAACACCAACTGCATGACCTACGTATACGAGTGGGAAGACGGTGTGTTTACCTGCGTGGACGTGTTCCGCCCCGACTTCTCGGGCCTTGACTGTGGCGGCATGGACGGGTCTGGCGTGCCCAACCGCTGGGAGCTGGACTTCGATGCCGTGCGACGGGAGCTTGCCCTGTAGGGCGCGGACACTGGGGACGTAGCACTTTGTCCGGCCGCCTTCGCGGACACTGGGGACGTAGCACTTTGTCCGGCCATCTCCGTAGCGAGAATCAGCTCGAAAACTACTCACAATTCACCAAATAAGTAGTTTTGCTTTCGTGAGGAAAAAAGCCCAGATAAAAGAGGGCCCTCCAAGCTAAATTACTCACAATCTAGTGAATTGTGAGTAATCTAGCCGCTAGGTGGCACGGGTCTGGTCACGCCTTGCCGTACCAGCACTCATCTCCGTCCGACCCACGAAAGAAGGGCGGCGCCAGAAGCCTGACGCCGCCCCATTAGTGCAACGCCGGGGTCGGAACCCCCGTTGCATTTTCTAGTCCAGGTCCTCGCCGTTACTCGCGATTACCTTCTGGTAGTAGAAGAACGAATCCTTGCGGGCGCGGTGCAGGTCACCGGTGCCGTCGTCGTGCTTGTCGACGTAGATGAAGCCATAGCGCTTGCGCATCTCGCCGGTGCCGGCGGACACCACGTCGATGGGGCCCCACCAGGTGTAGCCGATGAGGTCGACGCCGTCCTCGATGGCCTCGCCCATGCACTTCACGTGCTTGCGGAGGTACTCGATGCGGTACGGGTCGTGGATGCGCTCGACGCCGTCCTCGATGACGACCTCGTCGAAGGCACCCATGCCGTTCTCGACCACCATCAGCGGAATCTCGTAGCGGTCGTAGATCTCGTTGAGGGACCAGCGCAGGCCCTGCGGGTCAATCTGCCAACCCCAGTCGGTGGCCTCGAGGTAGGGGTTCTTGCCGCCCATGCTCATGTTGCCAGCGGTGGTCTCGGCGTCGGCATGGGTGGTAACCGTGTTGGACATGTAGTAGCTGAAGCTGTAGAAGTCGATCTTGCCAGCGGCAAGGATCTCCTCGTCACCGGGCTGGATGTCGGGCTCAGCGCCCCACTCCTTCCACAGCGCCTTGGCGTAGCGCGGGTACTTGCCGCGGGCCTGGACGTCAGAGGCGTACCAGTTGGACATGCGCATGCTCTTCTGGTTGGCCAGCTCGTCGGCGGGGTCGCAGGTAAGCGGGTAGGTGAGGATGAAGCAGTCCATGTTGCCCATCTTCACGTCGGGGTAGTTCTCGTGCACGTAGGCGATGGTCTTGGCGGCCGCCACAAACTGGTAGTGCAGCGCGTTCACGCGGTCCTGCACGTCGGTCTTGATTTCGGCCTGGGTGCCGGTGAAGCCCTTGAGCATGGAGGTGGAGAGCATCGTGCCCATGTCCGACCAGCCCAGGTTGTTCTCGTTGAAGGTCAGCCAGTACTTGACGCGGTCGTGGTAGCGGTCGATGACGGTCTTGGCGTAGTTGAAGAAGATGTCGATGAGCTCGCGGCTGGCCCAGCCGTTGAAGCGCTCGATGAGGCTGTAGGGCAGCTCGTAGTGCGAAAGCGTCACGAGCGGCTGGATGCCATGCGCCACGCAGCAGTCGAACACCTTGTCATAGGTTGATGGACATGCGGAACACGTTCCAGCCCATCTCGGCAAACAGGGCGATGTCCTCCTCATAGTGATGGTAGAAGTCCGTCGCCTCCCAGCTGGGGTACAGCGCGTCGGGGTCCCAGACCTCGTCAATCTGGCGCGGGATGCCGTGGATGCCGTCTCCGCCGCGGATGTGGTCATCGATGGACGCGCCCTTGCCGTCTACGTTCCACGCACCCTCGTACTGGTTTGCCGCCGTCGCGCCGCCCCACAGAAAGCCCTTCGGAAATGCCATGCCGTCCTCCTCTGTCTTCACTTCCCTCACCCGCCGGGCCCATGCCCGGGAACAGGCCTAACAACCAAACTCTACGATATGAAATCCTTCCCACATGGGGCTCTGTCGACTGCAGGAGGACGCCATTAGGTGAACGGCCACAAACGCCATGCGGGCATACCATTTACGTACCTGAGCGTGCTTGGTGCATCAATTTGATTGAAGCTGAACGATAATGAGGGATAAACAAATGCGATTGAAAGATTTTGAGCGAAAGGCTTGTAATGAAGGAGAATACCTACTATGATTACAGGTGAGCTCCAAAAACGTTCAATAACGTGCAAGGGAGGTCGAGCATGATTGCCGAAGAGCGCAAAGAGCAGATCGTCGAGCTCGTCAATCGCAACGGCAGCATGTCCCTGACCGACCTCACCGCACAGCTGAACTCGTCAGAATCCACCATTCGCCGCGACCTCACGCAGCTCCATCAGCAGGGGAGGGTGCGCAGGGTGCATGGTGGGGCCACCAAGGTTCAGGCGGCCGAGTTCGTCATCTCCGACCAGTCGTTGGCGGGCAGGCAGTCCGAGCACATGGATGAGAAGCGTGCCATCGGCGCCTATGCGGCGACGCTCATCGGTCCGGATGACTTCGTGTTCATCGATGCCGGAACCACCACCGAGTGCCTTGTTGACGCCATCACCCAGACCGAGGCGCTCTACCTCACCAACTCGCTTCCGCACGCACAGAAGCTCCTGGCCAAGGGCTGCCGCGTTCTGCTGCCCGGCGGTGAGGTGAAGCAGGCCACCGAGGCGCTCGTTGGCGCCGAGACGGTCAACCACATCAGGCGCTATCACTTCACCATGGGGTTCTGGGGCACCAACGGGGCCGGCATCGAGACGGGCTTCACCACCCCCGAGTTCAGCGAGGCCGCGGTGAAGCAGATAGCCATGGAGCACACCACCCACCCTTACGTGCTGTGCGACTCGAGCAAGTTCTCGAAGGTGTCGCTCATCACGTTTGCCGAGTTCGACCGCGCCACGGTAATTACCGATCACCTGGATGATCGGAGCTACAGCTCTGCCGGAAACGTATACGAAGTGGAGAGGTAACCATGATTTACACCGTCACGTTCAATCCGTCCCTTGACTACATCATCCGCGTCGACCACCTCAAGCTGGGTGCCATCAACCGCGTGCACTACGAGAACGTGCTGCCGGGAGGCAAGGGCGTCAACGTCTCGATCGTGCTGGGCAACCTCGGGCACACCTCCACGGCGCTTGGCTTCGTGGCGGGCTTCACGGGCCGCGAGATTGAGGACCGCATGCGTGCCTACGGCGCGAAGTGCGACTTCATCCAGGTGGCCGAGGGCATGAGCCGCATCAACGTGAAGATCAAGTCGGACGAGGAGTCCGAGATTAACGGCATGGGGCCGCTCATCACCGAGGAGGACGTGGATGCCCTCTTCGCGAAGCTTGACGAGCTCAAGGCGGGCGACTACCTGGTCATCGCCGGTAGCGTGCCCTCCATGCTTCCGCCCGACATGTACGAGCGCATCATGGAGCGCCTGGACGGGCGTGGCGTCAACATCGCAGTCGACGCCGAGCGTGACCTGCTCACGCGCGTGCTGAAGTACCACCCCTTTGTGATCAAGCCCAACAACCACGAGCTGGGCGACATCTTTGGCGTCACGCTGCGCACGCGCGAGGAGGTCGTGCCCTACGCCAAGAAGCTCCAGGAGCAGGGTGCGCGCAACGTCATCATCTCGATGGCGGGCGAGGGCGCCGTGTTCGTGAGCGAGAAGGGCGAGGTGGCCATGAGCGAGGCGCCGAAGGGCACCGTGGTCAACTCGGTCGGCGCGGGCGACTCCATGGTGGCTGGCTTCCTGGCTGGCGTCATCGAGACGGGCGACATGACCCAGGCGTTCCGCATGGGCCTGTGCACGGGCTCGGCCAGCGCGTTCTCGCCCGACCTGGCTACGAGGCCCGAGGTGGAGGCGCTTCTGGCCACGCTGTCATAGGGCTGAGCCTGGCGGGTGCTTGCCGGCGTTGGCCAAGCATCCAGAATGCCTGTGACTGGAAGTTTCTGAACGTTCATCCGCTCTTGTGTGCTTAATGGTGGATGTTTTTTGAACTGAATGCTTGTAATTGGATGTTTTGGTTGGTATAGTATCTAAAAACGACCAAAATCCGTCAATTTCGGTAGATTGGCACGTTGAGGGCACCACGAAGTGCCCGACAAAAGGGGAGCCCCCGGCGCCTTGGCTCCGGGAATCCATAGCACGGATAGCACGGACTGACGGCAAGAGTTCGAAGGTAGCAAAGGAAGGGAGAGCGGAAGTGAAGATCACTGACCTGCTCAAGGTTGAGGGCATCAAGGTAGGCGCCACCGCTGCCGACCAGATGGATGCCATCGACCAGCTCGTGGCCCTGCAGGACGCGAGCGGCAACATCAACGACCCGGCAGCGTACAAGGAGGGCATCCTTGCTCGTGAGGCCGAGTTCTCCACCGCGGTGGGGGACGGCATCGCCATCCCGCATGCAAAGGTGGCTGCGGTCAAGCAGCCGGGCCTGGCAGCCATGACCGTGCCCGGCGGCGTGGACTGGAACTCGCCTGACGGCGAGCCGGCCGACCTCATGTTCATGATTGCGGCCCCCGAGGGCGAGGCCAATACGCACCTCGAGATGCTGGCAAAGCTGTCGGCGCTGCTCATGCACTCCGACTTTGCCAACGCGCTGCGTCGCGCCCACACTGCGCAGGAGTTCCTGCAGATCATCGACGAGGCGGAGGCTGCCCGCGACCTCGAGCAGGCACAGAAGGCCGTTGCCCAGGCCCAGGCTCGTGCCGACGAGCGCGTGTGGCCGCAGATCCTGGCCATCACCGCCTGCCCCACCGGCATCGCCCACACCTACATGGCCGCCGAGAACCTCGAGAAGCGCGCCGCTGAAATGGGCATCGTGCTCAAGGCCGAGACCCAGGGCAGCGCAGGCGCCAAGAACGTCCTGACCGCCGAGGAGATCGAGCACTGCGAGGGCATCATCATCGCAGCTGACAAGAACGTCGACCGCTCGCGCTTTGCCGGCAAGCAGGTGTACTCCACCAACGTGAGCGCCGGCATCAACGACCCCGAGCGCCTCATCACCATCATCCTCAACCATGAGGCTCCCGTGCAGGAGGGCACCGTCGTGGCTGCCAGCGCGCAGGCCGAGACCGAGAGCCTTGGCTCGCAGATCTACAAGCACCTCATGAACGGCGTCAGCCACATGCTGCCGTTCGTGATCGGTGGCGGCATCCTCACCGCCCTCGCGTTCCTCGTCGACATGGGCGCCGCCGGCACCGGTGCCTATGGCTCCAGCACCTTCCTGGCCGCCTTCTTCAAGAAGATCGGCGAGGAGGCCTTCGGCATGATGCTGCCCATCCTTGCGGGCTACATCGCCATGTCCATTGCCGACCGTCCCGGCCTTGCCCCCGGCGTCGTGGGTGGCCTGATGGCCAAGAGCGGCATCAACTTCGCCTTCCTTGCCACCGCCCCTGACTTCGACAGCAGCGTGTGCGTCTCCGGTGGCTTCATCGCAGCCCTGGCCGCTGGCTTCCTGGCTGGCTACATCACCAACTTCATCAAGAAGCTCTGCGACAACCTGCCTGATTCGCTCGAGGGCATCAAGCCCATCCTGCTGTACCCGGTGCTGGGCATCCTTGCCACCGGTGCCGTGATGTATGTCCTGAACCCGATCTTCGGCGCCATCAACACCGCCATGAACGCCTTCCTGGGCGGCATGCAGGGTGCCAACATCGTGCTTCTTGGCGCCATCGTCGGCGGCATGATGTCCATCGACTTCGGCGGCCCCTTCAACAAGGCTTCCTACGTCTTCTCCACCGGCCTGCTTGCCGACGCCGCCCTTGGTGGCCCTGGCCAGGTTGTCATGGCCGCCTGCATGGCTGGCGGCATGGTGCCCCCCATCGTGGTTGCCCTCTCCACCACTTTCTTCAAGAACAAGTGGAGCAAGGCCGATCGCGACGCTGGCCTGGTCAACTACATCATGGGCTTGTCCTTCATCTCCGAGGGCGCCATTCCGTTCGCGGCTGCTGACCCCGGCCACATCATCCCGACCTGCGTGATCGGCTCTGCCATCGCCGGCGGCCTCTCCGCGATGTTCGGCTGCTACAGCCCCGCCCCTCACGGTGGCGCCTGGGTGCTGCCCGTCATCGGCAACCCGCTGATGTGGCTTGTCGCCATCGCTGCGGGCTCCGTGGCCGGCGCGCTGATCCTCTCCTTCTGGAAGAAGCCGGTCGAGGAGTAAACCTTTCCTGAGGAGCCCCTTCCCGCTCCTCTCCTCCTTCCCTGCTGAGGGGCCCGGACGCTTAGACGAGCGTTCGGGCCCTTCGCTTTTGCGGCATCAGCGCCTACTCCTCCGCGTTTGGTGACAACCACGGGCGCAAGCCGGCCGCTAGCTGTTGGGAATCACGTAGGAGTTGGTCGTCCAACCGATGCACTAGATGTCGCGTGCCAGGGTGATGACCGGATAGCGCCCGCTGTCGTCGCGCTGGCCGGTGGGGGAGAACCCCTGGGCGTCCCAGAAGCCCCGCGCGTCCTCGGCCGCCTCAGGAATGCGCAGCTCAAGATGGTGGTATCCCTGAGCCGAGAGCGCGGCGCGCACGTCGGCGAACAGCGTCGACCCCACGCCCTGCCGCTGCTTGTCTGCCGCCACCATGAACCAGCGTATGAGTGCGGCGTCGTCGGAGGGATAGCGCGTCACGAGGTCCATCACGGCCGTGAGTCCTTCCTCCTTGTCGTAGAAGCCGACAAGCTGCGCCTTCGCTCCGGTCGCCCCTTCCGGAAGGCCGGAGATCATGGATGTGAGCTGCGCCTTGTTGGGGCGCTCACCCAGCTGGCGGTAGTGCTGGCGGTTGGATCGCATCAGCATGAGCACGTCGCCAAAGTTTGAGCCGTCCAGCTCGCGCGCCTCGAGCTCGGTGGAGAGGGCGGCGATGTCCAGCGAGTCGTTCGCCTCGGCCTCGCCCCGCTCGTGCTCGATGACCTGCCTGAACTGCGTCTCGTACAGCTCGCGGTACACGCCGTTTGCCGCCAGCAACTCCTCGTGGGTGCCCTGCTCGGCAATGACGCCGTCCTTCACCACGCATATACGGTCGGCCTTGAGGATGGTGGACAGACGGTGCGCGATCACGATGCTGGTACGACCCACCATCAGCTGCTCGAGTGCCTCCTGGATGGCCTGCTCGGAGATGGAGTCAAGAGCGCTGGTGGCCTCGTCTAGGATGAGCACCTTCGGGTCCTTCAGCACCACACGGGCAAGCGACAGGCGCTGCTTCTCGCCGCCCGACAGCTTGAGGCCGCGGTTGCCCACCTGCGTGAGGTACCCGTCGGGCTGGGAGGCTATGAACTCGTGGATGTTTGCCACGCGGCAGGCCTCCTCAATCTCGTCCTGCGTGGCGTCAGGCCTGGCGTAGCGCAGGTTGTCAAGGATGGTGCCGTTGAACAGGTAGGCCTCCTGCGTCACCACGCCAATGCATTCGCGCAGGTAGGTGAGGTCAAAGTCGCGCACGTCCACGCCGGCTACGCTCACTGAGCCCGCGTCCACGTCGTAGAGGCGCGGTATGAGGTTCACGACCGTCGACTTGCCCGAGCCGGAAGGCCCCACGATGGCATACATCTGCCCACCGGGCACCGTCAGGTTCACGTCGGTAAGCACCGGCGAGCCGGGATCATACCCAAAGGCCACGTGCTCGTAGCGAATGGTGGCCATCTCGCAGTCGGGCCTTTGCCCGTGCTCGGGTGAGGCGATGGTGATCTTGCGGTCAAGATAGTCAAAGATGCGCGAGAACATGGCCAGAGACCGCGTGAAGCTTACCTGCAGGTTAAGCAGGCTCTCAACCGGACGATACAGGCGGTTGACCAGCGTGACCGTGGCGGTGACGGTGCCCACGGTAAGCATGGGGTCAAGCTTGCGGATGATAAGCAGCCCGCCCGCGAAGTAGATGAGCAGGGGCCCAAGCTGCGTGAACATGCCCATCACCACGCGGAACCAGCTGCCGGAGCGCTGCTCCTTAAGCGAGAGGGCCGTAACCTCCTCGTTTACGCCCACGAAGCGCTGGTACTCGGCCTCCTCGCGCGTGAACATCTTCATGAGCAGCGATCCCGACACCGAGAGCGTCTCGTTGATCAGCTGGTTCATCTCGTCGCTCTTGGCCTGGCTCTCCTGCACCAGCTTGAGCCGCACGCGCCCGGCGCTTCGGGTGGGCAGGATGAGCAGCGGCAGCACCGCCAGGCCCACCAGCGCCAGCTTGGGGCTCATGGAGAAGAGTGCCACCAGCGTGGTTGCCACCGTAGCCACGTTGCTCACGATTTGGGTGAGGGTGCCCGAGATGACCGAGCTGACACCCGAGATGTCGGTGTTCATGCGCGTGACGATGTCGCCCTGCTTCTCGGTGGTAAAGAACGAATGCGGCATGCGCTGCAGGTGGCGGTACATCTCGTTCTTCATGTCAAAGATGATGCGCTGGCTGATCCACGAGTTGACATAGTTCTCGAGCACGCCGATGAGCTGGCTGGCAAGCATGGCGCCGAGCGCCGCGAAGAGCAGGCGCACCAGCAGGCCAAGGTCGTTGCCCACGAGCGCCGTGTCAACGATGCGTCCCGTGATGAGGGAGGGCAGCAGGCCCACCACCGACGACACGAGGATGGCCGCGAACACCAGCAGGAACTGCAGCCAGTACGGCTTCAGGTAGCCGAGGATGCGCGCAAGCAGCTGAGTCGTCACCTTCGGGGCGTTGGCCTTCTCCTCGTCGGTCAGAAAGCTGCGTGCGGCGTAGCCGCCTCCACCGCCTGGTCCTGGCATGGCAATCTCCTCCGTCGTGGGCTCTATGACAGGATAGAACAAGTGGGCGGGGACGAGGCGAGGGTGCGGTCCCGCATCGCGTGAGAGGTAGTCCTAGCGGCACCTTTGCGGCTCAAACAAGGGCGCGCCGAGGGGCATCTGCTCCTCGGCGCGCTGTCAAGCGTAACCGTTAGGCCTTGGGTGCCTAGGCGCTACTCCTCGGTGGGAGCCTCCTCGACCGGCGCCTCGGCAGCCACGGTCTCGGCAGCCTCCTTAGCGGGCGCCTCCTCTGCAGCCTCCTCGGCCTCCGCGTCGTCGAGGCCCGCCGCCTTGCGGGCGCGGTCGCGCAGCGCAGCCCAGCGCTGGTCAAGCTCGGCCTGGATCATCCAGTGCTGGATCTTGCCGGATGCCGTGCGCGGAAGCTCGCGCCCCAGCTCTACAACGTCGGCCAGCTGCTGGCTGCGGTCCCAGCCCTTCATGGCGCCCTTCACGCGCGAGAGCACGGCCTCGCGGGCGTCGTTCTTGAGGTCGTCCAGAACCAGTACCGGCATGCCCTTGCGCAGCACCACGGCCACCTCGCTGGTGCCCAGCTCCTCGGCGATCTCGCGCTCGTACTCGGGCAGGAAGATCTTGGTGCCGCCAGGCATGACCAGCACCTCCTTCTTGCGGCCCTGAATGTGCAGGCAGCCGTTCTCGTCGAAGCTGCCAAGGTCACCGGTGTGCAGCACGCCGTCAACCAGCACCTCGTCGGTGTCGGCCGGAAGCTTGTAGTAGCCCTTCATCATGCTGCCTGGCGACTGGATGAGCACCTCGCCGTCGTCGGCAAGGGTGATGGTGCAGCCCTCGCACACCGTCATGGCAAACGGGTCGTCGCCCATGCTGATGGCCACGCCCGAGCTGGTCTCGGTGAGGCCGTAGCCAAACGAGACGCGGATGCCGCGCTCCTTGGCCTCGGCCAGGCGCTCGGGCGAGCAGTCGCCCGCGCCAACCAGGATGGTGTTGAGCTCGGGGTTGATGAGGTCGCGGCGCAGCAGGTGCTCCAGCAGGATGGGGACGACCGAGGTGACCGTCGGGCGGAAGTAGGTCCAGTCGTCGAACACGTGGCGCCCGCCACGGCCCAACGCCACCGTGGCGCCGGACAGGAGCGGCCACAAAAGGCCGCACACGAAGCCGAACACGTGACCCAGGGGCAGCACGCACAGAAGCACGTCGCCCGACTCCACCGGAAGCGTGCTGCTGCCATAGAAGGCCGCCGACATAAGCGACGAGTCGGTGAGGGTGACGGCCTTCTGGCGCGAGGTGGTGCCGCTCGTGAAGAAGAGCACCTGACCGGCGCCCTCGACGGCGGTGCCCACCAGGGCGTTCTCGAGGGCGGCGGCACGCTTGGCGTTGGAGCACCACAGCATGTCGGCGTCAACGTAGGGAAGCAGCATGCCCAGCATGGCGTCGGGCACGCCCACGTCAAGCATGGCCACCTGCATCCCGGCGATGTTGGCGGCAAAGATCTCGCGCACGCACTCGTAGCTGCCGTCGCACATGATGGCGACGCAGGTCTTGCCCGTGGCGCGCAGCTCCTCGACGCGGGCTGTGACGTCGTCGGCAAAGTCGCGCCACGTGATGCGGCACAGCTTGCCATCGCGCTCGCACAGCAGCATGATGGCGTGCGGCCGCTCCTCGGCCATGCCGTAGATGAAGTCTTCGAAACCCTTGTAATGGACAAGCTCGCTCTTGGCCATGATTGACCGCCTTTCGTCTGTAGACAACGCTGACGTACCTACCAGTTTCGCAGAACGTCAATTGCATGTGCGTAAAACGTCGGTGGACATACGTTATATACAAGATGAGCACATCTCGTTTTCAAAACTACAGAACATAAAGACCTACCACAGGGCGACTGCCCGGCCCGATCAGGGTGCACGCCCATCAAAATATAGTGAGCCTCAATAACGATGCGATAGACCGACGATATTAGACGTCTGACCAACGTGGTATCGAATTCATATTGACAATTGTTGGTATGCATAGTACGTTACAAAAAGTGCAGAGATAGGCAAAAAAGTGGGCATTTGCACAGTCTCTGGAGTTTCGTCCTAGGGAGAGGAGACCACTATGAGCGATGCAACGTCCGGCGGCGCCGCTGTTAAGAGAGGAGGGGGAACGTTACAAAGCACCTTGCTGTACGTGAGACAGCACTGGCAGCTCTATGTGCTGTTCATGATGCCGGCCTTCGTGCTGACCATCATCTTCCGCTACATTCCCATGGGCGGCGTGCTCATCGCGTTCGAGGAGTACAACCCGTTCCGCGGCGTCTTCGGCAGCGAGTGGGTTGGTTTCGCGCACTTCCAGCGCTTCTTGTCCTCGCCTGACTTCATGCGCTATCTGACCAACACGCTCAAGCTGAGCGTCTACGGACTGCTCTGGGGCTTCCCCGCGCCGATCATCCTGGCGTTCCTGCTTAACCGCGTGCTTAGCACCAGCCTGAAGCAGAAGATCCAGCTTGTCCTCTATCTGCCCAACTTCATCTCGGTCATCGTGCTCTGCGGTATCGTGCGCATCCTTCTGTCGCCCACGGGCCTCATCAACATGCTGCTCGGTACCAGCTGGAACTTCATGACCATGCCCGCTGCGTTCCGCACCATCTACATCGCGTCGGGCATCTGGCAGGGCGCTGGCTGGGGCTCCATCATCTACACCGCCGCGCTCTCCAACGCGTCGCAGGACCTCAAGGAGGCCGCGGTCATCGATGGTGCCAACATCCTGCAGCAGATCAAGGCCGTCGAGTGGCCTGCCATCCGTGACACCGTGCTCATCCAGTTCATCATGAGCGTCGGCAACATCATGAGCGTCGGCTTCGAGAAGGCCTACGCCCTCCAGACCGACCTCAACCTCGCCAGCTCCGAGATCATCGCGACCTACGTGTATAAGGTCGGTCTTCTCGACGGCAACTACGGCTTCTCTACGGCCGTCGGCCTGTTCAACACTGTCATCAACGTCATCCTCCTGATTGCCATGAACGAGGTCGTCAAGAAGATGAACGATGGCAAGGGCATGTACTAGGAGGGAGGACACCATGGCTGAAACCAAAAAGAAGAAGAGCGATTTCCAGCGCCTCCCGGTCGAGGACAAGGTGATGACCTCCATTGGCTACATCATCCTCGGCGTGTTCTGCCTCGCCATCATCCTGCCGATGATCTACATCGTGCTCGCGTCCTTCGTGGACCCGGTTACCCTGCAGAACCAGGGCCTCACGTTCGACTTCAGCAAGTGGACGCTCACTGCCTACAAGCGCGTCCTCTCCAACGGCCAGATCTGGGTGGGCTTCCGCAACGCCCTCATCTACTCGGTGCTGTTCACGATCCTGTCGGTCGTGGTCACGCTGCTGGCCGCCTACCCCATGTCGCGTGACGACTTCAAGGGCAAGGGCTTCTTCAACCTGATCTTCATGATCACCATGTTCTTCGGCGGCGGCCTGATCCCCACCTACTTGCTCATCAGCCGCCTGCACATGCTGGACACCATGTGGGCCATCCTGCTGCCCGGCTGCTTCGGCGTGTACAACATGATCATTGCCCGCACCTACTATCAGGGCATCCCGAAGGACCTCCAGGAGGCTGCCGAGATTGACGGCGCCAACGAGATGGTCTACTTCTTCCGCGTGCTGCTGCCGGTGTGCACCCCCATCATCGCGACCATCGCGATGTGGAACTTCGTCGGCATGTGGAACAGCTACTTCGACGCGATGATCTACCTCAACAGCGCGTCCAAGCAGCCGCTGCAGCTGGTGCTGCGCTCCATCCTGATTCAGAGCCAGCCGGAGCCCGGCATGGTGGCCGACACCCAGAGCACGGCTCAGCGCGCGCAGCTCGCCGAGCTCCTCAAGTACGCTACCATTATCATCTCGAGCCTCCCGCTGCTCGCCATGTACCCGTTCTTCCAGCGCTACTTCGACAGCGGCATCATGGCCGGTGCCGTCAAGGGCTAAAAGCACAACCATTCATTACAAGAGAGGAAACCTCATGAACTCCAACCTCAACCGTCGCTCGTTCCTCGCGCTCTCTGCAGCCGCCAGTGCCTCCATGCTCGCCGCTTGCGGCGGTGGCAGCGGTGCTGCTGATGGTGGCGTCGACACCTCCGAACTATCCCGTCGGCTCCGAGCCCGAGCCCAACAACCGCACCATCTTCAAGCGCCTCGAGGAGGAGACCAACGTCCACGTTGACTGGAAGACCATCCAGAGCGACCAGTGGGGCGACAAGATCTCCCTCGAGATGTCCAACGTCAACACCCTGCCCGACATGGTCTTCAACGCTGGCTTCGGCGATACCGAGCTTCTGAAGTACGCCAAGCAGGGCGTCATCATCCCCGTCGAGGACCTCATCGACACCTACATGCCCAACCTGCAGCACGTCTTCGAGCAGGCTCCTGAGTACCGCGGCATGTGCACCGACGAGGACGGCCACATCTGGGCCCTTCCTTGGATTGAGCAGCTGGGCTATGAGAAGACCGCCATCCAGACCGTCGGCAACATGTCCTTCATCAACAAGGACTGGCTGGACTTCCTGGGTCTTGCCATGCCCACCACCGTTGACGAGTTCGAGGCCGTCCTGAAGGCCTTCAAGGACAACGCCGCCAAGCTCAAGAGCCAGTTCGGCATCGACGGCGACGTCATCCCCATGTCCTGCATCCTCAACGACGGCGGATCCTGACCGCGGCAAGCACATCGCCGTGACCGACGACGGCAAGGTCGTCTGCGTCGCCAACTCCGAGGGCTTCAAGAAGGGCACCGAGTGGCTGCACAACCTGTATGCCGAGGGCCTCATCGACCCCGAGGCCTTCACGCAGGAGTGGAGCACCTACGTGGCCAAGGGCAAGAGCGGCCGCTATGGCGTGCTGTTCTCTTGGGACGTCGCCAACATCGCCCAGGTCACCATGGACGACCTGATTGCCGGCAAGAGCTGGGTACCCCTGCCCGCCCTCAAGGCCGACATGGTCAACATCACCCCGCAGACCGGCTCCTTCACCTCCGGCTTCCAGCGCGGCCGCTGCGTCATCACCGCCGCCGCCAAGAACCCGGCGCTGATCGCCACCTGGCTCGACAAGATGTATGACCCGATCCAGTCCGCGCAGAACAACTGGGGCACCTATGGCGAGGATGACGACTTCGACATCTTCGAGATGAGCACCAACGCCCAGGGCGAGCCCATGCTCAAGCACAAGTGGCTCGGCGACGCCTCGCCGGTCGAGGTCCGCGAGGCCGAGTCCGTCAATGGCCCGCTGGCCATCCTGGACAGCTACTACGACGTGTACGTGACCTGCCCGGACGACGCCCAGTATCGCCTTAACTGGATCAAGGACGTCTACACGCCCGACATGAACTTCAAGTACTGCTATCCCAACGTGTTCATGAACACCGATGACACCACCACGGTCTCCAACCTCATGGCTGACATCATGAAGTGCATCAACACCTTCAAGTCCAACAGCATCATGAACGGCTTCACCGACGCTGACTGGGATCAGCTGCAGTCTGACCTTGATGCCTACGGCCTCCAGCAGTTCCTCGAGATCCACCAGAAGTACCTGGACGCCTACCTCGCCTAAAGGGACCATGCCCGCCCCTGCCGTCTCTCCCCGGGGGCGGGCATTCCCCCTCTAGCCACTACCCCGTGCACCACTTACGTTGGAGGAAGCAAGACAACCATGGGCACCTACACCGATAGCGAGCTCCTATATGCGGCACGGCGCCACGAGGCCCTGTTCAGCGACAACATCCCTGCGAGCGAGCGCCCGCAGCTGCATCTGCCTGCCCGCATCGGCTGGATGAACGACCCCAACGGCTTCTCGTACTTCGATGGTCACTACCACCTGTTCTACCAGTACTATCCATATGACTCCAAGTGGGGCCCGATGCACTGGGGCCATGCGGTGAGCGACGACCTCGTGCATTGGGAGATGCTTCCCGCCGCCATGGCGCCTGACCAGCCCTACGATGGCCAGGGCTGCTTCTCGGGAAGCGCGCTTGACCTTGGCGACGGCAGGCACCTGCTCATGTACACGGGCGTGCGCGAGGTTGGCAAGAACCTTGACGGCAGCGTGAACCTGCAGCAGACGCAGTGCCTTGCCGTGGGCGACGGCCTTGACTACGTGAAGTACGACGGCAACCCCGTCATCAGCAGCGACATGCTGCCCGAGGGCTTCAACCCCGAGCACTTCCGCGACCCCAAGATCTGGCGCGGGGACGACGGCGTCTACCACGCGGTGATGGGTGCCCGCACCTACGAGGGCGACGGCAGCATCCTGCAGTACCGCAGCGCCGACCTCCTGCACTGGGAGTTCGAGTGCGTGCTGGCCACCAATGGCGGTCGCTACGGAACCATGTGGGAGTGCCCCGACACCTTCGAGCTCGATGGGAAGCAGGTGCTGCTGGTAAGCCCGCAGGACATGCTTGCCGAGAGCAACGAGTTCATCAGCGGCAACGGCACCTTGGCTATCCTTGGCCATCTCGATCCCGAGACTGGCACGCTTGTCGAGGAGCATCACCAAAGCGTCGACTACGGCATCGACTTCTACGCCACCCAGACGCTGCTCACGCCTGACGGCAGGCGCGTCATGGTGGGCTGGATGCAGAATTGGGACACCATCTCGATGGGCAACGACCTGCCGTGGTTTGGCCAGATCACGCTCCCGCGCGAGCTCTCCATCCGCAATGGGAGGCTCTGCCAGTGGCCGGTCCGCGAGCTGGATGCCGCACGAAGCAACCGCGTGGCCTACGAAGGCATTGAGCTTGATCACGAGGTGCTCTCGCTTGACGGCGTGAAGGGACGCTGCGTCGACCTGAGCGTCACCGTGCGCTGTGCCGACGAGGCTGACCCGTACCGCGAGTTCGCGCTCTGGTTTGCCGGTGACGAGCACTTCCACTCGTCCATCCGCTTCCGTCCGTACGACCGCGTGCTCAAGATCAACCGCAAGCACTCCGGCCTGCGCCGCGCCGTTGTCTACCATCGCAAGTGCGTTGTGCACGACTATGACGGAACGCTCCGCCTACGCATCATCATCGACCGCTTCAGCGTCGAGGTATTCGTTGGGCAGGGCGAGCAGACGATGACCATGTGCATCCCTACCGACGGCTCTGCCGACGGAATCTCGTTCTTCTCGGACGGGCATGCCGTGATCGACGTCGAAAAGTTTGACCTTGCCTGACAGAAACGTTCGCTCGTAGAGCGGAAAGGAACGACACCATGTCTGAAGTCATTCTTAAGGACATCAAGAAGGTATATGAGAATGGGTACGTAGGTACCCACGACGTGAACATCACCATCGCCGACAAGGAGTTCATCGTCCTGGTCGGTCCCTCCGGCTGCGGCAAGTCCACCACCCTGCGCATGGTTGCCGGCCTCGAGGACATCACCGAAGGCGAGCTGTACATCGACGGCAAGCTCATGAACGACGTGGCCCCCAAGGACCGCGACATCGCCATGGTGTTCCAGAGCTACGCCCTGTACCCGCAGATGACGGTGTACCAGAACATGGCGTTCTCGCTTGAGCTCCGCAAGACCCCGAAGGACGAGATCGACCGCAAGGTGCGCGAGGCTGCCGAGATCCTCGAGATCACGCAGTACCTCGACCGCAAGCCGGCGGCCCTCTCCGGCGGCCAGCGCCAGCGCGTGGCCATCGGCCGCGCCATGGTGCGCGACCCCAAGGTGTTCCTCATGGACGAGCCCCTGTCCAACCTGGACGCCAAGCTCCGCAACCAGATGCGCGCCGAGATCATCAAGCTGCGCCAGCGCATCAACACCACGTTCATCTACGTCACGCACGACCAGACCGAGGCCATGACCCTGGGCGACCGCATCGTCATCATGAAGGACGGCTACGTCAACCAGATCGGCACCCCGGTCGAGGTGTTCAACAAGCCCGTCAACCTGTTTGTGGCCGGCTTCATCGGCATGCCCGTCATGAACTTCTTCGACAACTGCAAGCTCGTGCTTGAGGACGGTGTGTACTACGCCGAGATTCGTGGCGTCAGGTTCAAGCTGAGCGACTTCCAGCAGAAGGCCCTCAAGCAGAACGGCGTCGGGACCTGCGACATCGTGGCCGGCATCCGTCCGCAGCACATCACCGTGGGCGAGGGCGACCTGCACGCCACCGTCGAAGTCTCCGAGATGATGGGCTCCGAGTACAACATCCACGCTCGCTCCAAAGAGGACGAGGTCGTTATGGTGGTCCCGACCGTCGGTCTTGACGCCGACGTGTCGATGGGCGCCAAGGTGAGCTTCACCACCCAGCCCGACCTCATCCAGCTCTTTGACAAGGCCACCGGCAACAACCTCATTTGGTACGACGAGGTTTCCGTTGCCGCCAACGAGCCGGTGTGCAAGGAGTATGATTTCTAAGGTAAACGAGTAGAGACAACGCAAGGTCTCCCTCCTTCCGGGTGCCTCGTCCCTGTCGTGAGGGGCGGGGCACCTTCCCTTAGCGTCTACTATCCGAAAGGGCTCACCATGAAGCTAGTCAACAAGTGCATGCTGATCACCTACGCCGACAGCCTTGGCAACAACCTTGCCGATCTCAAGGAGGTGCTGGACACCCATCTGGACAAGGCGGTGGGCGGTGTGCACATCCTGCCGTTCTTCCCCAGCTCCGCCGACCGTGGCTTCGCCCCCATGCGCTACGACATCGTCGACCCCGCCTTCGGCACCTGGGATGACGTAAAGGCCATCGGCGACGACCGCTACCTCATGTTCGACTTCATGATCAACCACATCTCGCGCCAGAGCCCCTACTTCCAGGACTTCCTGGCCAACAAGGACGACAGCGAGTTTGCCGACTTCTTCATCCGCTACAAGGACTTCTGGGCGGCTGAGGGCGGCTTCCCCACCGACGAGCAGGTGGACGCCATCTACAAGCGCAAGCCGCGCGCTCCGTACGTGGAGGCCACGTTTGCTGACGGTACCACCGAGAAGGTGTGGTGCACCTTCGGCGAGGAGCAGATTGACATCAACGTGCGCAGCGAGCGCGCTCAGCGATTCTTCCGCGAGACGCTCGAGAACATGGCGGCCAACGGTGCCTCCATCATCCGCCTCGACGCCTTCGCCTACGCCTGCAAGCGGGCGGGCGGCAGCTGCTTCTTTGAGCAGCCTGACACGAGCAACCTGCTTGACGCCATGCAGGACGTCCTGGGAAGCGACATCATGGTGCTGCCCGAGATCCACGAGCACTACACCATGCAGTTCAAGGTGAGCGAGATGGGCTACTGGGTGTACGACTTCGCCCTGCCCGTGCTCACGCTGCACGCCCTGTACTCTGGCGACGGCCAGTACCTCAAGCGCTGGCTGGAGATGAGCCCCAAGCACCAGTTCACCACGCTAGACACCCACGACGGCCTGGGCATCGTCGATGTGAAGGACCTCCTGCCCGATGACCAGACCGACTGGGTGAAGGACAAGATGTTCAGCGAAGGCGCCAACGTGAAGCGCATCTACAACACCGAGGCCTACAACAACCTTGACATCTACCAGGTGAACACCACCTACTACAGCGCGCTGGGCAACGAGGACGCGGCCTATGACCTGGCCCGCGCCATCCAGATGTTCGCCCCCGGCATCCCCATGGTGTACTACGTGGGCCTGCTGGCTGGCGCCAACGACCTGGAGCTGCTGGAGTCCACCAAGGAGGGTCGTAACATCAACCGCCACTACTTCACCAAGGACGAGGTGGCGCGTGAGGTGGAGCGTCCTGTGGTGAAGGAGCTGCTGCGCCTCATGGAGCTGCGCAACGAGCACCCGGCCTTCGACGTCGAGGGCGACATCGAGGTCACCTGCGGCGAGGACGGCGCCTTCACCATCCGTCGCACCGCCGGTGAGGCATGGGCCCAGCTTGACGCCAACCTCAAGGATCACACGTATCAGATTACCTGCTCGTAGTGTCAAACGCAAAGCCCCTCCGGTTTGTCCTATGGGATGGGCTTCGGGAAAGCCAGAGGGTTTGCTGAAGCACTTTTGATCGTCATTCTGACGGGTGGGAAAGCTGCGGCGTTTCGTGAAACGCTCGGTGAGACATCGAGTCCGCTTCGAGAATAACATTGGCGTTGCTGAAACGATGGTGTTTCAGCAACGCCCGCTCATTTCTCGACTTCAACCTAGTTGTCAGGGATTCGTTTCAGGAAACGCTGTGATGTTCCCGCTTGCTGACGAGCCGCCCAACTTTGCTTCACCAACGCGACTGGGATTCTCACTCTGAAACGTTTGCCCAAGGTATGCACCGCCTTGAATGTAGCCAACGCATGAAGGCGGCACCTATCTGGCTGAAAACGGTTGGAAGAATACCCAGTTACGCGGGCAAGACCCTACCCCAGAAGGTAGCTTACAAAGGAAAGCGCGGTGTCAAGGCGGGGCGTATTGCCAATAATGCCCAGATAGACGGTGCCGGTGAGGACGTCGGTGCCGCCAAGCGCCTCGGTGACGTCAAGCGCGTTGGGCACCTCCTGCGTCACGGCCTCATATGTGTCGGCCTCGTTCAGCTCCACCTCAAGGCGGTTGTCCTCAAGCACCACCACGTTGGTGGTCAAAAGATCGTTGGCCTGGGCCTGCAGGGTGCCGCTTGCCGCGAGCGTTGAGGAGAGGTCCATCAGGTAGCCGCTTGCCGAGAGCAGGTCGTAGGCCCCTTGGTTCATGAACACCACGTCAAGCTCCTCGGCATCAACCGCGGCAAGCGTCTTCAGGCGCGATGCATACGAATACTGGTGGTCAACCGACTCCTCTGCCTCCGAGAGGTACAGGTTGTAGTAGCGGTAGGACTCCTGCGTCTTAGGATTGGCTCCCATCGATGCAAGAAAGCCGTCGAAGAGCTCTTGGTCCTGCTCCTCGGGCAGGCCGACGTTGCAGTAGGCCACATACAGCACGGGCTCCTTGTGCGTGAGCTGGTAGTTAAGAACCGAGCCCAGCGCGACAGCGGCAATGAAGACCAGCACCAACGGCAGCTTGTAGTAGGCAAAGATGTACTCAAGCTTCTGGGGCAGACTCATCGCGCGGAAGGCCTGACGGTGCGCCTCGCGCTCGTGCTCTGGCAGCCTCATAGGCCTATGCCATCCCCGTTGCCCGCCTCGCTCTCTGGGTCGTACGCGCAGGCCCGGATGACGGGGGAGAGCAGGTATGAGCTCAGCACGGCACACAGTCCCTCGCCCAGCAGCAGGATGGGCGTGAAGAACCTGATGGCTACGACCGCCATCACGAAGTGGATGGCAAACACCACGAGGGTGCAGTTAAGGTAGTGCGTCCCGATAAGCAGTGCGTTTACCATCATGGCGCGATTGGTGTTCTGCACGCGCGCGACCAGCGGAAACACGAAGATAAGCTCGATCGTGTAGGCAATGCAGGTGGCGATGAGCATTGCAAGGATGAGGGTCCACATGATGGCCAGGCCCCCCGTCGACGTGGCGCGCAGGCGGGTGACCACCCAGAGGTCACATCCCAGGAATGCCCCGATGCCAAGCAGGATGAGCCAGATGACGGTTGCCTGCTTGAAGTTGGACTTGAATGCGCGGAAGAACTGCTGGGTGAGGTCTCCCTCGCGGTCCTCGGCGATGCGCATCGACACATCGTAGAGGGCCGTTGTCGAGGCACCAAGCGTGACGATGGGAAGCGAGCAGACCGCCCACAGCAGGTTGAGGTAGCAGGCATAGGCGATGCGGAACGCAATCGCGCTGAACTTGCTTTCGTACGAGAACATGCCTGCCATGCTGGCTGCCTCCGTCTTCTAGTCGCGTGCCGTGGACGCCCGGTAGATAAGCTCGGTCTCGGTGTACACCTGCCGGTAGTCGAGGGAGGGCTCCTCGATGCGCGTGCGCAGCAGCTGCACGGCGGAGTAGGCCATCACCTGCGTGTGGATATGGATGGTGGTGAGCTGCGGCATGCTGCGCCGCGACTCGGTGGCGTCGTCGAATCCGGCCAGCAGCATGTCGCTCGGAACGTCAAGCCCTAGCTCGCGCAGCACCTGCAGCACGTCAAGCGCGATGAAGTCGTTGGCGCAGACAAGGAGGTCGGGCAGCTCCTTCAGGGAGCTGAGCCTCGTCCTGATGTCGTCGATGTGGTTGCTCTTGAGGCAGAAGCGCTCATCGACGGGGTTGTCCAACAGCATCATGGCCATGCGGAACGCAGCGTAGCGCTCGAAGAACGACTGGCAGTGCTCCCAGTCGCCGATGAACCCAATCTTGATGATGCCTCGGCCAAACATGTCGTTCACGAGGCGCATGACTTGCGTGGTGTTCTCCATGATGAGCTGGTCGCACGGTAGGGTCTCCCCGTGGATGCGCGCCGGCCCGTCAACCATGAGCATGGGCACGCCCAGGTTACAGAGCATCTCGTCATAGCGATGGTCGAACATCTCGACGCAGATGATGGCCGCCACTCGGCTGAGGTCGAGGGTGGGGGGCAGCGTGAGCTCCTCGAGATTCGTGTACGTCACACGATGGCTGTTGAGCGTGAGTCCCAGCAGCGAAAGCTCGCGCTGGATGCCGTCGAGCATGAGCGACGAGAAGTGCGGGGACGTAAGGTACACCGTGGAGAGCAGGGCCACCTCGCGCTTCTCTCCCACGGCAAGCGACGGCATCGTCGTCTTGTCCTGCGCGAGCGAGCGCGCATAGGCAAACTGCTTGTAGCCCATGTCCATGGCAGCCTGGAGGATGCGGTCACGCGTGGCCTCGGCAAGGCCGTCCGCGTTGTTGAGCGCCTTCGAGACGGTATTTCTCGATAGGCCGAGCGCATCCGCGATGTCTTGGATGGTAACCCTGTTGCTCATGGCGCGCAGCCTTTCGCTCGAAGTACACTTTGCATTTTCCCATACCTATGAAATGCATGATAAGTCATTTGCACGATTTACGTCTTGCAAAGTGGAAGTCGCTCGGCGAGGTGTTGTCCAAGGCAGACGTCCGGCACATCGTCGTGGAGCGCATCGGGCACCACTTCTACAACCTTGCCAAGACCGTCCGCTCCGAGTAGTGGGCCGCGCGGAAAGACCGAGTACCCACCGGCGACCGCGGTGTCAGGGCTATACTGGTCGCAGTCACGAGGCGAGTGGAGGTCAGATGTCAGACTTGGTGAGGTTCTCGGTGTCCATGCCCGAGGGGCTGCTGCAGCGGCTTGACGAGTTTGCCGAGCGTCGCGGCACCAACACGAACCGATCCGAGGTGCTGCGCGACCTCGTGCGCGAGAAGCTGGTGGACGAGGGCCGTGACGTTCCGGACGAGGAGGTGGTGGGCTCCATCACCATGGTGTACGACCACCACACGCCGGGCCTGGCCGCGCGTCTCGACAAGATACAGCATCGCCACCACACCGAGATCGTCAGCACGATGCACGTGCACCTTGACCACGAGAACTGTCTTGAGATCATTGCCGTACGCGGCCAGGGCCGCATCGTGGCCAACATGGCCGACTGCATGCTGGGGCTGAAGGGCGTGCGGCACGGACGGCTTACCTGCGTGGCCACCGGCTCTACCATGGCAACCGATGGCGACGAGGGACATGCCCACGGTCACGAACGCGACCAGTGGTAAGGGCTGCGCCTAGGACCGGCCCCGCCTTCCTCAGGCGTTGATGTGCACGTGGGGACGGTCCTCGTAGCCATGGAAGTCTCCCACGTACACGAACCAGTCGGCCAGTGCGTCGGCAAGCGACTGGTCGTGCGTGGCGATGATCAGGGTCTTCCCGGCCAACTTGAGCTGCTGGAGAAAGCCCAGGAGCCACATGCGGGCCTTTGCGTCCAGCCCGGCGAGGGGCTCGTCGAGGCACAGGACATCGGGGTTCATGCTGAGCACGCACGCAATGGCCACGCGCTTCTTCTCGCCTCCCGACAGGTTGTAGGGGGCACGCCCGCGCAGCGTCTCGATGCCAAGCAGGCGCAGCGTGTCATCCACGCGGCGACTCACCTCGTCAGGTGACAGACCCATCTGCCGCGGCCCGAAGGCCACCTCGTCCTCTACGCTTGCGCAGAAGAGCTGTGCATCGCTGTCCTGGAAGATGAAGCCCACCCGTTGGTGCAGGCGCTTCGAGAACGAGGGGTCGCGCATCGACGCCTCGTCCACCACCTGCCCATCAAAGCGGTAGGTGCCCCGCTGCGGATGGATGAGGCCCACAAGGGCCTTGAGCAGCGTTGACTTGCCCGACCCGTTGTCGCCCATCAACACCACCGCATCGCCGGCGCAGATGCGCAGGTCAACATGGCGAAGTGCGGCGACGTCGTCATAGGCATAGCAGAAGTCGTCCAGATGGATGAGCGCGGGCGGCTTGCCGTCGTGGGGGAGGTGCAGGCTGCTGGGCGTATGGGAGTGCGTCATGTCATACCTGCCTTTGGAGGACGATGAACAGGGCGATGACCGCAACAAGCATAGAGGCCCACAGCGCGTCGGACAACCGTGGCCGCCACGTGGCCTGCAGGTCGTAGCTTCCCTCAAACCCGCGGCAGCGCATCGCGTCGCTCGTGTCCTGCGCCGCGCGCGCCGCCTTGACAAGCACCACGCCGCCAACGCCACCCATCGAGCCCTGCTTGTTTGTGTTGCGTCCTACGCTGCGCAGCTGAAGGGCGGTAAGCACCTCCAGCGCCGCCTCGCCGAGACGCACGATGCTGCGTAGAGCCAGATCGACGGTGAGGATTACCACGTTGGGCACCAAAAAGGCCCGAAGTGCGCCGGTGAGCTGGGCTGACGGCGTGGTCAGCGCCACCTCCATGGCAAGGCCGGTCGTAACGAGGGCCTTTGTGGCCAAGGTGATGGCCGAGCGTGGCTGCCCAAGCAGGGCTGCGGGCAGCATCAGCACGAGGGCCACCAGCGCGGCGGCGCTTGCGGTGGCGGCAGTTCGCGCAAGGGCGTGGCGCGGCAGAAACGCCGCCCGCACCAGCACGGCGGCAAGCATGATAAGCACAAAGAGGTAGTTGCGGGCCAGCGAGGTAAGCATGATGAGCACGATCGTCCCCACGAGTTTTGCGGGTGCCGAGGGAGACAGGCGCGTCTCGGCACCGTCGTCAAGGCGCAGGCGCGCCAGCACCGACGACATCGAGAGGATGCTGCGCGTCACGAAGCCATCGCGGTCGGGAAGCGGCGCATAGTCCTGCGGCTCACACATCCAAGAGGGAACCTCCCCAGCGTGCGGAGGCACGTCTGGGGAGGTGCGCGGGGGCGTGTTGGGCGAAGCGCTAGTCAAAGTTCACTTCTGGCTTTGCCATGCCTGCGAGCAGGCGGAAGATGATGATGAGCAGTGCCGCCCCAATGACGGCGGAAAGGATGTAGCCAATCCACTCGGGCAGGCTGCCAATGGCATAGTCGGGCATGAGGGAGTTCCATTCCCAGCCCGTGGCCATGCCGGCGGGCTCGTACCCTACCATCTGGGCAAGATCCTCAAGACCCCACTCGCCCCAGGCATCTCCTGTTGCCAGCAGGCCAAGCGGCGTGGCCGCGATGAGGGCGCCAACCAGCGCAAGCGCAGGCACGGCCTTGTCGTCGGACTCCTTGCCCTCGATGCCGAACGACGGGACGGTGTTGCGCAGGAAGGACAGGATGCCCATGGTGAAGCCAGCCTCGGCAAGGCCCGCCACGGTGAGGTGTCCCAGAAGCATGGCCGGAACGGCTACGCTGATGGGGTAGGGGCAATACAGGGCGTTGCCCGCCGCGTCGGTGAAGAGCAGGGGCTGGATGCCAAACTCCAGCGCTGCGCACAGTGCGGCGGCGTTCAGGCCCACATACGAGCCGATGCCAGCTGCCAGCACCTCGCCGCGCTCCCCGCCAAGATGGCCCTTAAGCCAGCCATATACGGCGTATCCCACAAAGGGCAGGACAAACGCCATGTTCAGGCAGTTGGCCCCCAGCGCCAGGATGCCGCCGTCGCCAAAGAACACCGCCTGGATGGCCAGGGCGATGCTTACCGCGATGACGGCAGACCATGGGCCAAACAGGATGGCGATGAGCGTGCCACACACGGCATGGCCCGTGGTGCCGCCGGGCAGGGGGATGTTGAACATCATGGACAGGAAGCAGAACGCCGCGGCCACCCCAAGGAGCGGCATCTTCTCGCGCGGCACGCTCTCGCGCACCTTGCGCACGGCCGTCGCCCAGATGGGCACCATGGCCACGGTGGCAACGGCGCAGGTTGACGGGCTGAGGTAGTTCTCTGGGATGTGCATGACGCTCCAATCGTCATGGGGTGCAAGAGCATGGTAACACTAATTTAGAATTCGTAATACCCACAAGACGATGGAGAACGTCTTTGCACCCTTACCGTTTCGGATGGGGTGCAAAGACCTCCAAAGTCGTATCATGGAGGCGAATCGGCCCCGCTCCAAGGAGGTTCGCGATGCGGTGCTCCCACCTTTCCCTCATTGACCTCGCTCCGATTTCTCCCATCGACTCCGTTGATTCTGAACTGCTCATGATTGTTACCGGCGTAGTCGCGGTCATCGCGGTCATCGCGGTGGTGCTCATCGTGCGCAGCCGTCGCAACAAAGGCGCGAGGCAAAGCGCCTCTGCCAAGCACTTCGCCGGAAAGCGCTAGGCATGGTCGCAAGAAGATTGCAGAGAGTGGCGCTGTCGCTTTTGTGCGCGCTGGCCTGCTGCATGCTGCTTGCCCGTCCCGTCCGGGCTGACATCCCCGACGTCTTCCCCGTCATCTGGGAGGAGGACTACCACGAGTACAGCGACGGCACGCAGGAGTGGCTGACGGAAGATGGCTGGACCACGGAGAACCCTGAGCTAGAGGGCCAGCCCAAGGGGGATGGCTCCGACCAGGATCTTGGCACCGACAAGGTTACCGATCCGGTTGCGCCGCAAGAGGGGGACGAAGGCGAGGAAGACTCCCAACCCACCAACGTGCCCACGCACAAGGGCCTCAGCCCGATGCTGCTGGTTACCATTGTCGCCATCGTCGCCGCCGTCGTGGCCACGGTGGGCATCGTGCTTCTTAGCCGCGCGCGCCGCTCGACGGTCACCGTCAAGCCGAGCCACCTCAGAAAGCCGTAGCACATGACCGTATCGAAACCATTCGAGACGACGGGCCGCAACTGTCCATCGTCGGTCACGGCCCTCTATGCAGCCAGCCACTTTGTCGTCGACCTCTCCTGCATTGCCACGCTGCTGGGCGTGGTGGCTCCGGAGCTTGGGACAACCAGCCTGACGGCCAAGGCCCTTGCGATCATGGCTTACGACATGGTGGCGTTCTGCATGCAGATGCCCATTGGCGCGCTGCTTGACGTGGTGGGACGCCGCAGGTCGAGGTCCGCGACGCTCATCTCGCTGCTGCTCACGGCGGCGGGCGTGGTGGCGCCACGGCTTTCGCAGCTTACGGGTCTTGCGCCGATCCCGCTGTTTTGCGACGCGGCATCGGTGGCCCTGTTGGCGCTGGGCAATGCCCTGTTCCACTGCGTGGGTGGCGTCGAGGTGCTGGGCGAGTCTGACGGTCGCGCGTCGTTGTCCGGCATGTTCATCTCAACCGGCGCCCTCGGCGTGTTCCTGGGCAGCATGGAGGCCTTCAACGGGTGGGCCAACGTCATGTATCTGCTTCTGGGGCTGCTGGCGGGCGCCATGGCATGCACCTGGCTGCTGGGGCGGACCAGCGAGGATGCCGGCCTGCTTGAGCTGCATCTTTCCGGCATGGGATGGGTGGCCGTGATGCTGCTGGCGGCCACGGTGGCCCTGCGTAGCTACACCGGCATGGCCATGGCCTTTCCCTGGAAGGTGGGCCTTGTGTGGGGCGCCTGCGCTGTTACGGCCGTCTTCCTTGGCAAGGCCGCAGGCGGCCTCGTTGCCGACGCAATCGGCACGGCGTTTGCCTCGGCCATCTCCCTTGGGGGTGCCGCCGTGCTCTTCTGGTACTCGTGGGACAGCGTGCCAGCTGGCATGGCGGGCACCTTCCTGTTCAACTTCACGATGGCCATAACCCTCAGCTCGTTGGCACGGCTGCTTCCGCAGGCGCGGGGGCTCGCCTTTGGCATCGCGTCGTTCTCGCTTGCCGTGGGTGCCCTTCCGGCGTTGTTGGGGCTGCGGGTGGTGTCTGCCCAGGCGCTCGTGGTGCTCTCGGCCGCGTCGCTCGTATTGCTTGAGCTGGGCCTGCTGTGCTCCTGGCTTGAGCTGCGTCGGAATGGCGCACGATGACCCTGGTGCTGCTCGTGCTGCTGGTCATGGCGCGGGCCCTGCTGCTTACCATTGCCATCGAGGTGACCCTTGGGCTGCTCTTCGTGCGCGAGCGCACCTGGTCTGCGGCCGCGGTCGTCGCCCTAGCGCAGGTGGCCACCAACCCTGCCGTACAGCTCGTGTGCATCGCAACTGGGTGGTCCCCCTTTGTCCCCTTGGGAAGCCTACCCTGGCTGGCGCTTGGCGCGGCCGAGCTGGCGGCCTTTGTTGCCGAGGCCCTGCTGTATCGCCTGGCGGACGTCACGCGTCACCCGTGGCGTATGTCTGCCGTGCTCAACCTCGTGTCATTCGGGGTGGGCATCGTGCTGCGCCTGGCCAGCGGGGCCTGACAACTCGGCCGATATCCGGGGCGTTTGTCAGACTCTCGGCTTGTTTGGCTATGTGGCGCACGGTATAATTTGCGGAAGCAATTAGGCGCGCATCTGAAGGAGGTGCCCATGGACGTCGATAGTTCCAAACCCTGCATAGGCAACTGCGCCATGGGAACCTGCTGACCTGACGACTGTTCCCCTTAGAACCCTCCCTTCTCACCGATGCCCACGGCGCGACACGGCTGTGGCCATGCTGCTTGGCGGCAGCATGGCGGAACGGAGGACCAGATGGCAAAGACGGACGTAAGAAGGACCAAGCGAGCCAATCCCACCGGCATTATGCAGACCACGTGGCTGTCGTATCTGGCGGCGGCTGAGGTCGATACCCTCTATGACGAGCTGAAGACGCGCCGAGCGGGCCTTACGCCCGAGGAGGTAGAGGCCTCGCGCGAGGAGCACGGCGCCAACCACATGGCCGAGGCGCAGCGCACGCCCGCGGTCGTGCGGTTCCTGCAGGCGTGTGGCGACCCGTTCGTGCTCATCCTGCTTGCCCTGGGCGTGGTGTCGTTTGCCACCGACGTGGTGTTCGCTGCGCCGGGCACGAAGGACCCCGCCACCCCGCTGCTCATCGCGGCCATGGCGCTGGTGTCGGTGGTGCTGCGGTTCGTGCAGGAGACGCGCGGAGCCGACGCAGCCGCCGCCCTGGCCGAGAGCATCGAGACCACCTGCTGCGTGGAGCGCCAGGGCTCCGGCCGCATTGAGATTCCCCTCGACGAGGTTGTGGTGGGCGACGTGGTGCATCTGGCGGCGGGCGACATCATACCCGCCGACCTGCGCATCGTTGCCGCCCGAGACCTCTTTGTGGGGCAGTCGGCCCTGACGGGGGAGTCGGATGCGATCGAGAAGCGCCCCACCCCCACCGACGGCATGGTGCCGCCGCTTGAGGCCACCAACCTTGCCTTCCTGGGTACGACCGTCATCTCGGGCACGGGCGTGGGCATCGCGGTGCGCGTGGGCGAGGAGACCGAGCTGGGCAGCATCGCGGCTCGTCTCGAGTCGTCGCAGAAGGACACCGCCTACAACCGGGGCATTCGCGACGTGTCGCTGCTGCTGGTGCGGCTGATGCTGCTGGTGGTGCCCATCGTCTTTGGCATCAACGCGCTCACGAAGGGCAACTGGCTGGACGCCCTGCTGTTCTCGCTCTCGGTGGCGGTGGGCCTCACGCCCGAGATGCTGCCCATGATCGTGACCACGTGCCTTGCAAAGGGCGCCGTCGACCTCAGCCGCGGCCGCGTGATCGTGAAGCGCCTCGACGCCATCCAAAATCTGGGCTCCATCGACATGCTGTGCAGCGACAAGACCGGCACCCTCACCGAGGACCGCGTGGTGCTTGAGCTCCACCTTGATGTGGAGGGGCGCGAGGACGCGCGGGTGCTGCGCCACGCCTTCCTGAACAGCCACTTCGAGACGGGCATGCTCAACCTTATTGACATGGCCATCATCAGGTGCGCTCACGAGGAGACCGGCCTTGATGACGACGCCCTCGTGGAGAGCAACTTCCTGGTGGACGAGCTGCCCTTTGACTACGAGCGCCGGCGCGTCAGCGTGGTGGTGGGCGACGAGGACGGCCGCACCACGATGATCACCAAGGGCGCCCTCGAGGAGATCATCTCCATCTGTTCGACGGTAGAGCTTGGGGGCAGGGTGTTCTCGCTGACCGACGAGTTGGCTCGCGAGGTGCTGGAGCGCGGGCAGGCGCTGTCGGACGACGGCATGCGTGTGCTGGGCGTGTCGCGCAAGGACGACCCGGCAGGTGTCGGGGCGCTTACGGTGGATGACGAGCGCGAGATGACGCTGATCGGCTACCTTGCCTTCCTTGACCCGCCCAAGGAGGATGCCGGCACCGCCATCAAGGCGCTGGCCGACCACGGTGTGGGCACCAAGGTGCTTACGGGCGACTCCACGCGCGTGGCCGTGCACGTGTGTGGCGAGCTTGGCCTGAACGTTGACGGGGCACTCGACGGGGCGCAGGTGGAGCTGCTGTCCGACGAGGCGCTGCGCGAGGCGGTGGAGACCACCACGGTGTTTGCCAAGCTCTCGCCCGACCAGAAGGTGCGCGTGGTTGAGGCGCTCAAGGCCAACGGGCACGTGGTGGGCTTCATGGGCGACGGCGTGAACGACGCCGCGGCCATGCGCGCCGCCGACTGTGGCGTGTCGGTGGACACGGGCGCAGACGTGGCCAAGGAGGCTGCCGACATCATCCTGCTCGAGAAGGACCTCATGGTGCTCGAGCATGGCGTCGAGACCGGCAGGCGCACCTTCGCCAACATGAACAAGTACGTGAAGATGACGGCCAGCTCAAACTTCGGCAACGTGTTCAGCGTGCTGGTGGCCAGCGCGTTCCTGCCGTTTCTGCCCATGAGCGCCGTGCAGCTGCTGTTCCTTAACTTCGTGTACGACCTCACCTGCACCGCCATGCCGTGGGACACGGTGGACGACGAGTCGCTGCGCGGCCCGCGCACGTGGGACTCTGGGTCCATCTCCAGCTTCATGCGGTGGTTTGGGCCCATCAGCTCGGTATTCGACGTGGTTACGTTTGCGCTGCTGTTCTTGGTGGTGTGCCCGGCCGTGTGCGGCGGCAGCTGGGCATCGCTTGCTGGCGACGCTGCTGCCCAGGCGCGCTTTGCAGGCACCTTCCAGGCAGGCTGGCTGCTGGAGAGCATGGTCACCCAGGTTCTTGCCGTGCACATGCTGCGCACCGAGCGCGTGCCGTTTTTGGAGAGCCGGGCTGCCTGGCAGATCACGGCACTTGGCATCATGGGCATCGTGGTGGCGGCAATCATGTGCTGCACGCCGCTGGGCTACGTGATCGACCTCGCAGTGCTGCCCGTCAGGGCCGTCGTCGCGGTCGTGCTGGTAGCTGCTGCCTATGCTGCCTGCGTGTTGCTGGTGCGCAAGGCCTATGTGGCGCGCCACGGCTCGCTGCTGTAGCTGGCAGGGGTGGCTTGGCCCCTGGTTGTCGCAAAACCCGTAGGAGTTGCAGCTCCCGACCATATGGCGCCTCTCGCAGGCTCAGGTGTTGCCGCCGGTCGCCCACAACAGGTACCTTAGCGTTTACGTATGACTCTTCGCTCCTCTGGGAGGTGCTCATGGCTGTCTTCGTAACCGGCGACATCCACGGCTGGCTGGACATCGGCAAGCTAACTCCCGACCGCTGGCCCGAGGGAACCAAGCTTCGGCGGAGCGACCTGCTAGTTATCTGCGGCGACTTTGGCCTTGTTTGGAACAACCCCATCACGCTGGAGGAGAAGTTCTTCATCGACTGGCTGGACAGCCGCCCGTGGACCACGCTGTTCGTAGACGGCAACCACGAGAACTACGACCTGCTTGACACGTTTCCCACCAGCGAGTGGCACGGCGGCAAGGTTGCGGTGGTGCCCGGCGCAAAGAACGTCATCCACCTGCTGCGCGGCCAGGTGTACGAGATGGGCTCGTACGGGCGCTGGTTTTGCATGGGCGGCGCGCCGTCGCACGACATCAGCAGCCGCGTCCAGGGCGTGAGCTGGTGGCCGCGCGAGGTGCCCAACCAGGAGGAGATGGACGAGGGGTGGGCCAACCTCGAGCGGGTGGACTTTAGCGTTGACTACGTGTTCTCGCACGACGTGCCCCGCAAGCTGCGGCGCTTTGCCATGGCCCGGCACTACGACGAGAGTCGTGAGCAGGATGACGCCATCACGGCGTTTTTGCAGCGCGTCGACGACCGCCTTGACCACAACCGCCTCAAGATGTGGTACGCCGGCCACTATCACGACGACATCATGGTGCGTGACCACCAGCACTGCGTGCTGTACAACCAGGTGGTGCCCCTCGGCGAGCTTCCCGACGGCAAGGTGCACCGGCACATGCCCTACTGCGAGGAGTCGTGGATTGGCGTGGAGGGCGCGGGCAAGGCCTACCGCGAGTGGGTGCTGTCTCGCCGCATCCGCGGCTGCACCATCACATGGAAGGACAACGAGCACATCAGCCTTGCAACGGCCACGATGTTCGGCAAGATGACCTTCTATCCGCAGGATGATGGCCAGCCCGAGATCGTGGACATGAAGATCGTGCGCAAGAACGACGGCCAGCCGATGTTCCATGTGCGCTTCGAGCTCAACGACGAGCTGCGGGCTCAGGAGCTGTTCCTTGAGATGACCGAGGTGCTGGAGCGCACCGACAACCGCGGCTCGACGCGTGTGCTGCTGTGCTGCACGGCAGGCATCACCACCACCATGTACGAGCGGAAGCTCAACGCCCTGGCCGAGAAGCTCTCGCTGCACTACGAGTTCACGGCAAAGCCGCTTGACATGGCCATTCGCGACAAGGGGTCCTACGACGTGGTGATGGTGGCCCCGCAGCTGGGCTACCGCCGCAAGGACGCGCAGAAGGCCTATCCCAACGCGCTGGTGATCGAGATCCCCGGCGAGATCTTCGCCCGCTTCGACGTGCAGGCAACCCTCGACATGCTGCTGGACGCGCTGGACGAGGGTGTGGAGCAGTCGGCCGCCGGGCGCGAGCTGAAGGTGGTGCGTCCCATCGACGACACCAAGGACGTCATGGTCATCTCGGTGGTGGAGCGGCAGGACACGTCCGTCATCGGCTATCGCGTGTTTGCCAACAAGGGCATCGCCGCGGACGGCACGGTGTACAAGAAGCACGTCAACTTCCGCGACATCGAGGACGTGCTGGCCACCGTGAAGGTGGATGGCATCGACGTGCGAAAGCTTGATGCCGTGGGCATCGCGCTGCCGGGCATCATCAACCGCGAGAGCGTCTCGATGCCGGCATCGGACATCCGCGACTACGACCTGGGCCGCGAGCTGGAGCGGCGCTACGGCATCGAGGTCTACATGGACAACGACGCCAATGCCGCCGCCATGGGCTGCTACGTGAGCCAGACCGACTTCGACTCGGTGGTGTTCCACATCCAGCAGACCGGCGTCATCGGCTGCGGCGAGGGCGTGGTGTGCGACGGCCATCTGGTGAAGGGACGCCTCAACTACGCGGGCGAGCTCGAGCCGGTGCTATGGCTGATGGGCCTGTCGGGCGATCCCTACGACATGGTGTGGACCTACGAGGGCATGACCGAGATCGTGGCATGCTACCTGCTGGCAAGCATCTGTACCACGTCGCCGGACTGCATCTACGTGTCGTCGCCGCTTGTGCGCAGCATGGACGAGCTGCGCGAGTGGCTGTGGCGCAGCATCCCGATGGCGTACGTTCCCGAGCTGCGCTTCGTAGACGACTACCGCGAGCTGATGTACCTAGGCGAGCTGGCCCTGTGCATCGACAAGCTGGTCAACCCGCGTCCGCATCGCAAGTGGTAGGCGCACGGCGCGGGCTGATGGCAAGTGGCACTGCGTGGTTGCGGCTGTGAAGGTGGCCGCAACCGCGCTTTTTGGGCCATGTGATGCGCCGGAGTGTACATTGTTTTGAGTTATTCGGGCTCTCGAAAACGGAGTCCGAATAAATGAAATGAGATGTACACTCCGGAGCCAGGTGGCCGGGGAGCGAATGTACATTTGTTTTGAGTTATTCGACCTCTCCGAAACGGAGCCCGAATAAATGAAACGAAATGTACACTCGCCCGCTTCCAGATGCCCCCGAGAAAGGACCTGGCATGCTCTACCTCATCTATGCGCTGGTGATCGTTGTGGCAACGTCGCTTGGTGCCGTGGCGGGCCTCGGTGGCGGCGTCATCATCAAGCCGCTGCTCGACCTTGTGGGATACCATGACGCGGCCACGATCAACCTCTACTCCAGCGTGGCCGTCTTCGTGATGTGCTGCGTGAGCCTCTCCAAGCAGCTGCGCGCAGGCTTCGAGTTTGACCGCAAGATGGTGCTTTCCGTGGCAATCGGATCGATTCTGGGTGGCGTTGCCGGGGACAAGGTGTTCTCCGCGCTCACAGGTTCCTTTGACAGCCATCTGGTCAAGGCCGTGCAGGCGGGCGTGCTTGCCGTGGTGCTGGGGGCGATCTTCGTCTACACCATCAAGCAGGACCAGATGCCCAGCTGGCACCTCACCGATCCGGCCAGCATCTTTGCTGCTGGCTTTGCGCTGGGGGCGCTCGCGGTCTTCCTGGGCATCGGTGGTGGGCCGCTCAACGTGGCGGTACTGACGCTCGCGCGCGTCTTGCCAAGGGCGTCAACACCCTGGCCATCATCTTCTTCAGCCAGCTCTCAAAGCTGGTGCTGTCGGCGACAAGCGGTGCGCTTTGGGCCGTTGACCTCACGTTTGTTCCGTTTGTGGCCATCCCTGCCGTCGCGGGTGGCTTCATCGGCACGCACTTCAACCGCAAGCTGTCCGAGCAGGGCGTGCGCCGCATCTACGTGTTCGTGATGGCGCTGCTGCCCCTCATCTCGCTGTACAACTGCATCACCAGCGTGCTTGCGCTGTAGGTGCGCTGCTCATCCGGTCATGCGTCGTAGCGCTGTAGGGTGCTTTGCCTCGGAGCGCTTCCTGCCCCTGGGCGGCCTATCCCTCCCGTCCGGCGAGCTCCAAGGCGAAGGCCAGGACGTTCTTGCCGTTCACGGTGCCATAGTCGCGCATGGGAATCACGCCGAAGGGGATGCCGCGCATGCCGCACTTCGTCTTGAACTGGGGAAGCATGAACTGCACCTGGGGCCCAAGCAACACGACATCCGCCCCGTCAAGGCTTTGGTCAAGCTCGTTCACGGGGTGCGCCTCGATGTCAAGGTCGATCCCCTGCTCCTTGGCGGCATCCTTGATGCGCCTCTCAAGAAGGCTGGTGGACATTCCCGCTGCACAGAAGAGCCTGATGGTGAACATAGCCCGTTCTCCTCCCGTTGTCACTTTAATGCTAACGGTGCGGCGCCTTGGTGGCCAGCGCCAATCCGTGCGTGGGCGCAATGGACGTGGGACGTGGGTGGCTCAAACGAACGCCTAGCCCGACGTTGCCCGCACAATCGCCTTCCTGCCTATGCACCCATAAGCTGTGCGAGCAGCTGGGCAGCAAGGTCACGGCCTAGCAGGTCGGTGTTCAGCATGAGGTCGTAGGTGCGCGGCTCCCCCCAGAAGGTGGAGTCGCTCTGCAGTGCGTGCCATGCACGGCGTATCGAGTCCTCGCCGCGGATTGCGGCGTCAAGCTGGTCATCGCTCTCAAGCGAGGCATAGAGCGGCGAGAATTTGGCCCGCACGCGCATGGCGGGCAGGTCGTGCGCGTAGGTCATGGCTGACACGCAGCGGTATCCAAGGCCCTCAACATAGGGCTTGGTAACCCGGTCGTGAACAAGGCACGGTCCGTCCGCCAAGGCGCGCTCGGTAGCAAGGAGGAAGGCCTGGCTGATGCGCTGGAACTCGCTGCTGGCCCGTACCGCCGCCACGTCGGGCTCGCAACCGCTGAACTGCCGATCGAAGGCGTCCACATCCTCGGCGGTCACCCCAAGCTCGGGTACGAGCTCGAGCAGCGTCACGCTGTCGTGGTAGGTCCATCCTGCCAGCTTGCAGGCCTGCAGGGCCACCATGCGTCCCATCGAGCAGTAGGCACTGTCCAGCACGACGCAGCGTGGCGTCTCGTATGTACGTTCGAACTCGGCGATGCCGTCGGTGCTTGCCATCGTGCGAAGGTCCTCTGCCATGGCTCCTCCTTTGAAGTGGTTGCGACAATGATACGCCTACGGAGTCCAGAGTGCGGGTTCCTTCGGCCGCTGCTACAATCGTGCGTGCCGCATGACGCGAGGAAGGAGCGGCACATGGTGTACGACAGCATCCTTGACGCGGTGGGGCACACCCCACTTGTTCGTCTTAACCATATTCCCGAGCCTGATTGCGCACGCATCCTCGTGAAGTTCGAGGCTACCAACGTGGGCGGCTCCATCAAGACGCGTACCGCCCTGCAGATGGTACGCGCGGCCGAGGAGCGCGGCGAGCTGCGCCCCGACTCCATCATCGTGGAGCCCACGAGTGGCAACCAGGGCATCGGTCTTGCGCTCGTGGCGGCGGTTTTGGGCTATCAGGCCAAGATCATCATGCCCGACTCGGTGTCGGTGGAGCGCCGGCGCCTGGTGGTGCACTACGGTGCGCAGGTCATCCTCGAGCACGACGACGGCGACATCGGCGAGTGCGTTGACCGCTGCATCAAGCGTGCGCTTCAGATGGCCAAGGAAGACCCCCGCGTGTACGTGCCGCAGCAGTTCGAGAACGTTGACAACCTTTGGGCGCATCGCGAGCACACCGCGGCCGAGATCATCGCCGACGCCGACTCGCGCATCGACGGCTTCTGCTCGGGCATCGGCACCGGTGGCACCATCACCGGCGTGGGCGCGGTGCTGCGCGCCGTGAACCCCAACGTGCGCATCTGGGCCGTCGAACCAGAGCAGGCGGCCATCCTCTCCGGACGCCCCGTAGGCACGCACCTGCAGATGGGCATCGGCGACGGCATCATCCCCGCCATCCTTGACCAGCAGATTTACGATGACATCTGCATCGTCACGGACATCGAGGCGCTGGAGATGGCCCGTAGGCTGGCTCGCGAGGAGGGCCTCATGTGCGGCATCTCCTCGGGCACCAACGTGGTGGCTGCGCTCAAGCTGGCCCGCGAGCTGGGTCCGGGCAAGACGGTGGTTACCATCGCGCCCGATACTGGCGAGCGCTACATCTCCACCAAGCTCTTCTGCGGCGAGGACGGCCTCGCGTATCTGTAGGGATGCGCGCAACCGGATGCCGGGGCAGGCTGCCTCTTGGCCCCACGCGCTGGCTTGCGGGCACAAGGCCGCGCTGCTACCATGGGTCCCGTCATGCATCCTCGCCTGCGGGCGGCGGTAGAGAGGAACACGATGTCCAGAAGGCGCAACAGCTAGGTCGCACGAAGTACCTAACCTATTGATTCGCCACAGCGGTGCCGTACGGCGCGCTGCCCCTTCTGGAGGTTCCCCATGCAAGATGGCCGTCCCGCGCTCTGGACGCGCGACTTTACCCTCGTCACCCTTGCCTCGGCGCTCGGCGCCGCCGGCGGCATCGCCGGTGGCTTCGCGCTCTCGTTCTTCGTCTTCGACGAGACGGGCTCCACGCTCGCCTCGGCGCTCGTCATCGCCATCCAGCTCGTGCCGCATGTCCTTGTCCCACTTGCTGTCTCGCCGGTCATGGACCGCCTGCCCCGCAAGGCCTTCCTGGTGGCGGGCGACGTGGTCTGCGGCGCGGCCTACGCCGCCTTGGGCCTGTGGCTCTTGCGCTTCAGCTTCTCGTACGTGGGCTACCTCGCCGCGTCGCTGGCCATCGCCTGCCTCGAGGCCGTCGACGAGCTCGCCTGGACGAGCATCTATCCCGAGGTCATCCCCGAAGGCGCGGAGCAGCGGGGCTACGCCGTGTCGTCGATGCTGTATACCACCCTTGCGGTGGTCATGGCGCCGCTGGCCGCCGTGCTGCTGGACACAGTCGGTGTGCCTCGGCTGCTCATGGCGCAGGGCGTGCTCGCGATGGCTGCGGCGCTCATCGAGAGCCTCGTGCACGTGCGCGAGCACGAGCGCGCGCATGTGGACGAATATACCTTTGCCACGTGGGCCGAGGATTTGCGCGAGGCTGCCTGCTACCTCGTCGACGAGCGCGGCCTCAGGTCGCTTCTGGCGTACCAGGCCGTCTCGAATGGCCTTGCCACGGGCTACGAGCCCGTGCTCATCGCCTTCTTCCGCACGGCACCCGGCATGACGGTGGCGCTCTACTCGCTCTTCTCCGTGGCGGAGTTCGTCGGGCGTACGCTGGGAAGCGTCGTGCAGTACCACGTGAAGGTGCCCAAGGAGCGGCGCTTCCACCTCACCTTCTTCGTGTATCAGGTCTTCGACCTCATGGACAGCTGCCTCCTCTGGCTTCCGTACCCGCTCATGCTGGCCAACCGCTGCGTGTGCGGCTTCCTTGGCGGCAACAGCTACATCATGCGCGAGGCGGCCACGCAGACCTACATCCCCGAGCGCATGAGGTCGCGCGTCAACGCGTTCCAAGGGGCCGTGCTCATGGCGGCGTGCAGCTCGCTGGCGCTTGTGGTCGGTGCCCTGGGCGAGGTGCTCGACTACCGCGCGTGCGTCACCGTCTGCGGCATCGCTAGCCTGGCCGCGAGCTGGGCCGTGGTGTGGCGCCGTCGCGCTGACGTCCGTGCCGTGTTTGAGGCGGGGGAGTAGGCACAGGCGCACGGGCTCCCGGACCTGCCACAGGGGGTAGCCCCTTGTGGCAGGCTGCCATGGGGGGTAGCCCCCTGTGGCAGGGGGTAGCCTCCTGTGGCGCCTAGAAGCCCAGCACGTCGTTGACTAGGATGACGTGGATGCGGCCCGCATGGCGCGAGTAGCGCGTGACAAGGAACTGGCAGCAGATGGTGTCGGGCGACTTGCAGTCTGCGCAGGCGCCCGTCTTCGTGCATGGGGTCTTCAGCCCGAAGCGCTGGGCGTTGATGGGCGCCGCCACGTTGCGCGCGCGCTTCATGGCGCCGTCGACGTCGCCGCACACCTTGTTCATGCCCACGATGAAGATGACCTTCTTGGGACCCTGCGCGATGGCCGAGACGCGGTTGGCGTTGCCGTCGATGTTCACCAGCACACCGTCGTCGGTCATGGCGTTGACGCTGGAAAGGAAGACGTCCGCGTCGTACGCCGCGAGCATCGCCGCGCGCTTGTCCTCGATGGCATCGCGGTCGATGAACTGGTAGTTGCCAGCCTTGAGGGCGTCCACCAGGCCGATCTCGTGGACGCTCATGCCGCCTCCCATGGTGACGGAGCTCTGCTCGTCGATGAGCCCGAGCGCAATCTGGAGCGCCTCCTCCTTGGTGGCGGCATAGTAGCCGCTCATGTTGCGGGAGGCAAGGCCCTTGATGGTCTTCTGTGCAAGCAGCTCGTTACGCTTGGTGGTGATGGGGTCCATGAGCGGTCCTTCCCTGTAGGCGCATGCCATGAGGCGCCTCTTCTGATGTTGGTGCCAGTATACGCCCTCGGTTTGCCACGGAATAGCCGCTTGTGCGGCGACGGGCGCTTGCATGACCACACGGGGACCCCTTGTGCCGCTTGCGTGGGCTGCTTCTGCCCTGCAATCAGCCCTACAGCGTGACGCACAGTCCCGGTCTGAGCGCGACGATCCGGCAGGGTGCCCTGCGCTGCAAGAGCTCGAGCGCGTGGGCGCCTGTGCAGTGGCCGGTAAGGAGCTGCCCGATACGCGCTGACTCGATGGCGTCGGCTACTCGCAAGACGTCCTCGTCACTTGCGTGCACGAGGTGAAGCCCGCCTACATAGAAATCGATGGCCCTTCCCGGGAATGCCGCCTGCACCTCGGCCACGATGGCGGGCAGGCCTGCGTGCGAGCAGCTGTTGAAGATGGCGAGGGGCGCCTTGGCCGTATCTCCCAGCTCTACGACGAGGCTCATCTCGTGGGCAAAGTCATCGGGCCGCCAGGAGCCGTTCTCGCAGAGCCACATTCCTGCCTGCCGCCCCACCTCGGCGAGGCTGGGCGTGCTGTGCGGCACGAGGTGCACACCCGGCGCGATGGTGGTTGTGCCGCATGTGGCCACAGTCACGAGGCGATCGCGGTATCGCTTAATGAATCCCTGCTTGATGCCTATGTAGTGTGTCTCTGTCGTGCCGCCTTTGGTGGACCAGCACGTCTCGGCGCACGCTGAGCTCAGGTGCAGGGAGGCGTGTTGGTTGTGCGCGAAGAAGTGGGCCATGCCATCGGCGTGGTCGTAGTGCGCATGCGACAGCACCGCGAGGTCTACCTGCGCCAGGTTGACCCCCAGCGCCTCGGCGTTCCTCGCAAAGACGTCCGACTGGTCGAAGTCGAGCAGCATGCGCACCTCACCGTAGGCGAGATGCAGTGAAAGGCCATGCTCGCACAGAAGGCCAGCGTCCTCGGCCGGGCCGTTCTCTGCCAGAACGGTCATGACAAGTCTTTCAGCCACAAACCCTCCCCGAGGCAACAACCAGACAGCCATGCGACTTCCTGTCATGATGGTAGCAGAGCTATGCCTGATGGCGGCGGGCGTCTGGTAGGATGATGGCCGTCCAGCATCCTGGCAAAGGAGGCTTGCGTGCAACGTCCCATCGTCCGCTCGCGCATCATCCTGTCGCGCAAGGCCGCTCCCGCAACGGCCGACGACCTGCCCTTGGCACGCGACCTTGTCGATTCGCTCATGGCAAACCAAGCCACCTGCGCGGGCATGGCGGCAAACATGATTGGCCAGAGCAAGGCCATCATCGCGTTCTTTGATGCGCAGGGCCGTCCCCAGGTGATGCTCAATCCCCGTATCACGGGCACCTCGGGCCCGTACCAGACCGAGGAGGGATGCCTCTCGTTGGAGGGCGTCCGGCCAGCTACGCGCTATCGTCGCATAACCGTCTCGTGGCAGGATCAGAACCTCAAGCAGCACGTTGGCACCTATCAGGGATTTGTTGCCCAGGTCATCCAGCACGAGTGCGACCATCTGCGGGGCGTCGTGATCTAGTGTGCAACAAGGGGTCGGAACCCCCCGTTGCACGCATTCCGCTCCGTTAAGCGCGAACTTGTCGTCCAGAACCCGCATGCAGAGTACACTCTAGGCATGTCGAGAGGAGCCTCCATGCCCATCCTTGCCGCCTTTGCCGTGCCGCACCCGCCGCTCATCATCCCCGACGTGGGGAAGGGGAGGGAGCGCGACATCCAGGACACCATCGATGCCTACGACGAGGTGGGGCGTCGCATCGCCCAGCTGGCGCCCGACACCATCGTGGTCTCGTCACCGCACGCCACGCTGTACCGCGACTACTTCCACATCTCGCCGGGGTCGTCGGCACAGGGCAGCTTTGCGCAGTATGGTGCGCCGCGAGCTGCCTACGAGGCGCGATATGACACCAAGCTCGTGGACGAGATCTGCCGCGTGTGCGAGCGCGAGGGCATCGAGGCTGGCACCGATTACGAGCGCGACCCGCGCCTCGACCATGGCACCATGATTCCCCTGCACTTTGTCGAGAAGTACTACACGGGCTTTGAGCTGGTGCGCATTGGCCTTTCGGGCTTCTCGCCCGCTGAGCACTACCGGCTGGGGATGGCCGTGCAGGAGGCTGCGCGCATGCTCAGGCGTCGCGTGGTGTACATCGCCTCGGGCGACCTCTCGCACAAGCTGCTGGCTGAGGGGCCGTACGGCTTCGCGCCGGAGGGACCCGTCTTCGATGAGCGGATTGCCCACGACTTCGCGACGGGCGACCTGCTGGACATCCTGTGCATGGACCATTCGCTGGCGGAGCGCGCGGCCGAATGCGGGCTGCGCAGCTTCCAGATGATGGCCGGCGCACTGGACCGTACGGCCGTTACGCCCGAGCTCCTGTCCCACGAGGGACCGTTTGGCGTGGGCTATGGCGTGGCCGCCTTCACGCCTGCAGGCGATGAGGGCACCGACGAGGACCGCGCGCTCCTTCCGCGCTACGAGGCGTGGCGCTTGGCAGGCCTCGCATCGCGCAAGGAGGCGGAGGATCCCTACGTGAGGCTTGCCCGTGCGTCGCTGGAGTCCTACGTGCGCGACGGGCGGCGCATCGCCCCTCGTGACGCGGGGATCGACCTGCCCGAGGAGCTGCTGGCTTCCCGTGCGGGCTGCTTCGTCTCGCTTAAGGTTGATGGCCAGCTGCGTGGCTGCATCGGCACCATCGACCCCGTGCAGCGCTGCCTTGCCGACGAGATCTGCGCCAACGCCATCAGTGCGGGGACGCGTGACCCGCGCTTCCGCGCGGTGCGCGCGGACGAGCTGCCTGACCTCGTGTACGACGTGGACGTGCTCACCAAGCCCGAGCCCACGACGCGCGAGGGCCTGGACCCGTCGCGCTACGGCGTTATCGTGAGCTGCCAAGACGGTCGCCGCGGCCTGTTGCTTCCCGACCTTGACGGTGTGGACAGCGTCTCTGAGCAGCTGCGCATTGCCGCGCAAAAGGGTCAGATAGACCTCGACTTCGACGACTATCGGCTCCATCGCTTCGAGGTGGTGCGTCACCTGTGAGGGAGGGGGCTGCGCGTTGCGAAGCCTGCCCCCGCGGCTGTGAGCTGCAGCGGGGAGCAGTTGGGGCTTGCCGCGCTCGGGCTAACGTGGATGGTTCGGTGGCTCCCGTGGGCTACGGCCGTGTGACCTCGATTGCCGTCGACCCAGTGGAGAAGAAGCCCCTGGCTCGCTGGAAGCCGGGACACACCGTGCTCTCGCTGGGCAGCTACGGCTGCAACCTGCGGTGCCCTTGGTGCCAGAACCACAGCATCTCGCAGGTAGGCGCCGACGACGTGCCGTGGCGCGAGCTGTCGCCGCAAGACGTGGCCGACCTTGCGGTGCGCCTGCATGGCGAGGATCCGCGTATGGTGGGCGTGGCCTACACCTACAACGAGCCGCTGGTAGCGTGGGAGTTCGTGCGCGACTGTTCCCAGCTGGTGCACGACGCGGGACTGGCAAACGTGCTGGTCTCGGCGGGCTGCGTGAGCGCCGAGGTGGTTCGCGCGGTGGCCCCGCTCGTCGATGCGGCCAACATCGACCTCAAGGCCTTCCGCGAGGATACGTACCGGCGCATCGGCGGCAGCCTGCAGACCGTGCAGGAGACCATTCGCCTGCTTGCCGACGAGCCAGCCTGCCATCTGGAGGTAACCACCCTCGTGGTTCCCGGCGTGAACGACACGGACGACGAGATGGACCAGCTGTCCGCGTGGCTTGCCTCCATGGACCCCGACATCACGCTGCACGTGTCGCGCTTCTTCCCCAACTGGCGCATGCGCGACCGCGGTCCGACGCCGGTGCGGCGTGTGTACGAGCTGGCTGACGTTGCGCGCGCTTACCTGCCCCACGTCTACACGGGAAACTGCTAGGTGGCACGAATCTTGACGGCGCGCAAGGCGCCGCCATGCTGGCTGCTTGCGCGGTCAGATAAGCCCCAGCTTACGGAGTGCTTTGGCAACGCCGTCGTCGTCTATGTCGTCGGTAACGAGGTCGGCCTCCGCCTTGGCCTCGGGAGTCGCGTTGCCCATGGCAACCCCGATGCCTGCCGCCCGCAGCATGGGGAGGTCGTTCTCGGCGTCGCCGAAGGCGACTACCTCGCTCATGTCGATGCCCAGTCCCTGTGCGTAACGTGCAATCCCGGCGGCCTTGCCGCCCTCGGAAGGCGCGTTCACGTCGAGCGCCTGCTCGTGCCAACGGGTTACGTCGCAGCCAGCCAAGAGCTCACGCACGTGGCCAGACGCCGCCTCGTCCACATACACGTTTGCCTGGTAGACCGCCGCGCCGCCGTAGGTGCCTATCTCGGGGATGGGCGTGAGTATGGAGGCCTGCGCCGCCACCACGGCATCATCCACGTAGTTTATATACATCCGCTCCTGCTCTATCAGAAGGACGGGATGCGTGCGCTCCTCGAACATCCTGATCGTGTGCGCGAGCCCATCTTCCGAAAGCGGGTTTCCCTCGATCAGGTTGCCCTTGCCGTCCAAGACCAGCTGTCCGTTGAGGGTGAGCAGCACGTCGAACTCGATGCCTCCCATGGGAAGGTACCGCAGCTCCCACAGGTTGCGCCCCGTGGCCACCCCCACCAGGATCCCCTTGCTGCGGAGGCGCGCGATGGCCTCTCGCGAGCTGTCGGGAACCCTGCCCGTCTCGTGCGAGAAGAGGGTGCCATCCACGTCAAAGAATACGGCCCGCGCCATCATGCCTCCCCATCTTCCCTGCCTTGTACGCACGCAAGCTTAGCATTCCATGGGCTCGTGCACCAAATTGCCCCTGGTTGGCAACGCCTATGGATGGCGTGTCGCTGCTTACCGATATGACAGTGGTGCCGTGCCATCTCTGCGTCATGATGGTACGAAGGGAAGGTACCTAACAAAACAGAGGAGGACACATGGCAGATTACAAGTTTCCCGAGGGGTTCCTGTGGGGCGGCGCCACGGCAGCCAACCAGTTTGAGGGCGGCTACGACGCGGACGGCAAGGGCCTCTCGGTCCCCGACATCATCATGGGCGGCGACGTCAAGACCCCGCGCGTGGTAACGCCCAAGGGCGTCCGTCCCAACACGTACTACCCCAGCCATGAGGGCATCGGCTTCTACCATCACTACAAGGAGGACATCGCGCTCTTTGGCGAGATGGGCTTCAAGTGCTTCCGCCTGTCCATCCAGATGAGCCGCATCTTCCCCAACGGTGACGATGCCACGCCGTGCCAGGCCGGTATCGACTTCTACCGCAGCGTGTTCGAGGAGTGCCACAAGTATGGCATCGAGCCGCTGGTCACCCTCTCGCACTACGAGTTCCCGCTGGCGCTCAGCCACAAGTACGGCGGCTGGGACAACGACAAGGTCATCGACTTCTGGGTGCGCTACGCCGACCTGTGCTTCCGCGAGTACAAGGGCCTGGTCAAGTACTGGCTCACCTTCAACGAGATCAACTGCGCCATGATGCCCGGCTTTGGTGACGTGTATGGCCTCGGCATCCTTCCACCCAACGACTGGGCGCTCGGCTTCAGCCAGGAGAACGACAACAGCTGGATCGACATCAACCGTACCTTCCATGGCCTGCACAACCAGTTCGTGGCCAGCGCCAAGGCCGTGCAGATTGCTCACGCCATCGACCCCGAGAACATGGTGGGTTGCATGATCGCCGGCAACGCCACCTACCCCTACACCTGCGATCCTGCCGACATGATCAAGGCGCAGAAGGCCACCCGCGAGAACAACTTCTACTGCGGCGACATGCACGTGCGCGGCGAGTACCCGGCGTGGGCCAAGGCCCTCTGGATCGAGCGCGGCGTTGACGTCGAGATGATGGAAGACCTCTACGCGCGCGACGAGGAGACCCTGCTTGCTGGCGTCGTGGACTTCTACAGCTTCTCGTACTACATGAGCTCCGTCGCCACGACGCACGATGACGCTGCTGCCGCTCGCGGCAACGTGTTCGGTGGCGTCAAGAACCCGTACCTCAAGGCGAGCGACTGGGGTTGGCAGATCGACCCGCAGGGCCTGCGCTGGTACCTCGAGGAGGTCTACGACCGCTACCAGATCCCGCTGATGATCGTGGAGAACGGCCTGGGTGCCTACGACGAGCGTGGCGAGGACGGCAAGTTCCACGACACCTACCGCATCGACTACATGCGCGACCACATCATCGAGATGGGCCATGCCATCTACGACGGTGTCGACCTCATGGGCTACACCATGTGGGGCTGCATCGACCTCGTGTCCGCCTCCACCGGCGAGATGGCCAAGCGCTACGGCTTCATCTACGTGGACAAGGACAACGACGGCAACGGCGACCTGCACCGCGAGCGCAAGGAGTCCTTCGACTGGTACGCCAAGGTGTGCAAGAGCAACGGCGCTGAGCTGTAGCTTATTGGCTGGATAGCACGCGCGAGGGCCCCTCTTTGAACTAGACCCCAATAGTTGGACGGTTTAATAGAGTTCTCAGGCGGCCCTGATTGGATGTCCCCGGTATTGGACCGGGGACATCCCCTTTAGAGCGAC
>CADALE010000020.1 GCA_902788705.1 uncultured Coriobacteriaceae bacterium | reverse complement strand
GTCGGACATGGCCTTGGCCTCGCCGGTCATCGGGCTGGCCAGGGTGCCGGCTGCGGCCACGGCGTCGACCTGGGCCGGGGTGGCGGGGGCGGCTGCCTTGGGGGCGCGGGCCTTGTCGGGCTCGTCGCTGTAGAGGATCCAGGTGAGGGCGAAGGCCACGCCGAAGGAGGCCAGGAACATGATGCAGTACTGGATGGGCTGGTTGATGCACAGCAGGATGCCGAAGATGCCGGTGACGCCGGTGCCGGAGGCGCCGAGATGCGTGAGCGAGCAGATGAAGGCACCCACGGCAGCGCCGGCCATGCCAGCGACGAACGGCTTGAACTTGGGCAGGTTGACGCCAAAGATGGCCGGCTCGGTGATGCCCAGCAGGCAGGAGATGCCGGAGGGCACGGCCAGGGCCTTGGTCTTCTCGGACCTGGTCTTGAGGGCCACGGCCAGGCAGGCTCCGCCCTGGGCGATGTTGGCTGCGGAGGCGATGGGCAGCCAGTAGGTGACGCCGTACTGGCCCAGCATCGACACGTCGATGGTGGTGTACATCTGGTGCAGGCCGGTGACGACCGACGGCGAGTAGATGAGGCCGATGAGGATGTAGCCCAGGCCAAACGGCACGGAGAGCAGTGCGGTGAGCAGGCCGAGGATAGCGTTCTCGAGCCACACGAAGATGGGGCCGATGAACAGGATGGTGATGTAGGCGGCGCCGGCAACCGACACGAGCGGGGTCACGAACAGGTCGAACATGTCAGGCACAATCTGGTGCATCTTCTTCTCGATGGTGCACAGGATCCAGGTGCCCACAAGGATGGGGATGACATGGCCCTGGTAGCCGATCCAGTCGATGCTGTAGAGGCCGGGGATGACGTCGAGGGTGATCATGGTGCCGTTGGCGATGGCGTCAGCCGCACCCCAGGCGTTGATGAAGCTGCTGGAGATGAGCAGCGCACCGAAGGAGGCGCCCAGGTAGGGGTTGCCGCCAAAGACGGTGGCCGCGGAGAAGCCAAGGAGGATCTGCAGGTTGGCGAGGGCGCAGGCGTTGATGAGGCCGGCGATGCGCCACCAGACGCTGTTGGTGTCAAGCACGAAGTAGCCGGCGTTGCCCATGAACTCGATGGCGCCCATGATGCCCATCAGCATACCGGAGGCCACGATGGCCGGGATGATGGGCACGAACACGTCGGAGAGCACCTTGATGGCGGCCATGAACTTGTTCTGGTTCTGGGCAGCGACGGTCTTCAGCTCGTCCTTGGAGACGGCGGATATGTTGCCCTGACGGCAGAACTCGTCGTACACCTTGTTGACGGTGCCGGTGCCGTAGATGATCTGCAGCTGGCCCGATGCCTGGAAGTTGCCCTTGGCTCCCAGGGCGTCCTCGACGGCTGCCGGGTCGACCTTCGAGTCGTCGGCGATGACGAGGCGCAGGCGCGTCGCGCAATGGGCTGCGGACACGACGTTGTCGGGACCGCCGACTGCGGCCAGGATCTCGCGTGCCGCCTGAGCGGTATCAAGTGCCATAGAACCTTCCCCCTTCTTCATGATGAAATCAATTTCATAGCAGTCGACGTCGAAAGAGACGCGCTATGACTGGCTTGAAACTGTAATCGATTTCACATGGTGTGGCAACAAGAATAATGCCGCTAGCCGCCAAAAGGTCGTTTGTGGTGGCGCTGTGGCCCCTAGACGCCCACCACCTGGTATCCCAAGATGATGCTGGCGGCGCTGCTGACTTCGTTCTTAAGCAGGCTCACCATCATCTCGGCCGCCTTAATGCCGCACTCCTCGTAGTCGAAGCGCACGGTGGGCATGGGACCTACCAGCGCCTGCAGGATGGGCTCGCAACCAAAGCCCGAGACGCGCGGCGCACGGGAAGAGTCAAGCGAGCCAAACCGCTCGCGAATGGCCTGGTAGACGCCTGCGGCAACGGTATCGGTGGCGCAGCTGATGAAGTCATAGCCCGGCTTGGTGGCAAGCAGCTCGCGGCCGACGCGGTAACCGTCGGCCAGCGTGAAGCCGCCGGGCACCACGTCGATGTGGTCCTCCGGCACGCCGATGCGCTCGAGGCCGGCGAGGAACCCCTTGCGACGGTCGCTGCCAAACGAGCGGAAGCGGCCCGGGGCGTCGATGTAGGCCACGCGGTCGTCGACGTCGCAGCCAAGCGACGAGGCAAGGTCGTAGGCGGCGCCAAAGTTGTCAAAGCGCACGCAGTTGTGGCTGCGGGCATGCTGGCCCACGATGACCACGGGCACGCGCGCCCGCTCGAAGAGCTCGAGGCTGCCGGGCACCGGTGCCGAGCTGATGAGCACGATGCCGTCTACCTGGTGCTCGAGCATCGAGCGCATGGCGTTGAACTCGGCCAGCTCGTCATCGCGCACGTAGGCCAGCGACGAGCCGTATCCTCCCGCGAAGAGGTACTTCTCGAGGCCGGCGGCGACACCGGCCATGGTGGCCTCGTCGTTCTTCGCGAGCACGATGCCCACGGTGTTGGACTTCTTCAGGCGCAGGATGCGGGCGTTGGCCGAGGGCACGTAGCCCGTCTCCTCGATGGCCTGCGCGATGCGCTGGCGCTTCTCGTCGGAGAGGTAGCCCCCGTTGAGGTAGCGCGAGACGGCGGCGATGGACACGCCCGCTAGCTCCGCCACTTCCTTGTTGGTCATGCCACACCTGCCTTGCCTTTACGTTTTGCACATAGTTTACCCAACAGGCGTGCGTCCTTACAAACCCCATCGGGCAAATAGGGCAGTCTAGAGGGTGGAGTTGCGCGCGTAGGTCTCGTAGCCCATCTTGAGCAGGCGCGGGATCTCGTCGCCGTTCTCCATGGCCTTCAGCAAGATCCTGGTGGCGTCGTAGCCGCTGGTCTTGTAGAAGAGGTGGGCCGAGGTGAGCGACGGGACGAGGATGCGCGAGAGCTCGGAGTCGCCGACGCCCGTCACCTGCACGTCGTTGGGCACGTCGTGGCCGTACTCGCGCAGGCAGGCGAGGGCCCCCAGCGCGATGTCGTCGGTGGCGCACACGATGGCGTCGGTGTCGGGCGCCGCGTCCATGACCTGCTCGCAGCAGAGGTAGCCCGACTCGACGGTGAAGTCGCCCACCACCTGCTGCTCGGGACGGGGCTCGATGCCCGCCTCGTGGCAGGCGTCGAGGAAGGCCTTGTGGCGCATGGCCCCGGCGGCAACGTCGTCCTCGCGCACCCCGATGAAGGCGGGGTGCTGGGCCTTGCGCACCGCGATGCGCGCGACGTCAAGGGTGGCGCGATAGTCGTTGTGGTAGACGCAGCTGAACCCCTCGAGCTTCTGCCCAAGGATGACGACCGGTACGGTGAGCGCGCGCAGCGCCTCGAGGTGCTGGTCGGTGATGACGGTGGCGATGAGGATGACGCCGTCCACGCGCGGCCGCTCGGCAAAGGCGCGCAGGCAGCGAATCTCTTCCTCGGGATCGTTGTTGGTGTTGGAGAGCAGCGTGTGGTACTCGGTGCCCAGGAAGCCCTCGGTGATGCCCGCAAGCATGCGCGCCACGGATTGGCTGTGCACCTTGGGAATGACCACGCCCACCAGTCCGGTCTTTCCCGTGCGAAGCTGCTGGGCCGACTGCGACGGCACGTATCCCGTCTCCTGGATGACCCTGCTGATGAGCTGCCGCTTCTCCTGGCTGACGTAGCCGTTGTTGAGGTAGCGCGACACCGTTGCGCGGGAGACGCCGGCAAGCCGTGCGATTTCGTTGATGTCCATGGATTCCCTCTCTCTTTTGTGAATCATAGCAGCAATTGGCTGGCTGAGACGAATGAGGGGCAGGTACAATAGGCGAACGACACGTGAGGAGGGTCCATGGCACTGAGATATGACACGGTACGCTTCGACAGGAGCTACGGAAAGGTGGACGATCTCCCGCAGCCCACGACGCCCGAGGTGTCGTTTGTGGGGCGCTCCAACGTGGGCAAGTCGTCGCTGCTCAACCGTCTGGTGGGACGCAGGGCCCTGGCCAAGGTGTCCAGCACCCCGGGGCGCACGGCAAACATCAACTTCTTTGACGTGGACGGCGTGAGCTTCGTCGACCTGCCGGGATATGGCTACGCGAAGGTGTCGAAGGGCGAGCGCCAGCGCTGGGCCGACCTCATCGGCGGCTACTTCGAGCAGGAGCGCAGCTTCAACTTGGTGGTGGCGCTGGTGGACATCCGCCTTGAGGCGCAGAAGATCGACCGCGAGATGCTGGAGTTCCTAAAGGACGAGGAGCTGCCCTTCGTGGTGGCGCTTACCAAGGCTGACAAGCTGAGTCGGCCCAAGCAGCAGCATCAGGTGGCCGTGCTGTCCAAGCAGCTTGAGGTGCCACGCGAGCAGATGGTGGTCACCTCGGCCGAGACGGGCCTTGGCATCGACGAGCTGCGCCGCCGCATCGAGGAGGCGTGCCTGTAGGCATAGGCCCAAGTTGGCGGGCTCATAGTTGGCCACAAATGGAGACTTGTTGGACACATTTGTGGGATTGTGTGAAGTCGGGCCTGAGGATTACGCGAGCATCGCGGAGCGGGTATCACATACATAACGGCAGGGTTGATGCCCTGCCCCACAGCACCTTCCTTCCTTTGCGCCGCCCGTACCCTTCCGCGGGCGGCGCATCTTTGTGCGCCGGCACGACGAGATGCTGCGAGGTGTCGGGAGTGTAGCGTACGCGCGACACTCCCGACATGCGGAGCCTGCCTGGTGTCGGAACCGCTGCATGGAGGCCACGCTCCCGACATTGCGGGGCCGCTTGGCGTCGGAAGCGTTGCATGGAGGCTGCACTTCCGACATCCTGGGGCCGCCTGGTGTCGGAACCGCTGCGTGCGCGCAACACTCCCGACATCCTGGGGCCGCCTGGTGTCGGAACCGCTGCGTGCGCGCAACACTCCCGACATCCCGGGGCTGTCTGCCCCGTGAAGCTCCTCCTACCGCGCAAACTCGGCGTCGATGCGGCGGACTAGCTCCTCCTTCAGCGCATCGCTTGCGAAGGCAGAGCGCGCGGCATTTGCCAGTAGCTGATGCACGTCCTTGTTTGTCAGCCCGAAGATGCTGGTCAGCAGAAGAAGCTCGCGGCGCACGTCGGTGCCCGAGACCCCCATGTTGTCGGAGTTGACCGTCACGACAACTCCGCGCTCGATCAGGCTTGCCAAGGGAAACTTCGCGTAGTCGTCGATGGCCGAGGTCTGCAGCTCGCTGGTGGGGCACATCTCCAAGGCGATGCCCTCGCGCGCCAGGCGCTCCACCAGCGCATCGTCCTCGATGGCGCGGATGCCGTGCCCGATGCGCTGGGCACCAAACGACAGTGCGTCCCACACGCTCTGGGGCCCATCGGCCTCGCCAGCATGAATGGTGAACGGCACGCCAAGCCTGCGGGCCAGGGCGAAGACGTCGGCATAGTCGGCCGTGGGGAAGAGTGCCTCCGCGCCGGCAAGGTCCAGCGCCACCACGCCCCGGCCAAGGTACTCGGCCGCAAGGCGCACGGTCTCGAGGTTGGCCTCAAGCGTGTCGTCGCCGCGCATGCAGCACAGGATGATGCGAGCCTCGAAGCTCGAGCGGCCTAGTCCCTCGAGCACGGCCTCCACGGCCTCGCGCTGCGACAAGCCCCGCGCACCATGCCGTTGTGGCGCGAAGCGGATCTCGGCGTAGACGTAGCCCAGCTGCGCGAGCTCCTCCTGCAGCAGGTAGGTGCACTCGCTCAGCTGCTCGCGCGTCTCCAGGAGCTCTGCCGTGAAGTCGAACTTCGCGAGGTATTCGTTGAGGTCGCGGCAGTCGGCGGTGACGGAGAGCCGCCTGCCAAGTGCGGCGTCATCCTCGTCAAGCGTGCGGCCGTCAAGTGCGGCAAGCCGCCTCGCCATCGGCACAGAGATGGACCCGTCCAGATGAAGGTGCAGGTCAATCAGGCAGTTTTGCTCAACGGTGGCAAGCGACGTTTCCATGCCGTATCCTCTCCACGCCGTGTTTTGGTGCAGCATGGTACACCATGGCAGGCTTGCGGGTGGGCGTTGCCTCGCCTCTATCCTTGGGGCTTGCGAAGCCGCGACACCACGCTGGCCACGCCCAGCGCGAAGACGATGAGGTCATCGAGCTGGCCGAGGCCAGCCATCGCGTCGGGGATTACGTCAGCGGGGAAGATGAGGTAGAGGCCAACGATGACCAGCGTGATGATGCCTTTGGTGCGGTTGGAGAGACCGCCGTTCTCGTTCATGCATAGCCTTTCGCCGAGAGAGCCTAAGGTGAGTATACCCAGGCCGGCATGAGACACCCGTTGCCAAGCCCTGCGGCAGCGACCTCAGTCGAGGATGACGATGCGGCCCTCTACATGGGCGTCGAGGCTCTGGTGGGTCGAGAAGTACTCCTCGATGATGTTGTTTTGCGAGACGGCCACCACGCGCGGCCTCATGTTGGCGGCCACCTCCTCTATGGGCACGCCAAAGAACTCCGTGAAGCTTTGGTAGTGGTAGTCCTGGAGGGCGATGAGGATCTCTTGGTTGTCGGTTATGTCCTGCCCGTTGAGCTTGAACTCCTCGAGCGTGTGGGTGCTCTTGCGCCACACGATGCGCACGCCGCGCGAAAACTGGTAGAACTCCGTGTGCCCCTCCCATGCGTCGTCGCGCATGAGGAAGGTGACCATCCGGCGGAACTGCGCGCCCGTCACCTTCAGCATGTGGATGGGCCCGTCAAAGGGCGTGTTCTCAAGCATGCCCTGGACCTCGATGATGGGCCCCAGCGACTCCTTGCGAATGCCTCCCGAGGCAAAGAGCATCACGTCAAAGGAGCTCTCGTCCTGCATGAGGTCTGCGTAGAGGTTGCCCATCTCGGTCTCCTGCGTGCGCGAGGGGTGCGTGAGCGTGCGGGCCCAGCGGGTGACCACACGCTTGTACTTGCGGTCCGTCTCGCTGCGGTAGGTCTCGATGAGCTCGTCCATCACGGGGTCCGCCGGCGCGGTGAGCTCGTTGATGGGCTCGAGCGACCACTTCAGCTCTGATATGCCTCCTGACGAGAGGAGCGTGCCTACCGTCAGCTCCAGACGTCCGATGACACCGGTGCCGCATCCCGCCTGCACGATGGGGATGCCATTGACCACCTCGGGCTCCTCCATGAAGGTGTGGGAGTGCCCGCCAATGATGAGATTCACGCCAAAGTTGGGGTCAAGCAGGGCGGCAAGCTCCCGGTCCTTCTCGATGCCGATGTGGGTGAGCAGCACCGTGAGGTCGGTATGCCGGGTGCGGTAGTTGTCGCAGATGATGCCCACCTCGCGTGCGGCCTCCTCGATGTCCACGAACGCCCCGATGACCTTCTCCTGCTTGGTGGAGGCGAGCACCTCGTCAGTGAGGATGCCGATGAACAGCACGTTGAGGCCTCCCGCCTTGCAAGTGAGGTACGGCTCGAAGAGGCGCGTGTTGTTCATGGTGATGAACAGGTTGGCGTTGATGATGGGGAAGGTAGCGCAGCGCTCAAGGAAGAGCAGGTGCGCGAGGCCGTAGTCAACCTCGTGGTTGCCCACCGTCGCGACGTCGGGGTCGAGCACGTTGACGAGGTCGATGGTGGAGAGCCCGCGATACTCGGAGTCGATGATGGAGCCGCGGAACATGTCGCCGGCGAGCGCGTAGACGATTTCGCCCTTGGCCTCTGCGCGGGCCTGCTTCACATAGCCCGATAGCCGCGAAATGCCGCCCGTCTGGATGCCGTCGACCTCCTTGGGAAGGAAGTCGCCATGCAGGTCATTGGAGTGCAGGATGGTGAGGTGGTGTCGCGGCATGGCCCCTCCCTCGCTCGTGGGTATGCCTCGACTGTATCAGACAAGTTGGTTGAGGGCCAGAGCAGGCCTGCCACGGGGGGGTACCCCTGCCAGCAGGGGCTACCCCCCCGTGGCAGGCCTCCGGTATCCTTCTTGGCCTTTTGCGTCGCTACCCGATGATGGGGCCGCGGCCGGGGCAGATGGTGTAGCCGGGGAAGTCGGCCAGCAGCTGGGCACGGCATTGGGCGGCTAGCGCCGGGTTCGCGTCGACGTTGGCCATCAGCGAGGGTTGCAGCTCCTCGAACTCGCGCTGGTGCTCAGTGAGGCCAGCCACGTTGACGAAGAGGTCGCCCATGAACAGCAGCTTGAGCTCATGGCACACGATGACCGTCTCGCCGCGCACGTGGCCACCGGCTCCCTCGATCACCTCGAACAGCCAGTTGCCGAAGCGCAGGGCGCCGATGGTCTCCAGGGGGTCGTCGGTCTCGCGCTTGCCTATGACCGCGCAGCGCGAGAGGATGGGCGGGTTGTAGCGCGAGATGATCTTAGACAGGGCGATGTAAGGGGCGTTCAGTGCGTTGCGCTCGCGGAAGCTGGGCTTGCCCTGGCTTTCCAGCTCGAAGTTGCGGTAGGCATTGCGGCACAGGTAGATGGTGTCAAACAGGTGCAGCAGGCCGCAGTTGTCGATGTCGGGGTTTGTTACCACCACGCTCTTGCGGCGCGCGGAGAAGTTGCCAAAGAGCTCGTCCAGCAGCTCGTCCATCTCGGGCTCGAAGTACCCAAAGCCGCTGTCCACGAACAGCAGGGCTTCGTAATGCTCGAGGATGTACACGTTGCTGCCGCAGGGAGGCTCGATGCAGTGCAGCTTGAGGTTGCTGGCCAGCTTGCGGGTGGTGACCTTGGCGCCGAAGCCCTCGCCGGTGTGGTTGGCCATGAAGCGCGCGAAGCTGCGGATGTTGGCGAAGGCCTCCTCGGGCGAGTCGTCAAGCTCGTCGAGGGTTGCCATCACCTGACTCGCGTAGGTGAGCACGGCGTTGGTCTCGTTCTGCGAGAGGTCAAGCAGCTCGCGCATCTCGTTGGCAAAGGTGACGTAGAACACGGTGCTGTCAAGCAGGTGGTCGGAGCCGTCGTAGTCAAGCACCCGCACCTCGCAGATCTTGGACAGCTCGTCGATGAGCTCCTTGATCTCGGTGGAGTCCTCCACCACCAGGCCCATCTTGAAGTTCTGGTAGGGGGTGCCGTTCTCCTGCGAGTTGATGTAGGAGATGTTGATGTGGTGGTCGTTGATGACCTCGAGCGTGGGCAGCAGCGTGCCTGGCTTGTCGGGAAGCCTCAGCTCGATGAGGATGATCTGGCGCATGCCGGGGTCGTCGGTGAGGTACTTGATCTCCTCGAGGCGGGCTGCGATGCGCCTGTGCTCCTCCTCGGTGGCGTCTACCTCCATGAACAGGGCATTTGCGTCCACCGCCTTGTTGTAGTTGACGCGTACGATGTTGCCGCCGTTCTCCGAGATGGCTCGGGTGGAGACGAGGAAGGCGCCTGCCTGGTCGGGCGTCTTGGTGATGTAGGTCTTGCGCATGGATCCTCCTGGGAATGGGCACTCCTAACGATGATAGGCCATCTGGGCGCGTTGGCGATTTCGGTATCGTTCTCGAAACGAGGCCGCACGGTCGATGGGATATAGTTGCAGCAGCCGCAGGGCCGCGCCGGCGCGGCTTGGTGAATGGCCCGCATTGCCTAGACAGCCCAGTTGACGTGCGGTGATGGCGGCCTACGCGCAAGGAGGCAGACATGGGTGACGAGCGCACGCTGGAGCAGAGCCAGTATCCGGAGGACCCCCACGGCTACCTGGGGGAGGGCGAGGCCGCTCAGCCTGGTGACGACCGAGTGCCGAGGCTCGTGCTTGCCTGCCTGGCGCTGGTGGTGGCCCTGCTCTCGTTCTTCGTGCTGGGCGTGCGCTTCTCCCAGCCCGAGGCCTACGCCAACACGATCGCCTCGCTTGACGCCAAGAAGGAAGCGGTCATGAACCTGGTGGGGGCGTCGACCGGGTCGTCTGCCGCCATCACGCTGCTGCCTGGCGACGTGGCCACCCCCATAGCCGAGAAGCTCATCGACCTCAGTGGCGACTTCATGATCGTGCTGGCGGCCATCTATCTCGAGAAGTACCTGCTCACGGTGCTGGGGTTTGTCTCGTTCAAGCTCCTGGTGCCGGTTTCGTGCGTGCTTTTCATCGCGGCCATGGCGCTGCGCCGCGGCCAGCCCTTGCGCGCCACGCTGATGGGCCTCGCGGCGAAGCTCTTCCTGTTTGGCCTGGCCGTGGTGTGCGTTGTTCCTGCGAGCGTGTGGGTGTCGGGCATGATCGAGCGCACGTACGAGGCGTCCATCGCCGAGACCCTTGCCGCGGCGGAGCAGACCGAGAACCAGCTGGAGTCGATTGCGCAGGAGGGGCAGGTCACGACGGCCACCCCCACCGACCAGCCATCCGGCTTCCTGGAGACGCTGACGCAGCTGCCCGAGACCATCACGCAGTCGGTGACGGGCACGGTGACGGGACTTACCGAGGATGCGCAGCGCTCGCTGAACAGCTTCATCGAGGCGCTGGCGGTGATGGTGGTCACCTCGTGCATCATTCCCGTGCTGGTGCTGCTCTTCTTCCTGTGGCTGGTGCGCATCCTGCTGGGCATCAACATCGACGTGCCGAGCTCGGCGCTGGTTCCGCGCTCGCTGGGCGGCCGGCATCGGCTGCGGTAGGGCAACACCCGGCGTCTTGGCGCGGGGTGGGGGTGCATGAGGGCAAAAGGGGCGGATCTGGCGGTACACAACAAAAGGCACCGGGACCACCAACACCTTTGTGGGTGTCGATGGTCCCGGTGCCTGCCTTGCGGCGCCGTGGTGTCGGCGCGAACTTATGCTCCGAAGGCGTCGCCCGCGAAGGGGACGAAGTGGTAGTCGGGCTGGTCCATGCGGGAGGTGCCGGCTTCCACGTCAAGAAGCGAGGCAACTGCTCCGGTTACGATGAGGCTGAGAACGAACGCGACGAACGCCATGATGACCACCCTTCCTATCACGTACGAAACAATTTCGTAATATTTACTAACGTCAGTATAGCATCCGTCTGGGTGCGACATTACGCGATTGCGACTGTTTTTATTAGTACTAATTACAACTGAAATTTGTATCAACAATACAAGCGTATTCGCATGCTGGAGCGCTTGCAAAGGGGTGGTTCTTCCGGCACTTTCGTCCCCGTCGCGAGCCTTGTATCTCGAGACGAAGCGACGATGCGTTGAAATTGTTATGAGTGGGTATCGATGTCAAAAGGGCACCCTTCCTTCATATATGCTGTCTTTGAGTTCGCGTACGGTATGATTTCTTCGGTTAGAGGTCATCGGGAGCCGCTTTTATGAAGCAGATGGAAGAGAAGATCCTCCGCGAGGGCCAAGTGCTGCCGGGAGACATTCTTAAGGTCGGAAGCTTTCTCAACCAAAGCATCGACACCGAGTTCCTAGGCTGCATGGCCAAGGAGTTTGCCCGCCTGTACGCGGATGCTGGGGTGAACAAGGTGCTTACCATCGAGGCCAGCGGCATCGCCATCGCCGCGGCGGTGGGCATGGAGCTAGGCGTTCCGGTGCTGTTTGCCAAGAAGCACCGCACCAGCAACGTTGACGGCAGCACCTACTCGGCCAAGGTCCACTCGTTCACCCACAACGAGGACTACAACGTGGTGGTTAGCCGCGACTACCTGCTGCCCACCGACTGCGTGCTGCTGGTGGACGACTTCCTGGCCAATGGCCAGGCGCTCAACGGCCTCATGAGCCTGTGCGAGCAGGCTGGCGCCACGGTGGCGGGTGCGGCTATCGCCATCGAGAAGTGCTTCACCGGAGCGGGCGACGCCCTGCGCGCGTCGGGCGTGCGCGTCGAGTCGCTTGCCTACATCGAGTCCATGACAGACGACGGGGTCGTGTTCCGCCCGTAGCCTGTGCATGTATAGAAGGAAAAGCAAAAAGGAAAGCGTTTCCAAAACGAAAGGGAGAACATGAAGAATCTTGAGGACATGATGCTGGGCCGTCGTCAGTTCGTGCTTGGCCTGAGCGGCGCCGCGGCGCTCGCGCTGGCTGCCTGCGGCGGCTCTGGTGACAGCGGCACCGACGAGGGCGCTGCCGACGCTGGCGACGCCGCTGCTGAGGGTACCGCCATCAAGGTTGGCCTCATCTGCCTGCATGACGAGAACTCCACCTACGACCTCAACTTCATCAACGGCTTCAAGGAGGCCATGGGCACCCTGGGCGTTGCCGAGGGCGACTACATGATCAAGACCAACATCCCCGAGGGCCAGGAGTGCTACGACGCCGCCGCCGAGCTTGCCGACGCCGGCTGCACGCTCATCTTCGCCGACTCCTTCGGCCATGAGGACTACATGATCCAGGCCGCCAAGGAGTTCCCCGAGGTGCAGTTCTGCCACGCCACCGGCACCAAGGCGCACACCGAGGGCCTCGACAACTACCACAACGCCTTCGCCTCCATCTACGAGGGCCGCTTCCTGGCCGGCGTCGCCGCTGGCATGAAGCTGCAGGAGCTTGCCGACGCCGGCCAGCTCAAGGGTGCCGCCCCCAAGATGGGCTACGTGGGCGCCTTCACCTACGCCGAGGTCGTCTCTGGCTACACCTCGTTCTTCCTGGGCGCCAAGTCCATCGTGCCCGACGTCACCATGGACGTCACCTTCACGGGCTCCTGGTATGACGAGACCGCCGAGAAGGAGGGTGCCACCAAGCTCATCGCCGGCGGCGCCGACCTCATCTCCCAGCACGCCGACTCCATGGGCGCCCCCACGGCCTGCGAGAACGCTGGCATCCCCAACGTTTCCTACAACGGCTCCACCGTTGATGCCTGCCCCAACACCTTCATCGTGTCCAGCCGCATCAACTGGGCCCCGTACTATGAGTATGCGTACGACTGCGTCGTGAACGGCAACGCCATCGACGTCGACTGGACCGGCACCCTGGCCACCGACTCCGTCCAGCTCACCGAGATCAACGAGGCCGCTGCCGCCGCCGGCACCGCCGACAAGATCGCCGAGGTCAAGGCTGGCCTCGAGGACGGCTCCATCCACGTCTTCGACACCGCCAGCTTCACCGTCGAGGTGACCGCGGACAAGAATGTCAATGCGACTGTTGACGGCAACGGCAACCTTACCTCCTACATGGCCGACGTCGACACCGACGCCGCCTACGAGGGCGACACCGAGGTCATCGCCGACGGCTTCTTCCACGAGTCCGAGTACCGTTCGGCCCCGTACTTCGACCTCCAGATCGACGGCATCAACCTGCTTGACACCGCCTTCTAAGATCGAGCGCTTCAGAAGGAAGGCCCCTGCACGCCGGGGGCCTTCCCCTTTATGTACCTTCGCGAATGCAACAGGGGGTTCGCAGCCCACTGTTGCATTGTGCGCAATACAACGAGGGTTGCGAACCCCCTGTTGCATTACGTAGTCGGTGGAAGGGGGACCATGGCACACAGAGTACCCGCCGTGTCGATGCGCCACATCACCAAGGAGTTTGCCGGTAAGGTGGTGGCAAACCGCGACGTGAGCCTCGACATCTACCGTGGCGAGATCCTGGCCCTGCTGGGCGAGAACGGCAGCGGCAAGACCACGCTCATGAACATGCTGTCGGGCATCTACTATCCCGACGCCGGCGAGATCCAGATCGACGGAAAGCCCGTCAACATCGGCTCGCCCAAGGATGCCTTCGATCACGGCATCGGCATGATTCACCAGCACTTCAAGCTGGTGAACGTGTTCACCGCTGCCGAGAACATCGTGCTGGGCCTCAAGGAGAAGGGCCGCTTTGACCTCGCGGCCGCCTCGGAGCGCATCCGCCAGATCTGCGACGCCTATGGCTTTGACGTGGACCCCAACCAGAAGGTCTACGACATGAGCGTCTCGCAGAAGCAGACGGTCGAGATCGTGAAGCTGCTGTACCGTGGTGCCGAGATCCTGATTCTGGACGAGCCCACCGCCGTGCTTACGCCGCAGGAGACCGACAAGCTGTTCGCGGTCCTGCGCAACATGCGCGACGACGGCAAGGCGATCATCATCATCACCCACAAGCTGCACGAGGTGCTGGACATCTCCGACCGCGTGGTGGTGCTGCGCAAGGGCGAGTACGTGGGCGAGATGGCCACCGCCGAGACCACGGCCCAGGAGATGACCAACATGATGGTGGGCCGCCAGGTGTCGCTGAACATCGACCGCCCGCCCGTCGAGATGGACTACCGCATGGAGCGCATCCGCGTGAAGAACCTCACGGTGCGCAACCACGATGGCGTCGTGAAGCTTGACGACGTGTCGTTCACGGCCTACACGGGCGAGATCCTGGGCATCGCCGGCATCTCGGGCAGCGGCCAGAAGGAGCTGCTGGAGGCCATCGCCGGCCTGCAGCCCGTGGAGAGCGGCTCGATTGAGTACGTGGTTGACGCCACGGGCCCCACCGAGGAGGTTGAGCAGCTCATCGGCATGGACCCGATCAAGATCGCTCAGATGGGCGTGGTGCTCTCGTTCGTGCCCGAGGACCGCCTGGGCATGGGCCTGGTGGCCAGCATGGACCTGACCGACAACATGATGCTGCGCTCGTTCCGCGACGGCACCTCGCCCTTCACCGACCGCAAGGCCCCGCGCCACCTGGCCGAGCTGGTGGTGGACGAGCTTGAGGTGAATACTCCCGGCGTGTCCACGCCGGTGCGGCGCCTCTCGGGCGGCAACGTGCAGAAGGTGCTGGTGGGCCGCGAGATTGCCGCGGCGCCCACGGTGCTGCTTTCCGCCTATGCGGTGCGCGGCCTGGACGTGAACTCGTCGTACCTCATCTACGACCTGCTTAACCGCCAGAAGGGCAACGGCGTGGCCGTGGTGTACGTGGGCGAGGACCTCGACGTGCTGCTGGAGCTGTGCGACCGCATCCTCGTGCTGTGCGGCGGCAAGGTGAGCGGCATCGTTGATGGCCGCACCACCACCAAGAACGAGGTGGGCATGATGATGACCAAGCTGGGCGGAGGTGAGGCATAAGTGATACACATCACCAAACGTAAGGAAATGCCGCTGCCCCAGGCGCTCGCGATTCGCCTTTTGGCCATCGCGCTGTCGCTCGTGGTGTGCGGCGTCATCACCGCCGTCATGACGGGGCTGAACCCCCTTGACGTGTATGGCACCATGATCAAGGGCGCCTTCGGCACCCAGCGCAAGATTTGGATCCTGCTGCAGGAGATTGCCATCCTGCTGTGCGTGGCGCTTGCCCTTACCCCGGCGTTCCGCATGAAGTTCTGGAACCTGGGCGGCGAGGGGCAGATCCTGGTCGGCAGCCTGGCATCGGCCGCCTGCATGATCTGCCTGGGCGACAAGGTGCCGAATGCCCTGCTCATCCTCCTGATGGCAGTGGCGTCGGTGGCCGCAGGCGCCGTCTGGGCGGGTATCCCCGCCATCTTCAAGGCGCGCTGGAACACCAACGAGACCCTGTTCACCCTCATGATGAACTACGTGGCCACCCAGCTGGTGGCGTACTTCGTGATCGTGTGGGAGGTGCCCAAGGGCTCGGGCAACATCGGCATCATCAACCAGTCCACCGAGGCCGGGTGGTTCCCGCAGCTGTTTGGCTACAAGTACCTGCTCAACATCATCCTGGTGGCCCTGCTTACCGTGGCCATGCACGTGTACCTTACCTACTCGAAGCACGGCTACGAGATCTCGGTGGTGGGCGAGAGCGCCAGCACGGCCCGCTACGTGGGCATAAAGGTTGACCGCGTGATCGTGCGCACCCTGCTGCTGTCGGGTGCCGTGTGCGGCTTCGCGGGCCTGCTTCTGGTGGGCGGCACGAGCCACACGCTTACCACCACCATTGCGGGTGGCCGCGGCTTCACGGCCGTCATGGTGGCCTGGCTGGCCAAGTTCAACCCGGCCATCATGGCCGCGAGCAGCTTCCTGCTGGTGTTCATGGGCAACGGCGCCGGCGAGATCTCGACGGCCTACGGCCTCAACCACAGCTTCGGCGACATCCTCACCGGCATCATTCTGTTCTTCATCATCGGCTGCGAGTTCTTCATCTCCTACAAGGTGCACTTCGCAAAGAAGGAGGGTGAGCGCGTTGTTTGACATCGTCTCCTTCATCCCCAGGGCCGTCGCGCAGAGCGTGCCTTTGCTGTTTGGCAGCACCGGCGAGATCATCACCGAGAAGTCCGGCAACCTTAACCTGGGCATTCCCGGCGTGATGTACGTGGGTGCCATCTCGGGCGTCATCGGCTCGTTCCTCTACGAGCGCAGCTTCTCCGACCCCTCGCAGATCAACGCCTTCCTTGGCGTGCTCATCCCGCTGGCCTGCTGCCTGCTGGGGTCGCTGCTGATGGGTCTGCTGTACTGCTTCCTTACCGTCACCCTGCGCGCCAACCAGAACGTGACGGGCCTTGCCATGACCACCTTTGGCGTGGGCTTCGGCAACTTCTTCGGCGGGTCGCTCATCAAGCTGACCGGCGCGGCGGTTCCCTCCATCGCGCTGTCGGCCACCAGCAACCTGTTCCGACGCTCGCTGCCCCTTGCGTCGGGCATGGGCTGGTTTGGCAAGGTGTTCCTGAGCTACGGCTTTTTGGCGTACGTCGCGTTTGTCGTCGCGTTTGCCGCCTCGTACGTGCTTGAGCGCACCCGGGTGGGCCTGCAGCTGCGCGCCGTGGGCGAGGATCCCGCCACCGCCGATGCCGCGGGCGTGAACATCACGCGCTACAAGTACCTGGCCACCTGCCTGGGCTGCATGATCGCTGGCCTTGGAGGCCTGTACTACGTGATGGACTACGCCAACGGCGTGTGGAGCAACGACGCCTTCGGCGACCGTGGCTGGCTTGCCCTGGCACTGGTTATCTTCACCATCTGGCGTCCCAAGGTGAGCGCGGCCGCATCCATCCTGTTTGGTGGCCTGTACATCCTGTATCTGTACATCCCCAGCGGCGGCAACATGGCCGTGAAGGAGCTGTATAAGATGATTCCCTACGTGGTCACCATCGTGGTGCTGGTGTTCTCCAGCATGCGCAACATGCGCGAGAACCAGCCGCCCGAAAGCCTGGGCCTGCCCTACTTCCGCGAGGACCGCTAGGCAGGCGCCTTCGCGCGGTTGCGCGGATTGCGACGTTTTGGGATTGCTTGGTGTCGGGAGCGTGGCGTGCATGCCGCGTTCCCGACACTTTTTGCGATCTGGGTGTCGGGAGTGTGGCGTGCGCGCATCGCTTCCGACATCCTGGGCCAGCTGCGTGTCGGGAGTGTGGCGTGCGTGCATCGCTTCCGACATCCTGGGTCCGCCTGGCGTCGGGAGTGTGGCGTGCGCGCATCGCTTCCGTCATCACGGGCAAGCCGCGGCGCTCCTCAGCGACGCCCCCGCTAAAGGTTGCGCAGCTGGTAGAGGCCGGCGTCAACGAAGCCCAGCGTGCGGTAGTAGGGTCGCGTGCCAACCGAGCTGATCACAGCCATCTGCCCATAGCCCGCCTCGCGTGCAAGGCGGCAGGCCTCCTCCACGAGCGACCTCCCCAGGCCTGCATGCTGTGCGGCCCCCTGCTCGCTGGTTCCCAGGCCGCTCACGCGGCCATACACGTGCACCTCGCGGATCATGGCCGTGTGGGGCGCCGTGGGCAGGCAGGGCTGGCCAACGCATGCCTGCAGGGCGTCCGGATCGGGCAGAGACAGCCGGCAGAAGCCCGCGATGCGCCCCTCGTCTGTCACCCACTGCAGGAAGTGCTCGCGAGTGCCGCAGGTGTCGTAGCTTACGCACTCAAGACGAAGGTCATCGCGGCGCACGTCCTGCCCGGCAATCTCGCGCAGACGAATCTCGCGCACCTCGCCCATGCGCTTGGCTAGGCGAGCCTCCACCATCTGGCGCAGGTTGGTCTTCTTGTTGCCGGCAACGATGTCGCAGGCCGAGATGTCGCGGATCATGCGCGAGATGCGCGTGTAGGCGGGCGTGGCCAGCGTGTCGCACACCAGCACGTCCACCAGCTCGTCCTCCTCGTAGGGGCGCCACAGCCCCTGGCCGTAGGCGCGCATCAGGCGCGAGCTTTCCACCAGCACGCAGGGATAGAGCTTCACCTCGTCGGGGCAGAAGTGTGGGTTGGTTACCAGCTGCAGGTAGTCGGTCTTGTCGGCCTCGGGCGTGGAGCCCAGCAGGTTTACCATGAAGTGCACGTGCACCTTGAAGCCAAAGGCGCGCAGCACGGCAAACGCCTGGGCAATGCGCTGGCGGGAGACCAGCCGCTCGTTCGCAGCTAGCACGGCGTCGTCAAGGCTTTGGATGCCCATCTGTACCTTGGTGCACCCAAGCCGACGCATGGTGCGCGCCGAGTCGGGCGTCACGAGGTCGGGGCGGGTCTCGATGACCAACCCCACCACGCGACGGCGGGACGTCTCGTTGGCGTGGTGCCAGGCCTCGACCTCGTCCCACGTGGCAACCTGCCCCTCCGAGGCCTGCTGCCAGGACGCCGTGCGCATCAGCTGTCGCGTGGCTTGGCTATAGGAGAGGGTGCCGGCGTTCACCTCGCGCTGCCGTGCCTTGGCGGCTGCCGCCAGGGCCTCGGGGCTGGAGGGTATGCCGCAGGCGTCGTAGCATGCCGTGCGCTGGGCCACCGTGTCGTGGGGCCCCATCTGCAGGCAGGTGGGGCCGCCCGGCGTGGCCTGCCGCGGGGAGGGTGCGATCGCCCCCGATGCGTCGATGCGTTCGGGACCACCGTCATAGGGCTCGTCGTCGCTTACGGCGCGAAACAGCTCGCGCACGAACCAGCGCTGATAGGCCTCGGGATAGTCGCTCCACGTGCCGCCCAGCACGATGAGCTCGACCTTGTCGGTCACGTGCCCCATCTGCTCGAGGGCGCGCAGGCGCGACTTCACCTGCAGATACGGATCAAAGAAGTTATGCTCGGCCCGTTGGCAGGCAGGCTCGCTGGATAGGTAGCTCTTGGGCATGCGCACATCGTTTGGGCAGTAGAGGCAGTCACTTGAGCAGGGCCAAGGCTTCGTGATCACGGTGATGGTGGCCACACCGGATGCGGTGCGACGTGGCTTCATCTTAAGCAGACGCAGCAGTTGGGCCTCGGTATCAGGGTCGATGTCCCACGACTGCCACCGGTCGGGGTCGTTCTGCCGCACGTCGAGGTAGAAGGGTAGTAGCCGACGCTTGGCTACCGTACGCTGTGCATCGTGGGTTGCGCGGTTGTGCCTGCGCACAAGCTTGTCCAGCCAAACGGCGTCAATCGTCTGGCTGTGGGCCTTGATGGCAGCGACTATCTCGAGCAGGGCATCTTCCATAGCGCCTAAGTATAGCGGCGCCGTGGCCCCTGAGGTACCATCGAGGCCGATGCCGAAGGGCAGGGTACCAAAAGGGAGTATCCCCTTTGGGACGATACCAAAAGGGAGTATCCCTAACGGAACGGTTGGGAGGGAGGCGCAGGTGGACGAGACGACGGCACGCAAGCTGTCGCGGCTGACGTGGCTCTTTTACGAGCAGGTGAGCCCGTCGTTTTCGCAGACGCGCCAGGCGCCGTGGCCGGGCTGGGATACGGTGCTGGACATTGCCCTGTCTGCGAATTTGCAGGCGCGCCAGGATTCGTACCACCTGTTGGACCTTGCCTGCGGCAACCTGCGGTTCGAGCGCTATTGCGCCGAGCGGATGCAGGAGCAGCTGCAAGGCGCCGTTCCGGATGTCCGCCAGCCGCTGGTCGTTGCGCATGCGCTTGACGACTGCGACGCCCTGGTGGAAGAGGGGAGCGTGGAGGGCAGCCTCGTGCAGGTGCGCTATCGGCATCTGGACATCGCAGAGGAGCTCTTCGCAGGACATGACCTCGCGTCGCGCCTTGGGGTGGAGTCCTGCGACCTGTCGGTGTGCTTCGGCTTCATGCATCACCTGGCCCTGCCCGAGCATCGTGTCCGCGTGCTGGAGGCGCTGGTGCGCGCAACGAGGCCGGGAGGTTACGTGGCCCTGTCGCTGTGGCAGCTCTCCAACAGTGCGCGCCTGCTGTCCAAGGCGCGTGCCACCACGGCAAGCGCCTGTGCCCAGCTGGGCATCGAGGGCTTTGGCCAGGGCGACTACCTGCTGGGATGGCAGGATTGCACCGACGTGTGGCGCTACTGCCACGATTTCTCGGAGGACGAGGTGGCCGATCTTCTTCTGGCAGTGGGCGACCGCGCCTGTGAGGTGGCGCGCTTCTCAGCCGACGGCGCGACGGGAAACCTCAACCGCTACCTTGTGCTGCAGGTGCGCTAGGGCGCGGTACCTTGACACGAGGCCCAGCCGGGTCGTGAGGCCGCAACCCTACCCGCGCTGCCTGTCGCATGCGCGGGCGCTTCCATCGCGTGAAGCCCATCAATCGGAAAAACCTCTATGCTTATGCGGTTGGCTTCGAGGGATGGAGGGGCGCATGGCAAGGAAGGTGCTCATCAAGGACACGACGCGCGAGGAGCGGATGCGCATCGTGCAGGAGGCGCTCTCGTGGGGCGACGACTGCGACGGCGTGTCGGGCATGTCAAGCGGCGTGGACGAGATGTACCAGCCCTACATCGACGGCGAGCTGGAGCTTGCCGAGTGCAACCGCCGAGGGGCGGCCACCACCTACATAAAGAGCGACCGCGACCGCCCGAGCACCGGCTCGTGCGTGATGGGGGTGTAGGGGCTGCGATGGACGAGCTTGACGCCCAGCTGATCGAGCAGCTGAAGGAAGGCCTGGCGGCGCAGGGGCTGCCCACGGCCTTCGGCGACGAAAGCGCGGAGGCAGAGGTTCCTGAGGTCCCTGAGGCTCCCGAGACCGCGCCGGAGGAGGATGACCTCGAGGGCGTCCTCGAGTCCGATTTCTTCCGCGCGATGAACGCCTTTCGAGCCGCGCGCGCCAGTGGCGACCCCGAGCGCATCGCAGCCAGCGAGGAGGCCTGGCGCCAGGTGGTGCGCGGCGAGCTGACGGGCGAGTAGGGACAGACTAGGGATTACCGCCGCGAGTTGTTGCGACGGCGCGAGGCGCGCCATCGCCTCTCTGGCTTACTCACCTGCAAGCGCAGCGTCTAGCCGTATGCTCGCACGATCGGCGAGGCGCCCGAAGTCGCCGCCCAGCCAGGCAGCTGACTCGCCGGGACCCAGCACAAGCGGCATTCGGCTGTGGATGGGCGCCACGCTGGCGTTGGGCTCGGTGGTGACCACCGAGAAGCGGTCATCCTGATAGACCCCCGCAAGAAGGAACACCTGGTGGCCAGGGTAGGTAAAGCGCACCTCAGAGCGGCGCCGCTCGGGTGAGCGGGTATACGACTCGAAGAAGGCCCGCACGGGCACGAGGCACCTTCCCGAGAGGATGGCCTGCGACCAAAGGCCCCTTCCCGACCGTGCCTGCGACAGCGCCGTGTCAAGCCTGGTGTTGAACACAAGCTTGGCCGATGGGCCCTGTGGCGAGAGGAATCCCCAGGTGAGGGTGGCCGTCACGAGTCCGCCCTGGCCGTCGGGTAGAAAGAGGGGCAGCTGTTTACCCGGGTAGGCGTCAGGCACGACGGCGTTGGGGTCGCGCCGGGGAACGCGCGCACGGCCGGTCTCGTGCAGCGCGTCAAGCGCCTCGTCAAGCTCGGAGATGAGCAGGGGAGTGACCCTGTGGCACATTGCGCGCCTCCCTTCGCACGCCATGGGACGTCCGTGCCATTGTCCCACATGCGCTATCATCGTGGGCCGTGACGGTTGTAGCTGCGAGGGGATGGTGCCTGATGGGCGACGTCATAGACTTCACGGAGGCCCAGCTGAGGCTGGGCGACCACATGGTTCGTGGCACGGCGGCCGACGGCATGATCCGTGCCATCGCCGTGACTGCCCGCTCCACGGTGGAGACCGCGCGCCGCAACCATGGCTCGAGCCCGCTGGTGACGGCGGCGCTGGGCCGCCTGATGATGGCTGGCCTCATGATGGGCGCCATGAACAAGGGCGATGACGAGCTGATCACGCTCGAGATGCACGGTGACGGGCCCATTGGCGGCCTCACGGTGACGGCCAACAACAAAGGGCAGGTGAAGGGGTTTGCCAACCACCCAAACGTGTGGCTGCCCCCAAACGGCCTCGGCAAGCTTGACGTGGGCGGTGGCGTGGGGAGGGGCACGCTCACCGTGGTGCGCGACCTGCCTGGGATGGCGCCCTATACCAGCCAGACCGAGCTGGTGAGTGGCGAGGTGGGCGACGACCTAGCTGCCTACTTCACGCTGTCTGACCAGGTGCCCACCTCGGTGGGCGTGGGTGTGCTGGTGGCGCCCGATGCGCACGTGCTGCAGGCAGGGGGCTTCATCGTGCAGCTGATGCCCGACCACGAGTACTTCCTGATAGACGAGCTGGAGCGTAACCTGCGTGACGTCACGTCGGTGACGGCCCTCCTTGAGCGCGGCATGGGGCCAAGCGACGTGCTGCGCCTCGTGCTGGCAGGCCTTGACTACGAGGAGCTGGAGGTGTCGCCGGTCGAGTTCTACTGTGGCTGCAACAAGGAGCGCGCCACACGAGCGACGCTGGCCCTCGGTCGCACCGAGCTGGAGGACATGGTGGCGAAGGGCGAGACGGCCGAAGTGCACTGCCACTTCTGCGGCACCACGCACTACCTCTCGCCTGATGAGCTGCGGGCGCTGCTGGAGGACTCGCCGGTGGTCTAGGCCGTCTCGTTGCGCACGAAGAATGCCCGTGCGTTGTCAAAGAAGAGCTTCTGGGCAAGGTCCTGGCCGAAGCGCGCGGCAACCCTCTCGAAGAGGGCGGGCAAATCGTCGCACGAGGCCAGCCAGGCCGGCGTGGTTGACCCGTCGAAGTCGCTGCCCAGGGCAACGAAGTCCTCGCCCCCAAGGTCTAGGAAGCGCTCGAGATGCGCGGACAGGTCGTCGAAGCTCACCTCGTCGGGCCTTGGGGCGCCATCCTTCAGGAAGTCGCAGTAGTAGTTGAGCCCCACGATGCCGCCTGTGTCCATGATGGCGCGGAACTGGTCGTCGGTGAGGTTGCGCCGGTGGCTGCAGACTGCGCGCAGGTTGGAGTGCGATGCGGCGATGGGCCTGCGCACCACCTTCATGAGGTCCCAGAACCCCACGTCGTTGAGGTGCGACACATCCACCACCATCCTGCGGTCCTCCAGGGCGCGCACCACCTGGCGGCCAAAGGACGAGAGCCCCTGCGTGGTGTCGTGACCGCTGGCTATGGTGTTGGGGCCGTTCCAGGTGAGGGTAACCATCTTCACCCCGTCGGCCTCCCACTCGTCAACCACGCCCAGGTCGTTTCCTATGGGCGAGCCGTTCTCCACCGTGAGTATCGCGGCAATGCGTCCCTCGGCCAGCACGCCGTCGACGTCGCGCGCGTCGCGCACCTGCGTGACCAGGCCGGCGTGCCGAGCCATCTGCGCCTTGAAGTAGTCGCGTGCATGTCGGTAGAACGACAGCGGGCCGCCGGGGAACGCCGAGAGGTCGTCGGGCACCCAGACGGCGAAGCACTGCACCCATGACCCCGCCTGGCGCATGCGGTCGAGCGCCAGCTGCAGGGTGTTGCTGACCAGGTCCTGCTCGGCGCCCAGCCCGAGCGCGGAGTAGGGAGGCACGTCGCGCATGGAGAGCGCGTCGATGGTATCGCAATGCAGGTCGAACACCTTCACAGGGCCCATGGCACGTCCTTTCTGCTGCCCGCTAGGCCAGCGGCTCCACGCCCGCAGCTGTCACGCGGGCAAAGAAGTGCGGCACGGGTAGGGGCTGCTCGTCCTGAATGTCGTAGGCCTCCAGCAGCAGGTGCTCGCCGTCGTCAAGGCGGTCCTTGTTGGACGAGTACAGCGTGGCCAGCACGTCACCCTTGTGCACGGGGTCGCCCGTCTTGCGCGCCAGGTCGATGCCGGCCGTGTAGTCGATGGTGGCGTCGATGGTCTCGCGACCGGCGCCAAGGGCCGCCGAGGCGATGCCCACCTGCTCGGTCTGCATCGAGAACACGAAGCCGTCGCGCGGGGCGCGCACCTCACGCTTGCAGGGAGCCTGCGGGAAGCGCGAGAAGTCGCGCAGCACGCGCGAGTCGCCACCCTGCGCCTCGACCATGCGGCAGAGGCGCTCGAAGGCGGCCCCGCTTGCAACCTGGGCGCGCGCCAGCTCGCGGCATTCTGCAAGCGAGCCCCTGCCTGCCAGCTGCAGCATGTTGGCCGCCAGCTCGAGGCAGGTGTCCGAGATGTCGGCGGGAGCGGTGCCCTGCAGCACCTGGCAGGCCTCCATCACCTCGAGGGAGTTGCCCACCTTGTTGCCCAGCGGCCGGTCCATGTCGGTGATGAGGGCCACCGTGGTGCGGCCCACCTCCTCGCCGATGGCCACCATGGCCTCGGCAAGCTTGGTGGCCTGGTCGGCCGTCTTCATGAAGGCGCCGCTGCCGCACTTCACGTCCAGGACGATGGCGTCGCAGCCGGCGGCGATCTTCTTGCTCATGATGCTGGAGGCGATGAGCGGGATACTGTCCACAGTTGCCGTGACGTCGCGCAGCGCGTACAGCTTCTTGTCGGCAGGGACCAGGTTTCCCGTCTGGCCCACCACTGCGCAGCCCACCTCGCGCACAATCTGCAGGAAGCGCTCCCTATCGATGGAGACGCTCATGCCGGGGATGGACTCAAGCTTGTCCAGCGTACCGCCCGTGTGCCCCAGGCCGCGGCCGCTCATCTTGGCCACGGGGATGCCGCACGAGGCCACGATGGGCACCACGGCAAGCGTGGTCTTGTCGCCCACGCCGCCCGTCGAGTGCTTGTCCACCTTGATGCCGGGAAGGCTGGAGAGGTCCATCATCTCTCCCGAGCAGGCCATTTCCCAGGTGAGCCACCCGGTCTCACGTGCGGTCATGCCCTTCAGGAAGATGGCCATGGCCAGCGCCGAGGCTTGGTATTCGGGGATGGTGCCGTCTACGTAGCGCGACACGAAGTAGTTGAGCTCCTCGGGTGTCAGCTCGTGGCCGTCACGCTTGTGCTCGATGATGTCGTACATGCGCATGGTTCTGCCTCCTTGGGTCTTGGAGACGCGGGGTGTTGTGGGCGCCGTGCCGTGTTGGCCGCCTCGCGCTGCGGCCGCTATGCCAGGTTCTCGGGGCCGAAGCTCTCGGGTAGCAGCTCGCGCAGGGTGTAGGTGCGCATCTGGCCGTCTGAGCGTCCCAGGATGATGCGGAAGTCGTCCAGGCTGCAGAACTCGCGCATCACCTGGCGGCAGACGCCGCAGGGGGCGCAGAAGTCAGGAGCCTCCTGGCCCTCGGGGCCGCCTACGACGGCGATGGCCTCGAAGCTGCGGTGCCCGTCATAGAGGGCCCTGAAGAAGGCGGTGCGCTCGGCGCAGTTCGAGGGCGTGTAGGCGGCGTTCTCGATGTTGCAGCCCCCGTAGACCGTGCCGTCGGAGGTGAGGAGCGCCGCGCCTACCGCCCAGTGCGAGTAGGGCGTGTAGGCGTGCTCGCGCGCCTCGAAGGCGGCTGCCACCAGTGTCTTGTCGTCCATGTGGTCTCCTTTCGCATGGTCAGTCCCATCATAGGCGCAGGCGCGCGGGCCGACGCGACTTCGGTGAGGCCATTTCGGCGAGTGTGGGCGAAGTGGCTTCGGGCTTCGCGTGCACAAAGAATCGTCAGTCGGCGCGATGCTTTGCGCCCGCGGCCCGGTCTCGACCCCGTCCCCGCACAAAGAATCGTCGGGCGGCGCGATGCTTTGCGCCCCCGACCCGCCCCGCCCAAGCCCGCCTCTAGCCCATCGCCCCGGCCGCCCTCACGCCTCGTACGGCCAGGGCGGCAGAAGCTCCTGCAGTCGGATCCTCCTCTGCGCGCGATGGTTTGGGTTGTGAACTGCGCGCCTATGCCGCCCCGTGGGGTCAAGTCCCAAAGAGCGCTCCTTGTCGAGAAGCTGCTCAAACAGCAGGTCAAGTGAGTCAAGGTGCGAGAGCATCTCCCAGGTCACGTCCTTGACCTCGATGCCCAACGCCTGGATATCGTTGCGCCGCGCCTTGTCGCGCGCGATAGCTCTCTTGCTTGTGTGGAAGGCACCGCTTTCGTACTCGAGGTCAGTGGCAAGCTGCCGAAGGAAGCCATCGGGGTGAAAGCTGTCGAACCGCGTGAGGTGGCGCTTCTCCTTGGGGACCGGCAACTTCGGGTTAAGCTGCATGTCACGGAACCCATAGCCGCCGAGCGCGCACGGCAGCGTTGCCATCAAGGCAAGCACGCTCTCGCCTGGGGAGGCCGACCCCTCACGCAGATGCCGGGCGCATTCACGGGCGCGCTTTACCCCAGTGATGCCTGCAGCCTCGGCAAGATACCCTTCTATGTCAGATAGCGTGAGGGCGGGGGAGATTCTTGGGGCTTTCCATGAGCAGGCGAGCTTTCCCTCGGCGTCGCGGTGCGCCTTGCCGTAAAACGCTGCGGAAAGGCGGTTGCCCACCACAACATGGCTATAGGTGCCGCAAAGCTCCATCCCAAGCATGAGGCGGTCCGAGAGCACGGGCATCGATCGGCATCTGACGAGGAAGTAGAGCTTCCAAGAGGGGACGAGCACATACGGGCAAAGCTCGAAAAACGATCCGGCTGGATAGGTCTGCCCAAGGACATGGCACACAATGCGGCCGCGGTGCGCGTCCCGCATGTTTGGCACGTAGAGGTGAACCGGCTCGCTGGCCCTTGGGTCAAGGAGCAACTTCAGCTCTGGTGGGGTTTCGGCAGAGTTGCGGATGCTCTCGACGAGGGCCGTCGATGCGCTGCACTCGCCTCGCTCGAGCTTTCGGACGCTGCTTGGGTTTGCGCTGAGCAGACCAAGGCGCACAAGTCCGAGTGCGCGGTCGAGCGTTGGCCCCGCAAGGACGATGAAACGACTCATAGGTGACTCCTTTCCCGAATGCCCATGGTGGAACGGCGAGTCTATCACAGGTGTTTACCTCGTGTTTTGTGCAGTTTTGTGCAAGTTAGGAAGGGCTTTTGCCCCCGTGTGAGATGGGTTTGTGGCACCGCTTGATGCCGTTGTTCGGGATGGAGCAAGACAACTGCAAGATAGGGGCTACCTATCGTGGGCATAGGTTGGAGGAGGGGTGTTTGACGCCTCGTTGTGATGAAAGCTGGGGACAAGAGGCTGCCTTTGCGTACAAGGGACCGGCTTGTTTGAAGCTCTTTTGCGCGCAAGGCGGAAAGATAAGTGGGGGCTGTTTATTTCGGAAACGCAAAGCATCTCCACATAGCGCGATGCTTTGTGGCTTGGGGCTCGCATCGCCCTTGGGCCTGCACAAAGAATCGTCGCCCAGCGCGATGCTTTGCGCTCCGGGGCCAGTCGCTGTCCCGCGGGGGCACAAAGGATTGTCTCAAAGCGTGATGTTTTGTGCTCCGGTGTCCGAATTGCCATTGGGTCCGCACAAAGGATCGTCGCGAAGCGCGATGCTTTGTGGCCCGAACCCTGCTTTGCCCCGAGATGTGCACAAAGAATCGTGTCGAAGCGTGATGTTTTGCGCTCCGGTGCCCGCATTGCCCTCGGGCCTGCACAAAGAATCGTCGCCCAGCGCGATGCTTTGTGGCCCGGGGCTGGCGGCCAGGGTTGGCAGCTCAGGGTTGGCAGCCCCGGAGCTGGCGGCCAGGGTTGGAGGTTGGACCGTTTAGCGCCAAAGCAATGGGCCACCGCCCGGGAGGGGAGGTGGCCCATGAGGTGATGCCTATGCTGGCCCGACTAGGAGGCCGTGGCGTGCGAAGCCCTTAGCGGCTGCCCTTGATGTAGGGCACGCCGTCGGCCTTGGGAGCCACCGAGCGGCCCACGAACAGGATGAGCACCACGATGGTCATCGCGTAGGGAAGCATGGACAGGATTTGGCTGGGCACCACGAAGTTGCCGCCGCCCAGCATGATGACGAGGGCCTGGGTGAAGCCGAACAGCAGGCACGCACCATAGGCCCCGAAGGGCGTCCACTTGCCAAAGATGACCGCGGCCATGGCGATGAAGCCGTGGCCCGAGATGGCCGTCTGCGTGAACTGCGAGATGATGGCGATGGTCATGGCGGCACCGCCGAAGCCAGCGAGCATGCCCGAGAGCAGCACGCAGGCGTAGCGCACCCTGTAGACGTCGATGCCCAGGGTGTCGGCGGCCGCGGGGTGCTCGCCAACGGCGCGGATGCGCAGGCCCCACTTGGTCTTGTACAGCACGAACCACATGATGACGGTGAACAGGAGGGCCAGCACCGTGGTCACGTTGACGTTGAGGTTGGCGAACGGCGTGCCGGCAAGTCCGGTTTCGCCCAGAATCTTGGGCAGCTTGGTGGCGATGGGGCTCATGGCTGCGCCGTCAAAGAAGAGGCGGCAGGCAAACAGCGCCAGGCCCGGGGCCAGCATGTTGATGGCCACGCCGGACACGGTCTGGTCGGCGGCGAAGGTGACGGAGGCCACGGCGTGCAGCAGCGCCACGAGCGCGCCGCAGATGCCAGCGGCCAGGAAGCCGATCCAGGGGTTGCCGGTGAAGTAGCTGGCCGAGGCGGCGGAGATGGCGCCGATGACCATCATGCCCTCGATGCCGATGTTGGTGACGCCGGAGCGCTCCGAGATGACGCCGCCAAGCGCGCCGAACACGAGCGGCGTCGAGTACATGAGGGTGATGCCGATGAGCAGAATCAGGTTGTCGAACATGACCCTACACCTCCTTCTCGGGCAGTGGCGTGCCGTCCTTGGACACGCGGATGTTCTCCCGCTCCTTGCGCCTGCGGGCGACCATGTTGGCCAGTAGGGGCGTGATGCCGGGAAGTGCCGTGAAGAACACGATGGTGCCGATCATGATGTTGATGATGTCCGACGGGGCGCCCATCACCTGCTGCACCGTCATGCCGCCGTAGATGAGCGAGGCGAACAGGATGGACGACGGGATGCAGCCGATGGGCGAGCAGGCGGCGATGAAGGCCACCGACATGCCGTTGAAGCCGTAGCTTTCCATGGCGGCAAGCAGCGTGATGGTGTGCGGCGAGATGCCCGTGATGGTGAGGGCGCCCGCCAGGCCGCAGATGCCGCCGGCGATGAGCATAGACAGCACGATGTTCTTCTCGACCGAGATGCCGCTGAAGCGGGCGGCGTCGCGGTTGAAGCCCACGGCGCGCAGCTCGTAGCCCAGCTTGGTGCGAGTGAGCACGAAGCTGATGAGGATGGCCACGAGGATGCCGATGATGAAGCCATAGTTGAGGTCGGTCTTGAGGAGGATCTCCCTCAGCCAGGGGATGCCGGCGAGGAACTCGGTGCCGGCCTCGGACTTCTTCCAGTTGCCCAGAATCATGGTGTAGCTGGACGGGCTGACCGGCAGGGCGCTGGTGGAGTTGGGCTTGTGGAACGTGTCGGACATGACCACGTAGTTGCACAGGTAGAACGAGATCCAGTTGCACATGATGGACGTGATGACCTCGTGGATGCCGAAGTGGGCCTTGAGCCAGCCCACGAAGGCGCCCAGCGCGGCGCCGCCTAGGATGCCGGACAGCAGCACGATGGGCACCTGCAGCGGCATGGGAAGGTTGAGCTTGACGCCCACGATGGTTGCCAGCACCGTGCCCAGGATGTACTGGCCCTCGGCGCCGATGTTGAAGAGGCCCGTCTTGAACGCGAACGACACCGACACGCCCGTGAGCAGGATGGGCGTAGCCTTGATGATGACGTTGGCGATGTACTTGGGCTTTCCGAAGGCGCCGTTGAAGAGCGCCGCGAACGAGGCGATGGGGTTGAATCCCGCTGCCGCCAGGACCACGGCCGAGACGGCGAAGCCCACGAGGACGGCTGCCAATGCCGCGGCGAAGCGGCTGCGGAGGAACTGCTCCAGCTTGCTCACTTTGCCTCACCTCCTGCCATGAGAAGACCGAGTTGGTTCTCGTCGACGGTGCCCTGCGCGAAGGTGCCCGTGATCTGGCCGTGGTAGATGACGGCGATGGTGTCGGACACGTCCATGACCTCGTCAAGCTCGAAGCTGATAAGCAGGATGGCCGCGCCACGGTCGCGCTCGGCGATGAGGGTCTTGTGCACGAACTCGATGGCGCCCACGTCCAGGCCGCGCGTGGGCTGGAAGGCGATGAGCATGTTGGGGGCAGCCGACACCATGCGGGCGATGATGGCCTTCTGCTGGTTGCCGCCGGAAAGCCCGCTCATGCGCTCGTCCTCGCAGCCGGACGGGCGGATGTCGAACTGCTCGATGAGCTTGGTGGTGTAGGCGCGCAGCTTGTCGTAGTCAAGCGTGAGGCCGGCGCCAAACTCCTCGTCGGCGTGGCGCTCAAGCACCGTGTTCTCGCTCACGGCGAAGGGCAGCACGAGGCCCCAGCGATGGCGGTCGGAGGGGATGGTGGCGATGGAGTGCAGGAAGGTGTTGCGCGGCGTGGTGTTTTGGATCTGCTCGCCGTTGATGGTGATGGTGCCGCTCTCGGCCTTCACCAGGTTGGTGATGGCGTCCACCAGCTCCTGCTGGCCGTTGCCGTCGATGCCCGCGATGCCCACGATCTCGCCGGCGTGCACGTCAAGGCTGAGGTTGCGCACCTGCTCGATGCCGCGCTCGTCCTTCACGGTGAGGCCGCGTACCGAAAGCACCACATCGCCGGGCGTGGCGGGGGTCTTCTCCACGGTCAGGTTGACGTTGCGGCCTACCATCTTGGAGGCCAGCTCGGTCTCGCTGGTGTTCTTGACGTCCACCGTGCCCATGTACACGCCGCGGCGGATGATCGAGCACTCGTCGGCCGACTGCATGATCTCCTTGAGCTTGTGCGTGATGATGATGATCGTCTTGCCCTTGGCGATGAGGTCGTGCATGATCTCGATGAGCTTCTCGATCTCCTGCGGGGTGAGGACGGCCGTGGGCTCGTCGAGGATGAGCACCTCGGCGCCGCGGTAGAGCGCCTTGAGGATCTCGACGCGCTGCTGCATACCCACCGTGATGTCCTCGATCTTGGCATCGGGGTCGACGTCGAAGCCATACTCGTTGACGAGCGCCATGACCTCCTTGCGCGCCTTGGCCATGTCCAGCACGCCTGCCGCCCCGCACACCTCGTCGCCCAGGATGATGTTTTCGGTGACGGTGAAGTTCTCCACCAGCATGAAGTGCTGGTGCACCATGCCAATGCCATGCTTGATGGCCTCGGTGGGGCTGGTGATGCTCACCTTGTTGCCGCTCATGAAGATCTCGCCCTCGTCGGCCTGGTACAGGCCGTAGAGGATGTTCATGAGCGTGGTCTTGCCGGCTCCGTTCTCGCCCAGGATTGCGTGGACCGTCTGCTTGCGCACGTCCAGGTCCACGCGGTCGAGGGCCGTGAAGGAGCCGAAGGTCTTGAGGATGCCGTGCATCTGCACCGCATAGTCGGGACTTGCTTCCACGTGCCACCTCCCTTGGTTGCATAGACGGCTTTCATGATAGTTGAGGAAGGCACCAAAGGCGATGTGGGAAGGTCCATTTTTCCGGATGGAAAAGGGGGCTAGGACGAGTCGCGGGGGCCGGACACTGGGGACGGGCCGGCCCCCGCTGTCCGGCATGAAAAGGGGCGCCCCGGAGGGCGCCCCAGCACGTTTGGTTGTGCGCGATGGCCTTAGAGGGCAGCCACGAACGCGTCGAGGGCGTCCTTGGTCTCGGGGACGACGATCTCGCCGCTCTTGATCTTGTCAAGCACGTCGAGGGCAGCCTGGTAGATGTCGTCGGGCAGCAGGTCGTGCGTGGGGGCGATGCCCACGGCGTCCTCAGCAGCGCCCAGGACGATGTTGTCGCCACCGGCGATGCTGCCGTCGATGATACCGTTGGAGACGTTGACCACGGCCTCGTCGACCTTCTTGAGGGCGGAGGTGATGATGGTCTCGTACTCGGGGAACAGGACGGCCTGGTCCTGGTCGACGCCGATGCTCCAGACGCCAGCCTCGTTGCAGGCCTCGAGCATGCCGACGCCGGTGCCGCCGGCGGCGTGGTACAGGACGTCGCAGCCGTCAGCGATCATCTTCTGGGCGATGGACTTGCCCTTGGCGGCGTCGCCGAAGCTCTCTGCGTACTGGCCGACGTAGGTAACCGCGGTGCCCTGCTCCTTGTTGGCGTACTCGATGCCGGCGTAGAAGCCGTACTCGAAGGCCTGGATGGTCTCGGAGGTCATGCCGCCCACGAAGCCGACCTTGCCGGCGGTGGACATGCGGGCCGCGATGTAGCCCACGGCGAACGACGGCTCCTGGGCCTTGAACAGCACGCCGGTGAGGTTGGCGGAGCCGTTGTCGTTGGTGCCGTCGATGAGGGCGAACTGCACGTCGGGGTTCTGCTCGGCGGCGGTGTTGACGGCCTCGCCCATGGCGAAGCCGATGCCCCACACGAGGGCGGAGCCGTCGTCGACGGCCTTGTCGAGGTTGGTCATGTAGTCGGCGTCCTGCTTGGACTCGATGTAGGAGACCTCCCAGCCGTTGTCGGCGCTGAGCTGCTGCATGCCGGCCCAGGCGAGCTGGTTGAAGGACTGGTCGTTGACGCCGCCGGTGTCGGTGACCATCTCGATCTTCACGTTGGCGTCGGCAGTGGCCTCGCCGCCGTCGGCGGCAGCGCCGTCGTCGGTGCTGGAGGAGCCGCCACCGCAGGCAGCCAGGGTGAGGGCTGCGGCGGTGCCCATGGTGCCGACGAAGGCACGGCGGGTCATCTTGGTGTCGATCATGTGCATCTCTCCCTTACGAGTCGTGGCCCCGGGCACCGTGCCCACGGCCAGAGCCGGACGAACCGTTCGCCCGGTTGCCAAAACACACCGCTTGCAATTCTACTCCCATATCGCATGTGCGGGAGCTGGGAAACTATGCGGATATTGCAGTCTCCAGCGCAACCTCCATCATCTGCGTGAAGGTGTTCTGCCGCTCGTCTGCCGAGAGGCTTCCGTCGGCAAGCACGAGGTCGGACACCGTCATGATGCCCAGCGCGCGCTTGCCTGCGGCGATGGCGTTGAGGTACAGCGCCGCGGCCTCCATCTCGACCGCCAGCACCCCCATGCCCGCCCAGGCCTCGCTGGCGCTGCGCTTGCAGTAGAACACGTCAGACGAGAGCAGGTTGCCCACGTGGTAGGGCACACCCACCTTCTCGGCTGCCTCCACGGCGGCGCGCAGCAGGCCGAAGTCGGCGATGGGCGCGATGGTGCCGGGAAGGCCGTACTGGGCCGCGAAGTTGGAGTCGGTGCAGGCGCCCTGGCCTATCACCAGGTCGCGCAGGTGCACCTGCGGCGCGAGGCCACCGGCGCTGCCGATGCGGATGATGGCGTCCACGTCGTAGAAGTGGTACAGCTCGTAGCTGTAGATGGCGATGGAGGGCATGCCCATGCCGCTGCCCATCACCGAGACGTCGTGGCCCTTGTAGGTGCCCGTGTAGCCAAACATGTTGCGCACCTGGTTGAAGCAGGTGACGCCCTCGAGGTAGTGCTCGGCCACGTACTTGGCGCGCAGGGGGTCTCCCGGCATGAGGACGACGGGCGCGATGTCGCCCTTGTTGGCGGCGTTGTGCGGGGTTGACATGGTGGTGCTCCTTTCGTCGAGGGTGTCGGCGGCATGTCGTGGGGCCTGCCCTGGCGCGGAACGTGCCTGCGCTGGCGCGGCCCCGGTCCTTCTGGCTTGGCTATGCGAGGATGCTCCCAAGGCGCGAGGTGCCCGTGGCAAGCGCTGGCGCACCGAGATAGTCCAGCACGGTGGCGGCGATGTCGGCGTAGGTGGGAAGGGTGCCCAGGTTGACGCCGGGCCTCACGCGCCTGCCCGCCACCAGCCACGGCACGCACTCGCGGCTGTGGTCGGTGGACGGGGTGACGGGGTCGCAGCCGTGGTCGGCGGTGATCATCAGCAGGTCTTCGTCGCACAGCTTGGCCAGCATCTCGGGAAGCTTGGCGTCGAAGTAGCTGATTGCCTTCGCATACCCGTCCACGTCGTTTCGGTGGCCGTAGATCATGTCGGTGTCCACGAGGTTGGTGTAGCACAGGCCGTCGAAGTCGCGGTCCATCCAGGCGATGGTCTTCTCGATGCCGTCGGGGTTGTTGGCGGTGAGCACGTGGTCGGTGGTGCCGCGGCCTGCGAAGAGGTCGAAGATCTTGCCCACGGCCAGCACGTCACGGCCCGCGTCCTTCAGCACGTCCAGCATCGTGGTGCCGGTGGGCTCCAGCGAGAAGTCGTGGCGGCGCTCGGTGCGACGGTAGGGCCACTCGCCCGCGAAGGGGCGCGCGATGACGCGGCCAACCGCGTGTGGGCCTACAAGCTGCGATCGGGCTATGCGGCAGTACTCGTACAGCTGCTCCGGCGGCACCACGTCTTCGTGCGCGGCTATCTGGAACACGCTGTCTGCCGATGTGTACACGATGAGCGCCCCGGTCTCCACCTGCTCGCGGCCGTAGTCGCGGATGACGTCGGTGCCCGAGTAGGGCAGGTTGCAGATGACGCGCCGGCCCGTTGCCTGCTCGAAGGGCCCAATCACCTCGGGAGGGAAGCCGTCGGGGTAGGTGGGCAGCGGCCGGGGGCTGATGACGCCCGCCATCTCCCAGTGGCCCACGGTGCTGTCCTTGCCTTGGCTGGCCTCCTGGCAGCGCGCGAAGGCGCCAGTGGGCCGCTCGACCGGCGCCAGCTGGTGCTGGTAGGGCGACTCGAGCGCGCCGTCGATGTTGAGCAGGCCAAGCTGGGTGAGGTTGGGGATGTCGAAGTGGCGGCTGGTGGCGCACGCGCACAGCGTGTTCGAGCCCTCGTCGCCCCATGCCGCGGAGTCGGGCATCTCGCCGATGCCAAAGCTGTCCAGCACAATGATGAACACGCGCCTGCCCATGGTACCTCGCCTTCGTTGTGTTGGCCGACGGTTGGATACATGATATCGTGATGGGCGGAGACGGGACATGCTTGGCTGGCGAACGGGGACCTCATGGGTGACAGTCCATACGTCGTGGTGGTTGGCGGGGCCAACGTCGACATCGCGGGCCGGCCGGCGCTGCCGCTCGTGCCGCGCGACTCCAACCCGGGCACCGTGCGGCAGAGCCATGGCGGCGTGGGGCGCAACATCGCCCACAACCTGGCGCTTCTTGGCGTGGACGTGCGCCTGGTCACGGCGTTTGGCACCGATGCGCCGGCGGCGGGCCTCATGGCGGGCTGCCGCGAGGTGGGCATCGACATCGAGGGCTCGGTGGTGGTTGAGGGCGGCGCCACGTCCACGTACCTCTATGTGACGGACGAGCGCGGGGAGATGCGGGTGGCCATCAACGACATGGCCATCCTCGAGGAGCTCACGCCGCAGCGCCTCTCCTCGCGGCTTGACCTCATGCGCGGGGCAGCCGTGTGCCTGCTGGATGCCAACCTTCCCGAGCAGACCATCCGCTGGATAGCCGACGAGGTGAACGCGCCGCTGTTTGCCGATCCCATCTCTACCGCTAAGGCCCCGCGGTTTGCCGGCGTGCTGGGTCGGCTGCACACGATGAAGCCCAACCAGATCGAGGCGCAGGGGCTGGCGGGCGTGGACGGCAGGGACGGGCGGGGAGCCGAGCGCTCAGCGCAGGCCCTGATCGAGGCGGGGCTTGGTCGCGCCTTCGTGTCCCTTGGCGAGGATGGCCTGCTGTGCGCGGAGCGCGGACGGCTGGCATACCTGCCAAGGCTGGCGGGGCGCGTGGTCAACACCACCGGCGCCGGCGACGCCATGATGGCGGGCATCGTATGGGCCTACCTGCAGGGACTTTGCCTCGAGGACGCGGGGCTGGCGGGGCTTGCGGCCTCGTCGGTGGCCGTCGAGAGCGATCGTGCGGTAAGCCCCCAGATGAGCGAGGAGCTGCTTCGCGAGCGCATGGCAAGGGCGTGAGCGGCGCGCCGCGTGGCGTGGTGGCCGTTGTCGTGAAGGCGTGACCAGGGTTGCCCCGTGCTATGCTTCTCTTGCCAACCGATGCGAAAGGAAGCAGCCATGAGTGCCCAGAACCTGAACACCTACCTTGACGTCGCGCCCGAGGTGGCCGAGGCCCTTGCCCAGAACCGACCCGTGGTGGCGCTGGAGTCCACCATCATCAGCCATGGCATGCCCTACCCGCAGAACGTGGAGACGGCGCTTTCGGTGGAGCGCATCGTGCGCGAGCATGGCGCCGTGCCGGCAACCGTGGCCGTCATCGGCGGTCGCCTGCGCGCAGGGCTGACGCCCGACGAGATTGACTACCTGGGGCGGAAGGGCCGCGAGGTCATCAAGGTCAGCCGACGCGACCTGCCCGTTGTGGTGGCGCGCGGCCTGGATGGCGCCACGACCGTGGCCTCTACCATGATCATCGCCGCGCTTGCCGGAATCGAGGTGTTCGCGACGGGCGGCGTGGGCGGCGTGCACCGCGGCGCCGAGACCACGATGGACATCTCGGCCGACCTCGAGGAGCTGGCGATGACGCCGGTGGCCGTGGTGTGCGCAGGCGCGAAGTCCATCCTTGACCTGGGCCTTACGCTGGAGTACCTGGAGACCAAGGGCGTGCCCGTGCTGGGCTACGGCACCGACGAGCTGCCGGCCTTCTACACGCGGCGCTCGGGCTTTGGCGTGGACTATCGCGTGGACACGCCGGCCGAGCTGGCGGCCATCGTCAAGGCCCAGCGCGAGCTTGGCTTCCCGGGCGGGATGCTCATCGCCAACCCCATTCCCGAGGAGTACTCCATGGACAAGGAGCGCATCGACGCCGTGATTGCGCAGGCGCTTGCAGAGTGCGCGGAGCAGGGCATCCACGGCAAGGAGACCACGCCCTTCCTGCTGGCACGCATCGCCGAGATCACCGGCAACGACAGCCTCGATAGCAACATCCAGCTGGTGTTCAACAACGTGGCGCTGGGTGCCGAGATCGCAAAGGAGCTGTGCGCGCTGAGGGCGTAGCCGCAGCCGCATAGCCGCGACGCCGTTCGCGCGAAAGCCCAAAAGCTCGAAAGCGAGGCCTTCCGCCGTGTCAGGCGGGAGGCCTTTTGCTAGGCATCGAACCGAGGCAAATATTCGAAAAGAGAATACCTGCAGATGTCCATTAACAAGTGGCTGGGGCAAATAGGTCTGGTTAAGTTGTGTGAATAAGATATCGATAATCCTCAGTGGTTGCTCATAGTCTACTGGTTGACCGAGCGCAACCCATACGCTGGCCTCATGGTCAGGAGGGACGACATACGGCGAGTGCGGGCCAACCTTGGTCGGCGGATTCACGACCTGCGCGAGGCGCAGGGGTGGTCCCAGTACAAGTTTGCCCAGATCGTGCCCATCGACCGCACCTACCTGATTGGCATCGAGAAGGGTCGCCGCAACCCAACCGTCGACAACCTCATCAAGATCTCGCAGGGCCTGGGCGTCTCGCTCTCTGACCTGTGCATCGGGGTGGAGTACGACTCGGGCGCGGAGGGGCAGGAGACCGAGGGGTCTCGGTAGCGGTCTCGCTCCCGCTTTGCTGAATTGTCCTTACTGACACGTTGTCGGAAGTGCCGCGCACCCGCCACGGTTCCGACATCCCGGCCGCTCCAGATGTCGGAAGTGCCGCACACCCGCCACGGTTCCGACAGATTGAGCCCCCCGCATGTCGTAAGTGCCGCACACTTTCCGCTGTTCCGACAGATTGAGCCCCCTGCGTGTCGTAAGTGCTGCACGCTAGCCGCGGTTCCGACATCCCGGCCGCTCCAGATGTCGGAAGTGCCGCACACCCGCCACGTTCCCGACGCCTCTTACCTCGCGAGGGTCTATGATGGGCTAGAGAAGGCAGGCCAGGCACCGAAGACGGGGGCACGCATGAGTGAGTTCATGGACATCATTACCGCAAGCAACCTCACCTATGGGCAGAAGCTCATCCATCTGGCCCAGGCGGCCGAGAATGCCGAGCATCCCATTCCCACCACGCCCGAGTACGACTGGTTCTTCGAGCGCGACGCCATCTGCGACATGCACGAGGGCAACGCCCCGTACCGCCCGCGCTACATCTGCTGCGACATGGAGCGCTTCGCCCGCCAGGGCAGCGACTTCCTGCGCCTCGATGCGCCGGACAACCTTGACGACCTGCTCATGAACTTGCAGATCCTCTACCAAAACGTGCCCAGCGTCACGGGGCGCCCGGTGTATGTGGGCCAGCTTGACCGCGTGTTCGACCCGTTTTTGGGTGACCTTAGCGACGACGAGATCCTGCCGCGCTTCAAGCGCTTCCTGAACTACATCGACCGCACGGTGGCATCGGGCTACTGCCATGCCAACCTTGGCCCTGAGGATACCCGCGCCGGCAGGCTGCTGCTGCAGGCCGACGCCGAGGTGCAGAACGCCGTGCCCAACTTCACGCTCAAGTACGACCCCGAGGTCACGCCCGACGACTTCGCGCGCCTGGCCCTCCAGACCTCGATGGCCTGCGCCAACCCTGCCTACGCCAACGACCGCATGCTGCGCGGCACCTACCCACTGGCGACGAACGGCCCCAAGGACGGCTACACGGTGGTGAGCTGCTACAACGTGCTGCCCATTCGCGGTGGCGCCTACTGCCTTGACCGCGTGAAGCTCTCGCAGCTGGCCGACCTGGCCACGTCCACCGAGCACTTCCTGAACGAGCTGCTGCCCAATGCCGTGGGCGCCCTCCTCGAGTACATGGACGCGCGCATCAAGTTCCTGGTGGAGGAGTCCAACTTCTTCCAGACCTCGTTCCTGGTGCGCGAGGGGCTCATCGAGCGCGAGCGCTTCTGCGGCATGTTTGGCATGATCGGCATGCACGAGTGCATCGAGAAGCTGATGGGTCCGGGCCACGTGTACGGCACCGACCCCGAGGCCAACGACCTCGCTGACCTCATCATGACCAAGATGACCGACCAGGTGCTGGCGTGGGACGCCCCGTACTCCGAGGTGGGCGGCGGCCGCTACATGATGCACGCGCAGGCAGGCTTTGGCGATCAGACCAGCTCGACGCCGGGCGTGCGCATCCGCGTGGGCAGCGAGCCCGAGGTGTTCTTTGACCACATCCGTCACTGCGCGCGCATGCACCGCTTCTTCACGGCGGGCGTGAGCGACATCTTCCCGGTTGAGCCTACGGCGGCCCAGAACGTGGACGCCCTGCTTGACGTGGTGAAGGGCGCCTTCGCCGTGGACGACAAGTACCTCTCGTTCTATCCCAGCGACTCCGACCTCGTGCGCATCACCGGCTTTTTGGTGAAGCGCTCCGAGATGGAGAAGTTTGCGCGCGGCGAGGCGGTGTTGGCCGACACGAGCCACGACGGCGAGGGCAACTGGCGTGCCAACGCGCTTGCCGACCGCAAGGTGCGCCTAGGATAGCATGGGCATGCGGGCACCAGTCAACAAGATCATCCCGTTCTCGCTGGTAGATGGGCCAGGGTCGCGCTGCTCCATCTTCCTGCAAGGGTGCAACATCGCCTGTGCGTACTGCCACAACCCCGAGACGCAGCAGATGTGCGTGGCATGCGGCACCTGCGTGGCGCAATGCCAGGCCGGCGCGCTGGCCCTGGAGGGTGGCCGCGTGGTCTGGGACGAGGGGCGCTGCGTGCAGTGCGACACGTGCATCCACGTTTGCCCGCATCGTGCAAGCCCCAAGGTGCGATACATGACGCCGTGCGAGGTGTTTGACGTCGTGCACTCCTACCAGCCCTTCATTCGAGGCATTACCGTTTCGGGTGGGGAGTGCATGCTGCATCCGGAGTGGATGGGCGAGCTTTTTGGCCTGTGCCGCGAGGTGGGCCTGGGCACGCTCATCGACTCAAACGGGTGCGTCGACTTTTCGCGGCACGCCGACCTGCTGGACGTGTGCGATGGCGTGATGCTTGACGTGAAGGCGTGGGACGGCGATACGTTCCGCCGGCTTACCAGCTCGGCCGACGGCGCCAAGGTTGTGCAGGCCAACCTCGCCTATCTTGCCGAGCACGACAAGATCCAGGAGCTACGCATCGTGGTGGTGCCAGGTTGGAACGACCCCGAGGCAACCATCGCGGGCATCGCCGGGGTGCTGGGCGAGCGCACGGGTAAAACGACGCTCAAGCTCATCAAGTTCCGGCGCTTTGGCGTGGTGGGCCAGCTTGCCCAAGCAGCCTCGCCTACGGACGAGCGCATGGCCCAGCTTGAGGCATTGGCCCGCGAGGCTGGGTTTACAGACGTGCAGCTTCGGTAGGGGGGGTCGGTCTGCCCTCCTTGGCCGCCCCTCGGATGGATCAGCTCGGTGGCCCATCGCGCGCCTGTAATGGGCTGTTTGGGCCTCGGGTGACGTGCCACACCGGGCCTTGGCCTTGCCTTGCAGGGGGGGTGTACAAAAAGCCGAGCCAGTGCATCCCCAAAAATTTGCTTAAATTATTGATTACTAATTCTACCTGCGGATTCTTCGAGGGCCTGCTCTGCGTTTCATGGTAAGCAGCGTCGAATGGAGCCATGAATGTCCACCCCGTTCCCACCTAATTAGAAAAAACCCTGATGGAAGGGTTGTGTGAATGAGTGCGGGCACGAGCTTTCCTGCATTGGCTCGGCTTTTTGTACACGGGTCAGATGCTTTTCCGCAAAATGGCGCCTCCTGGCGCAGATAACGTGCTTAGAAGAACCTGAGTAACGCGCAATTCACGACGTACCAGCCCCCTAACAGTGCTACTATGTGCCTTCAGGCGATGACGGAGAGGTTCTGGACTCGCGTTGGGGTCGGACAGAGAGGGCGCCCACCGGTTGAGAGGTGCCCACGAACCCAGAGGCCAGGAGTTCACTCCACCAGCCGCGACCTGAACGGGCCTTGCCTCAGTAGGGAAGCCGTTAGCCCCACGGCACGGGGCAAGGGGTTGGAAGGCCCTAGAGTGGTCGCTCGCGAGAGACAACGCGCACGGCAATCAAGGTGGTACCGCGGAGACATCCGTCCTTGGGCATGCAGGCTCGAGGGCGGTTTTTTGTGTGAAGGGAGAACGTACGATGGCAATGTCCGACGACCTCAAGGCCATTGAGGCACAGGTAGCCGAAGGGGTGGCGGCCGCCACCAGCATGGAGGCGCTCGAGAAGCTGCGCGTGAGCGTGACGGGCAAGAAGGGCTCGCTTACCGCGATCATGCGCATGATGGGCAAGCTTTCCCCCGAGGAGCGCCCGGCGATGGGTCAGCTGGCCAACACGATCCGCGCCAACGTCGAGGCCGCCATCAAGCAGCGCCAGACCGAGCTTGGTCGCGAGCTGCTTGAGCGCAAGATGGCCGCCGAGGCGGCCGACGTCACGCTGCCCGGGCGTCATCTCTCCCAGGGCACGCAGCACCTCATCACCCAGATTCGCGAGGAGATCGAGGACATCTTCTGCGGCTTGGGCTACATCGTGGCCGACGGCCCCTACGTGGAGACCACCTGGTACAACTTCACGGCCCTGAACGCCCCGGCCGACCATCCCAGCCGCTCGGCGCGCGACTCGTTCTACGTGGTGGACAACGCCCCCGAGGGCAAGGAGCCGCTCGTGCTGGGCGACTCCGACGTGCTGCTGCGCACCCAGACCTCGGGCATGCAGGTGCACTACATGGAGCAGCACAAGCCGCCCATCTACATGATCTGCCCGGGCACGGTGTTCCGTCCCGACACGGCCGACGCCAACCACCTGCCGCAGTTCAACCAGGTGGAGGGCCTCG